>CAYMOS010000001.1:0-287493 GCA_964392265.1 uncultured Candidatus Saccharibacteria bacterium
CTGCCCTTGTGGGCAGCCGACCCGACAGACCCGACTTTTTCTCAATATAGAAAAGGAAATCGCCCTTTCGGGCGACAATTCTGAAATTTGTAGCATTCTGGAGGGACCACTGGGGCTTGGTCACCTTCGGCGACCCCGAAACTTCACGATTGAAAACAAGTTTTCATCGGAAGGTTTCCTTGCGAACTGCCACTGGCAGTTCTCACCCAGATACACCCCACGGGTGCCCTGGGCTTAGGCCAACTCATCTCTACCATAGAAAAATACCTACCAAATGGTAGGTATTTTTCTATGGAGGGACCACTGGGGCTTGAACCCAGGACACCCTGCTTAAAAGGCAGGTGCTCTAACCAGCTGAGCTATGGTCCCACATCAATAATGTATGAAATGTACGCCTACTAGGATAACACTACAGGGGTAATCCGTCAATGTTTTGACTTGTCTGTATGACCACCTGTCGCATGGACAGCCAAAAGATCAAGCACTGCCAAGATAACTCCTACGGTAATGATGTAGGGTTTATACTGCTGGAGCAGATCATAAATCGTGCGCCCTATGGTATCGAGCACCAAGGCTGAACCCAAAGGTTGCGTCACCAGAATCAACGCAAATACTGCGAATAACAACGCACCGACAACACGACCATGGGCTGCCTTGTATGATGGACCGCTAAATAACAACAGGACGGCAGGCAATAATACTAGAACGGCAGCCACATACCCTGCCGTTGCAATACCTGCAAGGCCCAACTGAGATGTCTCAATAATCTTTACGAGTGGAGCCGCCCAGAGAGAGCTCAGCAATGATCCCGCCGTCAACGCCAAACCTAGCACACCAAACCGACGCCGTGTCATGAATGCCAACCCAAATAGAACAACCCCTAAGATAACAAACATGCTTAATGTGATCATTCAACTCCCTCCTCGGCGCGTCGTTCATCAAACTGTGCGATTGAACCAATTTTTATTGTCTGCTTATCTATAGTCCCCGCTGCAAATTCGAGGACATACTTCGCAGAATCTTTTGGCCGATAGATCGTTGGGTAGGTATCTGGTGTAATATGCCGAGCAATATGAATCACTTTTTTGTCTTTATCAAGCCAGACAATATCAATAGGAATCTTCATATCCTTCATCCAAATTCCATAAAACCCCTCTTGCGCAAAGACAAATAGCATTGCTTGGTCTTCCGATAACCTATTTATATCGGATAGTCCTTTAGTTCGCTGGATATCCGTTTTTGCTAGTTTTGCCGTAAAGATACCATCTCCTATACGGAGCGTTATCTTTGGCTGCATCATATCAATGATGACCATAATAATCACCGCCCCAATAGCAGCACTGATCAAGGCAACTCCTACCCATACGTAAGAATCTTTCTTAACACTCATCGATAATCATCCTGATATGCGACATATGTCTTTAGTATACCAGGTACAAGCGTAAGCGACTTTAGGCGCCGACTTTGTCTTTTTTGTTGCGTCGTTTGGCATTCAATTCGATATATTCGATGATTGGCGTTGCCACATCACGCTTGGTGACTTTTTCAATACCAAATCCAGGACTGGCATTCACTTCTAGTACCAATGGACCACGTGCACTTCGCATCATATCAACACCCGCGACGTTGAGTCCCATCGCCTTGGCTGCCTTGACCGCCATCTTACGTTCTTCTTCGGTTAGTTTAATCACGGTTCCTTCGCCGCCCTTGTGGAGATTTGACCGGAAGTCATCATCCAGGCTCTGTCGTTTCATGCTGGCAACCACACGACCGCCAACGACAAAAGCTCGGATATCTGTACCAGCACTTTCCTTGACAAATTCCTGCAACAAGATGTTGGTACCATCTTCATTTGTAAGGTAAAACGCTTGCAACACCGACTTAGCCGCCTTTTTACTCTCCGCTAAAACCACGCCTTTACCATGTGTACTTCGTGCTAACTTGATAATCACTGGCGCGCCACCAATTTTCTCAATCAGATCATCGATATCAGTCGCATTGCGCGAAACGACTGTCTTAGGTATGCCAACTCCTGCTTTCGCAAGGAGCTGCA
Source organism: uncultured Candidatus Saccharibacteria bacterium (assembly GCA_964392265.1). Taxonomy (GTDB): domain Bacteria; phylum Patescibacteriota; class Saccharimonadia; order Saccharimonadales; family Saccharimonadaceae; genus CALMAK01. Next base: position 2,054 of record CAYMOS010000001.1, read on the forward strand.
TACTGCGTAATTTGTCGCGTGAACGGCTAATCGCAATCGAACTTGAGATACTATAAACACCTTGCATTTCAAGTTGACGAACGATCGCTGACCCATATCGTGTCATGTAATTGGCAATACGCGGAATAATCGCATCGTACTTCGTCAAATCCTCGCCGCGATAACTTACCGTCGGATTACTCTGTTCGATCGAGGCATAACATTCTTTATACTTGATCACCTTAACTTCATGCCCACGAGCCTTGGCTACCTCTTTGAGGCGCTTGGTCGAGTAGTTGCCAGGACCATTGGATAAAATTGCTATTCTCATATATCAGACCCTCCTAGTAGTGCCTGCAGTTGACTGTAGCGCTCTTTGTCAATTTCACCTAACTTGCGCGATCCACGCTGGACATCAACAATAAATTTGCCGCGCAAAGTATTTCTACCGATAAGAACCGGATAAGCCTGAGAAGAGCGATCGGCTAACGTACAGTGCGTCAGGACTTTGCGTCGTTTCATCTGAATCGTTATAGGAATATGATACCGTATCTGCGTACTCCCATTCGAACTGGCAACCACAATCTTACGAAAGCGCTTCGCGATCTGGACCTGTCCCGTATAGAATTCGCTTTGTTCGCCAAATAGGACATATTCGAGATGGCCGTTTACTTCACGGATATTGGTCGCCCAAACTGAGGTTGTTCGCGCACCAGTATCAATGCGCGCAGGTACCTTTTTTATACCGGCATCGATGAGCCAGACATACTCGTCGCGTCCGATTAGTACCTTTTTCTTTTCCATCCTTTTATTATATACTATGTTGCTTAATATGTCAATGCTTATTGACGAGGTTTTGCAGCATTTCTACATACTTGGCTGTCTTCTCTTCAACGAAGCTACCTGATGAAATCTGGGGCGCCTGATTCACCTCAAGGATGTAATGCTCGCCGGTATCACTATTAATGATAATGTCTACTCCCGCAACTTCTAACTTTTCAGCCCTCGCTGCACGTACTGAATCATCAAGTATCTTCTCGTTCACCTGTTCGAGAGGGATAATCTCAGCCGACCCTCCTTGAGAGGTGTTATTCATGTGACTTGACCCGTCCCCATACCGCCGGATCACAAGTACAGGCTGAAAGTTAAAGATCAAGATGCGGAGGTCACTGTCATTCGGGATAAACTCTTGCAGAAGAAACCTACGTCCCGGATTAGCTTCCATAATTGCCTGCATCTGCTGACTATCGGAAACAACGAAATTAAGCTCTCCTTTATAGCCGTGATTATCCTTAAATATCGCTCGGTCACCGAACTCATGTCGACGCGCCATGAGCTCCTCACCAGACCCAAACAGTGTTCGCGGCACCGGAAGTTCATGAGACCAATGGAGAAATGATGCACTTACCTTATCAAGCACGGGGCGATTAATGTATGAATCAATATACCGTATCTCGTTTTTCTCGCAGTAAATAGCAATGGTTCGCGCCTCTTCAACAAACGTACTGACATGACGAAACACGACCAAATCAAACTCCTTCACGTCAAAGCCCTGTATACGATGATAGACGTGGGCATTCTGGGTAGACACCTCGTAGGCCAGATCTTCGATATCGCTACCGGTTACCTCGATATCTGGGCCTATCATTGATTGAACAGCCTGAGTAAAGCGCTCGGCCTTATCCTTGGTCGCGAGGCTTGCCTGGTGATAGAGCAATAGAATCTTCTTCATCTAGCAATCGTATCAGGCAATGCTACAATAGACAACATGCGAACACCGACCCTTGCCCTCTATTTTGATGATTCTTATTTTGAGAATGGCATCCTGACGTTTATTGATGATTATTACGCCGAGGCCTACAATCGCCTCCTTCGCCATCTCCTCACTCAGGGCATTGACGTCATCATCGCCAGTAATGCAGAAATGACTTATAGCGAGGACTTTAGATTTCGCTCCTACTGGCGTACCCAGCTTGAAGGAAACATTGTAACGTTTGAACAGTCAGACACTCCCTCTCCGGAATTTGACTTGTTATACGACAAAGGTCGCTTTCCGTATTCGATCGAGCGTCGAATCAACCCAGATAGCCTGGGTACGATCGCCCGTGATAAGTATCTATCGTACTTATTTGCTGATGATCTCCATGCTCCCAGTTTTTTACTTACCGATACGGCACAGCTAGCCATCTTCTTAAAGCGTCGCTCGCAGCAAACCATTGTCCTCAAAGAACTATCAGGCCATGGCGGCAAGCAGGTATACGTCGGCCCTGCAGCTACATATGATGATACGCTCGTATTTCCTTTGCTGGCCCAAGAATTTATCGATACGTCTGGAGGCTGTCCACCTCTCGCCGACGGACTACACGATATTCGTGTTGCACTATTTAATCGTACTCCTATCCACGGGTTGATCCGACAACCTAAGGCTGGAAATCTGAAGTCTAACTTTTCCGAGGGAGGATCAGTACGGGCATTATTCGTAAACGAGATTCCGCAAACCCTCGTAGAACTCACTCAGCAACTCGACGAGCGATTCGATACTGATGCAGTACGATTTTTCTGTGCGGATTGGGGGTTTGATAGACAATCCCAAACATGGCGGCTCTTCGAGATTAACGCAGCGCCAGGGTTGGCACTCGAAAGTGTTGATGGTCCAGCTGCTAACGAGTTTAATGACTTACTAGCCGACAATTTAATAAGGAGTACAAAGCATGCCGCAGATCGACATCAGTCAGCTTGATATTCATGCACGTCTCATGGCAGAAGAGGCAAAACGGCGCGGATATCACCTACGCACGATCAATCGCACGTACCCAATCAATACCCTCTCGCCGCTATTAGTGGTCGAAAAGGATGATCATCGATTTCTTCTATCCGAAGCCGTTTCTCATCTTTCCTCCTACCTTGGCAGAATGATTGCCATGGATAAAATCAGGACCTATGACATACTGGCGTCTCATAATTTACCTATCCCTAAAACTTTTATCTTACGGCGAAATCAGGCGCTACAACGTGATGCGATCGCGTTCCTTGAAGATTACGCTCCTATCGTTGTCAAACCCTCGAACACAAATCATGGTGACGGCATTACTATCGGTATCTCTCATGAGCACAAGCTCCAACAAGCAGTTGACTATGCCCACCACAAATCGAGTACTGCTGACATATTACTGCAACAAACAGCTATGGGCCAAGAGTATCGCTTTCTTGTATTAGGGACGTGTGTCATTGCAGTTGCCAATCGTCGTCCTCCGTCAGTCGTAGGAGATGGCCAGCGTACAATCGAGGCTTTGATCGACGAAACTAATACAGATCCACGACGTGGCGGTTCACATTTATCGGCAATGAGCAAAATCAGCAAACAGGAGGTCGCCTACGCCATCGGAAATGAGCGATTGTCTGAGGTATTAGCAAACGGACAACGTCTTGAGATCCTTAAAACTTCCAACCTATCCCGCGGAGGCGAAGCTACTAATTACACTGATGCGGCCTCTGACGCCCTAAAGGATATGGCCGTCCGCGCGGCGCAAGCATGTTTCCTAGAATTTGCTGGCGTTGACATTATGACGACTTCTATCGACGCAGGTGATGAAACCAATAGTGTTGTGATTGAGGTGAACGTCAGTCCTGGAATTCGTATGCATCAACTCCCTACCCACGGTACACCGATAGATGTTGCTGCTATTATTTTCGATTATCTTGAGGCAAGACAGCGCACGCTCTCCTAACCCGCCTATAAAAAGCTTCTTTTGCCACTCTTTTTGAACTGTTCCAGTAGTTCTTTTTGCTTCTTAGTCAACTTGGTTGGCGTATCAACAACAATACTAACAATGTGTGCGCCTCGCTTATCACTACGCAAATGTGGCACACCATGATTTGATAACTTAAAATCAGTACCACTCTGCGTACCCGCCGGCACTTTCATCGTGACAACTCCATCTACTGTCTCGACGTCAATCTCTGTCCCAAGTGCAGCATCAACCATCGTGATATGCTCTTCACTCAGAATCAGGTCACCTTCACGGGTAAAGTGTTTGTGCGGTTGCACAGTAATATGAACGTACATGTCACCCTTCACACCACCGCCCTCGGCAGCCTCGCCGCGCTCACGCAGGCGAATCGTCGCACCATCATCGATACCCGCAGGAATCTTGATTGTCATGGTTGACTTGCGACGCTCGGTACCGGATCCACGACAAACCGTACAGACCTTTTCAGGAACCTTACCCTTACCGCGACAGTTCTCACACGTCACACTTTGTTGGATCGGACCGAACATCGTGTTCATGACGCGCGTTTGCTGGCCAGCCCCCTTACAGTCAGGGCAGCTCTTCATACTACTACCTGGCTCGACGGTCGTTCCCTTGCAGTGGGTGCACTCGTCTTCCATCTCAAGTTCGAGAGGGTACTCAAGGCCAAACACCGCCTCTTCAAATGTCAGACGGAGACTCACCTCGACATCACGCCCACGACGTGGACCGCGTTGCTGCTGCTGGCCACCGCCAAAGAACTGGCCAAAGATGTCACCAAGGCCTCCATCACCAAAATCAAAGTGAACGTTCTGACCCTGAAAACCACCAAACCCTTCGAACGGATTACCGCTGTACCCGCCGCCACCGCCGGATGCACCGCCAACACCTGCATGACCAAACTGGTCATAGCGCTGGCGTTTTTGTTTGTCCTTCAAGACCTCGTAGGCTTCGTTAATCTCTTTAAACTTCGTCTCATCACCACCCTCTTTATCGGGGTGATGTTTGACGGCAGCCTTGCGAAACGCCTTCTTCAGCTCGTCATCACTGGCGTCTTTATTGACGCCTAATACTTCATAATAATCTCGTTTGCTCATCTGTTACTATTGTAAAAAATTAGCACTCAAAATGCAAGAGTGCTAACTTAGGCCAGCCCGTCCCGCGCGCTGCGCATGAGAGGTGACGCTGCCCCGCGCATGCGAAAGGAGCCCGTCCCGACATCGAGAACTAAGACTTTCTCTGCCGGGGCGAGGCTCCTGTTTCTGTGCTGCGGCAGCGGGGATAAGCACCGAGCCTCACCCGGCTGCACACCACTCAGAAGAGCTGGCTTGAAAACCGTTCGAGCCCGGGTAAGTAGTGTTGCACCACTGTTCACGGTCTCCGCGGATCGTAGTAATTTGGCAAAGTGTTACTCGGGCATCTTCGAGATAGTACCTGTAGGTAACGCTTCCCGAGAGCACGCAACTCACATCACCCACGAGCACGTAGACCATTGAATAGCTGTAGTGCGTTGGCTGGCCCGCGATGTGGAAGTCGAAATAGACTGCGTTCTTGAACGCTATCGGCGTTTCCATGCCCGGCATTTGATATGAGACCGTACGAGCTGCTCCTGCTATTGGACCGGGACATGACATGTACTGGGCGAGCGCCTCACAGAACCGAGGATCTTCCGCGACTGGTATCGTAGACTCGGCACACTGCCCGTTCGGATACCCTTCGCCGATGCAGATCCCTGCTGATCGAGCGCCGCCAGGCGCTTCTGGATCTTGAAGCGGAAAGAGCGGTGGAGTACCGTACTCGCCTTCATACATGACCACCGCGTTCTGCACTTGTCGCAGATGGGCGATGGTCTCTGCATTTTGTGCGCGTTGACTGATCCCGTTGTACGTGACGATGACGATCACGGCGAGGATCGCGATCACGACGATCACGATGAGCAGTTCAACGATGGTGAAGCCGCGCCCGGAGTGATGTGTTCTCGATCCCTTCATCGTCCTAGACCTGCCCGTCCATGGCAGCTTGGATCTGTTCCGGGGTGAGAGCTGCGTGATAAATGCGGACGTCGTCGAAATCGGCGGTGGATGTGCCATAGCCGTAGTGTCCGACGTAGAAGAACTGCGCCGAGGTTAGCCCGCTGGTGTTCGGGCTGGCGTCGACTTCCTGCGCGTTCAGGAAGAGGCGGGCGCCGAATGCTTGGTCGTAGGTCATGGCGACGTGCGACCAACTCCCGACCGGGAGCGTAACGTCGTCGTCGCGGAGCGGGTTGAGGCCACCAGTGCGGTACGTGCCGAGCAGAAAGTCTCCCGGGTTCCATACCGATCGACGCTGCCAGATGCAGAACGTGGAGTCACCGCCGTCACCCGAGCAAAAGCCGAAGAGGAACCGTTCGCCGTCCTGGGTCAGCCAGGGGCTGACCCAGCCCATGATGGTCAGCGTGTCGGTGTCGTAGAGGGTCGGGTCGCTGACGCGGGCGACGATCGCGCCCTCTCCTTCTGGGTAGTTGCCAGGACGGAACGCCTGGCCGGACTGGCCGGCAATCCGTGAGCCGAGCGTCCCGGTGAGGTGACGGCCGTTGCCGGACTCGTCCGGGATGCTGCCACTGATCGCGCCGAGCGATCCGTCCATCGAGTAGCAGGCAACCGCCATGGGGAGCACGATGTCCGGGGCGCCCTCGACTCGTCGCGCGCTTGAGCCGCGTCGTGAGAGCATCAGGCTCATGCGGTGTCTCCGGCGAGGAGCCACTCGTCGGTCGCGCGTTTGCGGAGCGTGAGTACCGAATACTGTGCCCGAAGCTCCAGCGACCCCGCCGTGAGCAGGGCCACCCCGCTTCCGGCTGCCAGCTCGACCGGCCCAGGACCCATGCGTGCCACCTCGATGACGGTCCCGATCGGGAATGCGACGTCATCGTAAGGCGGGACGGTGACGGTGAGAGCGGACGAGTTCGACACCTCGACGGCCTTTCCTACATCAGAAAGTTGGAGCGTGTAGGCACTGGTCTGGGTGTTGAGCGCGACGACCGCTTCGGCTTTGCCGTCCAGGGCGGCCTGCAGGCCGCTAATCCCAGCGATAGTTGTAGCACCGGCCGGGCCGATTGGTCCGCTGGGGCCAGTGGGACCGGTGGTGGCGTTGAGTTTAGTACGAAGATCGGCAGAGAGGATGTCCTCTGTAACCGAATCATTCTTTAAGGTACCGTCTGGATTGTGAGACTGACGGAGATAGGCGTTAAGGATATCACCCCAGGTGTTATGGTCTTGACCCGGGATAGGGAGACGAGGAGATGTCATGGAGTTTTCTGCCAACCTTTCTTGATAAAATTATCGCATCACTAGCGCCATGCGCTAACTATGAGCTTGTGGTTAGTCTAATAATACCCCCCCCCCGTGGGTAAAAAGCAAGAGAGCAACCACCCTGTACTCCGTCTGTCGCATTCACCAAGCAAATGCGTTACACTGTAACCATGAGTAATTTGTCTTCACGCCTAGGGACGCCGCTACGTCTAGCGAGAGTTGCCGGGCGTCAAATCCGTGCCCGTTACTTTGGCACCCTCGAACACTTTGAAGGTGATGCAAGGAAAGTGTGCGAACAAGTCGTTGCTGGCACCTGGAATGGCACTTTCTTTGAGACCAGCCTCGGACATTATGATTATTTCTGGATGCGTGATTTTGGCACGGTAGCCGGAGCACTTACCACCATTGGTAAAAAACAGCAGGTCCACCAGACGCTCCGATGGGCACTGAAAAATTACCGCAAGGCCGATCATGTCACTATCTGTATCGACCGACAAGGTCGTGCGTTCAATGCGCCCGGACGGCAAAGTATTGATGCCTTGCCGTGGCTGGTGCATTCCTTGGCCATCAGCAAGTACCCGCTCACCAGCGCCGACAAGTCATTCCTTAATCGTCGCATCAAGGTGTATTGCAAGAAATACCTCAACCTCCACTCGGGTCACCTCAAAAAACGACGCCTGTTTAATGAACTGCGTGACGCCGTCCATTATGACCGTAGTGCCTATGCTCTAGCCCTCACTGGCCGCCTTAGTATTGCCGCTCGTGAATTAGGCCTGGCCTTTCCCTACCCACCAAACCGCTACGCCGAAGAACTCATCAGCCATTACTGGACAGGGTCGTATTTTCGGACTGACGCCGAGACGGACGACTTTAGTGCCGAATGTGCCCTCATGCCATTCTTCCTGGGAGTCATTAAAGAGAAAGAATTAGCAGAGGCCACTTTTGACTATATTCTCAAGTCAAAACTTGAGACGCCTTACCCTCTTAAATACAGCAAGGGAAGGCTAAAATTTCGCTACCGCTTTATGATGGGACCTATTGTTATGCCGAATTACACTGGTGATACCATCTGGACCTGGCATGCGACATTCTACCTTCATCTTCTCTCTCAATATGGACGATCTGAATACAAAAAAGAGTATGAAAAATTTGCCGAGCTGATCGAACGACACGGTAACTATCCTGAACTAGTGAATCCTGACGGGTCGTGGTACTACGCCCCTTTTTATCGTGCCGATCCTGGTATGGTATGGGCTGCACTATTCCTTGATCTTCCGTTGCCGCGCTAACCGCGCGTTATCACTCTCCACCACCATGACGGCGCAGCAATACCTTGCTGTACTGTCAATGGTGCACTTGCCGACCACTTGCCGAATGCCACTGTTACCTGACCCACCTCTCCGGTTGCGCCTGGCAACACCTCGCGCGCCTGCACCTTTACGTCAGGAGCCGAGCCACCCCACACAAACATACCGATCTGGCTGCTGGTAATCACTGCTACCGTTTGATCAGACCATGCAGGCTGATAATAGCCAATCTGCTTCCCACCCGTGACCACTTGCTGATAGGTAAAGTTTGCCTTGGCAGATTGATACAATGCATAGGCAGCCGTCTGTGCCACTCTGCTCGACCCACCTGGTGCACCCATGACAACGGTGATAATTTCGTGACTATGCTCGCCACTCGTCTGCCTTCCTGCCAGTACAAACACACCACCCGCCTCCGGAATATAACCAGTCTTCATGCCAAGAATCTCACTATCATCTAAGAGGCGATTCGTATTATCGATTATCCCCGCACCCGGCAATGTTACTTGTGACTGTCTGATAATTTGGCGGAGCATTGGCTCGTCCAATACTTTGGCAGCGAGCACCGCCAGGTCGCTGGCTGTGCTCATCGTCGTCGCATGATACCCACTGGCATCGCGACCGATCGTCGTGTGGCGCATGCCAAGATTTTCAACCATCTGTTGTGCATACTGACGATACGCATCCATTGACCCAAAGGCCCAAATTGCCAAACTGTCACTGACATTATTGGCCGATGCCAGCAGAATTGCCTGCAACGCCTGATACTGCGTCCACTGCAACCCTGCCGATACCGGTGTGACCGATCCATTACCTGCAACATAGGTTTGGTATAAATCAGCATCAGCCTGACGAAACGTTATAGTTGCGCCCTTGCCGTCAGTAAAGGGTCTTTTTTGCATCACCGCAAGCACCGTGATTAACTTTGCCGTGCTGGCTGTTGACTGTGGCTGGTCGCTGCCATGCGTGGTAATAACACCGTACTCTTTTGTCGCGACAGCAGCCTGACCGTATTCAGGCCAATGTAGTGGCGTTGCCTCTCCCTTTTCCAGACTAATTTGTTCTAGTTGCGGCGTCACCCCGAGAGGTGCCGTATCATACCGCTGAACACCAAACCAAACCCCTCCACTCAAGATTACCGCGGCAAGGACGCCAGCACCCCACCATACATAGCGCTTTTTGTGACGATGTATCATAACCCTCCTAGTATACCTAAAATAGCCAGGGGATACCTGGCTATTTTAGAGGGGATGGGAAAAGGACTACTTCTTGCCCTTTTTCTTCTTGTCACCTTCGTCAACGACTTCGCCTTCGACTGGCGCGTCCTTGTCTTCTGACTTGTCACCGTCTTCGCTTGGCGCTTCTTCTTCCTTGGCAGCTGCTTCGTAGAGCTTGGCACCGATCGTCTGGATTTTTTCCAACAGTTCTGATGCGGCTTTCTCTAGCTCGTCCTTGTCTTCTGACTCAAGGTGTTTCTTTGCCTCTTCGACCGCTTCTTCGATAACCTTTTTATCATCGTCAGAAATCTTGTCGGCGTATTCTTTTGGCATTTTCTCGGCTTGGTAGATACCATTTTCGAGGCTGTTGCGAGCATCAACCGCTTCACGCTTTTTCTTGTCTTCGTCGGCGTGTGCTTCGGCTTCTTTTTGTGCCTTCTCGATGTCTTCTTTGCTCATGTTGCCGCTGTCTTGGATGGTAACAGAATTTTCCTTGCCTGTTCCCTTGTCCTTGGCCGTGACGTTTAAGATACCGTTGGCATCAAGGCTGAAGGTGACTTCGATTTGCGGCACACCGCGTGGGGCTGGTGCGATACCGTCGAGGATGAATCGTCCCAGTGACTTGTTGTCATTTGCCATTTCACGCTCGCCCTGAAGGACGTGGATTTCAACTTGTGGTTGATTGTCTGCCGCCGTGCTGAATGTCTCAGACTTGCTGGTTGGAATGGTGCTATTACGCTCGATTAGCTTGGTCGATACACCGCCCATTGTTTCGATACCGAGGGACAATGGCGTCACGTCGAGGAGAAGGACATCTTTGACGTCTCCGGCCAGAACGCCACCCTGAATTGCTGCACCAACAGCGACCACTTCGTCAGGGTTCACACCTTGCAATGGGTCTTTTCCGAAGATACTCTTTACCTTCTCAACCACTGCTGGCATGCGGGTCATACCACCAACCATGACAATCTCATCAATATCGCTAGCCTTAAGATCAGCATCTTTCAAGGCCTTATTGACAGGATCGGCCAGACGATCAATCAGATCCTTGACCATTTCTTCCAATTTGGCGCGAGTAAGCGTGTACTCAAAGTGTTTTGGACCGTCGGCATCAGCCGTGATGAACGGTAGGTTGACCTCATAGCTACTTGTGCTTGAGAGTTCTTTCTTGGCCTTTTCAGCTTCGTCCTTGAGGCGTTGGAGGGCAGCGTTATCCTTCTTCAGGTCAACGCCCTCTTCCTTCTTAAAGTAATCGATGAAATGATCAACGATACGGTTGTCAAAGTCTTCACCACCAAGGTGAGTATCACCATTGGTCGAACGGACCTCAAAGACGCCATCACCGAGTTCCAGGATAGAAACGTCAAACGTACCACCACCAAGGTCGAAGACCGCAATCTTTTCGTCCTTCTTGCTTTCCAGACCGTAGGCCAGAGCAGCTGCCGTTGGCTCGTTAATAATACGCTTTACCTCAAGACCAGCAATCTTACCAGCATCTTTGGTTGCCTGTCGTTGGCTGTCATCGAAGTACGCAGGAACCGTAATAACGGCTTCGGTGACCTTTTCGCCAAGGAAAGCCTCGGCATCAGCTTTGATCTTTGAGAGAATCATGGCTGATACTTCTTCTGGTGTATAGTCTTTGTCGCCCATCTTAACAGCCACGCCATCGCCCTTTTTGACGATTTCGTACGGCATAATATCAAGGTCTTTTTGAACCTCTTTATCGCCAAACTTACGACCAATCAAGCGTTTGACACCATAAATAGTGTTCTTGGCGTTCGTCACGCGCTGGCGCTGTGCAACCTGGCCAACCAAGCGTTCACCTTTTTTGTTGATCGCGACCACACTTGGCGTCGTGCGATTACCTTCTGCATTTGTAATAACCTCTGGCTTACCAGCAACAAGATACGCAAACGCGCTGTTGGTCGTACCGAGGTCGATTCCAATAATTTTACCCATAGGATTTTCCCCTTTCATTATGTTTCGTAAAATCTTCTGTATTCTATATTAGCACTCTATGTATATGACTGCCAATACTTTCAGTATATATAAATTAGCACTCTCATGTCAAGAGTGCTAACTATACATTTTTTACACCAAGCATTGCTCTAGGGTCGTACCCCGAGGCAAGGACGTACGCTATAGGAAAGACAGCGCTATAAATAACAGGCCGACGCCGAACAGTATTTCGCCGGTATACCTCTGTGGGCGTAGGTCAATAATGCGCTGCAGTGACTTTTGCGAACGACGAAAGACCGCAGGGTACCATAGCCTCAGTGCAAAGATAATGGCGTACGGTGCCATCGATAGCGCCACCAGTACAACCACCCAGACTAATTGAAAGGTGAACTGTTCGACCGTATGCGAGATCATACGCACCGCGAATAGCAGCGCCGCGATGCCCGTCACGCGTGTTATCCCTCTGATGAATCCAAGACTTGCCAGGGCAGTTCCACCAACACTCGCCTTTGATGACTTCAACTTTTCCGGACGATCTAACTCGCGTGCGCCTTGCGGCGTCCGCTTGCGGTGCAGTACATACATACCTCCCGAAAGACACAAGAGACCCAAAATTATATCGACCGTATTGGTACGCATGTCACCCACCCGCGCCATCATAGTCTGCATCGAGAATACTTCCGGCTGCGTCACAACAAACAATACCGCCAGCAGTAGCAAGCTGCCCGCCAAGCCCGCCATTAACAGCAATCCATTACGAAACGGCTGCTTTGTCCCGCTGAGCGCCGCGAACAATGCCATATAAAGAACGACGCTAAAACTGGCCACCACTCCAGCCAACAGGAGACTAATACCAAATGAGATGGTCCATATAATCGCGGGTATCATAGATGTAGTGTAGTATACTTGCCTTAGATATGACTACTACAACTTCAACCCCCAACTGGACCCTCGGTATCGCCCTGATTATAGCCCTGGCGGCAGGGTTCGTACTAGCGGCACCATTTTTGACCGTCATTAGCCTGGCGGCATTAATGGCCTTTCTGTTTCACCCCACCTATCAGCGTGTCAAAAAGGTCGCGAAAAACAGCGGCATGTCTGCAGTTATCACCTTTTTGTTCTCGGGATTGATAGTTCTTATTCCACTGGCCTTTACCCTCATTTTGACTGTCTCGCAGGTGACATCGTTGGCCAACACGACCTCTGAATATCTTGCGACCAATCATGACGGCCTGACACAATTGATCGAACAATCCGTCAATCGCGTCAACTCCGTCTTGGCGCCCCTGAATAATCACGAGTCTGTTATTACCGACCAAGGCGTGCGCGAGTTCTTGGGTACCGCATTGCCAGCATTTGCGCGCGTCGTAACCGATGTGATTATCGGCACCGTCGGCAATATCCCAACAGCGATTATCCTGACAATCATGTATCTTGTTCTCTTTTTCGAGTTCCTGATGCACGGCACAAAGATCATCGACCTGCTGCGTACTATCAGCCCTTTCGACAAAGCTGCCACCAATCTCTATCTCAAAAGAGTAGGACTGATGACCAATGCTATGGCAAAAGGTCAATTGCTGATATCTGTGATTATCTCATTACTCTCGGCTATTCTCATGATATTTCTGGGGCTCGGCGAATACTTCTTCTTGATCTTTATTATCTTCACAATTCTCAACCTCATCCCATTGGGCTGCGGTATTCTGTTTATCCCAATATGTCTGGTTGCGATTGTCATGGGCAACGTTGTGCCAGGTATTATTGTTCTTGCGCTCTATATGCTGGTCAGTAATCTGGATAGTTTGATTAGGCCAAAAATCATGCCGAAAGATGCCAGCCTGTCGGCAGGCCTCACGATGTTGGCGGCCTTTGGTGGTATTGGGCTATTTGGACTGTTAGGTGTGGTATACGGACCAATCCTCATGATTATGATCGTCACAACTGTCGAATTATACGCGCGCCGACAAAAAGTAGCCTAGTACATGGTATACTAAAGCCACAATTAATGGAGGTTCTTATAATGGCAAAATCATCAGCATCGTTACTGCGGGTGACTGGACTCAAAGCATCAACAGTCGGCATGTTGCAAGGAACATTCTTTGCATTATTAGGCCTGGTTGTCGCGATTTCTAGCACTATCAGTGCATCAGTCACCTGGGCAGAAAGCACCGAAAGCGTCCTACGTGGTCTCACCTTTGGACTGGCCCATGGATTCGTGAGTATCGTCTTCATCCCCATTATCTATTTTGTAGCTGGGTGGATACTTGGATTCCTGTACGGGGTTATCTTGAACGCCGTTCTTGAAAGTTCTGGCGGCCTTGTTCTCAAGACACAAGACGACGGCAAAGAAACCAGCAAATAATCATTCTCTGCGCCATATAAAAGCACCTCCGATCGGGGTGCTTTTAGTATGTTTAATAAAACTTCAGTACTAGGCTTCTGAGAGTTCGCGGAATCTCTTGGCCAGAACAATCAAGATGACACCTTCAATGATCGCATAAAGGCCAACGATCCAGATAAAGGCAAGTCCACTCGCAACCGGGTGCAAGAGAACAACTACACCTGCGATCACACTTACTAGGGCACTAAAGACATAAATCCAGCGACTGTTCTTTACTGCTTCGTCCTTACTAAAGAACGCTTCGATCACATCGACAATACCGCGTACGATAAATGTAAAACCAACCATTAAGATCAGCCACGCTAACGTTACACCAGGATTACGCACCAAGAAGACACCGAGTCCAAGAATTAAGATACCAAAGATAAGCTCAAGCCACCACAGGTGCCACTTTGACATATTAAACAGGCTCTGGATGAGTAGTGCTATACCCCATACCAATACGAATGCACCAAATAGAACGGCGAATACGCGCACTGTTGTGTCCGGCCAGAATAAAGCTGCTATACCAAATAATATTCCGATCACTCCTTGGGTCACTATCAGTCCGACAACGGAATCCGACAACGAGTCTTGCTTTTTTGCCATACGTTAAACTCCTCTTATGTTGATACCTACAGTATACATCCTTTTTGTAAAATACATACCACCCCACTACTTGTGCGAATTACCAACTACCGTCATACTGTAAGCATACTTATTAGTTGTAGGAGAAAACTATGCTTCGATTCCTCGCACAATCACTACTCACACTACTAGGCAACGCATTGGGATTATTGGCAGCGGCAGCGTTGCTATCAGATTTTCATATTACTGGCATAGGATTCATGGTAAGCGTCGGTTTCTTTACGGTTGTTCATATTCTCTTCTCGCCGTTCATCTTTAAGATGGCTATCAAATACATTCCCGCCATCAGCGGTGGGATTGCACTCGTGACTACATTTGTGTCACTTATCCTCACGACAGCTTTTACAAGTGGCCTACGGATCGATAGTCTAGCCACCTGGTTCATTGCACCGTTTATCATCTGGCTTATTACTGTTATTGCTGGTGTCCTTTTACCGCTTTTTCTCTTCAAAAAAGTCCTCGCCAAAAAGGCTACCAGCAAAAGGAATACACCAACAACGCTATCGTAACCCTACGCGGCATTCTCGCGAATCACATGCTCAAGAGCGTATTCGTAAGTACCATCAAGTTTTTTGCCTGGATTAAAAATACCGTATGGATCAAAAATCTGCTTGATATTACGGAATAGATCAATCATTTCAGGACCAAATTGCTTTTCAAGGTAGGGAGTGCGGATAATCCCGTCATTGTGATCGACACTGATTGAACCGCCAAATTCCAGCACAAGGTCGTTCACCTTCGTTTCAAGCTCCATGACTCGCTCGGCCGCACCATCGGCCTCCATATTAACAAGCGGCACCAATCGAATACTGCCCGCGCCGATATGCCCAGCATAGGTATAGATCATATCATACTCTTTGATGATCGCCTCTAGACGACGAAGGAAGTTGCCATAATTCTCCAAAGGAACAATTGTATCCTCTAGGAAGGCCTCGGCACGCGTGTTTGGCGCCGGGTGATCAAGCAGCATCTTAAAGCTTTGACGACGAATCAGCAAGAAACTCTCGATCGTCGCAGGATCATCAATCCAAAACGTCTCATGTCCTAATCGCTCAAGATGGTCTTTCGCTTTACCTGCCAGAACATCAGTATCATGTTGATCGTCAGCCTCAAAGACACTCAGGATAACGATATGCTTGCCTTTTGCCACATGTGCGCGGGCAGCATCTTCGGGGAAATACTGTTCAGCCAACTCATAGGTAAAATGATCAAATGTTTCACACGTAATAGGCTCATAATGAAGGGTGGTATTGACAACCTCAGACAAGTTATCCAAGTCAGAGATTGGCGTGACAATCATACGCTGGTACTTACCGGGTCGCACTAGTTTTAGCTCTGCTTCAGTGACAACCCCTAACGTCCCTTGTGCACCGACAAATAATCGTGCCAAATTAAAGGTCTGTTCATGTTCGTCCCATAGCTCCCACAACGCATAGCCTGCAGCATTCTTGACCGTGTGCGTGCGACGGCTCGCAATAAGACTTTTATGTGTTTCTAAAAGATCGGTCACCTGGCGATAGATCTCACCCTCGTAGGTTGGCAGTTGTTTTTTCGCTTCTACCTCATGGCGCGACAATGGACCAAAGGTATATTCTTCCCCATTACCGATAACTACTTTTAGTTCACCGACGTTGCGGCTCGTTGCGCCGTATTTGATCGACTGCTCACCGCTGGCATTATTACCAATCATGCCGCCAATGCCACATATCAGGCGTGATGAGGTGTACGGAGCAAACAGCAACCCTGCCTCAGCAACCTTAGTCTCAACGTCGATATGCATAGCTCCGGTTTGAACGCGAATCGTTCTGGCAACTGTATCGACGGCTCCCATGTAGTGGTAGTGTGATTTAAGATCAAGGATATAATGTTGCGTTAACGAACCGCCCGACATACAGGTACCACCCACCCGAGGGGCAAAATAGACGGGCGTGCCCTCTTCATGCATACGGACTGCCCAACCCACAACCGACTTGATATCATCGGTATCGTGAGGTGATATGATGCCCGCAGGCATCACCTCAAAAATACTCGCATCCCTCGAGAATTCCTTTCGTACTGCCTCGTCGGTCGTAATGTCACCGTTGAAAGTTGGTATCTGGTCTAAGATTTCTAATTGCCCACTCATATATGTCTATCGTATCATATATTGCTTATGTATCGTTGCGCATATCGTTTATCGGGTTGCGACGGGCGCCGAGAAGAATCGGAATAACCGAAGCAACCAATCCCACGATGATAATCACCCCTAAAATTGCCGGTACATACCACGATATCAGACTGAACAGGTGAAATTCTATATCGGTACTCTTGGCGGCATAGGCCAAACGTGCACCAAAGGTTGCATCCTGCCACCATAGTAGCTCAACTGTGAGGGCCAACGCCACTCCCATCAATAAAGCGAAGGCTGCAATGCGCACCGCCAACAAGAAGGCAAACATACCATACACTCGTCCAATATCAACCCTGGTCGCACCAATTGCCCGAAACACCGCGCTCTCGCGGCGGCCATCTGCCACCGTTCGACCAATCAGTCCACTCAGAATAATGATTGCAATGACTCCTACAACCAGTCCTGCCCACATCATTAGCTCGGTAAAGGCGCGCCTGGCCTCATCGACCAACAATACACCACTACCAAAAGGTGCTGCCCACACTTCGTTTCCCATACCACCCCCTAACATTCCTGTGTCTTGCAGTAACTGACGCGCCTCTGCTTTGTTACTAAATTCGACAAGATACGACTGATATCCCAATGTACCACTCGGCGACAAAACATCATTCGCCGTCACCTTAAAGATAGCGTCGGGCCGCTGGTCTTCTGGAAGCTGCGCCAACAGGTCGGCAGGAATCGACCATGTACCCCACCCAAGTGTTGAACCCAGGAGACTCTCTACCATCGTAGCAATCGACCAACTACCAATTTCTCCTGCCACATCACTTGAAACACCAACACCGCGCACGACCACTTTATGCTGGATCGGCTCACCAAGATGAACGCCTATTTCTTTTTGATATGACTCATAGTTGGTTTGCATCTTCTTTTCTTCTGCCGTGCGCTTGTCACTGGCAATGGTTACCGGACCGCAACTGTCTGCCGGGGGTAGCTCATACAACAAGGCGGGCTTGACATAGTCTTTGTTGTTTTCGTTGCGTTTTATGTCCGCTGCCTGTTGGGTTGCCTCACCGAATAATGCAATTGACGCCTGATTGCGGTAGCAAAATGAGACTGTGATCTCGCCAATACGCTGACGTACTTCCGAAAGACGCTGCAGTTTATCCTCCGTGCTGGCATTCTTGTCGAGCGCTTTGAGTCCCAGTAGTTTTGCGGCTCGTCCAAAAGGTATCACCACAGGCACTTCACGGCGTGAAGCATCAAACGATTGGGTCGTTAAGAACGGCTTTGTCAGCGACCCGTCTAGTACCTGCAGGTTAATAGCATCGTCAGTAAATCGTGACATGTAGAGTTCACGGGTGTTCTTCACCTGACTGCCTTCTTTGCCATCCTTCATGTATTCAAGGGCGCCGTCTGTCGGCATCAATGTATTATTATCCCCCACCACTTTGGCGCTTGGATACTTTTTGAGATAGTCTTTGATAATAAACGGTTTGGTGCTTGCAGTGCGTTTTTTGCTGACGATATCTTGGACAAGCTTACTCCCTAAATTCTGCTCGGTAACAACACGCTGTTTGGTATCGGGATCAA
Organism: uncultured Candidatus Saccharibacteria bacterium; assembly: GCA_964392265.1. Classification (GTDB taxonomy): domain Bacteria; phylum Patescibacteriota; class Saccharimonadia; order Saccharimonadales; family Saccharimonadaceae; genus CALMAK01. The sequence continues at coordinate 20,283 of CAYMOS010000001.1, forward strand.
TACCAATGGGAGACGGATCTTCGCTCGAAGCGTCGTAGGGTACAGTATACTTTTTTGCCGCTGCCTTCTTTTTATCCACCAGTTCCTTGTGCGCCGTTTCTACCTCTGCCACGAAATCGGGATCATCCGCCATCTCCCACTCGTTAAAGCCAATATCGGGTGCACTTCGTGTAACCGCCAGAATCGTGCGATTATTGAGACCCTCATTAGAGAATCGATCCACACTGTCAAACACTCCTTGGACCACAATCACCGCTACCAGCATCACCCCGAACAGCAGTCCAGCAATACCAGCAGTCAGGCCAGTACGGACCTTATGGACTCGTAGTTTCGTGTAGGCCAGTACAAAGGCATCGGTTAATCTGATCATGCTAACACTCCGTCCTTTAGGCGAATCTCTCGGTCTGCTCGCGCCGCAATCGCCGGGTCATGCGTCACGATCACCACTGTCATCCCTAACTCATTCTTAATCGTCTCAAACAAATCAATAATTGCCCGGCCATTGACACTATCAAGGTTCCCTGTCGGTTCATCGGCCAATAGAATTTTAGGGTTATTCAACAGCGCCCGGGCGATCGCCGCACGCTGCATTTGTCCGCCAGACAGCTCTTTTGGATAATGCGTCAAACGGTCACCCAGACCCACTTTGGCCGCAAGACCGCGTGCAACCTCATGTCGTTGACGCCGCGGAGACTTTGCAAACATTCCCGGAACCTCAAGGTTCTGTTGGAGTTTCAAAAATGGTTGCAAATAAAAGAATTGGAAGACAAACCCGATCGTCTCGCGACGAAACGCCGACAACTTACCATCGGACATCTTGGCGAGGCTCTTGCCGCCAAATACAACATCACCCTTAGTTGGCTTATCGAGACCACCCATCAACTGTAATAACGTACTCTTCCCCGAACCACTAGCCCCTGTGATCGCCACAAACTCACCCTCATGGATGTCAAGCGTAATACCCTTTAACACTTCAAGTTTCTGCCGGCCAAGTTTATACGTCTTAGCAATGTCTTTTACCGATAGCAGCACCGGACCTTGAGGAGTCGCCAAAGGCCGGGCTGGTTTTTGCTTGGCCGCTACGTAATCACGAATCGCATGAACAGCTGCCACCGGATCGTCATTGAAGGCATCCAATAGAGATTGAATTGCCTCGTTCTTACCGTCCCCACCCAAGGTATTGATTGTCATTGTGCTTTTTATTGTAGCACGTCTATTAGTCGGATGTACGCGTCACTTTGACCATTGCATGACGAATTGGCACACCAGCCAACATATATCCTGCCTGCAATTCCTCAGCGATGACTTCTTTGTCACCTTCAGCTTCTTCATCCACTTGAATTGCCTCGTGTAGCTCAGGATCAAACAGAGTACCAGGCGTGGCAACAATTCGTTTGACGTTGAGGCTTTCTAGTGACTTCTCTAGATTCTTCACCAGGCCCGCAACACCTTGGGCCCATTTGTTATCGGCAAGATCAGTAGGGACATGCGAAATGGCACGCTCAATATTATCAATCATTGGCAGTAACTTGACGATCGCCGCTGATTGACCATGCTGATAGGTTGCTGCTCGATCAGCATCAACTCGTTTGCGGTAATTCTCAAAATCGGCCCGAGTACGCTGTAAATCAAGAGTTAGTTCACCAACTTGCTGTTCCAGTTCCTCTTGTTTTTTACTTTTTGCCATTACTCTTCTCCTTGTCGTTACGTTCTTTTGTCATCGCCTGTTTCACTACCGCCGCTTCCTTGGCCTTCTGGTCGCCAATACGTATACGGTAAAGCACGACGATACTCGTAGCAGCCGCCCCAATCAGCACAATAAATCCGATCGTCCATTGCCCTATCGAATGAATATTTTGCGTCAGACTGAATGCCCACGCCCCGATAGCAATGAGGATTCCAAGCAAGACGTACTGACGAACCATTTATAATACCTCTTCAAGCATTGCCCCGGCATGACGCACGAGGCGCATCACCCGCCCATAACTCTGACGGGTCGGACCGAGAACACCAATATAACTTCGATCACTATACGGTGAACGGAAACGGCTCACAATGAGGGTAGCCCCGCTGGTTTTGCCAATAGGATTTTCGCTACCAATAAAGACGTTCAGTGGTTCGTTTGGTGCCGCCTCACGTAGCCACGGCTCAAGATTGTCGAGCAATCTCGCGACTGCCTGCACGTGATCGCCCTGCAAGAACTCTGGCTGGCTAAACAAATTACCCATCCCACTCAGGTAGAGCTCATCGCCAATTGTCGCCAAACCCAGGTTCTGCGTAAGGTCTACCAGGCTGTCAACCGCACTACGAATCGCACGATCAGCCCGGTCACCATGTGTTTGAACACGTGCCTCAATCGCTCTCGCACTACGATCAAGCTGTGGCTGGAGATGAGCCTGCGCCTCATTAAGCTGGTTAACGTAAAAACGATATCCCTGGTCAGTCGGCACACGTCCGGCACTGGTGTGCGGCTGAGTAATAAGCCCCAGCTCTTCCAGCTTGGCCATTTCACTACGGATTGTCGCGCTAGAAACACCAAATAATTTCGCTAGCGTCACACTCCCGACAGGAGCAGCAATTTCCGCGTATTGTTCAATGATTGCCCCGAGAATCTGTGCTTGGCGTTCTGTCATACTTCCATTATAGCACAAAACTGGCACTCTTTCAATGCGAGTGCCAGTTTGTCTACATTGTTATCTGTCGCAACAGATCGCGGGCGGCCAAGCGAGCCTCGTCATCCTTGCGGGTGAATATATCCGAGCGAGCAGCGATTTCTGCTGTCACCGCAATTGCACGCTCAAGATCATCGTTAATCACAAAGTGATAATAGGGCACTTCTAGCGCACGTGTTAGTTCTTTTATTGCGTGCTCGCGGCGCTTTGGCCATTCATGGAGAAAATCTTCGTTCGTCTTATAGCGCCGTTTCAGGCGACGCATCCATTCATCATAGGTTGGTGAAATAATAAAGATTGCCACTACCTGATCTGACATAGCCTTGTACTCTTCAACACCAGTCACATCAATGTCAGCAATCGCTACCCCTTGAGTAGCTGCTTGTCCGACCCCTTCAATTGAAGTGCCGTAGGCCACGCCATTCACCAACTTTGCCTCAACAAAGGCTTCGTCTCGCAACATGTCGGTCATGACATCTTCAGAAACGAAATGGTATTCACGGCCGTCGCGTTCAACAACCCCGCCAACTTCTCGCGGTTGTCTCGTGGTATACGAGATAATTTCAGCAAATCCGTCATCTTCCAACAAGCCACGTTTAATGGTATGAATGCCAGATCCGGACAAGCCGGCAAGAAGAGCTATTTTAGCACTTCGCACCACATCGACTGCCGTATCAGGCGGTTGATAATCACGAATGTGGCGCGCGATAGTCATACCTCAGTATATCATGTATCAACCGTGTATATGGACAGTTTGCCATAAACCTGTCCACCATCTATAATTTATCTATGCAACAGACCGATATCGCAATTATTAAGACCTGGCTGGGTACGGGCGCTATCAATATTTTTGGATTGCCCTTTAGTGGTAAAGATACTCATGGAAACCGTTTGGCGGAGGCTTTTGGAGCATCAATCATGGGGGGGGGAGGCGAGATACTGCGCAACTCTGTCATCCCATCACATGTTCGTGAACTTATGCACGCCGGCGAGTTAATACCTACTGAAGATTTCATTACTATCGTTACTCCATACATGTCAGGTGAGAGTTTCGCTCACAAGCCGCTCATTCTTAGCTCGGTCGGTCGGTGGCATGGCGAAGAGCCAGGCGTTATGGGCGCAGCTGAAAGCGCGGGTCACCCCATCAAAGCCGTCATTTATCTCTCGCTTGACGAAACCACTGCACACCAACGCTTTCTAGAATCACTTAAAGGTACCGATCGAGAGACCCGTCACGACGATTCAGAAGAAGTCCTTGCTACTCGCTTTGCGGAGTTTCATCACAAAACGTTACCCGTTATCGACTACTACCGTGACATGGGCCTCCTTATCGAAGTAGATGGTATTCCGCCAAAAGACGAAGTTACTGACACAATACTCCGCGCTTTACTTGAGAAAGCAAAGCAGCCTTAATCAATGTAGTCCCGGCGTACTAGCTCGGGAATAATATCATGGCGAAATATCGAAGCGATATTAAGCGTTTCGATATCGGATGAATTTATCCATTTATTTTCGGCGATTTCAGCCTGTGGTGCCAACGTACCAGTATATTTCGTGACAATGTAAACATCAGCTCTAAGCCTCAACTGTTCAGTCTCGTATCCGGCGGCAATGGCAAAATACGTACCCATAAACTCCAGGTCTGACGCAGCAACATCAATACCTTGCTCCTCATGCAGCTCTCGCTGAAGGCACTCCACTGGTGACTCATTACCCTCAATCTTACCACCTGGCTGAATAAAAACGTCCTTACCAAGACTACGTGATGCAAGTACACGCCTATTTTCTATGATGAGTCCGGCTACTTTGTACATATCAATACGCTGCATAACACTAGTCTCTTTTTAACATCACCGTGAATGCCTCTGATGGGATGTCGACCTTGCCAAACCGTTTCATACGCTTTTTACCCTTCGCTTGTTTGGCAAGCAGTTTCTTCTTACGACTAACGTCACCACCGTATAGATACCCCGTAACATCTTTGCGATAGGCTGATATATCTTCGCGGGCAATGAACTTACCGCCAATTGCTGCTTGCAGACTGACCTGAAAACTCTGGCGTGGCACTACCTCTTTGAGCTTCTTGACGATCTCGCGACCTAACGCCTGACTTTCACTCCGGTGCGCCATCACACTAAGGGCATCAACCATCTCACCCGCCACATAAAAATCAACGCGTACCAGATCCTCTGCCCGATAATCATCTAGCTCATAGTTAAATGATCCGTAGCCGCTCGTGATGCTCTTTAATTGGTCATAAAAATCCGTCAACAGGTTTGCGAGTGGTGCCTCAAAGCTAATCAAGGCACGTTCATCAATATAACTAAGATTCTTTTGCTGGCCGCGTTTTGAGACAATCAACTGAATCACGCCACCAATATAATCTTGCGGCACGACAATTTCGCCCTTAATCCATGGCTCGCGAATCTCAACAATCTTTGTCACAAGTGGCAAGTCGCTTGCACTCTTGATATCCAACTCCTCGCCATCGGTCATCGTAATATGATAGTCAGTACTTGGGTTGGTCACAACCAGATCAAGATTGTATTCGCGCTCCAACCGTTCGCGGATAATGTCCATATGAAGAAGGCCCAAGAAACCAATGCGCACACCAAACCCCAGGACCGGCGAATTCTCCGGCTCGAATTGCAGGGCGCTGTCGCTCAGGCTTAGTTTTTCGATCGCGTCCTTTAGATCGGCATAATCTTCATTGGATACTGGGAAAAATCCAGCATAGACAAAGGGTTTAACATCCTTATACCCTGGCAATGGTTCAACAATCACCTTGTTCGCATCCATCACGCAATACCTCCCAAATCTCCTCTTAAAACAGTTGGTCGAAACATCTCTATCTCAAAACGAATATTCGCCCCACCCTGACCATCTTCCGGCAGATCGTTCAGAATAAATATCTTCTTACCATGTTCAAACGCATAAGCAATCTCGCAAAACGTTGCGCCACCTATGTAATTCTTGCGGCCATCTTTATCAAAATTCAAACAAAGTACTGCATCAACTTGGGGAATTGTCGTGATACTCTTTTGCATCATGCGGGCACCATAATCCAACCACTCCTCGTTATCAGGCTTTGGCTCGTCATAGCCAGACGTATACATCACCTCGTGCCCAAGCCCTCGCACGATATCAGCATATTCTTGCTCTTGGTCCTCGAATTTTGCACTGCAGATTAACATTATTTTCATACGGAGATTCCTACGCAAAGTACTTCCTTAGCGTTACTGTATCTCCCACTTTAGCGTCCCGAGTCGTCTTGAGGTTCGTAACAATATAGCCAATCTCACCCGTCTGCATGATGGGTTCGGGTATCATACCTGGGGCAAGTTTGCCAATCTCCAATGCAATACCATTTGCCTTGGTTGCCATCATGTAGATGTGATCAGCCTTTTTCAACTGGCCATCAACAATACGCACATACAAAATCACGCCACGATAATCATCGTAATAACTGTCGAAAATCAGCGCCCTCAATGGATCAGCCACTTTACCTGTCGGCGCAGGAATCTGTTCGACAATCGCCGCCAACACCTGATCGACGTTTTCACCAGTCTTAGCAGAAATCTTAATAATGTCGTCCTCCGAACAACCCAACAGATTGATCACCTCTTTCGAAACACGTGGCACATCAGCAGCAGGAAGGTCTACCTTGTTGAGGACGGGAATAATTGTCAGATCCTGTTCGAGTGCCAGATAGACATTGGCAAGTGTTTGCGCCTGAATCCCTTGGCTCGCATCCACCACCAGAATCGCCCCTTCACACGCCTGCAAACTACGGGAAACTTCGTAACTAAAATCGACATGTCCCGGCGTGTCAATAAGATTGAGGTCATAGCCGTTATAGTGCATACGTACTGGAGTTAATTTAATCGTGATGCCTTTTTCACGTTCTAGCTCCATACTGTCTAGTAACTGCGACTTCATATCACGTTTTTGGACCGTACTGGTCATTTCCATCATACGATCGGCCAAGGTAGACTTGCCATGGTCAATGTGGGCAATGATACAAAAATTACGAATATGCGATTGGTCCATTACTGGCCTACCCTTCCGAATAGCATCCTTTTGATATGGCGAACAATCGGGGCTGGCTCTTCAAGTTTTAGCATCATACAAAGTACTGTATATACCGACATGCTAACGAAGGCAATCAGCACAAATGACGGGAAGGTCGTAAAGAAGCTCTGCTCACCACCGCGAAGTGGCAACCACAATACCATCAGGTAGGTGATAATTGCCATAAACCCAGTTGCACTCATCATTCGCGCAACCGCATGCGCAAAGACAATATCAAACAGGCCCTTCAGTCGGAACGACATGATAGAAAACAGAATCACCACTTCAATAATAGCGGCAATCGACGCAGCGATCGCAATACCGATTGCCCCCCAATTCAACCAAAATGCCAATGCCACCGCCAAAAAGATATTCAACCCTACCGATACCAATGAGATGTACAGCGGTGTCTTCGTATCCTGCTGGGCATAAAAACTCCGCGATGCAATGTGATAGACCGATCGAAAGAGAATAGCCACCGCCAGTGCACCCAATAGACTGGAGATATCAACATCACCACCGTTATAGACGAAGTTTGCCAAATAACCACGTGCAAAGAAAGCAATTGTCGCCACTGGCAGCGCCAACCAGATCACCACGCGAAGTACCGTCTGCAGCTCTTTCTTGAACAAGTCCGGTCGACCCTGGCTAAGGCGTTCGGTCATCTTTGGAAATGCTGCCGTACTAATCGCCACACCAATCAAATTAATCGGCACCATGTGCAGTGTCGTCGCTTGCTGATAGGCACGCACCGTTCCGGTCGCCATCCGCGAAGCAAGGTTAGTCTCAACAATACTATTTACATAATCAATCCCCTGATCTAATGAACGGGCAGGCAGTAATGATAGTACTTTGCGGAATCCCTTGTTGCGCCAGTAAATCTTAAATCGATAGTCAAATCCCATGCCCATCAGACCGACAGCACTGATCAATAGCTGCAAAATAGATCCCAGGACCACACCCAAGGCAACTCCCATAATACCGCCGTCAAACATTTGCCATCCAAACAAATTGATCCCGTTCGTGAAGACGGTGATACCGATAATAATACCGACGTTATAGATGGTAGGCGCCAGTGCAAAGAACGAGAACCGACCAACTGCTTGCTGCATACTAGAGATCACCGTGGCTATCGCAAAGATAAAAGGATTGATCGCTACCACGCGCATCAAGCTCACCGCCAGACTACGCCCCGCCTCATCCAACCCCGGACCTACCACATACGCCACCAGAGGTTCAGCGAATATCATAATAAGGATACTAGCGATAAGCGTCGCCACCGCCATGAGGTTTAGTACGCTCGTCGACAATTCCCATGCCGATTTGCGGTTACCACTGGCCAACCGTTGATTAAAGACGGGAATAAACGTCACACTAAGGGCACCCGATACCAGAATAAAGTACATAAAGTCAGGGATAGTGAAGGCAACCGTGTAGGCATCACCTGCCGCCGTCCCGAGGTACTGGGCATTAAACAAACGGTCGCGGAACAGCCCTAGGAGGCTCGATAACAATGCAGAACCAGCCAGCAGCGAAGCTGCCAGCTGGAGGGTGAGCTTTTTATTTGCTCGTGCTACGACGCTCTGCAATCGTCCCATGAACTATCGTGGCGTTACCCTAGTAGAGCGCCGCCTCCTTTGGTAAAACTGCATCTTTCAGAATTTCGTTGACTGCATCTTCTTCGAGAGTTTCTTCGGTAATCAGAGCGGCAGCGAGTGTATCAAGACTCTTTGTATTTGCTTTGAGGACGATACGCGCACGATTTGCCGCTTCTTCCAAGATCGCCTTGACGTTCTGATCGATCTTCTCAGCCGTCGCATCACTGTATGGTCGTTCGTGAGTGATCTTATCAAACACCATACCGCCATTGTCCTCGTGGAACACTTGATCACGCAGACCATCGCTCATACCTTGTTCGATCACCATATCGCGGGCAATCTCGGTCGCCTTGCGAAGATCCGAGCCGGCACCTGTCGTCACGCGGTCTTTGCCGTATTTCAACTCTTCAGCGATACGTCCGCCCATGGCTCGTGCCAAGATATCTTTGAATTCAACGATACTAGTATAACTCTTGTCCTCTGGTGGCAAGAACCATGTGACACCACCAGTACCACCACGAGGGATGATGGTTACCTTATGAACAGGATCACTATCAGGAAGGACGTGACCAACAATCGCGTGACCTGCCTCGTGATAGGCGGTCATTTCTTTGTCGGCGTCACTCATGATCTTACTTTTACGCTCTGGGCCAATCGCCACTTTCTCGAATGCCTCGGTCAGTTCGTCATTACTAATCTTCTTTTTGTTACGACGTGCCGCAATAATTGCCGCCTCGTTGGCGATGTTCGCGAGATCTGCACCACTACTACCCGCTGTCTTTGCGGCCAGTCGCTCGATTTTGACTGTTTCGTCAGTTGGCTTTTTCTTGAAGTGAACCTTCAAGATTGCTTCGCGGTCTTTCTTCTCCGGCAAGGTAATTTGCGTCCGTCGGTCAAAACGACCAGGTCGCAGCAAGGCTGGGTCCAATACGTCTGCACGGTTGGTAGCAGCCAGCACAATCACATTTGTGCCTGTCTCGAACCCGTCCATTTCAACCAAGATTTGGTTCAACGTCTGTTCACGCTCGTCATGACCACCACCCATACCACTGCCGCGCTTGCGACCAACGGCATCAATTTCATCGATAAAGATAATCGCTGGAGCATTCTTCTTCGCCTTAGCAAACAAATCGCGTACACGAGAGGCACCCACACCGACAAACATCTCAACAAATTCCGAACCTGAGATCGAGAAGAACGGTACATTAGCCTCACCTGCCACTGCCCGCGCTAGCATCGTCTTACCAGTACCAGGATTACCAACCAGCAATACACCTTTTGGAATCTTAGCACCAAGAGTCTCATATTTCTTAGGGTGCTTGAGGAAATCAACGACTTCTTCGAGGTCTTGTTTGGCGCTTTCGTTACCGGCAATATCCTCAAACAGCACCTTCTCTTTGTCGAGACCGTATAGTTTTGCCTTACTCTTACCAAAGCCCATTGCTTGGTTGTTCTGTCCTTGGGCTTGGCGCATCATGAACATAAAGAAGCCAACGATAATCAGCACTGGCACCAAGATGATCGCGAGGTTCCAGATTGTATCACCAGTTGTCGATGGCGGCACCACCATGACTTCGGTTTTGCCCTGCTCGAGCCCTTGTTCGTAGAGGCTGCTACCACCCTCTTTGACCGATCGTTCTGTTGGCTTACTCTCACCCTTTGGCGTCACCTTAACATCACTGCCTTGGATTTCAATTTTGGCAATCTCACCCTTGTTCGCGCGTTGGATAACCCCGGATATCGGCACTTCTTTTAGGTTATCATTAGGGCTAAATATCGCAATCGCCGCCAATGTTCCGACGATAAGAATCGCCCAAAACAGGCTGAGTCGTACAAGGTTCAGTCCTTTTTTCTTTGGTGCTGGGCGCTGTGTAGCCATAAGTAAGTAATCTCCTTCGTTTCTGTCTCTTGATGCATCAAGGCTTCAATATCTCTATTTATTTTATCATCTCAAGAGAGAAATGACGAGTAGTGAAATGTACCTTTATGCCAGAGCCTGCATCATAGCGAGACCCTGGCTTCTGTGTCTTGATCGCCAGCAGTAATCGCTCCGCCTGCGGACGCGTCAGCCGAGCATGCGTTATCATGCGTAGACATTCCACAGCAGTCGCCACTTCAATCTGGGAAAAGAAGTAGCGACGATACGGCGCCTCACCAACGACCTCCAATAATTCTTTGTGAATTTCGCCTTTCACCCCAATCTGTTTGTCGCGCAAATTCGCCAGTTTTCGTACCAACGTCTCATCAGTCATTCGCTGGCGAAGGCGATTGCGCAAATAGGCGTCAGATCTATTTGTACTGTCCTCACACCATTCCAGCTGATGCTTGAGTGCATAATCAATAAGCTCTTGTTTAGTCTGCGTCAGTAGCGGACGATAGATATCACTATCGAGCACAGCCAAACCTCGCCACCCCGTACCACGAGTCAGGTTGATGGCAATCGTCTCGGCGATGTCATTCATGTGATGTGCCGTTGTCACCTGCGACTCGTACTTTTTAGCAACTTGTCGTAAAAAAGCATACCGCCTGGTCCGCGCCAACTCTTCACTGGCGCCCGGACCTAGCTCCTCACGCCTGGTTTCAAACGGCAGTCCATAGTTCCTAGCAAGCCCTGCCACGAACCTGGCGTCTTCTGCCGAATCCTCACGAATCCCATGATCAAAATGCGCGATCATGAGGTCGTGCCCTCCCGTCGCCACCAACATATCCAGCAAGACGACTGAATCAACTCCACCACTGACTGCGACAACTAACTTCATATCACTACAGTATTACAAATATCGCGTGCTCCCAAACGGTATCTTTTGTGACACATAGATACCGGTATCAATTGTGTCAGCCGAAACGATCGTCCGTTCGCCGTAGCGCTGGTTAATCTCATCAGTTGCTGATACGATGGCGCGTTCGTGAGCTAATTCATCCGCAAATAAGTTCAGCTGGTCATCCTCACTAATAACAAGTTCATAGCAATGGACACCAATTTCCCTCGCTCCGCCCGGTGTGTCGAGAAACAACTGTCTTGCTAATGCATAAATCGCCGCGTTACTAAAGAAGGGAAGGGTGTGAACGCGACACGCATGCCAGTACCCTTCCGGTGTTTTGGCGTAGACGTATATGCCCCGTGCCGCCAACCCCTGGCTTCGCATCCGCCAGCCCACCGACTCACAGAGGTGATGGAGTCGCTGTAATATCTCATCTTGCGTCAGGTCAAATCGCTCCAGAACATACTGCCGCCCCACACGTCCCAATTTGGTGACAATATCATCAACCTCCCAACCACGAAGGCGTTTATACCATTTGGTACCATCAATGCTCTTAAAGACAACCTTGCGAAGCGTCTCTTCGCTCGCTGCCAAAAAATCCAGTGGCGTATCAATCCCTACGGCATTCAGTCGCGCCTGATTACGCCAGGCAATACCATTGAGGTCAGTCAGTTTTAACTCGGCCAGTACCTGGCGGACCGTGTGATGAGTAATGACATCAAGCCCGTCCGGCTTGTGTAGGCTGGCTGCCGTTTTGGCTAAGAACCGGTTCGTACTAATACCAACGTTGCAACGCATCGCCACCCCTACCTCATCCCGCAATCGTTGCTTGATCTCATGGCCAATCACTACGAGATCACGTTGACGAATTGCCTCGGGGGCAGCATGAAAGTCGATAATTCCCTCGTCGATACTCTTCATCGTGACATGCGCCGAATAGTCCTGCATGATTGCCAGCAGTTTTCGATACACATATTTATACTTCGCCGGGTCGCTCTCAATAGCAACGACATCGGGTACTAATTTACGCGCATCCCTCAGCTTCATCAAGGCTGCAATCCCTTGCGCCTTCGCTTCATAACTCGCCGTAACGATTGCCGTGTGTTCAGTAGCCCGATTGACGATTACCACCGGACGGCCACGCAGGCGCGGACGAGATTGCTGTTCGATCGAGGCAAAACAGCTATTGAGGTCAATGTGCATTACTAGTGGCGTCTCGGTGTTATACTCGCCTACCATTTGTCCGCCTCCCGTGTCAGTCGCCACGTCAGATGTTCGGCATCAAATTCCAATCGATAATCCGCCCCGCCATCCGTCACATCAAAGATATGCAGTAACCGCCTACCGTGCGGTTTTGGATGCCTGAGGCCAATCTCAGTAATCACCACCTCACGGCCATTCTGGCGGCGAAACTTAATCGGCTCGCACATCACGCGGCCTGGGCGAAACAAGGCCACGACATCGACCTGTTCATCCAGTTCAAGCTCCGAGTTCATCACCCGCCTCCCGCCGCACATGACGACGTCGTTTTCGCGCAAATGCCTTCATGCGCTTTTCCAGCACACTACTAATCTTCTCGGGTCGACACTTTCCTCGCGGTGTCTCAATATACATTGTCTGGGGAAGTTTCACAGGATGTTTACTACTCATTTCAATAATCCTCTTAGGGTTGCGTAAGAGAAACGATTCTTAAAATGTGTTGCCCGTTTCCTCGCTCGTTCCTGACGATTCGCCGAAGACAACTAGTAAAATCCTGCCAGAGGGACGCTTTGCCCTGTGTCGGGGCCAGTGAGTATCTGGTGGTGTATCTATTATACCACTTTGGCGGTATCGTAAAAATAGTATCAATACTGGCCGCTAACGCCCTCATCTCCCGTTTATACAAGAAAAAACGACCACAATCGTGATCGTTTTTTCTTGGTAGAAACGCTATTAACCACTTGGAACCAGATAAAGCGTGAACTGATTGTAGCGTCTGAAATATACCAGAGCATGAGAATTACCTACCTCATACAATCATAAGTAGCAGTAATAGAACTGTAAATACTTAGGTCGCTCTAGCTAGATGTTCTTAGTGAAACTTTAGCAGATATTTCGTGGTATAATTTTGACAATATGCATGAGTTTTTAGTTAAGTTTGTAACAATCTATAAAAAGCATCCAGTTTGGTACACAATTTTAGCGTTAGTTATTGCTAGCATTACGGCATACACCATACTCATACCCCTGTTCATATTCATGGTGTATGTGGGTATTTACTACCTAGTGTATTTATTTAAAACGCTGTCATATTACAAAACGCCAGACTTTCTCTCAATTAAAGAAAAGTTAGCTGAGAAGATTGTTGAATACAACGAGTTTGACCATTTTATGGACGAGACCCGTGACTATATACGCTCAAAGCAGCAGGAACTTACAACTGGAAATGTACGCAACAGCACACTAACCGTTTATAAGAACTCTCAGCTTGATGTCTACAAATATATAGTTAAATACTTCTTCAAGAATACAAAGATTGACGAGTCGTCTATGCAGATTATTGAAGCAATCTTGCAGAAGTATAACACCATAAATCAGACCCACGAGATTCTTACGGATGAATATAACGAGCTAATGGAATACATCCAGAAGCATATGTATAGGGGTGCTTATATCTTCAAATCTATGACCATGAAGAAGCTAGGCTCACGCAAATTGCCTAAGTTCGAGAAGAATTACTACATGTGGTATGCATTTAACTACACATCACCGACTAATAGGAAGTCATACAGCAACTCAATCATACTTGATGAAGAACGCTTAGAAGATTTTGCCGAGTTCTTAAACAACTTAATAGCTTATAGAAAATCTGCAAAGTTTCAGCGTCAGCTTATGACTCCACGACTAAGAGAAAGTATCTTAACACGGGATAAGCATACTTGCATGAGTTGTGGTATTTCTACGCAAAAAGAGGCACACTTACTACTTGAAGTTGACCACATAATGCCTATTGCCAAGGGTGGTATAACGATTGAGACAAACTTGCAAACGCTATGCTGGAAATGTAACAGAACAAAAGGTGCTAAGGTTCTCGATAACTCTGCTCCTGTCGCTGCATAGTCGCTTATCTTGCATTGCCGTAGTTAATAGTAGGGCTAACACTTAATTGTGATGTTGGGTATTTCTTCTAGTAGTTTAAAGCATGCGTGGGGTACGGGAGGCCTACCTAGTCAGATTGTTGTACATTCTTAATATCGTATGTTTATGCAGGCTATTCATTCACCGAGCCATCATCTCAAAAGTATGGATAGTCTACCATAAGCATACAATAAGTATGAGATACCATATACTGCACTTTAACAGATATAAAATCGCCGAATCCTAGCAGTTTTGGATATACCTTTTTATCCGTATAGGTGGGGTAAATTATCACTAACGGTCTTTGCCAGCCCCTTAAATGTAGAATCTTCTATTAGGCTGATAAACGAAGCCTCTTCGTCTTTGCCGTCTCTAATTACTAGCGTAGTGCCCTTTTCATTTATAAGGACTCTTCTAATCTCTTCTGTGGTCATAAGCAGTACAGTGTGGTGCAAATCTCCACTCATTTTGTAATCAAGAAAAGTAAAAGCTACATTCTTACCAGTAAATGAAACTACTCCTACAAAGTGGGTTTTATTGCTTGGTATTTCTACTTTTCTTAATTCAAGTAATCTCCTAGTCATGCTTGGCATTTTTGCCATTATAGCTATAACGGGCTGATTGCCTCGCTTATCTATACGAGCTTTGATAGCATGAAGCTCTGACATCTCTTGCTGAGTTACGCCTTTGTATTTCTCTCGCTCTGGTGTGTCAACGGGCTTACTAGGTGTGTGTTCAGTGTGAGTCGTATGCTTTACGGGTGCAGGCTTGTTGTGATGGTCTGATTGCTTGCCTGGATTGTTCAGCTTATCCTGTAACGACTCAAGAGCCTTAACTCGTTCAACAGCCCAGGGCGCCGTTCCTTTTTGGGCTTCAGGCACTACAGATGCAGTAGGATTGAGCCGAGGGGTTGGCAAACCACATATAAACCAGCCTAGAGCAAAGGCTAATCCCCAGTACGCACCAGTAACGGCAAGAGCTATGGCAAGAATGATTGATATAAACTGAAGTACAGATAATGCACCTGCCATATTCCTAGCAGCAAATGGAAACCTAAAGAACGCATGGTGCTGTTGCCACGCCTCTTTTTCTGCATGGGTGAGATGGATACTATCTTTAAGCTCTGGTGCTTTAGAAAATGCTATAAAGAATGCATAGGCTATATATAATCCAGGGAAGACCGCTAGGAGCCATACGAGCTGATGATTAAATACGACTATTGCCGAGATGATAAGTGTAACTATACCTACTAACATGGCTTAATTTCCACAGATGATAAACTGCTTATCACTCGTCTTACATATCCCACTGCCAATATCACTCAAGCCCTCGCTAATCTTGTCCGATGACTCTTTGGCAGATTCAGCCTGCTTATTGGCTATATCCCACTGTGTTTTGTTGTGTTGCATAGACACAAACACGACTGTTCCACATAACATAGCAGCGATAATGATAGCGGTAATACAGCTCCATATGCCACCTACTTTTAGTTTAATTTCTTTCATACCGTAGACCCCCATAAATTAAAAACGACAACCATGCTAGGTTGTCTACGCCAAACAAAAAGAGTTGAGCTCTCTAAGTCTTTCGCATGGTTGCCGCTTTCAAAGCTCAACCAAAGCCGAATAGACTTTGCTGAAATCTTAATGTTTAACGTAGACTCTCCCAGTATATCAAAGAACGTTGTAAAACAGGCCTAAGTTGCCAAAATCATCAGGGGTGAAGAACGCCAGCTTTGCGTTTAAATTAAAAAGATGAGTTGCAGTCCAGCTTGAACATAAAAACTCAAAAAATAGCAGGTTGTAACTGTTATAGAATAGACATATGCCTAGTAAGCCCACTCGTGAACAATTGCCGTTCTATACTCGCTTTATGCGTCTCGTAGAGGATGAGGCTTTTACTCGTGACATAACATTACTCCGCAATTCAGATGCAGATATTCTTGAGCCTACCTATGAGAATATAGAGGAGTTTGAGGATGGTACTGTAAACGCTGATGAGATACCCTCACCACTCCATCAAGTTATGATGAAATACAACCTCCCTCTAGTTATGGAGGACTTCATGTTCCACTATATTAAGAATAATGAGATTGCTTTAGACAAGTTACGCAATGGAATATATATCCTTGACCATAACGCTATGAGAGCTTCTGGATTAAGCGATGACGAAGTACATAACTATCAAGCCTGGTACGTAAACGACTCGATGAAAAACAAGTACATTGAGGTTACTCTAGCCATCCCTGTACACGCTACCACCACGCAGATAACCGATACTATTACGCAGCACAAGCAATTCATAAAGGATAGGCAGACAGCAGCTAATAATAATACTCCAGTAGGTAGAGTCCGCTCAGAATACTACGCTCTACGGGATAAAGAGATTATGAGGCTTCGTGATGAAGGCTTGCCACCTCGCGAGATATTATGGAAATTACCCGATAAATGGCGTGGTACTCTTAACCCTCCAGCTATCTCAAGAATCATCTACAGACGTAAGCGACAGGGGCAAAATCTCCCTTCATAAGTCTACTTTACGGTCAGATGAAAATATGTTCTAAATATGATATAGTAAAGAGAATAGAACAAACAGGCAGCCAGCATTTTTATATACACATTTGATAACTGTGGCTAGCACTTATTAGTTTTATAACAATTAAATAAACTAACCAGCTTCTATAAACACGCCCCCGTTTTACAGCAGGGCTTGGTTTTATATTGGCAAAAATAGGGAGTATGTACATGATGGGTACAGAAATACATCAGGAGCTGAGGGAGGCTCTTAATACAACTGGTGAGCTTACACCAATTACAGTAAATGAAGCGAGAAAAATACTAGGTCAATCATCCGAATATAGTTCAGGTGAGGCGATAGCCGTGGCGGTTCTAGATTTTACGGCTATTGCTAGGGCTTTTCTCCGAAATATACCAAAGTTTGAAGTTCTAAAACTTACATAAATGAGGTATAATCAGATGAGAAAGAGTTCCAAAAATAACGAAGATATGAAAGCAGTTGCCTACGTACGAGTATCGAGTAAAGACCAGGTTGATGGTACTAGCTTGGATAGTCAAACAGATGCGTGCAAAGACTATGCGAAGAAAAATAACATTGAGCTACTCGATGAGAATGTGTTTCGTGAAGAGGGTGTATCCGCTAAGCTCATAGACCGTCCAAAACTAGCACTCATGCTTGATTATTGCTCTAAAAACAAAGGCAAGATTACTCACTGTATCATCTACAAGGTAGATAGGTTAGCTCGCAGGAGTGAGTATCACCATATCATCAAAGCACAGTTAGCAAAGATAGGGGTAAAGCTCGTATCAGTAACAGAGCCTATTGCCGATGACCCTATGGGTAACTTGATGGAGAGTATGCTTGCAGCCTTTGCAGAGTTTGATAATGAAATCCGCATGGCTCGCACAACAGGAGGTATGATTGCACGATTAGAGCAAGGTGCTTGGCCTCATGCAGCCCCAGTTGGCTATAAACGAATGAAGACAGCAACAGGTATCGTGAGTATTGAGCCGAATGACGATGCACCAAAAATGAAGCAACTACTAGAGGAGTTCTCTACTGGTGCATATACAGTGCAAAATGCTCGTGACTATGCGTACAAGATTGGTATCCGTAATCGTAAGAACGGTATGCGTACATGGCAGATGATAAAAGACATGCTAGGCAATCCACTCTACGCAGGGTTTGTAACTTCTGACTATATTGGAGGAAGACTCATAAAGGGTATACACCAGCCTATTGTTAGTGAAGCTACTTACTATCGCAATCAGGCAATCTTAAACGGGAGCTTGCGTAACTTTAGCCGTTCTGCAGAAGAAGAATGGCCACTCCGCAGCGGCTTCTTGCAGCATACTTGCGATAAGCCTATGACAGGCAGTTCTCCTCGTGGCCGTAGTGGCCCGAGCCCTCGCTATTCATGTATGTTCTGCAAGGCTAAAGAGCTTGGCGTAGCAGTGAGTAAAAAGCGTGAATTAGTGCATAGTGACTTTATGGACTTAATGGAGCGTGTACGGCCTACAGAGGACGCTCAGAAGCTGTTTAAGCATATCGTATTACGTGAGTGGAATAATGAAACTAGAGATGCTCATAACCTCGCTCGAACGCTTGATAAAGAGTTGAACGCTTTGCAAGATAAACGTATGCGAACGCTAGACTTGTATATAGACAATAAAATCACAGAAGATGATAAAGACCGCAAGCTAGCAGAGGTTGATAGTGATATTACCAAAGTGGAGCTACGCCGTTCTGAAATCACTGATGATATTAAAGACAAAGAACAAGTGATAGATAACGCACTGCTATTTATGAGCAATCCAGCATCATTTTGGAACCTTGCACCTATAGAGGTAAAGCGTCGTATACAAGATGCAATCTTTCCAGAGGGTCTAGTGTATGACTGTGATACGGGATTTAGAACCGCTAAAGTTGCCGAATCCTATCTGTTAATAAAGAAAATAGCCTCCGAAGAGGCTGAAAATCCTGTTTTGGTAGCACCGACAAGGATCGAACTTGTGACCTCAGGCTTATGAGTCCTGCGCTCTAACCAGCTGAGCTACGGTGCCGCAATTTATTGTGGAATGTACATACCCCGTCTGTAGCTATTGAATAGCTGGTTAGAGCTTTTGCGTAATTTCTTACGCTCAAGGCTGTCCAGCTGAGCTACGGTGCCGTACAGTCAGTAATTGTATCAAAACAGGGGCCGTTTGGCTAGATGTAGCGGGCGACTAATTTTGCAACAGGCAAGGCCATCTCTGTTTTAGTAACCTCAGCACTGGTATCAATAATGGCCATTGGCTGGTCGCTATCAATCGTCTCGGCACCGGCAAGTTCCGGGATGGCGAGACAGGGGGCGTCTGGTCGTACGAGCCGTTCAACACTGCGTTCAGTATCCCGTTGGTTACGCACCGTAATCTGAGTCATCAGGGTATCTACTTCCTCACGCTGCGTTTCAGTCAGTTCGTCATATGCCGTCGCCGCATACCCCAATGTCCGTCGCGCACCAACCACTCCGTCACAGATAAAATAGAGACCCAGGCGATACTCGCATAGCCCCTCCGCATCCATTTCACGCGATATGGCAGTCAAGGCCCGACCATCGATCAGCACCACTTCAAACCCTTCCTTCCCAGCATCATGCAGCCACTTTTTCGTGAGATTCGCTACAAATGTCTGGCTGGCAGGACGAGCACCAATCTTGGCGCTGTTTTCACCTACTTCATTGGTATATAACAATCCGTCGCGTTCATCCTTTGTCATATGATACACGTCTTTTACAAACTGCACACAGGCGGCAATATTGTCTGCATCAGACAGATAGGCATCAATCGCCCCTGCATCATCAAGATCAACCCCAGCCCGCGTTGCCGCAACAACCAGCACACGGAAGGTCTGGCCTCGATCAATCAACATCGTCTTACGTTTCAGTTCGTCGCGAAGATAATCCTTCGTAAACTGGACAATGGTTCCCTTACCACTACGCGCCTCTCCGTCAAACGTTACCAGGCGAGGAAGTGGGGAGTCTGTCATATCTCGCACAACTATACTACATGCGGGATATATTCACAAAATCCAGAGAAGATTGTTCTAGGCAGCCAGGTCAAACAACTCGTCGTCGTCAAACGTCATACCAGCGGCACGTCGGTCGAATGCCGCCACCTTGCGCATCACAAACTCACCGAGGTCGTTGCGTGGTTGATTCCACGTATCAACTCGTTCTGGGGTGTCGTTAATAATTGCCGACTCGTCGACGTTAGGGGGTAAATCCATTGTGTTGTTGCTTCCTTGTTTGTTTAATTATTTAATAATACTATTTAAGCACAAAAGTTTAAAAAAAGCAATACCTTTTTGCATTTATTTCTGCTTATTCTTTGCCAAAATGCCACCCCAAGGTGTATAGTGGAGCCATAAGAGGAATAAAAAGAAACAATGATCGACATGAATATCCTTACTACCCTCGGCATCGTTACCCTTGCCGCCCTGATTCATGCCAGTTTTCAACTAGGCGTCAGTGTCTTGACGCTTCTTAGTGGCCACTCTCTTAGCGCTCGCCGCTCACAATTACGAACCTTACGGCTAACCACCAGTTTCGTCTGCGGTGTGGCAACGATGTCTCTTCTACTACTCTCAGCCTTTGCCTTATTCCTGGGCTATATCACCACTGAGGATAATCACGCGCTACTCTGGAGTATTATTTCCGGTCTTCTATTAGGTGTTGGCGTGGCCGTCTGGGCGTTTTATTATCGATCAGGTCCCGGCACCAAGCTGTGGGTACCTCGCAGTATCGCCTCGTTCTTGGCTGACCGTAGCAAAGCCACCAAACGAAGTGCCGAATCATTCAGTCTTGGTATTACCAGTGTGCTTGGCGAATTACCTTTCCTGATTGCCCCTCTGGCGGTGAGCGCCTATGCCCTTATTCACCTTCCCGTTAACTGGCAGGTGATTGGTATCGGCATCTATGTCATTATTTCCCTCTCCTCTCTTGGTATCGTCTGGATGCTGGTCGGCGGCGGTCACAAACTCAGTCATATTCAGGCTTGGCGTGAACGCCACAAATTATTCCTCCAGTTTATCGCCGCAGCTGGACTACTGATCTTAGGTGCCTATACCTTTGTCAATGAGGCACTCGTGGTACCAGGAGTGTTACTATGACCAGTGCTGGCATTATGAAGAGTGGTGGCAACCATGAGGCCTTTTCAGAGACAAAGCTCCACGACAGTATTATTGCCGCCTGCCTCAGTGTCCGTGCCGCCGAAGGCAGTGCTGGCACCGCCGCAGATGCCGTTGTCGGGGCCGTTACAGCATGGCTCGCCGAGCACCCAGAGGTCACTAGCAGTGACATTCGACGCGTTGCTGCCAAGACGCTCAAAGACCACAACCCCGAAGCCGCCTATTTTTACACCCACCATAAACACATCGTATAAAAGGAGCATCAAAAAGAAATGGCAAAAAAACACACATTTGACTATGATCTTATCGTTATCGGGAGCGGAGCAGCCGGAAGTGCCGCTGCCACCATCACCGCTGCTGCGGGTAAACGAGTAGCAATCATCGAGGCAGATACCTTCGGCGGTGATTCACCAAACTTTAGCGACGTCCCGGCCAAGGCATTACTGCACGCTGCTCAGCTCTATGACGAAGCCAAACACGGCGCCCGATTTGGCCTTCGTTCGAGCACCTTAGGATATAACTTCCCTAGTCTGAGCAACTGGAAGAATCTGGCTGTGTCACGTACCGGTGCCGGTGGCAACAAGCGCTTTTACGAAAAGAATGGTGTTACTGCCATCCAAGGCCGTGCTCACTTCTTGTCACCACACGAAATTACCGTCAACCGACGCCACTTGTCGGCCGCAACATTCCTGATCGCCACCGGATCAACCTGGGTCCAGCCTAAAATCCAAGGCATTGCCACCGTTCCCCACCTTACCCCACGTACTATCCTCGAAGTATTACGTCCCCCTAAGAGTCTCTTTATTATTGGTGGCGGCAAGACCGGGGTCGAACTAGCACAGCTCATGGCCACGTTTGGCACCAAGGTATATATTGGTGAAATCGCCAGTCGTCTCTTGCCAAAGCTCGACCAGGAGGTAGGGAAGCTGATCGAACAAGTCCTCGATGACCAAAAGGGCGTGACAGTCCTGACACAATCACGTATTGTAGCCATCCAAAAAGAAGGTATTGGCCGACGCGTCGTTTACAATCGCGGTGGTGTCGAAAAACACGTCAAGGTCGACGAAGTCCTGGTGGCAACTGGCCGCACCCCCGAGGTGGATCTGGGGCTTGAGAACGCAACCGTCCAATTCTCGGCAAAAGGTATTGCTGTCAATGAATTCCTGCAGACGAATGTCAAACATATCTATGCCGCCGGTGATGTCCTTGGTGGTGACAGTACCACCCATACAGCCCTCCTCGAGAGCCGTACCGTCGCGCATAACATTCTTCACAAGACACCTATTACGCCCGATCATCGCGCTACACCACAGCTCATCTTTACGAACCCCGGTGTTGCCCAGGTTGGTCTGACCGAGGACGACTGTGCCCGTCGCGACCTGCCTGTCATGATCGCCTCGGCACCCCTATCGATCGTTGCCCGTAGCAACACCAGCGACTTTCGCGATGGTTTTGTCAAACTGATTGCCGATAAAAAAGGTGTGCTCGTCGGTGCTACCGTTGTTGCTCCTCATGCCGCTGAAATCATTCACGAGCTGGCACTGGCCATTCGTCACAACCTGACCGCCGAACAAGTCGCCGAAACACCCCACGCCTTCCTCAGCTGGAGCGAAGCTGTGCGTGTCGCTGCTAGCAAGTTAGTAAGGTAACTGCGTTACAAAAAATCTACAACTCTTTATTAGAGATTATTAAATATAGTCTAGTTTTCGACAATCATCCAAGAAGAGCTGAACATCAGGATCATCCAGCGAATAACGCACTTGCTCTACCCAATCCAAATTCAGTCGCGCCCATGACAAGTATTTTTTCTTAGCAAGAGTAGTATGAAAATAAACATCGTTCTCTAACAAAGGTTTTTGATCACGAATAATACGATCGGCCCATTTGCGAATATCTACCTTAGTCTCGGTAATGTATCGAGCTGAAAGAATCATTGGCCCCACCGGCAACACTTTAAAGAGCTTATCGCCATCACTCAATGCTTTTGCCGCATCTGAAATGTTACCTCCACTGTTTTCGGTACTCGCCTCGTGCACGGTTTTCTCTATCAAAGCTATTTCTGTTTCGTCAAAGCCAACCAAGCGTAGCTGTTCAGCTCGCAAGACCTGACCATCATCAACACCACTCGTAACATCAACGATGTAGTTAATGTCATGGGTCAAGGCTGCAGCCTCGAGATACTCACGATTCATATCCGGAAATTCCTGAGCAAATTCTAACGCTTTTCGTGTCACAAAGCTAATGTGGTGCCAGCCATGAAAAAGAAGCTCTTCTTGATAGTCATCATACAAGCCCCGAAGATTATTTAATAACTGTTTGGTACGGTCAGATTCCATATCAGCATAATAGCACATCACGACAACCAGGGCTTAACTTTAACCCACCAGCCTAGGCCTGAAGGTATGGTATTATAAGACCATCTATGAATGATAAAGACAACCATCAACTCCTCTTACAATTTATCGATAAGCTACCCGTCAAGGAACATAATTCCCGGCAATTATTCGTCATTGGCATGATTGGCCTCAACGGCTCAGGAAAGTCGTACTTGGCACGACAGATCGCCGACCAAATAGGCCTTTATGTTGGCAGCAATGATTCGATTCGACGATTTTTAAACGAGCAAGGATTTACCGGAGACGCTCCCGTTCAAGACACGCTTCAATTTATCGCCGAAGAATCGAGTAAATACCTCTACGATCACCGAGTCAGCCATATTATTGACGCAGACCTGATAAAATTTCACGCCAACGCTAGGCGCAACGCCGAGGCGCATGGTGCAAGATTTTACCTGATTGACGTACAGTGCCCTGAACCAGTTATGCGAGAACGCATTACAACCCGACTAACTGACGTAAATGCCGGTCGGTCCGATAATGATTCCCGTGCCGACATAAACGAGTTTGAGAAGCGGCTTGCCTTGCACAATGAACTACCCAAACCCGTCTGTGATTTCACCGTTATGACTAATCAAGATCTCACCCCGCAAATTGATACCATCATCGCTACCCTGCGGCAAGATGAAGTGATTGAATAGTATGAAAACTCATGATTCACCAGTGGGAGATATGCCCCCGACACACGAGCAGAACGATTCTTCTGCCCGCAATCTTTTGCGAGAAAAGTTCTATACAGCTTTTGGTGTTGTGCTTGATAAATATGGGGTGAGCAATACAGCAGAAACAGCCGAATTACTCTTTGATGCATTGTACGCGAGGGACATCGTTGTAGAGGCGTACGACATTCCAGAGGACCTTCGGTTTCCAGATAGATTTACTGTTCTAAGAGAGAAGTTGCCAGGACTTGCCGATACAGTGCCGGCACGCGAAGAGTTTGTGCAAGCCGTCAACGACACACTAACCCGAGATCAAGAAATCCACGAAGATAGTCTCTACCCTGGTGCCAAGGATACAGTGAAAGTGATGGCCTCAAAAGGTCCAACTGTCATCTGGACGGCCGGTGATACACACGGCCAGCCACAGTCTGATCGACCCGGTAGTTATGAACAGCTAAAGAAGGTTGCTGGTGCAGGTATCGGTGCGATCCGCCGAGAGATATACCATGATCAGCAAGTTGCGGCCGGTGATACAAATAGGCCAAGGCTTAATGATATCCTTACAGTAGCTGCAGCCGAAGACAAGTTTAGCCCAGAGATAATCGAACGTGTCGCGGGCTACTTACAGCAACAAGAGATAACAGAAGTTGTTGTCTTAGAAGACCGCCTTGCGCATATTCAACGCCTTCTACCCCTCCTTGATCAACATGGTATTCATGGCAGAGGTTTTTGGCTGCGGCAGGGTCGACATAGTGAACAGGCAAGCGATATTCCTGCGGAGATTACGACCTTCGATTCAATCGAAGAAGTTGGCCAGTATATAGGAGGTTTAGATGATGGTATTGGGTTTGTCTGTGACTTTGATGGGGTATTGTCCAATCAGGCAAAGCGCAAAAGACTACAGGCTGATGCACTGTACGAGATGATGAAAGAACATCAGTGGTTAGTATGACTATAGGGTATGCAAAAAATTCCTAACAATCGTCTTTGATGGTTCCATTATATCGATAGCGTCAATCTCATCAACACCAACCCAGTAGGCATCATCTACCTCAGCCTCCTGAAGCTTAAAGTTAGCCGTTTCAATATGACATTCATAAAACAAAGCCACAAACTGCATAACATCCTCGTCGCGCTCGGCAAACCATTCGCCGACGTCCACTAGCCGTCCAACCGAGCTTTGCACACCTAGCTCTTCGTAGACTTCACGCACCAGACTCTCTTTCACCGTCTCACCCAACTCGATAATTCCCCCAGGTAAATGATACCGTTTATAACCCGATATCGTAGGGTCTGCCTGTCGCAGAACAAGAACTTTGCTTTGATCGTTTGCAATAAGGGCTTTAACTGCTGTATAGAGAATATTGGGGCGTTTCATTGCCTTATTGTAACAAATAAATAATCCGAACGGGCGTACGCTCGAAACAACCCCTCAACACGAGAGTCTGTTAAAATCAGGATATGACGACTTATCTTATTACCGGCAATCCAGGAAAACTGCGCGAATTGCAGGCTGTATTACCTCCATCACTCGGACTAACTCACAAAGATCTCGATCTTAACGAGATTCAATCAATTGACCCGCACGAGATCGTCTCACATAAGGTGCGCGAGGCGTACCGAATTGTCGGCGAGCCTGTTATTGTGGAAGATGTTTCAGCTGAACTCGAATCGCTCAATGGCCTACCTGGCCCCTTTGTGAAGTTCTTCATGCAAAAACTTGGCAACGATTCGCTGTATAAACTTGGTGGCGAAGGCGACCGTATCACCGTCCGCTGCACGATGGCCTATTTTGACGGCGAGCGCGAAATCATTGTCGACGGCATCATGCTTGGCACCATTACGGCCCCGACCGACCATAACAAACTTGGCTCTGGTTTCGGTTTTGACAGCGTTATCATACCAGACGGCTACGACCAAACGCTGTATGACCTGGGCATGGAGACTAAAAACACACTTAGCCACCGCTATCACGCCGCCATCAAAATGGCTGATGCCTTGGCTGAGATAATCAAATAAAAAACACCCTCCTTGGGGTGAACGTGCAATTTATCCTTGGTGGGGGTGGCTGGACTTGAACCGGCGACCAACAGGTTATGAGCCCGCTGCTCTAACCACTGAGCTACACCCCCAATGGGTGATATTGTACAGCAAACAGTGGTACAATGATAGGGTAACACCTCATGAAACAAAGACTATTCCATCGTGCGGTCTACCGCATCAAACACAACTACCTCACCCTTAATAACGTAATTATTGGGTTCGCTTTTGTGATTGCCATTGGCTGGGTGTGGGGATCATTGGGAGTGATGCAACGCAACTATACCCTTCAGCAGAATCTTAACCGCAAGAATCAAGAACTGCAGCTGGCCCAGCTAGAAACACGCAGTCTCGAACTAGAACAGCAGTATTTTAAAACCGAAGAATACCAGGAACTGGCCGTCCGTGCCCGGTTAGGCAAAGGACTGCCGGATGAAAAGGTGCTAATCCTCCCCAAACAAGACGAGAATACCCTCCTGACACCGACCACCACTCGCCAACCAACTGGCCGTCCCGACCAGCCCAGCAACTTTGAACAGTGGATGGATTTTCTGTTTGGACGCCACTCATAACACCTTGTAAAAGTCAGCTCGATCTGATATGATAGTTGATGTATCGCGGGGTGGAGCAGTCTGGTCAGCTCGCGTGGCTCATAACCACGAGGTCAGAGGTTCAAATCCTCTCCCCGCAACCAAGAAAAAATGATTACCGTTTGGTAATCATTTTTTCTTTGCGTCAATAATCACTTCGCTCGCGTCTTTCCTGTCTTGCGCGTTGTTGCGCCAGATAGAGGTTCATTACCCTTTTGCGCTCTTCGGGATCTTCAATGGCATTAATACGTGCAGTTTCGACTGATCGAGTTAGTTCTCGTACCGTCTCGGCCCCTGCATGATTAGTACGCGCCCGTTCTTGTTCTGCCCGTGCCCTTTCGCGTTGCCGCAGTTCTGACGGTGGCGGACCTAATCGATCACGAATCTGATCGGAAGAAAATTGACCCTGATTCTCTATGGCATCATATTGCCGATTCCAATCAGCATCAAGCTCTTCATCTGACAGCTCTTGTGGCGCAGACTCCTTGACGAGGCTAGCAGGCAGCTGGACAAGATCAGGTTGCGAACCAAAATAGTGATCAGGAATGTACTCCTCCGGGTCAGCACCACCGTTATTCCATCCGTATTCATCGGGGACGTCAGGCGGTACAACGTCACCGTCATCAGTGAATTCAACAAAGATACCTGGGTAATCTCGTTCGCTCATAGTTTCATTATACCACAAGCATGTTGAAAAGTCAATCTATCCCCAACGGAATAGACGAATCGCCAAGGCGTAAATCACCACTACCCAGACACCGATAATCGCCAGTTGTGGTCCAAGATCAATCAGATTAGCCCCTTCGGTCGTGATATAGCGAATACCATCAACCACAGGTGTCAGCGGTAAATACCCCGTAATCCCCTGCAGCCACTCTGGCATCAGAAAGCGCGGGAAGAACACACCCGAGAGGAACATCAACGGAAACGACACGGCATTTGACAGCACTGCCGATTGATTCTCGTTCTTTGCCCAGCCACCAATCAAGAGGCCAAACCCTAGCATCATCATAATGGCAATGATCAGGAAAACACCAAGCTGCAACCAATCACCACGCATGTCGAAATGAAATACCGTCAGCGCTACGATCAACATCAGCGCCAGCGACATCATGCCAACTAGTCCGTAATACATCAGGGTGCCAAATACTAGCTGGGTACGCGTGAAGGGTGTTGCCCGAATACGACGCAAGCTGCCGTTCTTTTTCTCGGCTGGCAGCTGATTCGCCAGACCAAAGATGCCCATACTAAGAATCGAGAAGCCAAGCAGACCCGAGATCATGTAATCAAACTGGGTAAGATTAGCCGTGGAAGTCGGCTTCTGCACCACTGTAAACAGAGGTTGTGACCCCGTAATCTCTTGTCCGAGCCCTCTGAGCTGCGCATCAATGATCGATCCGATGGTCCGTCCCGTATCAGGGCTGGCCTCGTTATAAAATACATTGAGCGCTCCGGAAGGATGTTTATCCTGGTTCAGCTGGCCAAACTCCTTTGGTATTTCGATGATAGTGTCAATTTCGTTACGACCCATCTTTTCTTTTGCCTCATCAAACGAATTGACTTCAACCTCCTTAAATGTGTCCTCGGACTTTAAACCTTCGACAAATTGTTTGGCAAATTGCGTCTCAGAATGGTTAAAGACGGCGACATCAAAACTAATATCACTATCATTACGGAAGATCGATCCGAATACAAATAAGAATAAGAGCGGAAATGCCAAGGTAAAAAACAGCGCCACCGGATCGCGGAAGAACCGTTTGATTTGAGTAAATGCAAAGATAAAGATTGCGCGCATAGTTTATTCCCGTAATGCCTTTCCGGTCAGATCAATATATACATCCTCGAGGTTGGCCTGTTCGACCACTTCGGGCTTTTTAAACCCGCGGCCTAGAAGATCCTTGATCATCTTCTTTGGACTGTCCATGGCAATAATCTTGCCGTTGTCCATGATTGCCAGACGGTCACAGAGCAATTGCGCCTCTTCCATGTAATGTGAGGTGAGGACAACCGTGATGCCGCGCTTTTTGATCGCCTTGATAAGATCCCATAAATGACGACGAGCTTGAGGATCAAGCCCGGTGGTTGGTTCGTCCAGAAACAGGACGCGTGGCTCGTTGACAAGGGCAGAGGCAATACTAAAACGTTGCTTTTGACCACCAGACAGTTTTTCAGGATAGCTACTTGCCTTGTCCTCTAATTCAACGCTGGCAAGAAGTTCCATTGGATCGACCTTTTTGCCATAGAAACTGGCAAACATCGTCAACTGTTCACGGAGTGTTACCTTGTCATAAAAAGCCGAGCTTTGCAATTGAATACCAATGATGTGTTTAATCTTGCCTGGGTGTTTGGCGACATCGATACCATCCAAGATAACCGATCCCTCATCAATCGAGCGTAGCGCCTCTATCATCTCGAGGGTCGTCGTCTTACCTGCACCGTTCGGCCCTAAAATACCAAATACTTCACCCTCACGAACCGTAAAACTAATCCCTTTAACGGTCGTGACGTTGCCATAGCGTTTCGTCAGCCCCTCAGCAATGATGATATCTTTCCCTTTTTTCATTTACTTTCAGTATATCATGCAACATTGGCAGATTCGAGTGCGTCAGCACGAGCTTTAGGGGGTGGGATGAGTTTTTTGAATTCATTTCAAAAAACGAAATGGAGGGGTGAGCCCCTCCTAAAATAAATTGCCCTCCCGGGGAGGAGGGCAATTTGGCACCTGTTTGTTTGATAATACTGTACCATCATTTTAACCATAAACACAAGTGCTTTGTAAAAAACTAAAGCTCGCGTAGCACGAGCGCTAGCGAGCTTTAGGGGATGGAAGTTCTCTGCGAATTTACTTCAAAGAGAACTGGAGGGGTAAACCCCTACTTCTTTTTAGAAACAGTAAGGAAACCGTTGCGTGGGTTTTCTTTAACGATGCGGTCTGCTGGTAGATCAACAGGCGTACCCTTTGCGTTCTTTTCTACCTTTGCAAAAAAGTAGATAGTTTGGGTTTTACCACCGCGTAGAGTTACGTCTGTGCTGTGCAGGTAGTAAGTAACGCCCTTTGAGTTAGTGTGACTGTAAGCCATTGTAGTTTATACCTCCTATTAGTTCTTACAAGGGTAAGATTACCGCGTGAAATGTCAGATGTCAACACCTTAGATATTTCGGTAGTGTTTACGTAGGAGCAGTCGAAGGATCATCACCCCTATAAGACGAGCAATGATTAACAGTAGTATAACCAGGCAGATAATGACTGATAAACCAGCAAAATCAGGGGACCAAAGTGGCGAAATAAAATTATGGCGAAACAGCTCCTTATTGGGTGGCTCGACCTGATTAATCAACTTTTCACCTTCGGGATATTTGGCTAATTCGTTGCGCTGACAGGCAATATAGCGCGCATCCGGCCAGCGCCAGCCATTTGCCCGCGCCAATGGGCCACAAACTTCGTTTTCGATCTTAAGATAGATATTCTGACCGCCAGATTGATTCTGCTTTTGGGCAGCCTCTTGGATGGCCTGCCATGCCCTGTTGTAGGACTCCTGCA
This sequence comes from uncultured Candidatus Saccharibacteria bacterium, assembly GCA_964392265.1. Classification (GTDB taxonomy): domain Bacteria; phylum Patescibacteriota; class Saccharimonadia; order Saccharimonadales; family Saccharimonadaceae; genus CALMAK01. The sequence goes on from CAYMOS010000001.1 coordinate 50,413, forward strand.
GGTAAATAACCCCTGTATCTGCATTCATGTGTGCCGCCGCATACCGCTGGAGATCATACAACCGATTACGCAGGATATCTGCATCACCCTGTTTATCGGCCGACATGACCGCTTCGCGACGCTGCACCATACCGATGTTATTAAGGCGTAGGAACGTGGCCGTCACAAACAATGCCAAGACTAAAATAAGCACTAGCTGCCAAGTCTTCACCTGCTGCAGCCGCTTCAATCCTCGCTCGCGCTGTTGTCGCTTGGTCATTAAGACACCCCACCAATCATTACTGATTAAAGTATAGCATAAACACTAGCGTTTATAGAGACTAAACCGCGGGCTGCCAATCACCAAAACATACAGTGCAGCGATGACAAAAAAGAGCATAAACGCATAGCGAGGCTCCAACAACCATACTAATAGCGCAGCAATACCAGCCGCTAAGGCAGCACCGAAATTCACCGCCATCTCAATCAGCAAGAGATACGTCAGACGAAAACCCGAATAATCGGCCACATCGAACATACCCCGGGTAAATGCCATACTGTAGGCGGTCGTTGACACCTCAGACGTCGCATTAATCACTGCCGCGCCGATCATATTGCCCGTCAAGGGTCTCATGACATGACTCGTGGCCTTGGCAATGACACCATATTGCAACAAGGCGCGGCCAGCCCGCCGATCAATCAATTTGCCAAACAAAAAAGCTGACCCAAATGCCATCGCCATGCCAATCGCAGTGAGTGTCCCGATGATGGCATAGATACCCTCTGGTTGCACTGCAAAGACAATTGTCAGCAGGAACAATGACCAGATCGATCCTGTTACCACCACGTCAAACCCAATGCCGGACTCGGCCGTCACACTTGGGATCGTTGTCCGCCACGGAAACCCTGACCAGCGAATTCGTTGGCGTGTCTTGATCTGCTCGGCCGTCCTAAGGAGCGGCAAGGCTGCAACACCAAAAAGACATGCAGCCACCAGAATCACCACTGATGGTGCAAAGAACGTCGCCAGCAATCCGCCGATGATAGGGCTGATGATACTGCCGATTTTCTCGATGATATGCATATAGCCTAATTCTTTGCCAGCGTGATCAGCATGTTTCACCTTGGAAAAATCCACCATGTAGGCGTAATCGTAGAGGGTTGCGCCCAGACACTGCAGACCACCAAAGAGGGCGATCATCGGCAGAGCATGCGCCGCACCCGCTTCGGGCACGAGACTAAAGATGATCATGGCTGGGATATATAGCAAGTTTGCCAGGAGGATCATGCGCTTCGGTCCAAACCAGGCTGTTGCCGCTGCAGCCGCAAACGCTACCGGAATTTTGGCAGTAAAATAGATAGCAAGATACAGCGTAATAAATAGCAGCGAATACCCTTGATGATAAAGGTAGACAACAATGAAGAGCGACACCATATGAAGAGCAAAAATACGCAACAATCGTGAGGCGTACAACTCTGCCACCTCATCAAATGTCGCATACCGCCAAAAATGACGACGTTTTAATAACGAATTGATGAACTTATGAATCATATAGGATGTCTATGTTAGGGCCCAACCCTTTACTCGTTTCCTCTTCATTGTACACCACCCCGGCTGTATTCTCTATGGGCTAAAATGCTATACTACCAAGGTGAATATATATTTTTCTGGTATTGGCGGCGTTGGTATTGGACCGTTGGCCGAAATCGCGCATGACGCTGGCTATCAAGTAACGGGATCTGACCGCGATGAAGGCCTGATGACAAGCGAGCTGCGCAAACGCGGCGTTGCAATCTCTATAGGTCAAGATGGAACATTTCTACGAGACCAGCACCAATCCTCGCCCATTGACTGGTTCGTCTATACATCAGCTTTGCCCGATAATCACCCCGAGCTCGTTCTCGCTCGCGAACTAGGCATTCACACCGCCAAACGCGACGAATTATTGGCGCACATCATCAAAGAAAAGAATCTGAAACTCATCGCCGTTGCCGGTACTCACGGCAAAACGACGACCACAGGCATGATCGTGTGGCTCGCAAAATACTTTGGTATTCCCGTCAGTTACAGCATTGGCACCACGCTATCATGGGGACCGAGTGGCCGCTACCTCCCTGGCAGCGAATATTTTGTGTATGAATGTGACGAGTTTGACCGCAACTTCCTTCACTTTCGCCCGTTCATATCGTTGGTTACCTCAGTCGAACACGACCATCCAGATACCTATCCTACCAGTGACGATTACATCGCGGCATTTCGGCAATTTGCCGATCAATCCGAATCGCTGTTCACCTGGCGTGAACTCGCCGCCGTTTTTGGGCAGGCAAGTACCGTTACCTATCTGGATGAGACGAACCCGCGCCTGACACTTCGTGGCGAGCACAACCGGCGCAATGCCAGCCTGATACTCGCCGTCGTCGAACAATTTGGCCTACCCGCCAAATATGCCGCCGATGGACTCAACAAGTTTCCCGGCACCAACCGCCGTTTTGAAAAACTCGCCGCCAACCTGTATAGCGATTACGGCCACACCCCGACCGAGATCGCTGCCACCCTCCAGCTGGCACGCGAACTATCCGACCAGGTTGTCCTCGTCTACCAACCGCACCAAAACATCCGCCAACACGAAGTCCGCGACCAGTACACCAATGCTATTTTTAACGATGCCGAGACCGTCTATTGGCTACCTACCTACCTTAGTCGCGAAGATCCCAACTTACCGATCTTGACACCAGCAGAGCTCACCCACAATCTGACTGGCATTCGGATCGCCGAATTGGATGATGACCTATGGCAACATATTCAGTCTGCACGTCATCAAGGCAAGCTGGTTCTCTGTATGGGTGCAGGCACGATTGATGGCTGGGTGCGTAGCCAATTAACAACCTAAAATCACGACCACTCTTCTTCGAATTCCTCAAAGAAGTAGGGATCGCGAAAGAAGGTGCGGGCAACAATTTGTTCGACCGCCGGGGCTAAGGTATATTGCGACAGTTTGTGGGGACGCACCCACTGTAGCTTGTCGTTTAATGTTACATTGTCATCTGTAATATAAAACACATGCGCAAACGTGGTCGAGATGATGACGTCATCTTTTCGCACCCGAATATAACCATCTCCCGCATGAACAATATTCGCCGGCTCGTCACCCAGTTTCTCACGCCACTCTCGTTTGGCGCCTTCTATGATTGAGGGATCATCGATATGCGTTTTTCCGTAGGGAAGCGTCCAGGTATCAATATATGGTTGTTTGGTACGACGCAGGAGCAATACATCTCCATCACTATTTTGTACGACCAACATACTAATAATCTTTGGTTGCGACCTGATATTGAGCTTTTTCAGACTGACACGATCAACATAGGCCAGGCCTTCTTGGCTGAGCGTATACCCCAGAGGTGTCTTTTCGATCCACCCGTCTTTTTGCATGACCTTTAAGTGGTAGCTGTAGAGATTAGTGTCAACACGAGGCGGTCGAAGATCACGAAAACGAGCATATTTTTGATGAATGAGAACGCCGATAATGTGTTTTTGGATATGATGACTAATATTCATTTGTATAAACTAATTTGACTCAAATTAAACTTTCTATACGTCATAACTATAGCACGATATATTGTGAATGTAATCAGTTAATAGCGAAAGGAAGCGTGACGTTATGGCGATAAAATATAGTCAAGATCATGAAAGACGAAAGAAAATGGAGTTGACCGAGATCGAACAAAAGTTCGTCGCTCTCGATAGTACTATTTTCGACCAGTATCGCCCGGCGGCAGCAGCTATTACCCAACTGTACCTTAGTCACCCTGATGATGAGTACAGTCTGCGCCTACGTCAGGCAATTGCAGCTGACGGCGAAACAACCTACGTGGCGACCCTCAAAGACCGCGGCGTTGTTACCCCCGAAGGGTTAGTGCGCATGGAGGTCGAAACCCCTATCAGTGCGGCTGCGTTTCAACATTATAGCCAAGGTGACTATCCACGGCTCCATAAAGAACGTGCCGAACTGTGCGAAGGAGTGACGATCGATTGGATCGACGGCAGTGACGCACCAATTATCGAAGTTGAAAATGCCCGCCTCAACGAATCGGCCTCACAGTTTCTATCCCTTTTTTCCGACGATCTGCTAGAGCGCACCGGACATAGCGACGTTGATAATGAAAGCCTCGCCTGGGCTATACACGGGGGTGCCCCTGAACGACCACCAGAAATATCGGTTGACCAGATCATCGAAGACATCCTCGTCTACCGCTCAGTTGGTGCTCAGCAGTTGGTTATCGGGATTGGCGGTCGATCAGGGTCAGGTAAGTCAACACTCGCGCGCCAACTACAGACCGCCATCACCACCCATCCCGAGCTTGGCGATCAGGCGGGACTGGTATCGACCGACGACTACCATGTCGGTAAAAATCACCTTGAGACTACCTATGGCGCGCCGTGGACGAACTGGGAGGACGCACGTGTTTATGATACCGCCACATTGGCACATGATATTGCCAAATGGCGAGAAGGCCAGCCAATTACCCAGCGTTGGTTCGATTTTGCCACCGAAGAACCTGCATTTGGCGAGCCACTCCCTGATAGTAACGTTCTTATCATCGAAGGTATCCACGCTGGTAGCCACAACCTCGCCGGTCAACGTCAGATGTTCTACGAAGTACCGACACCATTATCTGTCTCACTGGGCCGCGACCTAAAACGACTGCTCGCCACTAATCGCCAGCAGGCCGCTATGAAATCGCCAGAAGAACGATTGCGCTATATCTTAGAGATAGGCGAGCCAACCTACCAAACAGTTGACCAGGCACCTCGCAATAGTTTTTCCGGCTGTGCTAGACCACTCGGTCAACAGGCGCTGACACGAGTCAACGAGCTGTCGTCATGAAGAACTTTTATACACCACCACATACCGTCGACATTCCGGATCATACTCCTCTGGTGTTTCTGGCCGGGCCAGTCCAGGGCGCAGCCGACTGGCAAACACCTATGGCAACTTATATCCTAGGAAACGCCCCCGAAGCTGCCGTCGCGTCACCCCGACGCACCCCTGAAGATCAACATCGATTTAATGCTAATGAACAAGTCGCCTGGGAACATCACGCACTCGAGCGTGCACGAACCTTCGGTGTCCTTGCCTTTTGGTTAGCAGCCCAAAACCTGCGCGACACTACCTATCCTGCTGGCAGAGCCTATGCACAAACCACGCGCATCGAATTAGGCAAGGCTATCGGCTGGCGAGCCGGACAGCCTCATCTGCCAGTTATTGTCGGGTTTGACCCCGCCTACACCGCTCACGGCGGGGGAAGCGAAGGCTATATCCGCCGCGAGGCAAACCTGGCGGGTCTTGCGATTCATAATTCCCTTCAGGAATTCCAAGATTCTATCCTACGATCTATCTCCTGATAGCTGTTGTCGGTGGGCAAGCGACAACGCATTGTGTAATTCGGCCTTCACCCAGCCAGCGCCTTTCATAGGGTGTGAGGATCTTATAATCGTCCGAGAGATCGCTTTCGTGCAAATCAAAACTCAGCTCCAAAATATGCCACTGTTCTGCGACAAGCTGTTCTAGTGTCCACTGGAAAAAATCAGGGTTATCGTGCTTGATTTTCAATACCCCATCTGCCCTAAGCATCTGCTGGTAGTGGCCAAGAAATGTCGGATGGGTGAGGCGACGACCACGTGAACGAGAGCGGGGAAACGGATCAGAGAATGTCAGCCATAGTTCCCTTACGCTATTTGGCATCACAAGTTCACCCAGCTGGTCTGCCCGGGCTCGTAAAAATCTAATGTTTGTGAGACCACGCCCTTCAGCCTCATAGGCGCCTTTTTGCAACCGATCCGCCTTAACATCGATGGCAACATAGGTACGTTCGGGATGTCTCGCTGCCAGTTCCACGACAAACTGCCCTGTTCCGGCACCAATCTCAATCACATCGACAGGCCATGACTGATCCCACTCATCAAACTCAAAACAAAGAGGTGAATTAGCAAATAGGGCAAACTTATATTTTTTGCGCTTTCTAGTAATAATAAAATCTTCAGGATTCACCATCGTTCTCATGGTACAATACCACATATGAGTACACTTACCCAATGGTTTGAACATGACGGTGTGTCGATATTATTTATTGTTATTGGCGGCGTCATTTTGTATTATGGCGGCGGCAAACTGGTAAAATTCTTCACCAAGCAGATCGTACGCGGCAAAGGTCGGACCATGCCGAAAAAAGATATTGAGAAACGTCAAAAAACTTTGGCTAACCTTACCGTTGCTATCTGGCGAGGCGCAGTCGTAGCGGTGGCAATCATCTCAATCTTCAAGCAACTCTTCCCTGCACTTGATCTTTCGCCGCTGTTTGCCAGCGCAGGTATCGTTGGTATTGCCGTCGCGTTCGGCTCACAAACTTTGGTCAAAGATCTTCTTACTGGCGTATTCATTGTTACCGAAAACCAATACCGCGTTGGTGACGTTGTTGAGATCAACGGCGCCGAAGGAAAAGTCGAACACCTCGGAACACGCTCAACTATCATTCGTGATGCCGACGGTAATGTCCATTATCTGCCAAACGGTTCAATCATACATGTTGTGAATAAGACAATGGGGTATAGTCGTGTTAATTTCACACTATCTATTGCTACAAGTGCTGACTTTGACAAAGCCGTCAGTACTATCAATCAAGTTGGCGATGCTTTGGCCGCCGAAAAGGAATGGAAGAGTAAGATTCTCGAAGCACCACAGTTCTACTCTATTGATACCTTTACCGCCTCGGCTGTCACCATCACTATTGTTGGTAAAGTACAACCATCAGATCAGTGGCGAGTGACTGCTGAGATGCGCCGCCGCCTCTTAGAAGAGTTTGAAAAGAACGATATCCCTCTTGCCTAGCCCAGGTAACCCCCGCCTATTCTGCCGTCGCCTCATCGATGCCCAAAGCATCCGGTGCCAACGGGTCACCCCTAAACGCTTCGACTGATTTTACATTATCAAGATGTTTTTTGTAGAGATCCTGAAATTCTTTAAGTGTTGCTTCGTTAATCTCGCCTGTCGCCGGGTATTCAACAAAAGTCGGCTTGTTCTTCTCGACAATCTCATTCACCCCTTTATATCCTGGTCGACTAAGGTCTAGCTGGGCCGACCCACTCGTGTTATAAAGCATCAACCCAATTGCCGTAAACACACTGGTAATGATAATCGTCAATCCAATCAAAAGCAAAATCCGGTGTTTTGCCGTCAAGACAAACGACGTGTCGTCCCGGGTGATACCGTCATCATCACTCATAGCTATCCGATTACTCCTCTTAATGCCACCGTGTAGTCATGACTAAACCGTTCGAAGGTTTCGTAATACTCGAGGATGTATTTTTCCAATTCATCCGTGATGTCACCAACCGACTGACGCTTTTCTCGCACTTCTTGCACTTGATAGTAAAATGTTTCAGGTTGTTTAGAGCAATTAATGCGCAGAACCGCCGTCAATTGCTCTTCGTATAATCGATACCGCTCACGAAAATCAGCAAGAGCATGCTCATAGCGCACTGCGGCCGCCACCAAGTCGGTCCCATCGAGACGATTAAGTGCAATCCGACTATTGAGGCGAGCCATTAATTTAGTCGAGATAAATTCATACAATTGGCCACGATTAAGACGCAACGAGGCGTCACTACGATGGAGCTGCTGCAACGATGCTTTGGCAGAGGTACAGTTGGCCACGATACGCTGCTTATGAGTTTCACTGAGAGGAGCCATATCAAGTGCCTGGGTGCGCGCAGCAAAAAGGATTACCACACCTATAGTGGCAACACCTGCTATCACAGAAAGGGTAGTTATATATTTCACTCTCTTTATTATCTCTCTTTTCCACCTATTTGGTCAAATGTATCGTCTCGCCCGCCCGTATCACCAACCCATCTCGTATTAATCCGGCCAGCGCGGGACCAAACCGATCGTCTCGCCCGACCAACTTCTCCAGATCCGACAGGGTCATGTCTTGTGTTGCCAAGGCCGCGACAATACGGCCACGCACTTGGCGGACACTCCCTTCAAGAGGTGATTGTTTCTTATACTGTTTACTGACAGCAACGTTACGAACGCCATTCGATTTCAACCAACTACCGTAATCCATGACTGCCCAATAAAATTCACGTGGATGTTCGTGGTCAAGCGTTTGCTCTAATCGATCACGTACTTGGGCGTCACTAACGGATTCGGCCTCAGGAAACCAGTGTAAAAAGTACACTGTTCGTATATTTGTCTCTATAAAAATACTATGTAAATTATACACATAGGCCATCATGGCCCCTGCCGTATTTGGACCCACGCCAGGAAGTTGCTGTAGCTCCTCGGCCGTCTTTGGCCAATCCCCCTGCCATTCATACACGACCTTTTTAGCCGCCTCATGGAGATATTTTGCCCGTCGGTTGTAACCTAACCCCTGCCATTGCCGCAGTACGTCACCAAGACTAGCCGCCGCTAAGGTTTGTTCGTCAGGAAATACTGAAATAAACTGACTAAACTTTGGAATGACCCGGTCAACCTGCGTTTGCTGCAACATCAATTCACTCACCAATACGTAATAGGCCCTGGTATCGCGTCGCCATGGCATATCCCGGTAGAGCTCTCGGCCTTTTTGCCAAATCAATTCTCGAAATTCATCGTTTGTCACCTCCCTATAGTACACTGGAAGTATGGAACTGATGAAGTATGAGCACGCCTGTTTTACCCTCGAAAAGGACAGCCAACTGCTAGTGGTTGATCCAGGTAACTTTACGACTGATTTTATCTCACCTTCAAATGTTGTCGCTATCGTCATCACCCACGAACACGGTGATCATTTCGACCACGAACAAATCGCAGCAATTGCTGCCGAGAACCCTAACGTTGTTATCGTCGGCCATCCGTCCATCACCGATAAAATTGAAGTATTTCAAACTATTTCAGTGCTTCCTGGCGACGAACTCATGACAGGGCCATTTAGTCTGCGGTTCTTTGGCGGCGAACATGCCGTCATTCATCCGGATATTCCCGTCATTGCCAACCTTAGTGTTCTCGTTAATGATCTATTGTATTACCCAGGTGACTCGTTTGTTCGTCCTGATGTACCCGTCGATACCTTGGCACTGCCGGTTGGTGCACCATGGCTCAAGCTATCCGAGGCAGTTGATTTTGTCCGCGACATCAAACCACGATTCGTCTTTCCGACACATGATGCAGTTCTATCCGATATTGGCAAAGGATTAGCCGATCGCCTTGTGCCGCAACTGGTTCCTTCAATTGAATACAAGCGCCTCACGAATGACACTACTTTGGTATGATAGAGGTATGAATAATTCTTTGATTCGTCTTATCATTACCACTGCCGCCATTATTGTTGGCGCGTGGCTCATTATCCTCGCCTTTAAGTTGGCCGCCTGGATTATCAACGGATTGATCGGTGTTGCAGCTGTTGTCTTGATTGTCGCGATCGTCTATCGTTTTGTTCGTCAGCAACCGTCTACTACATCAAAAAGGTCCCGCCTGAGAATCGAGCGGGAACCTTCGAAAGAAAAGAAGTAAGAACTACTTAACGGCGTCGCGAACATCGCGACCAGCTTGTTTGGCGTCTTCGGCTACCGTACCGGCACCCTTTTTAGCAGCCGCAAAACCTGCAGAAGCCTTGTCTTTGACAACACCAGCCTGCTTGACTGCATATTCTTTAGCTTCACCAGCTTTTTTCTTAATGTCGGCACGAGTTTCCTTGCCGCTCTTTGGTGCCAGCAAGATACCTGCAGCAAATCCTGTCACTGCAGCAATGATACCAGTTGTTACTAATTTTTTACCCATATTTTATAACCCTTTCTTATTTACGAAATAGTTTTGCGACTTCACTAAACACCTTTGATGGTGCAAGCCAGTCGGTTGCCGAGGCAACATTATTCGTGATGCGATCGAGATTGGCAGCAACTTGGCGAAGTTTCACCACTAATGCAATCAATACGACCATGAGCGTCACAATAACTACTGACAATAATACGACACAGATTGTGAGTAGTGCAATAATGAGTCCGTCGTCCATTCCTATCCTTTCGCTTTGTTAAAGTTAGTATCTACATCTATGATACGTCTTTTATCCTAGATGTAAAATTGTTATGTTTGTGTGAATAATGATTCAACATTCATTATCTTAGCATAAGTTTTATAAAAATGCAAGTACTTTGCGTAATATTTCTGTTTATTGGAGTGACGACGTAAGTCGAGCGATGTTATCCAACAACTGTTTACGGGGTGGGCGCTTTGTCCATTCACCTGGTTTGATCTTTTTTGATTTTCTCAAGTACCCTCTCGTAATTGTTTGCATTTTAGCCACAAACGTCTTGTTGTAGACCGTCAATGTCAACTCCTGATTAAGCTCGAAAGAGCGAATGTCCATATTGCTTGATCCCACAAAACAGGCGTCATCATCAATAATCGTGTATTTTGCATGGAGTAACGTCGGCTTTTTGTACAGGTGAATCTCTACACCCGCCTTCAACATACGATCGTAATACGAACGCTGAGCATGGGCCACCATTGCTTGGTCAATCGCCTCGGAATTGAGTAACGTTACCTTTACCCCGCGCTGCGCTGCGCTCGTCAAGGCCGAAGATAAGGACTCGTCAGGGACAAAATAGGGATTCACAATAGTAATCTGCTTTTCGGCAGCATAGAACAAGCTGGCAAAGAATTTGCGATTATTTTCGTACTCGTATCCCGGACCACTCGGTATGACGTGCGCCGTCATATCGCCTTTTGGTCGTAGCTGTTGCTCGATCTCAATGGCCGACTCCCGCACTACCTGTCCCGTTTCGGCCAGCCAATCATTCAAGAATACTGCTTCGAGTTGCAGAACAACCGGTCCCTCGATACGCACGACCAGCTCATCATATACAATGTCGTCTTTACGATGATAATTACGCCTGATCATATTAAGTGAGCCAGTATACCCTACGAGTCCATCGACGACCACCAGTTTGCGGTGGTTGCGAAGATCGGGACGGGTATATTTTTTACCCGGAAGACGTAGCGGCAGCATTGCATACGCCCTGATCCCTGCAGCCTCCATTCGCCGGAGCATCTCTTTCCTACGCGGAAACTTACGACAGCCAAACGCATCATACAGAACACGAACCTTAACACCACGCTGCGCCGCCGCCTCCAGCGCAGCGAACAGGGGCTCTGTCGCCTCATCAAGCGCCAAGATGTAGTATTCAAGCTGTACATAATGGCGGGCACGTTCGACATCGTTCGCTACTCGCCTGATCACCTCTTCATACTCTATGATGGGAGTAATGGCATTACCGTCAAATAAGGGTAAATGGGTCAGAGCAACCCCAAGGTTAATACTGTTGGTGTATTTTTTAGGTGGAGGTGTATCTACTAATTGGTCAGAATTCTTCCAACGACGAGTGATCTGCTGCATCGCCTGGACAATATAGCGGTCCAGGGTATTCTGAGCATCGCGACGGTTCTTTGGTAGTTTGGGTGACCCAAACATTAAAAAGGCCAACCAGCCAATCTCGGGCAGCAAGAAGATAAACAGCAACCACGACATGCCTGACATCGGTTGACGATTACGCGGTACCACGAATAGGGCGGCGATACGCAGTAACCACTCAACAACAAACCAGATACCAATGAGGGTCTGCCAAATACCCCAATCCATAAAATTTACTCTTTCACTTCTAGCGAAAGTTCAGCGATCTGGGCAGGTTCGACAACACTTGGTGAATTCATCATGACATCAACACCCGATCCGTTCTTTGGAAAGGCTACGACGTTGCGAATATTGTCTTCACCTGTCAGTACCATAAAAATGCGATCGACACCAAAGGCAGCACCGGCATGTGGTGGTGCACCAAACTTGAACGCGGTTAACATGGCACCAAATTTTGCCTCAACATATGCCCGGTCGTATCCGAGCAGGCCAAACACCTCGTACATTACCTCTGGGTTGTAGTTTCGTACCGCCCCGCTGGCAATCTCGTAACCATTCATCACCATGTCATATTGATCGGCAACCAAGGTAAGCTTCTTCTCATCAGTATCGGCAGCTCGTAGCGCCTCAACACCACCTTTTGGCAGACTAAAGGGGTTATGCCCAAAGTCAACGCGCTTGGTTGCCTCGTCCCACTCGTAGAAAGGAAAATCGATCACCCATAACAAGGCAACTTTGTTTGGATCTTTTAGCTGAAAGTGGGTGGCAAACTCACTGCGTAATTTGCCAAGAACCTTATTAACCACCATCCGTTTATCGGTACCAAAGAACACGACGTCACCGTCGGTCGCATTCATTTTGTCTTTAATGGCCGCCAGCTCGTCGTCAGTCAGGAACTTGGCAATCGGTGACACTGCCTCGCCATTCTCGTATTTAATATAGGCCAGTCCGCCAGCACCTTCGTCTTTCGCGATTTCGGTGAAACCATCAATTTGCTTGCGGCTGAGCTGAGCACCGCCTTCAACGCGAATTGCCTTGACGACACCACCGCTCGCAAGGGTATTTTTAAAGACACCGAATTCGGTCGTCCTAAGATCTTCAGAAAGATCAGTTAGTTCCATGTCAAAACGAAGATCAGGCTTGTCTGACCCGTAGCGGTTCATCGCATCATCATAGGTAATGCGTGGAATATCGTCAAAGACGAGCTGCTGCCCGGCAAAGTCCGTCACTAATTGTTGAAGAAGTGGCTCCATTGTTTGACGCACTACCTCGCCATCATCAACGAATGACATCTCAAGGTCGAGCTGATAAAAATCACCGTATAAGCGATCCGCCCGGGGGTCCTCATCACGGAAACAAGTCGCCAACTGGTAGTAACGTGGCACGCCGCCGACCATTAAGAGTTGCTTGAATTGTTGTGGGGCCTGCGGCAAAGCATAAAATTTTCCTGGGTGAACACGTGAGGGCACCAGAAAGTCACGAGCACCCTCAGGGCTACTGTTGGCGAGGATTGGAGTAGTGACCTCAATAAAGTCCTGTTCTTCCATATAGGTACGCAGTACTTTGTAGTACTGGCTACGTCGTTTGAGCGTTTGCTGCATGGATGGGCGACGCAGGTCAAGATAGCGGTATTTAAGACGCAATTCTTCGTTCGATTGCTGGCCTTCATCCTTAGTGGCAACGGGTAGCGGCTCTGATTTATTGAGGAGTTCCAGATTTTCTACCACTAACTCTACCCCACCAGTAGGAATATTGGGGTTTTTCAAACCTTCTTCGCGCTCTTTCACCGTACCGGTTGCCCTGAGGACAAACTCGTCACGAACCGTCTCGGCAAGACGGAAAGCTTCGGCCTTTTCAGGGTTAATCACCAACTGCACAATACCAGTATGGTCACGAAGATCGATAAAGATCAGTCCTCCATGATCGCGCCTGGCATTCACCCACCCACCCACCGAAATAGACTGGCCGATGTGTTGTGGGGTGTGGGTAGAATAAACTCGTGACATATCAGGTGTTATTGTACCACTTTACCCCTATAAATACCAGTATTAGCAAGGTTAGACATCGGTGTGTGATTTTGGCACATTATTGCCACGTGGGTTACGTTCGGCAACCATGCGTAAATTGTCATGTGCATCAAATTCATCAACGATTTTGCGCCCTAGTAACGCCTCCATGACATCTTCAAGCGATACCACACCAACCGTCTCACGATATTCGTTCACAACAATAAAGAGGTGGTGGTGAGTGCGAATGAATGCATTCAATGCGTGTTGCAATGTTTGATCCTCACGAATATAAAAGACTTTCGACACCATAGCATCACGCGCAGTTGGTGATTTTTGTTGTTTGATAGTTAGCAGGTCCTGAATATACAAAATGCCCACCACGTGATCGATATCGCCTTCAACCACCGGAAAACGGCTATGACCCGTTTTATGTAACTCGTCGAGTGCCAGCGGGCCTAATAATTCGCTGCTTTCGACCGTGTCAATCACCGATCGCGGCGTCATGACCTCGCTCACCAATCGACTGCCAAAGGTGAGGTTGTGTGTCAGTTGGTTCTTTTCTTCTTGGGTAATACCGCCCGTCATCGTCGCGATACTATTCTCTAATTCTTCGCGTGAACTAATCAGCGGAGGATCAAGTGCTTGCGGATGCGCCTTAAAAAGCGCAAGTGGTCCTTTTAGGGTCTGAGTCACTCGTAATATACGGTCTTCAAAATGATCGTAGTACCGCTGCGCCATTCGGCTCATCAAAGGAAGTCGAGCCACCGTCGGATATTCCAGCGCGATCACTGCAGCCACGACCACCCCAATAAACCACCCTAGTAACCCAACACTCATCAAAATAACAATAATCAAAAGGATGGTGCACACAACGCGCTGCAAGGTCAGTATGGCCTCGAATGAATCAATTCGTCGCACATCTTGTTTGGCCGTCTCATTATCAAGGCCTGCTAGACGTACTATCTCAAACCTACTCATCTGTGGCTGACGAGGACGCACACTCGCTACTGCCAATAGTAAACAGAGGGTTGTGGCAAAAACTATCCAGAGAAATATTGTCATAACCATATTGTACTACGTTACACCAACCGATACGGCATGCTATACTGGAAAGAGTTATTAAAGAGAGGTGAAACACACTATGGGAACAAAAGGTTGGATTATTTTTGCCGGCATCGCTGTCGCTGTCCTCGGAAGCCTTATTTTTCTATCAAACCAAGGAAAAATTGACGTCAGTGGATTTGATGTGAATAACGTTATTGCCGCCAATGACAAAGATGGTAATATTGGCGATCGAACTTTCGGTAAAAAAGATAGTAAAGTGGTCTTGATCGAATATGGTGATTATCAATGTCCCGGTTGTGGTAGTGCAAACCCTCGAGTAAAAGCGCTTACCAAAAAGTACGAAGATCAAATTGTCTTTATTTTTCGTAACCTTCCTCTCACCTCTATGCATCCTAATGCCCGTGTCGCGGCCGCAACGGCAGAGGCAGCTGGCCAGCAAGGTAAATACTGGGAGATGCACAATCTTTTGTATGATAGCCAAAACGAGTGGAATACCGCTTCGACTCGCGAACGCACCGGGATCTTCCGTGGCTATGCCGAGCGACTAGGGCTCGACTTAGCAAAGTTTGACAGTGACATTACTTCACCCGCTATCAATCAAAAAATCTCATTTGATCAAGCCATCTTTAAGGCAACTGGTTACCAGCAAGCAACTCCGACCTTTGTCATCAACGGCGAGCTTATTAGCCAAGATGTCTGGGGTGATGATACGGCCTTTGATAATCTCATTACAGACAAGTTGAAGGTGGCTGGTATTGAGCTTCCCGAAGCATCCAAAGCAGAGTAAGTCCTCTCATTGCTCACACAACAAATATCACCCCGGTGCCTTGGGGTGATATTATTTTTTTGGATGAAATCTCGGGGAGAGATTTCGGATTTTGGACCAGGCGGTCCTTACTGTGCGATATACAGTTGCCATTCGGCAGGCACCACATCCACTGCAATCTTTTTGCGCCGTGATGGCACAAACGTGATAGCTATTGGCATGTGTTGTTAACTCCTCGCACCTCACACGGTGCTTTCCGTGACCTTTTAGCGCTCTTCGACCTATTACTTTATTCGTATTATTTTCGTGTAGAGCTGCTGGACACAACAACTATAATACCAAGCCGTAATGACGACGTCAAGACATACGGAATATTTATACCGCTCTTGTTTATATATTAAAATATTCGAAAACGGCGCGCAAGTAGGTACACGGCAATAATGAGTAAAAATGTAAATACTACAACAACACTATACGCCCATGGTTGATCGGCAAACGGCAACGCCACATTCATCCCATACATACCATAAAACACATTTGGTAAGGCGATCAGTACGGTGAGTACGGTCAGTGTCTTCATGCGCTGATTAAGACTATTGTTTGCAATCGTCGTATAGGCGTTACGAATGCTCGTCACACTTTGACGCTGGCTAGCTACCGCCACCAATAGCTGCTGGATATGCAGTATGATATCGTCGATCATCTCAAGATCGGTATCAATAAACTTCTCGCGGCGATTTTCGTGCAGATGCCTTGCCAGTGCCAACATGCCGTCAAGGTTTGTACTACACTCATTCAAATTGTCTTCAATAATAGCAAAGCGAATGATATCCTTATTCGTCACCTCATGTGATCGCAGTCGATAGCCAACATCACGAACCGCCCGCGACGTTCGGTGTAGGACATCCTCATACACACTCACCACAGCAGCAAAGGTCGCCAAGGCGAGGGCCACTGAATCCGTCGGCACATCCGCCGATCCACCCATAACAATTTCATCCGGCTGGAAACTATCGCTATAGGCCAAGGTAAAGAACCTGTCTTCCTGCACGATAGAAAGCAGTGGACTCGTATACACCTCACCGTGTTTTGTGCGCCGCGGTGTTCTGAGGAAAATATAGAGGGCGTCCTGGGCAAATTCCACACGTGGTAACTCACTGACGTCACGCACATCACGGATCACATTGGGCGCCAGACCATACCGAACAACCAAATCGCCCAGTTCACTTTCGGTGACAGAACTGCCGTGTACCCACACGTCATCACTATGTGGTTTGTCACTTTCCCTAATGGCCTCACCCTGAGAGCGCTTTGAATAATAACGCAACATTGCTACCAAAAGTATACCGCGTTTCCTCTGATGCCGCTAGTGGTTATTCGACGCCAGGTGTCATATCCGCCGAAGCCTTGGAGAGCTCCCGCTCGCGGATAAAGAAGACGATGATTGCTGCAGCCGCGAGGAGTGCTGTCGCCGTCAAGAATACCCGACTGAGACTATCACCAAAGGCATGAGTGATGCGATGAGAGAACTCTGTCTGATTAGCAGTAAATGATTCCTGCGCCTGTGAACGTTGTGGTTCGGGTAATTTTGCCAATTGTTCGTTCGCCGCATCACTAATGCGTGACTTCATATCAGGCATATTCAGTGTCAGTAACGTGTTAACATCGTCGAGACTACCAATTTGAGCGGCAGCTGGTGATTGGCGTAGCTGAGCGACATAGGCGTCGTCCTGCATCGAGCCGAGATGACTGACGATACCAGCCGTAAGCATCGCCCCAAACACTGCTGTACCAATGGCCGAACCAAGACTACGGAATAGCTGTGATGAGCTCGTCGCAACCCCTAATTCCTTTTGCGAGAACTCACTTTGCACCACCAGGCTAATCACTGGCATCATAACTCCCATACCAAGGCCGAGAGGAACCATCATCATTACCTCATAAAGATATGATTTCTCAGGTGTTAATGTCGACAGTGCAAACATTGCAATGGTTGCCAAGATAATACCAATTTGCATAAATATCTTATATCGACCCGTGTGTGAAATTATCTGACCCGATCCGATACTCGCCACCATGATACCTCCTACCATTGGGAGGAGCATGAGACCAGATTCAGTTGGGGTTGCGCCGAACACTTGCTGGTTAAACTGCGTAAGGTAGAGGATTGACCCCATAAAGGCTGCGCCGAACAATAAGGCCACGATCGTCACTAAGACAAAATTATAGTTACGGAAGAGATGGAGAGGGAGAATTGGCTCGCGTGCCTTACGCTCCACTCCGATAAACGTCAGAGTTGCTGCAACAACCACCGTCACCATAATGGTGCGTAAGACACCCAGAGACATGCCCGTTGCGTCCAATAATCCGGCAAAGATGACCTCGGTATTGTCAACAGCCAGGATCAACATACCAAGTGCCAAGGCAAGTAAAGCAGCACCGATGTAGTCAACCGAAGGTTTTTTAGCGTGCCTCAGTGGCGGGCAATACTTCATAATAAGGGCAAATGCCGCCACGCCAACCGGAATGTTAATAAAGAAAGTCCAGCGCCAGTCGGTCGTTAACCCAAGGATAGCGTGTCCATCTGTTAAGAATCCACCCAAAAGCGGACCAATGACCGAGCTCAGCCCGAACACCGCCCCAATCAGCCCTTGCCACTTACCACGTTCGCGTGCCGCAAAGAGGTCTCCTACAATAGTAAAGGCATTAGCGGTAATAATACCACCGCCGATTCCCTGTACTGCTCGCCAGATAATCAGATCAAGGACCGATCCACTCAGTCCACTAAATAGTGAGGCTGCCGTAAATATACCTACCCCGACGAGTAGCATGATACGACGACCAAAAAGATCAGACAGTTTACCAGCAATTGGAACGGTGATCGTGGTCGTAATCAAATAGGCCGTCACGATCCAACCAAGCGACGAGAATGCATTAAATTCCTCGACGATTTTGCCGAGTGCGGTTGAGATAATTGTCTGGTCTAACGCCACAAGCAACATACTAGCCATGACGGACAGCATAATAATGAGCTTGGTGCGCAAGCTAAGGTGATGATTCATGAGTTTTTAGCCTTTCTGTTTATCCGCTAATAACGTTTTTAGCTGATCTGCATTATCAGTAAGATGATCGATCATCTTACGAAGTTGCTCTTCTTTGATAAAGCCGACAAATTTACCCTTTTCTGACCCGACAACATACAACCGATCACCTGCCTGGATATTCAAATCCTCGCGGGCATCTGCCGGGATAACAATTTGGCCTTTTGTGCCAACCGTTGCGGTTCCATAAAGTTTTTTGTCATGCATACTATACCTAGTATAGGATAAGTATGAAAAGTATGTCAAGTATGAATTATCGTTTTTTGAGAAAATAGACACTCAGGGAGATCGCTGATAGTGCACTGATCCCGATCACTGCCCAAAACATATACGGCCAGCTCTCGCCTGGCAGCTCAACATTCATCCCATATAAGCCTGCAATCATTGTTGGAATCGTCAACGCCAATGTAATAACCGTCAAAATACGCACTGTTTCGTTCAACTGCGTATCAATCACCGCTCGGTATGAATCACGTACGTTGGTGATGGTTCGCAGAAGACTCTTACATCTGCTCATTAATTGCTCGAGGTCAATCGAGAGGTCTTCGACTAGATCACCATCATCTTCATAAAGAGGCAGTAGCCGCCCGCCTAATAACTTTTCAATCGCCGTATTCGTCGGCTGCAAAGCGTCGAGATAGTCATTGAGTTTTCGCTCGTACTCCGTCAAGGTCGCGATGTCACGCGAGCGCAAATTACGCACATCGTCAGTCGCAGCACGCATTTGACGGTTAATACTGGCGACACGCGTCTGATATTGACGAATAAGTGCCTCCATCATCAACATAAAAAGTCTTGTCTTTTGTGTTGTCGGTGCGGTTGTCCTATCGATAAATGGTTGCCATAAACGACCCAAAGAGTCACGGCTAACGGTTGCTATGTATTTATCACCCATCGCAAACAGAATTGGTGTCGTAAAATCGTTAAAGTCATCATCCGTATCTGGCAAGCGGGTGATAAAATAGGTCCAGCCATCAGCCGTCTCAACACGCGGTACTTCATGAGGATCAAGCGCATCGAGCAATACATCCTCATCGATCCCTAGCTCTACAAGCTGTTGCTTCTCGATGTCATTAGGGCGATCAGACCGAATCCATGTCCCTGCCCGTAATTCGTCTTGAGGAGTAATGGCAAGATTTTTGGTCGTTGATCGAAGATACTGTAGCATTCTCTCATTGTACTACGAGATGCAAGAATGAGACTATGCCGCGTGCGGCCACGTCCAGTTACGAATCTCTGGCATATCCTCGCCATGCTCGACAATGTAGTTGTTGTGTTCGATAAGTTTCTTCTGCATCGCCTCATACAGCGCCTGCGCTTCAGGGCTTTCTAGATGTGCACGCTCAATCGTGTCCATCACTAAGTGGAAACGATCCATGTCATTCTTGACCGTCATATCAAATGCTGTGGTAATCGTCCCCTCCTCTTTGTACCCTCGAACGTGCAATCGCTGATTGGCGCGTCGATAGGCAAGTCGATGGATCAACCATGGATAGCCGTGGAACGCAAAGATGATTGGCGAGGACATTGTAAAGATAGCGTTGTAATCGATATCACTGAGACCGTGCGGGTGCTCCGTATCGGGTTGCAGGCGCATCAAGTCAACCACATTAACGACACGAATCTTGAGGTCAGGGAGCGCCTCGCGCAGAATTGATACTGCCGCCATCGTTTCCAGTGTTGGAATATCACCCGCTGCTGCCATAACAACATCCGGCTCGACCCCATTATCGGTTCCTGCCCATTCCCAAACACTCACTCCCTTTGTGCAGTGCTCAACGGCCTGGTCCATGGTGAGCCATTGCGGTGCAGGATGCTTACCAGTGACAACGAGGTTAATGTAGCCACGGCTACGCAGAACATGGTCCATCACACTAAGGGTTGTATTGGCATCTGGTGGCAAATAGACACGAGCAACATCTGGCTTCTTGTTAAGAATGTGATCGATGAATCCTGGATCTTGATGCGTAAACCCATTATGGTCTTGGCGCCATACATGACTTGTTAAGAGATAGTTGAGCGATGACAATGGTTCGCGCCACGGCAATTCATCACACATCTTCATCCATTTTGCATGCTGACTCATCATCGAATCAACAATACGGATAAATGCTTCGTAGCTATGAAATAGCCCGTGGCGACCCGTCAATAAGTAGCCTTCTAACCACCCTTGCGCTTGATGTTCTGATAGCATCGAGTCTAAAACAAATCCGTCTTGGGCAAGATAATCATCGCCATCCTGAACACGTGCATTCCACTGACGGCTTGTGGTTTCGAATACCGCCTCCAGTTTGTTCGACATCGTTTCATCCGGAGCAAAAATACGGAAATTTCGCCGGCCAGTATTCATCTTGACGATATCACGTAGCCACGGACCAACCGCCTGGGTATTACCAGTATTAGCAATACTCGGATACGGAACATCAACCGCGTAATCACGAAAGTTCGGCATTACGAGTTCTCGTAGCAATTTGCCGCCATTAGCGTGATCATTAGCACCCATGCGTCGCTTGCCAGTCGGTGCGAGGTCTTCGAGTTCTGGTCGTAGCCGCCCCTCTTCGGTGAATAATTCTTGCGGACGATAACTCAGTAGCCACTCCTCTAGTTTCTGCAGATTCTCTGTGTGACTATCGTCCACTGGAAATGGCACCTGGTGTGAGCGGAACGAATCTTCGTTCGGGAGGCCTCCTACTTCTTTTGGCCCCGTCCAACCTTTTGGTGAGCGCAGTACAATCATTGGCCAACGAGGACGCACCATGTTACCGTGTTCGCGTGCCTGGGACTGAATATGTTTGATCTCGCCAATCACTTCGTCCAACACTTCGGCCATCCGTGCATGCATATATACAGGGTCATTGCCCTCGACAAAGTACGGCTTCCAGCCATAGCCCCGGAACAGCTGCTCTAATTCTTCATGTTCAATACGTGCTAGTACCGTTGGATTACTAATCTTGTATCCGTTAAGGTGAAGGATCGGTAGCACTGCTCCGTCAGTTGCTGGGTTTAGGAATTTGTTTGAGTGCCAAGCTGTGGCAATCGGACCTGTCTCAGCCTCTCCATCACCAACCACACAGGTGGCGATCAAATCAGGATTATCAAACACAGCACCAAATGCATGACTCAGACTGTAGCCTAACTCACCACCTTCATGTAATGAACCTGGGACTTGTGGCGAAACGTGACTACTCAGACCACCCGGCCACGAAAATTTACGAAATAGAGTTGCCATACCTTCCTCAGTACGTGGCATATCGGGATAGACTTCGCTCCACGTACCCTCGAGATAGACATTACTCATCAGAGCGGGACCACCATGGCCTGGACCCGACAGGTACACCATATCCAGATCCTGCTGTTTAATAACGCGGTTCAGATGGACGTAAATAAAATTTTGCCCCGGTGTTGTTCCCCAGTGACCAAGTAGCATCTTCTTCACATCCCCCACCTCGAGTGGACGCCGTAAGAGCGGATTATTACGTAAATACATCTGTCCAACTGACAAATAATTAGCGGCACGCCAGTAGGCGTCCATCTTTTGTAGCATATCTGTTGATATTGTTGCGGTCATCGTGCCTCCTTACACAGCAGCCCTGTTTTTCGTGCAATAATTATATCTTCATGAGTAGGTATGACGTGGACGCCCGTCCCAGAGTGTTCAGCTGAAATAAGCCGATCCCCCCTTTCGTTGCGTTCGCTATCAACAGCAACACCAAGAAAACCAAGTCCATCAAGAATCTGCGCTCGAATCGCCGCCGATCGTTCACCAATTCCCGCTGAAAAAATAATACTATCCACCCCGCCCATAGCCGCAGCATAGGCCCCAATTGTCTTTTTAATGGTATAGCAAAACAGATTAATTGCCAGATCGGCCTGCGGATTATTATGACGGTGCTGCAAAAGACTATGCATATCTGCTGTTACCCCTGACACTCCTAATAATCCTGACTGTTTATAGACCATGGTGCTGACTTCCTGCGGCGTCATGTGACGTTCACGCAAAAGGTAATCAATCAATCCTGGATCAATGTCACCTGTTCGCGTACTCATGACGATACCCGACGCAGGGGTAAATCCCATTGTCGTATCAACTGGCTGTCCGTTTTTAACCGCCGCCAGACTGGCCCCACTCCCCAGGTGAGCAATCACTAATCGGCCATTTGCTGCTGCCTCACCCTCATGGGTCTTAAAATCACCTAAAATATATTCATATGACAAACCATGGAACCCGTAACGACGCACCCCTGACTGACGAATCTCGACAGGCACAGCAATAGTCCTCGCTACCTCAGGAAGATGATGGAAGAACGCCGTGTCAAAGCATGCGATATGAGGCACCGTGTGGTAATGGTCACGAAATACCTTCAGACAGGCCAGGATAACTGGCGTATGATTAGGCGCCAGTGGCACCAAGGAATCAAAATAAGCAACCACGTCGTCATCAATTACTACCGCTTCGCTATATCGTTCACCGCCGTGTACTACCCGATGCCCGATACCTTCTATTTGTGAGATGTCGACACCCTTTGCTTCCAGCCATTTGATGACCAATTCGGCCGCCTTTGTGTGGTTGGCTGCCGCCACGGTCAAAACACTCGGCTGTCCATATTCCCCGTTAGGAATTAAGTAAGCGTCAAACGTCCCAATCCCTTCGATCGCTACCGAGACACTAGGACTACTGTCCGTTTCAAGCGTATATACCGAAACTTTCAGGCTAGACGAGCCTGCATTTACCGTCAAATACATTATTACCCCACCCTAATCATAAGTACTTTCATTGTATCACGGAACTAAAGATTATTGCCGTACTTTACATTCAATTCTGATCATTAGTATCATAAAACTATACCCATCCATGACCTCATAGTCCACCGTGCCAACACGCTACTCGATCAAGCTGACCCGTTTGCGCAGGTCGAAGCAATTATCGCCAAAGGCTTCTTTCATCTTGAAGTCGACATCTATATTACCAGTGAGGCAACGTTCAAATTTTGCCATCCCGTTGGGGCAGAAAACATCACGACTGAATTTGACGCAAACAGCACGGCTCTCGCCAATTTCGTCACTCGCTATCCTGCTGTCCAGTGGTGGATAGATCCAAAATGCCTCGACGTACCGACACCACCATTGCCTCTCTTGTGGAGCATATTCAGTGCCTTCAATCCCTCGCGCGATATCGTTACCGCACGACATACAGAAGTGCTGCAACTCGCCCACAAGATGGGATTTAAAACCTGCATGTACCGTGACGACCACAAAGAGCGCTCATTTGTGATAGATTACTATTCTCAAGAAATTGACGAACCTCTTGTATATCCGAGAGACAAAACATTTGTCTACTGCCGTGATCCAGAATCCGTCAAAACCGCCATCGGTTTTGCAGGCGTAATGATAGACGGAAAATACCTTTTTTAATAACCCCTTGCTCGTTCATAAGGTTCACTCCTGAGAGATGTTACTTTTTACCAGTTTTGCTGTGCACCTCTAACCACAAAGGAGCTCAAAGGATAATCCCTTAACTCACGAATACTAATTGAACTTAATACTCTTCAGTGACTTGATGGCCATTATAGTTTCAGGCTGAGTAAAAAAGTCATCGTCAAGATTTTTAATACCTTCGCCACCCTGAATGCAATTAAACTGAGCGACAACTTCTACTACATAGCCATCATCGGCCTTTAAGTAATTCAAAGGCAGCGAGTTTGTTGGACTACTGGCAACAAGTCGCATAATATTACCCATTGGCCTATTGTCTCTATTCAGCGAACTGTCTTTATACGTTTTTAAGTAGTAAGTCGTGGTGCCGACATTAAAGGCTTCACTTTTAATTTCATTGCTAGGATCAATTCTATTACCGTAAGCCCATTCACCTTTATATTCCGTGAATGTTAAGCAAAAATACTGATTAATTGTTTTTGGCGCCGACGTAACCGTTGGATCTAGTTTATATGCCTTGCTCAATAAGCTATACGTGGTCGTTTCTCCGCCACTAAGATTCTTAAAATTATCCGAAGCTTGAAATAACCATGTAGCTGGGTACTTGAAACTAAGCCCGCTACCTGTTGATGATATATATTCTTTATATTGTATTTCGTCAGTCTTGTTTTCTGAAACACTATTTCTAGCTTCAGGCTTATCAACCAGTGCCGTTCGATCGATATTCGTAGACTTCTTGTTAATTATGTTCTTCCAAAACACAAAACCCAGCACGCCGATAACCGCAACTACCAGAACGACAGTAATGATTATATGTACGCTCCCCGCTTGTTTTTGAGGATTCTTAGTCATATACCTAGCTTAACAAACAAAAACACTTTCTTTTACAGAAAGTGTCTATGCTTGGCTCACGTTAGTGGATGATCTTCGCAATAATTTTGAACAGTCAACAGAGTTAGATATCTCCAGAACTTGCTCCGTCTCTACGCTTGCAAGCCTACTCCCCCTCTGTAAAGTAATCTTTCAGGAAAGGCACCCTACCTTCCCTTTTACTTATCCTAGTTTTGCACTTGGTGGACGCGCAAAATTTTTATTTTTTATCTCAAAAAATATTTATCAATTACGAAGTAGGAAAGTAAAAGTAACAGAAAAACAATATAGGCAATTAGCTGCCATCCATCCTTATCCCATATATAGCCAAATCTTTTAATATACTCATCTACAGAAGTTAGGTCACCCCCTCGAACATTGTTTAGACCTCTTTGTTTCATTAGTGCTCGTACCATCTTATTTTCGCGTTTCTCGGCCTTCGACTTTTCGATAGTACCAAGATCTTCAGTGTGGATAATTTCAATTGGCTTATGCTTGGCTGTCCAATATGCAACCCTCACACCATCCAGATGTTCTTGCATTCTTTTTTCAGGCGTTTTGGAAGTTATACCAACATAAAATTTACCGTCTTGAAGTCTTAGTACATATAGAGTCCAGTGTTTCTTAGTATCTTGATTCACGCTAATCGCCTATAAGATTTATGGAATAATGTACGTCAATTAACATATCCGGATTCCCTCGAATATAGCTCAACTTACGTCCGACTGATTTATCTGGGATTTTTTTGCTTGCCTCTTTATAAAATGCTTCGGCACCCTTTTTATCAATGATATTTTGAGCAGATGCTGGTGTATAGAAGTTATTCAATATACTCAAATCTGCAGTGATTTTGCATTTACCACTTTTATCTTTTATTTCATTCCAATTCATTTAAACGCTATCCTCTTAATTCATCGCATTTTAATAAGTTTTCGCGATACTGGTTTGTATGTCATTTTCGTCATTACTTGCAACGGTGTCAAAGAATAGTTCTTGCACATTAACATTCTTAATTCTATCTTTTGATATTGCAGTACTAAATTTGTATCTCATATAATTTATATCTAACTCATTATGCGTAGACATAATCAACTGATACTCACCAATAAACTTCCGCCTCAAGAGCTCCGTAAGCGAATGTACATTTAACACATCCAGATCCTGTATTGGATCATCTATCAACATAAGTTTAGTACTCTTCTGCGGATAAACTGTGTTCATCGCTAAATAGAACGCCATAGAAACCACTACAAGCTGACCGGAACTGAGTTGATGAGCGGCATCCAAAGTTTCACCCCTAGCAGTAGTGAAGACGACAGTCTTACTTTCTTTTTGAGAATGCATAAATATACCATCGCATTGTGGGCTATTTTGAAGTATTTTTGAGCTATACAAGTAGAATGGTAGTTGCAGGTCTTTAGTAATTTTCTTCTGGTATTCTTTAAGCGCCTCATTATACATATCCAAAAGACCAGTAACCTTAGATAAAAGTGTATTTGTTTGCTTCAGTCTCAACTCTATGAGCTTTCTATTTTCTACAAACGACTTACTATACTCTTGATCTATATATAACCGCTTTGCCTTAATTTTTGACTTTGCGAAGTCTACATATTCCTTGTTTCTGTCGAAGATAGATTTATACGTAGCAACATGCTCTTCGAGTACTGAGCTAGGATTATATTCAATTGTTGCCGCTTTTTTGCTCAATATTTCGCTCAAACGCTCTTGCTTGTCTATCACATCCTCGAGACTTGGCATTTGCTGCGACGACGCAATAAGATCCTCGTTCAGCTCAAAATTGAGTCTAGATAAGACAGCCAGTTCGGTATCATAGTTTTTACTGTAAAGCTCATCTAAAAGGTCGACTAATGCAAGCTCACTTTGAGATGTGTTTTCTTCGATATATTGCTGCAAGGTTCTTATTGATTCAACGATCTGAATATTCGTTTCCCAATCTTGCATTAGAGTTAGTCCCTGACTCGCTTGGGGCAATACCTTATCTATTAATTCGTTACGTTCTAAGTCTATCCTACTTAAAGCGCCCGTTAATTTCAGCTGCTCAAAGATAAGTGCACTAGGCCTAAACCTAGATAGATTATTTACCAAATCTAAAACAAAATTATCTCTAATTTCCTTCTCTAAGCTTGAAAGTTTTTTAACAGATTCGCCCTTTAAATTTTCAACTTCTTCTGTTTGCCTGGAAATTGATTCAATAAGTTCTTGGTGGGTTCTATACTTTGCTCCGCAATACGGACACATGTCCTCTAAAAAATTATGATCGTGATCATGCAGGGTTTTAGTATTTACAATTAATTCATTCCGAAGTCTTTGTAATTCCGAAAGCAGTCTACCATATACACCGACAGACTCCGCGACAGGCTTATACTCATTTAGATGCTTAATAGCGGTTTGTTTTTCTTCAGGTGTAAACTGATTAGTTGATTGAGCAATAAAGGATAGCATTGCATCTATCGGACGCTGTTTCGTGTCTTCACTAAAAATAGCGCGATTCTGATAGTAAAATATTTCTGATTCTTCTTTGAGTTGATTGTACCTATCTAAGGCCAGCTCTTTACGCAAGATATATTTTCTCAGGATGGTTACATCTTTTGTAAAATTACGAACCTTTACTCTATCTCTAGAGGCATTTACCGTACTGGCTTGATCCATTACATTCTGTAAAACTAAGAAGTTTAAGAAATCTTTGTCTCTTGAAAATCTCGTAAGTAATTTATACTGTTCACTTTTTACATAATCCTCTGGGCTGAAGGTATTCAGAAAACTTTCAATTTCATCAAGTTTTCGTATTAGGTCTGCTCGCTTCACTTTTGCAAGATCGCTTGTTAAACGGTCAAAAGGATTCGCACTATCATAGTCTTGCGCAACATCTGCTTTGATCATTTCCTCATATTCAATAGCCTCACCCGATGGCTGGGCTAGAGTTGTATCGAATGAATCAAGCTTAGATTTTAGATAATTTTTGTACGTACCCACCTTTTTCTTAAACTGCTCTATCTTACTTCTCTCGTCCTCATAACCGCCAGCGTCTATCAGTGGAGTCAAGATATCATGCCTCGCCTTTTGCGCAAGCCTTAAAAAGAAGGTACTGTCGCTCTGCTGTAAATAAGTAAATAACTTGTAGTTTTCAGATGATAAATTTGGCCACCGGGCATCGCCCTCCAACTGTTCACCTTTGATGCTATAAATACTTCTCTGGAAAGCCGACCAGTCAATAAATGGCTGCCTATCAGTAACCCTAGCGCATTTAACTTTAATAATCCTTCTCTCGTCTTCAGAAGTAACATCAAGCTCAATTCTTATGTCTTTTGTTGGATCATTGTGCAATATAGACCTTTGGTGTCTTTTGCTTGCATTCTCACCACTTTTTGCTTCATCGATCCTCAAGATCTTCCCTGTAAGACATAGTTCAATAGCATCATAAATAGTCGTTTTACCGTAGCCATTTGGCCCACTGAGAAAAGTTATATCTGACTCAAGATCAACAACATGCTCACCTGATATACCTTTGAAGTCGGTAATCGTAATGCTATGTAGTTTTATATTCATTACCGTTCACCCTCTTCAGTCACCAAAAAACTCTTGATCTCATCACTGTCCAAAAACTTTGCAATTTCATCGTCTGTAGTTGCATAGAATTCATCTAAAGTATGCTGCCTGATCATTTGACGGGTTAATTGATGGGTGCTTAGTTTCTCTTCTAGAAAACCCTCCAACGAAGCCCACTCGTTTTCTTCTCGTACATAGTTTAGAAAAGGAAGCTTACTGTAAATTCGTAAAATTGTTTCATACTCTGAGATTTGACTATCCGCACTCGATTCTGCGTATGAGCTAAAGCCTTCTTGCAACTTTGCAGATAAGTTTTGGGCGATATCAACTGAGCTTAGTTTCACTATCTCTTGGATCGAATCTGTCGTATAGGGTAGTACGTATTTTCTAAAGCCAAATGTATTCTCTTCCACTTTCAGAATAATATTCTTAGCCTCATCGATATCAATTGAGCTCTCAACTCTATGACAAATTATTAACGAAGTGTCCTTAAGTGCATTTGAATTACTCTTACAAGCCAAGTCAAATTGATCCATTACAGAGTGGGTTATGTCAGAGTTCTCAAAAGCATTTAAATCACCCGTGCTATACGGAGCAACTATCACTACATCTTTTAGCATTTCGGATTCATATGTATAAATACCTATTTCCGGTATGCTGCTGAGCGCCTTGTATCCATTCGCCTCAAGAAGTTTAACTACTATATCTTCCACAATCTCTACTCTCCATTAATCTCACTAACAGCCCTATCGACAGACACAAACTCCAAAGGTGCCGGCTCAATAATGTCATATACTTTCTTTCCTGCGATGAAAGATGTTAGGAGCTCTTCACCCAGAAGTTCATCAAAGTTTGCATCCAAAAATTCGTTAACAATCTTTGCCTTTTTAAATGTTAATGCGACATCCTTATCTAACAAAGCTTGCACAATTCTTTCAGTTTGCCACTTATTTGTTCCTTGCTGAGCATCGTCATTACCCTGCTTCATTTCATTAATGACTGTAAGAATATAAGACGAACCATCAACATTATACTGAACGCAGTTAGATTCATATTCGCGACTTTCAATCTTGCTTAGCGTAGCATAAACTACTTTTTTAATACCGTTGCTGTTTACATCTAAAAACCTGCTGTTGTTTATATGGAGGTAGCGCAAACTTGCGAGAAGAGAATCGTTGTTTAGTGTAGTAAGATCTTGGATATATTTAACAACTCGGATTCTCTCTATGTCAGTAAATGTAGGCAAATCTTCCCGTTCACCAATAAAATCGTCGGCGTATTCTAATATACTTCTGCGGTTCCTGTCGGCATCGTAAGCGGCTATACCTTCAGGTTGAGAAGTAGCAATTTGCAACTCTTCTAAATTATATTCAGCGAAAGATTTTGTATGGTGAGCAACGCTTATTCTAGCTTGCAGGTTATGCTGTAATTCCTTCCAAACTAATGATGCTTCAGCACCACTTTTACCGGTAGCCTTTTGGATCTCTAATACCGCCAGTGTCATTAGCTCGTCATTCGAGCTTGTTGAGTTAGAGAAATCACAATACTTTTTAGGCGAACTGTCTTCGTTTTCAGGCGGATACTCATACAATTGAATACCATAGTCATTTTGCCAGCTAGTTATATTTAAGTCTCTTATGACATGGATAAAACGACCGCCTTCTGGCACGCCATCCTCATTGAATCCATCCTCCATGAGGGGACTTCCGTCATCATTAGTCATCAGCTCATCCTTAGAATTCTTCTTTTGATGACGAGTAAAGACGTGAGAATACTTTGAAAATGCAGTCGAGTTATACGCTTTCACCTGATGTCTAGATATAATTTCAATGGATTCTTCGTCGATTTCATGAATAATCTGAAAATCCTCGCCAAGCTCAAATATCAATTTCCACTTACCAAGATCTTGAATTCCAGCCGTTTTTAACCTATTAAGCTCACGTAAACCGACAAATAGACCAACCCTACCTTGATGGTTGTAGCCGCTCCATATTGACGTAGCGCCGTTTAAAGTCACGATAGTCTCTTAATGTTTTTTGACATGTTGTTTTAATTATATGACAAATACGATCTATTGGTTACAAGTTCAACTGTTTTTTAAAATATTCAGTTACTTCTTGTTCTGTAAAAACATAATCATTAAAAGATACTTTCAATCGAACATTTGAAGGACTGTACTGGGAAATCTCACTAGATGGCATTGATTGACTACCACTGCCAAACACAAATGTGCGCCACCCAACCTTTAAACTTTCGGATTTGCTTTGAATGGCATTTGCCTTTTCGTATGCAGACTCATAATCATTGATAGATTTATCACATTTCTGTTTAGTTTCGTTCCGAAACTTTGCTCAACCGGCTTCATAGTTTCAGAGCTGACTCGCGGATCGTTAAAATATTTGCTCATTAACGCAAGCTCAACATCAATCAATCCTGAAGTGCCATAGTTTACCGAATTGTAGCATCAAGCATACTGCTCAGTATTTTTTGCAAGATAAGCCTTACTAAGCGTGTAGTCGCGCATATCATCAGAACTCATAGCATCACTCGGGAACATAAATAATAGTCGGGCAACAACCAAAATTTTGGATTAAGCTCATTTCAGTGACAGGCCTAGGAACCAGGTCACCTTCTCGGCCGCTTGCTTCCCTCGGGCTGGACAGGTCGGTGCTCGAACTAAATTGCAGGGGTAAAAATGAAAGAACCGCCCTTTTGGACGGTTCCAACATTTTGTACCCTTTGAGATCGACTCAAAATTCTTACTTGAGTAAGGAGTTAAAGAGAAACCGATCATAGAACTCGGTCATCTATTTTAACTGCTTGCTCTGGCTCCCTCTAGTGGACGAGCTTAGAACTAATAGCCGTGACTATGATGAACATAGACTTGAAGAGGTTAAGCGCGTTGTTTATGAGTATCAAGAGTCTACCTATGCCTGATTAGGCCCAACTCCCTGCAAGCTTTAATAACATCCTCGAAGGTTTCTACTTCACTAGAGTCACCTTGCTTAGAAGCTTCGAATAGCTTTTGAGCAGTGCCTGTAAGAGATTTTGATACGTCCAACCGCAGGTAGGACTCGTTCATATCACCTAGCCTCACTCGATCCAAACCGTCAGCGTCTTTGAGCACCTTCAGCTCTGTCGTCATTACTGGAGCTTCGCTGTCAGATAATGAGTGCCAGTGAACAATATACGTAGCGATATCTAGTGTCTCTGGTGTAAGGACATTTGCCAGGTTGTCTTTCATCCACTTTGCTGAATTCATACCGTGACCTGGGTCCTCGAAATCGTTCACTCTTCCAACATCGTGTGCCATTGCTGCGTAGCGTACGGCCTCACGGTTTATGGATACTCCTCGCTTATCTAGTAGGTTGCATATTAATTCTTGTAGTATAAACACTCTCGTCAAATGGCCAACGCCGTGATCGTAACTAGGGTGCTTGAGCCACTCTCTTTTAGGTTCAAAATTACGTAATAATCCTGCTGGTATTTTATGCTGCATCAAGAAAATCCTCTGGTGTGGTAGGTAGCACGAATCGTTTAGCTAGAGGTGGTCCAGCCTCCCCTCCACCAACAGTGGTAGTACTATCGGTCTTGCGGCCATAAACGTAATACATAAGACTATCAAACTCTTTAGAGCTCACTTTGAGCCTCCCGCTGTCTTCTCTATCTACCTCAAATAAATTTGCAAGTCGTTCACTCACAAAAATATCACCAATCTTTGCATCGAGGTTGGCAATAACATTCTCATCATTTATTTGTGTCAGGAACTCACCGACTGTCATATCTGCAAACATCTTCTCGAGCTTAGCACGCGGTGTGTTCTCTTTTTTCCACGAGCCATTGCTACGACGCTCGGGGTTGGTGTGGAAGCCAGCTTTTGGTGTATTACCACGAACAAACCTACCTCGCGCATCACGCCCCTGCACCGCTTGCTTTGTAGCGGCGTCGCCTCTGTAGTCACTGTTGCTGTTCATACTACTATTCTAATGTAAGTATGAGCAAAAAAGCTGGTTGATTTAATCTCAGCAGGGGCCTGAGGGTATGACACAAAATTTGATCTGATAAAGTTGTTATATATTGAGCAGCTTGCTGTGTTTCGTGACTAATACAATATAAATCGTTGCTGTTACGTACCGCCCTCCACTAGCAGAGATTATTATTCTCTATAAAATTCTCAAGATTATATTTATCTTCTATGTTGTCTTCAGCAATTGATATATATCTAACCACCTCACATTTCTCATTCACCCAGAAGCTAGATGCGTTCCAGGTCTCAATAGATATCTTATCCTTATGTCCAATCAGAATGATTCTATTTTTCACCTGCTTAGGCACTCCATCGCAAGCAAATTCAGTTTTAACATATATTGCATACACCCGACTAGATATAGAGACGTCTATCAATGTCTCATTGATAGGAATGGCATAGGCTGACCGTCCTGGCGTATCAACCGTTATCGAATATTCGTGAAAAATAGAAGGTTTATCTTCAGGTGGAATCGGGTATTTAGAGCCAAACCACTGACCAGCATCTATAGGTTCGTCCAGCAACGGCCTAAACTCCTTATCTAAGAGGATAGCCTCAGCTTCTAAGTAATACTCTGTGATTAACCGTGTTGGATCAGGGTCTACCTCTATACCAAGCTTAATTGATTTTAGCCTATCGACCTCAAGCAGTACTGCATCGACGGAGATATTAGTTGCTCTATCGTTCGAGAGATATAAGCTTCTAACTATTGGAGCAGGTATTCTCTCGCTATGCGTTCCTATTCTTTGGAAGTATTCTCTGGCTATATCTTTCTTGCGATCGTATTTTGATCGTGCCGCAACCCTATAGGGTATAACACTACCTTTTGGGACGTAAATTAACGCAAAATCCTCGTCATCCAAGCCGATGCATTGTTTTATCTTAATTCCCGAAAGCTGCGGCTCAACTAAGTGACGAATGTTATTATCAAGCCACCCATAAAGATCCTGGGTATCATTTTTTATCTTCAAATCCTCATCAACACCAACTGCAATTACACCAGAGTCGGTATTTGCGAAAGCTGAGATCTCCTTAGCTATTAGGAGTTTAAAATCACCAGCCTCTACTGGCTTAACATTATCGTCGTTTAAATCTAAATGAACACTTTTTAACTCAACATTAGAACCTTCAACACCGCCCAAACCTTCTAGGCACTCCTTTAATTCTTGAAGTGAAGTAACTCTCTCGTAAAGATCTACAGGGTTCATAGTAAGGCTACAGCCCCTCAATCAACTTTATCTCTTCTGGAGTCAAATCGTACATTCCATAAACTATCTGGTTAATCTGATCTTCTATGTGGGCAATATCTGTTGTTATGTCGCCAGATCTAAGGGCTATCGCCTCACTCACTAGGTCCTCAATGGATTTCACTATTGCTTCACTGAAGCTAGAAGCCTGTGGCACTGGAAGATGTTGCATCATTGCCTTCTGCATCATATACCCGCCCTGATCTAGCTTATCGATATAGCAATCTATAACTTTCCACCCAAGTTTCGAGTTAATAAAGCCCAGAAAGAACAACGGGTTTGACATATCCATCATAAAAACAGTTTTATCTAAATAGGCACTGGCTGGCTTAAGATTAAAACGTGGAAAATTTGGATTTCCTGTTCGGTGAATTCGCATAGTCTCAGGCCACATTACTTTTTCAGTTTCAAATTCATCATAATACGCACAGCGTCTAAGGTTCCACCAGCTCTTACCTTGGTCGTCTCTTTTGTATAGGCCCTTACCTTTAGTTTTGACTTCTTCAAATTTGTCGCCAATTGACTTTAGGTGATTATATACAGCTGGATATTCGTTTTTAATATCCTTATCGTAGCCAGTTGCTAATATGTATTTCCCATTCAGGTCGACTGCATACCTTTTTATATCCTTGCCTCTAATTAGCGGCTTGATGATATCTCTACTATTTGCATCTTCGGCTATCAAACGATTCCTTATTTCCTCGTCAATAATAAATGCGTCGTTAAATCCCGTAAGTACACCACGGTATATATCAACATCCCAATCCTTAAGCGGAGTGCCGACTTTCTCAATTTTTGCTTTGAGCTCTGATTCAGACCCGTCGCCAATAAACCAATTTTTAGACGAAAAGCCAGTTAAGGATGTCGAATTTTTGGCGAAGTATTCCGCTATAGAGTCATCCTTCTTGTAATCATTTTTGAAGTGAGCGGCTTGCAGGTTCTGCTGATTAGACCGATTCTCTATAAGCAAGATATTAGTATCGACAGTTGCACTCTCAAATACCTTAAAACCACCAAAATCAATCAGCTTAATCGGATTCTTACTTGCAAAGTATTTACGAGTTCTTTCACCATAACCAGCACGCATCCACTTATTGCTTGTAATGTAGCAGAGTAACCCAGAATCTTTCTTAGTTAGCTCTAGGCCGCGCTCGTAAAATATACTATAGATATCGCCAGTACGAGCGAAGGTTTCATACCCCATACCTTGATACATATTTGCGAGTAGTCCACCATTCTTTTGCAACTGAACATAGGGCGGGTTACCGATTACAAGATCAAACGGAGACTTACTCTTAAGTCCAAACATCAACTTAGCATCAAAGAATGTAGCTTCCGAATGAACATTAAACGGCCTAAATGAATTAAGCTGCCTCTGAAGTTCGGTCTCTTGGTCAAGCAGACTGGTCTGACTAAGTTGAGATGCCTGTTTATTAAACTCTTGTCGCAAGGCCGCTTTCTCCTGCTTGTCGGTGGTATTGAAATATTTGCCAATCACCCATTGCATCTTTGAGCGGACCTTATCGAACTTGTCATCACCAAATTGAACATCTCGACTAAGCGGAATCAGTGAGTTTGCAACTACAAACTTAAAGTCGAGGTTTGGCAGTGGCTTGAAGTCACTTGGGTTTTTGTTGCTATCTACCACGATAGATAGCCACGCTCGGAGCCTCGATATTTCTACCGCCATCGGCTCTATGTCTACACCATAGATGTTTTCTTCAATAATCTTTAGCTTGGTAAGATACGGATCAAAGCGAGACTCAAGTCGCTCATAGGTCTTAAGGATGATCTGGAGCATACCCATTGGGAATGCACCTGATCCACAAGCAGGGTCCAAAACCTTGAGCTCATCAAGTGCTGTAATCACCATCTGCGGAACAGTGTTACGATTTGCTTCTCCCCATAGATTACGCTTGGAGTTACTATGACTAAGCTCCCACTCGGCGTCAGGAATGTCCAACAGCTTATCGACACCTTCGTTCCAGGCAGGGTTATCAAGCTTTGTGTACAGATACTGACGAAGAGACTCCCTGCTCATATAGCTAACGATCTCACGAGGCGTGTAGAAGGCTCCCTTTGCCTTGCGAGCTTGATCACCCGTCTCAGTCAGCTGTGTGGCGAGAAGACTCTCAAACACCCGCCCTAGCATCTCAGGATCAATCGCAACCTGCTCGTATTCTGGGCTAGATTCGTCGGTAGTGAAGTTGTACTGCTCTAGGTGCTCATAGAGACTCTTGAAGTAACCCGTAGGGAATGAGACTTTACGGTCAGCCCAGTCGTTATCGTGAGCCTCGAATAGGCCTCCATTTAGGTATGGCGTCACTTTGTCCTTGCGAGCTGAATCATTTACGGGGGTGTTTAACGTATAGAAAAAGAGTTGCTTGAGGCTGTCGTCGTAATAGTCTGTCGAGCTTTTTGATTCAATATCAAAATAGCCAAATGACTCATCGATGATATGTTTTTTACGCAAGAACCACACAAACAGCAATCGCCCTAGTAGACGGCTGGTGAATAGTTTTGAGTCTTCTTTGTCATAGCCTTCTGAGATAAGATGGTTTATTAGGATAGTGAAGTGCTCTGCAATACCTGCATAGAACCTCTTATTAACTTCACTGAGAGCCAGTGCGTCCCAGATAGTCTGATGAATTTGAGACTTAGCGGGTAGGTCAAACGCACCCTTGATCGACTTAAATATATCTGACTGCGTATTTGATAGCCTACCCTCAAGTTCAAGGACACGAAGATTGTTTTTACTGGTTACGACCACGAGTAGGGAGTTGGTGTCGTGAGATAAAAAGAAGTCTAAGCCAACTTTATAGCTGTCATCCTTCTGATTAAGTTCGGAGTCTTCCCAGTTATCGGTAATGGCCGTACCAGCCGCAATACGAGCTTTGGTGGCCGAATCACTAAGCCAATAAAAATGAACTTCCACATTGATGCTGTCGTATAGCTTAAGGGCCACTCGATCGTCTGCAAAATAAGGATGAGGAGTGAACCAGCTCTCTATTTTGTGGTTCGGGAACTTACTTGCCGATACGGCATTGTCTAAAGCATCTTCACCATAAGCTAGCCCCGAAGCGTTTGGTGATAAAACCTTAATTACCTCATTGGCCGACTCTATAGCTATATCAAGAGACTTGCGATGATCTGGTTCATCGTATAGTTGTTTTAGCTTGGTATTTAAGTCTGAAAACATTATGGCCTCCTCTTCGCATAATTCAAGACACTAACAACTCGATCAACCTCAGTCGTCTGATCTTCTGCTACTTTAATACCAGCAATAAGATCGTTAAGCTGCTGGAGAGTCGATGCATTTACCGATCCAGTGTCCCGAAGATCTGAATTAATACGACGCATTATGGATTCAAATCGACGCTTTGTGCGTGCATCGTTAATATTATTTTCAAAGTATGGCCTTAGAGCAATGTCGTCGTACATTGACTGGACCACCTCCAAAGCTTGTTCCTGGTGTGGCTTTAGTCTGCGGCTTCGGCTATCTTCAGACATAGCACGTCGTTCTGCAGTTCTAGATGACCTTCGCTCAACTTTCTGACGATCGACGACTATTTCATCTTTTAATCTCTCGTTATCTTCAGGTGTGGTTTGAATATTCTGTAGTGCTATGAACTCATCGACAAAGCTTGATATATACTCGCCATCGGTAAGAGTTTCGACGAAGAATGTGAGAGAGATTGGGTGGTTAGTTATCGAGGTCCTTCCATCAACCCTAAGTAGGCTCAATGCCTTGTCATAAGGAGCTTGCGATCGCATCGGTAAGTAACTCCATTTACTATTCGGTATGTCACGGATTCGATCGATTTCTTCTTGGCTACTATTTACCAAAAATTCACGAAGCTTATAGATATGATCATTGGTCCAGGAGAGAATACTATCATCCTCGCCTAGTTCTTCGAGAGCTTTTGTCGCCTCGTCTGTATTTCCACTATAAAGCTTCTTTGTATCTTCAATGAATTCCATAGGGTTTACATCATCAGAACTCAAGATTCCCTGGTCTAGGCCAACTGTATGCTTAATTGTATCGATCTTCTTTTGTAGTCTCGCTACAAGGTTTAGGTATAGTTCAATACTATCCTCTGGCTTCATATTGGCGATGATAACCTCGTCAAACTCAGAGCCTAGACGATTTACGCGACCGTTTCGCTGAATCATCCGAACAGGGTTCCAGTGAAGATCATAGTTCACTAGAATGGCTGCATCTTGCAAATTTTGACCCTCCGAGAGTACATCTGTAGCAAACAGGTAGTCTATCGGCTGATCACCAGGCTGCATTTCATATTTTTTAGACTTAGGCGAGAATCGTCTTACTTGGTTTTCAACATCTGCACCCTTACCTGTAGAGAATGCTGATCGCTTGACGAAATCTGGTACAGTAACGATGTCTTTTAGGTTCTCTTCTAGATAATTAATGGTATCAGCAAAGAAGCTAAACACAAGGACTTTCTGGCCGTGCTTACCACTGGACGATACGGCTTCTATGTAGCGTGCAAAATCCTGAAGCTTTACATCGTTTTCGGGACGAGCAATAACGCTGAGTACATTAGATATAGCTTTTGCTATGTTAATATCTCGCTCTATATCCCTGAACATCGCATCGATATTGTAGACTTCTGGGTCGGCTGGTTTTCTTTCGATTCCCCTTCGCTTTAGGCCTTCTTCAGTTTCATCTTCAATATTTTCAAATGCTTCATAATCATCGAAGGCCTTCTCTATATCCTCGCCATATTCACGCTCAACAACATCAATATCGCCAAATGATAGTACATATCCACGATCTAGCCAGCTCTTAAACGCTTCAAGTCTGCGTCCATATGTCTCAATAGACTTAAGTAGCGAAGATGTTGACGACTCAAGCCGCTTCAACCAGGTAACAAACAGCATATTATGCAGAGTTAGCTGCAAGTTTACAACCTGAGATCGCTTACCCTTCATACCAAGGTTTCTGATCTCTTCAGGTGTTTTGCCATATATCTCGTGTCGATACGTCATTGGCTTATATGGAGTTAGTCCCATAAGTGTAACCATCTGGAATATATTTGGCACCACTCCATTAATTGACTCACCCCTAAGATCATCAATGAAGTCCAGAGGGTGACTGCTGCGTTGAGTGATATCTGACATCTTATCTATATCTATAGTCGTAGGATCAATGCCCTCAAGTAAATGGATGTTTTCGCTAATAAGTGTCTGCATCAAATCAGAGTGTTCAGCAGTAAAGTTATAACCGACTTGATCAACAAAGCTCTTTGGAAAAGCCTTCTTTTCGCCGTCTTTACCAACAAGTGCACCCTCAGCTTCAACTCCCTGTCTTGTAGATCGCACCAGATAGTGCTGAATACCGCTCACAAGAGTAGACCGAACCGACTCCCAGTCAAAGTCTGGATCGTTATTAGATCGCTTCTGAATCCTACTTAGAGCGTCAAAGAAGTCGAGCATCTCTGTTCGTTTACGGTTTGGATCGTAGTATGGAACAGGAATTGAATCTAACTGACCCTTGAGCCCTAGTTGTATCTGATTCACTAAGTCATTTAGAGAGTTGTTGATGGGTGTAGCAGTAAGCATCAAGACTCTGGAGTCAGGATTATCCTGAAACCATCCCATTACCTTGTCATAGCGACTGCTGCCAGTGTTTCGTAAGTTATGAGCTTCGTCTACGATAAATAGGTCTATCTGTTTATAACGATCCAATTTCGCCTCTTCATCCATAGCATTCACGTCTTGCTGAGAGATGACCTTAAAGTCCGACCCTTCGATTAGGCCATATACATCTGCCAGGTCCGAACGCCACTGGGCCTTGAGTGAGGCTGGGACGATTGCGATGATACGCTTGGCACCTTTATCAACATAGTGTTGGATAACGGCACCAGCAGTAATAGTTTTACCGAGACCGACCGAGTCGGACAGAATAGCCGTACCGAGTTGCTCTAGCTTACGGATCAATATACCTGCATTACGGTTTTGGAATGAGTATAGAATATCCTGACTCTTGCCACTGAGAAGCTCACCTTGATCAAGTTCCTCTGGGAACACTTCCATCAAAGTTTTAATGTAGGTATCGTATGGACCAAACGTCATATCACCTACAGCTGAGTTTTGAAGTACCTGGGTAAATGTACCGTTCCAGTCTTCGTTTAGCTCATCCTCCCATATACTGTCAAACCAACTCAAGTGACCATATTCGTCTGAGTCGTTGTGTGGTTTAAACTTAACGATACGATGATCATCTTCTAGTGCATTTAGCTCTGTGTTGGAGGTGAGGCCTGCTCTTGTAAAGTTTGAAGATCCGATGATACCTACCGCCGTATCGCTTTCGTAGTTTCCGAAAACATAAGCCTTGGCGTGCAAGAAGCTTCGCCTATACACCTTGACTTGCAGCTGGCCGTTGTCCATCAGTTCCTTAACTTTAGTTACAAGACTTCTAAGATCATCTCTCTGTTCAAGCTGACTAAGGCTAGCCTTAAAATCAAGCTCTGGGAATGTCTCTTCAAGCTTGTTGATGTCGAGCTTAGACGCGTAACGAGGAGGAAGCGGCTCTTGGCCGATCAATAGCCTTATAGATTCGTAGTCTTTGATGTTTTCAAACACCTCTGCAAGACCAGGGAGGTCCCAGTAACCAGTTGCTATAGATAGGTGTCTATGGGACTTTGCTACCTCATTTATGACAGTGCTTAAATTTTTTCTCTTGTTATCTACAATCTTTGGCAGTTGCATACTCTAATTATCACCCTCTACTTTTTCGTCCAAGAAATTTAGTACATCTGTCTTTTTATACCTATACAACTTTCGAGCACCTATGCGTATAGCCTTTAGTGTGCCGTCTTTATCCCAATTTCGAAGCGTGTTAGGGTGGACCTTCAGCAGTTCGCTAACTTGCGTAAGTGTTAGGTATTCGGGTAGTTCATTCATCATAATATCTACCATCATTGTATAATAGATAACAATTAACCTAAAGATGTAATGAGCGATAAAATATTTAATTTACGAGGATATGTGATTCTATCGAACCTTCTAAAGAGTTCGGATGAGCTTTTGGCGTCCGCCGACCACGCTAAGCAAACTATAGTCAACAACCCAGAAGGCAATATAGAGCCTCGCTTACGTGAGATTGAGACTATAACTGAACTCCTTCGGCCGCTCTACGAACAGTCGGGTCATAACTACCAGTACGCTGTACAGCAGGTTAGATTATCTGAGCTTAGATCACTCATAGAGGCGAACTCAATACTTGGAGATCACAGCAGCTTTACCTATACGCCCAACCACATACAGAAGCTAGCTAACGAAATATCGTTCTCTTCCATCGTGACATCCAAGTACGAAACGGAGCAACTGTCCTGGAGGCAGGATGTTGAAATTAATACTTGCCTCGGCCTTATTCGAGAACAACAGAGCGGATTAAGTGAACTAAAGCATATTATGTCATTTGACGATATGATTTCCGCACTTACTAATGCGGGACATACAGTTATACGTACATCGATCGACAATATCCGCCTCAAAGATAGCACGCTGACAATAAACGGTGAGCACACCCTTAAATTCAAAGGTACAAGTATAGAGGGCCGTTTTATAGGCCTGTTCTTCAACGGGATCGAAACGCTCAAAAAAAGAGGTTTCCAACTCGGAGATATCATCGAGAGGCTTGATAGTGAAGATTTTCCGAATCCTAATAAAGATCAGGTACGCTCACTGCAAAAGAGATACTCACAAGTAAAAGAAACAATAAATATGAAAATTAAAGCCAAGGCAGGCATAGATGAGTTCATTTGCTATGAAGACAAAGAGTTCTTCGTAAACCCTAGACTACTAAAATAGCTACTGGCTAACTTCATAGATAACTGTCTTACGACGTCGTACGACAGTCTTTTTTATATGCTCAAGCTATGAACGAAGTTTCAATCAATACGTCGGAAGATATTCAGCTCGACAACGAAGCAAAAGATCGTCTCGTGAGGTTTTTTGACGTACTTATCGAAATGGACTTTGAGTATGAACGCAACAATATCGAAGAAAGAAGTGAGCAGTTATGAAGATTACTGAAGTAAGGATAGTGCCAGTAAAACCACAAAATGGCCTCGTCGCATTCGCCAGTGTGGTTGTCGAAGAATCGTTATATCTCGGTTCAATAGCAGTCTATACGCGACCGAACGGGTCCTATAGATTACTGTACCCTTCTAAGAAAGTTGGGCTGCGTTCTTTAGATATATTCCACCCTATCAATAGATCAGCGAGTAGGCAGCTTGAAGAGCTGATATTTGAAAAATGTGATGAGATATTTGAAAATGACAGCGAACAATACTTACACATTCTCTGATAAATGGTCGTCACGAATAGAGTCAGGCGGGTTCACTAGTATACCTAATATTCTGATTAAGAATCAGTCGAAACTTGGCATAACAGATCCCGAGATGGTTGTAATAATGTGCTTGGCCTTATACAAGTGGGATCGACGACTACCGTACCCGTCTGTATCAACATTAAGTGAACATACGGGTAAAACACCTGGGGCTATTAGGAATAATATACGGAGCCTCGAGAAAAAAGGTCTTATTAAACGTGTTTATCGCGATAAT
This sequence comes from uncultured Candidatus Saccharibacteria bacterium, assembly GCA_964392265.1. Classification (GTDB taxonomy): domain Bacteria; phylum Patescibacteriota; class Saccharimonadia; order Saccharimonadales; family Saccharimonadaceae; genus CALMAK01. The sequence continues at coordinate 92,522 of CAYMOS010000001.1, forward strand.
CAATCCAACCAGTACGACTTGAGACCTCTAGTCAAAGTACTGGAAGGTTATGCACAGCCTATCAAAAAAATTACACCCATCCGTCACAAATTGAACACCCGACCCTATCAAAATATTAACACCAAAGAATACGCAGCCAATAATACTAAAGAAAGAAGACACAGGGAGTACAGTGGAAAACTTACCCACATTAGTGAGGGTCTAAAAAGGTATCAACAAACTTAGATATTAAGATTTATTGTTATATAATGTTATCAAATAGTATATAGGAGTCACGATATGAAAAATGAAGTGAAGAACTACGAAGGAACAAAAGCATTCTTAATAGCGAGAGTGTCGGACCCCTCCCAGCGAACGGCATTACCAGCACAAACGCTCCGCTTGAACCAGTATGCCCAAAGCTTAAGTCTAGATGCAGAACTATACAGCTTTGACGAGACAGCTTACAAAGAGGACCGAGTGAAGTTCCTTGAGATCGTCGAAAAGGCAATTTCACATCCAGGTTCATTCATTATGGTATTCGATAAAATTGACCGCTTAACCCGCGACTGTTCATCGAGCATCATTACTACACTTAAAAAACTCGTTCGAGACGGTCGTGCCGAACTACACTTCCCATCAGATGGACTAATTTACCACAAGAACTCACCAGCACACGATAAAACTCGATTAGATATGGGGATGGTGTTTGGAGGATACTACTCTGCTGCCATTAGTGACAACGTAAAACGTAAGATCGACCAAAAGCTACACGATAAAGAGTGGCCTGGGAAAGCACCTATTGGGTACAAAAATGTCACCATCACTGATGATAATGGTAAAACAACACGCAAAGACATAGTGCCTGACGAAGCAAGAGCCCCTTATATTGCAAAGGTATTCGAGTTGCGTCTTAATCGATTATCCTACAGGACGATCGCAAAGACCCTGCGTGAAGAGGGGCTGACAAGTAACACGAAGCAGTCCCGACCGATCGGCCAGAGCCAGATCGAACAAATACTAAAGAATCCATTCTACTACGGTGTTATGCGCTATAACGGTAGACTGTATCCACACAGGTACGAGGCGGTCATCACAAAGAGGCTGTACGATCTTGTGCAGCAGGTAAACGAAGATCGAGCAACCGACACCTCGAAAACAAGTACGGTTCATAAGTTCACATTCAACAACCTCCTCAAGTGTCGTCTCTGTGGCTGCAGCATATCCTCGTACACGAAAAAAGGCCACACATATATGCAGTGCTCTAAAGCAAAAGGACCTTGCAGTCAGCCTCACACATCAGAAGCTGAATTGCTACCACAGATAAATAACCTACTAGACGATCTACAAAAGGTTGAGTCCGTAGTCGATCAGGTTGTCGACACCCTCAAGAAAGAGCACGACAGCATTCAGGACTATTACGTCACTGCTATGCAGCAGGCTCGTAAGGAATATGGGCGACTCGAGAAGCGTCTTACTATACTCTATGACGACAGGCTCGATGGACGTATTACTGCAGACGAGTACGACAAGATCGTCTCGATAACTAAATCACAAATGGAAAAGCTGGACGAAAAACTCATCCAGCTTACCAACGGAGATAAAAGCTTTGTCGTTACTAGCTCTTATCTGTTACAACTTGCCTCTATCGCAGGTAAACTCTTTAGGAGTTCGAAACCTGAGCTAAAAAGCAAAATTTTAAATCTTGTACTTTCGAACCTCGAATTAGACAACAAAAAGCTTCATTTCAATCTGTTGTCGCCCTTCGATAAACTCTTGGTACTTTCTCAAAGTTCAAATTGGCTCCGGCAGCTGGGCTCGAACCAGCGACCTAATCGTTAACAGCGATCCGCTCTACCACTGAGCTATGCCGGAATAATGGTGTAACGTACGTTGCCTAGGAGGCAAAACTAGGAGTTATTATACACCGTTACCTCTCGAGAGTAAACACTTTACTGCGCCCGAATCTTCTCGATCTCTCGGGTCAGACCGGCAATATCGGCCCAGCTACTACCATCCGTCATGATGGTTAGTACATATGTACCACTAGGTGAATAGACCACCGCGGTGTCGTGCAATAAACCATTCAGAAATCCAACCTTATCCGCCACTGATCCGTTAGCCCCGGCGGGGACCCCTTGACGATACACGTTTCGTCGCAGCGCCGCTAGCAACCGATCACGACTTGATGACGACAGTGGCAATTGGCCCGCCTCTAGGCTCGCCATAAATGTCGACAGATCTCCTGCGGTCGTCTTGTAACTTTCAGCGTCAATGAAACTTGTATTTGTCAATCCAAGACCGGTTATGTCGCGATGTATTGGCGTATAGCCGATACGCTTTACCAGCGCCTCTGCACATGCGTTATCCGACAAAACGATCATATCATCAAAGCATTTTTCAAGATTACGACCACCCGCGATCTGGTCAGACCATTTAAACTCCCCGCTTTCAACGCGTTTTAGTGTACTGTATGCAACATACACTTTGTAGGTACTCGCCGTCGTGAACTTGTGCGTATCGTTAAAGGCGGCGCGGCGGCGCTTACCCGACAGCTCGATGAGCGACACGCCGTACGTGCCAGGATGTGATTCGGCATAATGGCGTATCAATGCCGACATACCTGTATCGGTAGGGCTGTAGCTGCGAATAAACTTTTGTTGTGGCGGTATCGAGGCCGTGGCTACTAGTACACTATCGGCATGACCCGTCAGATAACTGGCAATGTTAGCTGTCGTACCAGCAACATTCAACACTTGGCCATCCCCACCACCGGTACGTGATATTTCTTGAAAATCACGTGTTGTTATAGTAACAACACCAGGGGCTTTTGCTACCACCGACCCTAATTTTTCGTTCAACAGGCTAGCCGCCTTTGTCTCATCGACTTTCGTTATTATTTCGCCATCACGTATGTCAAACACGAGCCACGATATGATGGTATTTGCATCAATCGTTACATTAGTTCCCTCATGTGTTATCGTTACCGACTGGGCAAGGCGACGCTTTATCGTCGCCAATAACTTTTCTGCCACATCATCACCAATCACCGGTGCAACCCGCTCCATTGGTACCTTTACGATATTTGGTGTCATGATTGACACACTTGTCGCCGACACAAGACGCACAACGTCATCAAGTTTGCACATGCCACCATCTTCAGCCTTCTTAACCGAAAGTGTGGCATCATTACTCACCATGATCGTCGCATTTTGCGGTGAGACAATACACGACTCGCCCAGTTCACTTGTCATATATGCACGAACTACTTGCGTATCAAATGTCACCTTACTTGTCTGATTACCCGCCAACAGATGCCCCCACCATAATGATGTCGGTACCAAACGGAGCCACCACGGGTACGCCACCGCATCTAGCACCTGATCGTTATTGACAGTCCCGCCTAAGGTTTCCAGAGCTGGTGAACGATAGGGTCTATCAACTGAACCAAACACAATATCGACCTTGACTGCACGATATGCTTCGTCCAAGCGCCGATCAGCTTCATCACGGCTCATTCCTCCTACCGCCACGCCATCCACGGTCGCAAACGGTCGTGTAGAATCTAAAGGATAACTAAACTGCACCGCAATCATAATCAATAGTGCGCTAATGGCCGCAAGTATGCCAATGTTTTTCCATTGAACCCCTTGCAACCAATACTGTACCCTCTTTTTCACACCTTCTATTATAGCATTACCGCTCGGCCGTCTCACGTAGCTCATCTACTCGATCCGACCCCAGAATGGCTGCAGCATCGATGAGTGTTAGCACTTCTTTAGACGTTGCATCACCCGAAGCAAGTCTTTGCGATATTTCCTCCTCCAACAACTTCACCACAGATGACGGCTCTTTCTTTACTGCCGATATATCATCTTGTAGTGTCACTACCTCAATTGAGCGTGCAGAATGATCTTTTTTGCGCAGATAGCCTTTTTGAATCAGACCGTCGATATGTATTGAGACCGTCGAAACAGACTTATATCCCAGTGCTCGCATGACTTCGCGATAGCTAGGACCATAACCGTTGCCTTTGATAAATCCATCGATAAACAGCAATAGTTCACGCTGTTTTTTACTAGGACGATCGTGCATCGCTCTTCCTTTCTTTTTTATGACCCCTCGAGGCAATAGCGACTGCCGCCAGTCCCCACCATACTAGTGACACCGTATCATCAGCCCATACTGGCAGTAACAGACCGATAAGCGCTAACCCGATGCCACTTATCAGTACACCAAATGCCAGATAATCATCACGGCGCTGATATAGGCGCACTAATAAAACACCGTACAGCCAACCAAATAGCCCCATCCCTAACCAACCTATTTCGTGGGCGATAAACAAGTATTGATTCTCAATGATAATTGATTGGTCACCCAATAGCGACGCTGATCCTGTGCTGCCAACACCCGCTCCGAATGGTTGTGCAACCATCCGCCGCCAGCCTTCCTCTAGTGATGCCGCGTGCTCCTCATTTGAGCCCACCATACTACTACTCTCTGCGTTTCTGTGCAGTAGAATGTTTTGAATCAACGACGAATTCCACTGGCCAATGATAACTAACACTCCAACAACAACCGCCACCCCCCCTGCTATCAATGCTAAACGTGATGAATATCGCCACAAGGCAAGACCGACAACACATCCTATCGCCGCGATACCAACTACTACTGCGCTGCGTGAATAACTAAACCACAGCGCAACTACCGATAACACGACGACTACACTAAGTACCCACGGCAGGAAATGACGAATTTTTCGCAATTTCGGCATCGCCATCGTCAGCGCGCTGAGCCCTACTGCCAAAACAATGATTGCATAGGCACCTAGCGGATTAGGACCGCGCAAGGTCCCATTCACTCTGACGTAATCGTAGTTTTGATCGACGGTCATATAGGGCGCAATGGTCGTATCTTTGTCATACCCAATATGTTTTAAGACATCGTGTGGCAAAACCGTCACCTGCAGCAATACAAAACACAAAGACAAAAATGCCGCCACCAATCCTCCAGTCAATAGCGGACGGCGCCACCATGAGTAAAGCTGTAAGGCTGCATACACCACCACAAAGAACAGCACAAACCGCAGATCAATCATCAGCCCGGCAATTGTCGGCAACAATCCTTGCGGCATGATCGCTACTGTCATAACATGGACTGCGCTATATGCCAGAGAGAGTCGAATCACCCAGTCGCACCACAATTGTCGCCACAAATGATGACGACCTACTTGCAGCATTGCCACGACGACTGCCATTACGATGAGAAGTTCCTTCCATGCTTTGATGATCTGTTGATGGTCTGGTAGTATCGTTCCCAACCACACACTCATTGGCGCATGAAACACAACGCCACAAAAGATAGTCATCACAAGGATGAGCAGGACGCGGCGAAGAATCGTTTCGGTCATGGCCTCTATTATAACACTAGTAAATGAGCAAAAAATGATACAATATACATATCTATGCTAAGTAAAAATAGTCGCATATATAACCTCCTGCTGATCATTGCTGACATTACCGTTCTATTCGTAGCGTTTATTGGTGCCTACATCTTACGCGTTATTATTGACGATCGCCCTTTGGTCAATGAAGTCTTTTCAAGAGAGTACTTTCAATCTGCCCTGATCATCGTCCCGGTGTGGATCATTATTTTTGCTGCCCTTGGCCTCTACCAGGCACGCGTCTACGACCGTCGGCTTATTGAGTGGTCAAAACTAGCGTTGGGTGCTTTTATTGGCATATTGGTCATTATTGGCTGGGAATACGTCAGTCGGGATACTATCTTTCCGGCTCGACTAGTCGCCGTCTATGCATTCGCCGGATCCCTAGTGCTTTTAATCATTGGCAGGGAATTACTGCGATTTATCCGTTCATCCCTGTTTCGTTACGGCAAAGGTATTAAACGAGTGCTTTTGATTGGCGATGACAAGACGACGACCGATATCGCCGAGAATATTGCTGACACAAAAAAAAGCGGCTACCAAATCGTCGCAGTGGCCGGCCCAAAGAAACTCATCCCTAAAGGTATGAATGTCATTCACTACTCACGCGTTGAACATGCCCTAAAGAATGTCTTGGCCGATCGTGTCAGTGCTATTATTCAAACCAACCTGTCCGAATCCGTTGACCGTAATCAACTGATTCTTGGTACCGCCCAGTCGCATCACATCTCCTACAGTTTTATCCCTGGTGATGCCGAATTCTATAGTGGCAAAAATACTGTGGATGTCTTTTTAGGTTACCCTATTATTAGCGTCCATCAAACACCTTTAGTGGGATGGGGAGCAATTGTGAAGCGTATTTTTGATCAAATCGCTAGCACCATCCTCATCGTTCTCCTGTCGCCACTTTTTCTTGCTCTATTTACCTTGCAAAAGATATTTAATCCCGGTCCAGCATTCTATACCAGCAAACGCCTCAGTCGATTCTCCGAACCGATTCGCCTGATTAAGTTTCGTAGCATGGGTGCAAAATATGGTAGTCGTGATGCTGCTGTCGAGTTTCGAGAAATGGGCCGCGAAGACCTGGCACGCGAATATGAAACTAACCGCAAAGTGGCGCACGACCCTCGCATTACAAAATTCGGTAATTTCCTCCGCGTCACCTCGCTTGACGAGCTGCCACAGCTGTTCAACGTCTGGAAAGGTGAACTCAGCCTGGTTGGTCCGCGCCCGATCCTCCCGCAAGAAATGAAGCTGGCACACGGTCGCACTGCCTTGTTACATAGTGTTAAATCAGGCGTAACCGGATTATGGCAGGTGAGTGGCCGTAGCGAACTCAGTTTCGAAGAACGCATCGAGTTGGAATTATTTTACGCCCAAAACTGGAGCTTTTGGCTAGACATTAAGATACTATTCAAAACCGTGGCTGTTGTATTATTCAAAAAGGGTGCCCGGTAGTGCCCGCACCCAAAATTGCACTCGTTACCGATTGGCTGACAAATATGGGTGGTGCCGAGCCGTTGCTCCTTGAACTGCATACTCTTTTTCCCGATGCACCCATCTACACCTCGGTCTACGATTACGATCATATGCCGGCGTTTCATCATATCGACGTCAGAACAACCGTATTGCAGCAATCCCTCCCAAAATCCCTGCGTTATAAACACGCCCTATGGCCAACACTGCGTCCACATGCCTTTCGTGATCTCGATCTTTCAGAATTTGACATCATTATCAGTACCAGTAGTGCCGAAGCAAAAGCTGTTCGCAAAACACGTCTAAACCAGGTCCATATCGCCTACATTCATACGCCCATTCGCTATTACTGGTCACACTACGAAGAATTCCGACGCGAATTTACCTTTGGTATTTTTACGCCGTTTATTCGCCCGTTTATTCCTATGTTGGTAAAAAAGATGCGCAAACTTGATCTCGAATCAGTGCAAGACATTGATGTTTTTATTGCCAACTCTCAGGTTACTCGTGACCGCATCAAGCAATATTATGGCAAGGTTGCGACTGTTGTCCATCCACCGGTTGATATCGAACGTTTTACGCCGCCAGCAACCGGTAAACGATCGGGTTATATTCTTTGGGGCCGCCATGTACCATACAAACGATTTGATCTGGCAATTGAGGCATGCAATCAACTTGGTGTCAATTTGACAATAATAGGGCAGGGTCCCGATACAGAACGATTGAAGAAACTTGCCGGTCCTACCGTCACCTTTACTGGCCGTATCAGTGACGAGGAGCTGGTGGCACGAGCCCATACCGCCAAGGCCTTTCTCTTCCCTAATGAAGAAGATTTTGGCATCTCAGCCGTCGAAGCGATCGCTGCCGGCACGCCCGTCATTGCCTATGCCAAGGGTGGCGCGTTAGACATCGTCCAGGACGGCGAAACAGGTATCCTCTTCCCTGAACAAACGGTCGAATCTCTGATGGCCGCCATGCAAAAGGCCGACACCGTCGATTTTCGCCCCAGCACATTACATCGTAAATCAAAACGATTTGCCAAATCGTTGTTCCAAACCAAGATGCGCAAGATTGTCGCCGACGCCGCCGCGAGTCGTAAGCAGTAGCTTATCCCATCAGTAATACATCGTCATCAGGCAGCCTGAACAGTCCCTCATCAAGACGCTTTTGATCAAGGTAGTGTGATACAAAACCAACCGTACGCGGAATCACAAACAGCGCGTTAAAGAAGTCTGCCGCAATCAACTGGTCAAGCTCGCGCTTATCATACCCTTCTTCGGTTGCCAACACATCTAACATCAGTGCCGCGATATGACCATCAACATTAAGAATCAGATTGCCTTTCTTCTGTGTTGTAATATATTCAACACCTTTTGCAAAATCAAAATACGTACTGTCTTTCAGTCTGTCACGGAAGCCTGCCAATATGGTCGTCCGAGGATCGGGTAAATCCAATCGGTACTTCTTATGACCAATACCACCAATCAACTGTTTAGACCTGGCCCTTGTCTCAACTAATTCGGCTGGCTGCAACCCTTTATTAACTCCATCAAACCACTCACGCGCAGCATCAGACACTGCGCCGCCAAAACGAGGACCAATCGTCATCAATCCTGCAGCCAGGCTATCGACAATGCCTTTACCAGCGCGTGCCGTTACTATCGTGTTCAGCGCACCCGATACCTGCGGTCCATGGTCAACCGACAATAAAAAGATTGTCCGTACCAAATCAACCGTCACCGCAGACCGCGGCGATCGCCCCAATAACCCAGCAGTAATCTGCATCGCAATGTCGCCCTCACTCGACCAATCTTGCAACGACTTACCAACAAATGCGTAGCCGTCTGGCGTCTCGGCACTAATGGTTGAGGTGAAGAGACTAGCATTTCGATACGAAAAATCACTATCATTAGTAACAATGTCATCTTTGGCAAGTTGCCCGATGGCGGCGGCCAGCTCGCCAATCGATGCCGCGACCGTCACACCTGCCCCACTCAAAGCCTCACGCTTGCTACTCGCCGTCTCGCTTTTTGACCCTGCGAGGGCCTTGGCGTGACCGAACTGCATCGGCGAGGCAAAGCTTTCACCAATTACTCCAGCAATATAAGCCGTAATTGGCTTCGTCAATTTACCGTCTTTGATCAACTCCACGATCTCATATTCATCGGTACCACCAAGTTCCCCGTAATACACAATGTGCTTGGTATCAGGGTCTGCCTCTGCCGCCAGAAATGCATCACGCGGCGTGGTTGCCGGAAAACGGTCGCCACCAAAACAAAGTGCAAAGCTCAGCCCGTGGCCGCTACTTGCCACCATGGTAATCAACTCGTTAATCATACCTCCACTGGCCGAGAGAACCGCCACCGATCCTGCCTGTTCAAGGTGGTTCGCCTTGATTTGTCGCCAATCGACACCGCCAACCACACCAAGCTTTAACGCGCCCGGGACAATCAAGCCAACCCCAGCTGGTCCAATAATTGTTTTATCGGCATAGGCCTCAGACAGCTTGATAGCTTCAATTTCTGGCACATCCTCGGCAAAAATATGCGCACCGCGTGCATCAGGATAGCTCGCAAAGAAGTCTTCTGTCATCTGAAATGCACGGCGCGCGCTGGTGATATTCAACAGCCAATCAACATGCGGCAATACCTGACGTGCCTCAGCAATCGTGCCAAAACAGGGGATCAGCACTTCATCATTACCCCAAAAATATTTCTCATACCGTTTTGTGCTGCCGACAATACCAACAATCGATGGCGATGCGCGACCAATCAGCACATCAAAATCTAAAATCGCCTGATAGCCCGGACGATATGCCCCAACAGCCAAAATTGTCCCTGGGTTCTCACGAATGGCAGCGATACTATGCATCGACATACCTCAAGGCTTCGTCAACCACTGTCGTCAGTACCTTATCCGACCCGTGAACACTGCCATAAATATTATGCTGTCTCAAAAACTTCTCCATCAGTGCCAGCCCTTCCTTTTCGTTTGGTCCGCCTCGGCGTACAAACACCAAAATGCCCGCTGCCTTCAGTTCCTTCATGTGGGCAGATAGCGCGTCAATGATGCCAGCAAATGTCTTTTTGACGTCGGTGAAGTTGGCTACACCACCAGCAATGACAATGGCTTTTTTAGGCGCTGCTGATTGAAAAACTTGCTGTAGCACCGCCTCGGTATAGAGCTGTGTTTCCTCGCGCGTCGGACCGCCGCTATACTCACCATAATTACCTAGCTTATCCGCCTTGCCCCGGTTGGCTGCCTCATCAGCAATAGTAATACTCGCGCCGCCACCGCTTAGCAGCAGCCAGATTGCCCCGTCAGGGTTCAGCACGCGAAACGAGAACGATGCTGGCGATCCATCACCCAGCGTCGCGATGGTTTGCTCGGCCTCACTTTTTTGGCCTGCCTCCACGATATCGTCCTCATTCCAGCTTGCTTGCCAGCTGCCGGCGCTATCGGCCAGCACGGCCGCGTCCAACAATATGCATGCATCATCACGCACCACCAGAGGGTTGATTTCTACAAAGCTCAGATGCTCTCGGTTCATCGTCTCGGTTAATTTACCAAGAAAGCCATTCGGCAGCGGCACGTTGGTGATGTCATCGTACTCTTCTATACTCTCTGGGTGATCTTCGATATCCACACCGCCGCTTGCCGAATACAGTAGCCGAAAACCACCGCGTACCCGCTCGACACTGAGATATCGTTCCTCATCGTCTTCGTGTGGCAACATTGGCTCGGCAATAAAGCGCTCAAAGCCTTTGCTCGCTAATTCTTCAACAGCACTTTTGGCGTTATCACTCGTGACATTTAGTCGGATAAGACCCTGCTTGCCACGCTTTTTAATGCCCTGGTCGACCTTGATAACATAGGCCAGTGACTCATCGAGTTTTGCCACGTCTCTATCAAGTGAAGAAAGATGAATCGCCTTGCCGACATAATCATCGACCAGCAACGTCTTGCTCTTATATTCTGTTAGCTTTACCCTTGCCATTCTTCTCCTAGTGTATACTACATTATATGAATCGACCACAATCTGATATCACTGTTAACACCTTGACCGCCTACTCTTTTGAAGACGCCGCCGCGATTGGTCGTCTCCTGCCATTTCTCAGTGATTCGTTCAGCGGCGAGCCCGTTGACCGACAACTCCTCACCGATATCATTGCCTCACCCTATCACGATCAGCTGGTCGCACGCAGTACTGACGGTACTATTGTTGGCGCACTGACCGTTAGCCTGACTATGGGTATGGGCGTCGTACACAAAGCATGGCTCGAAGACTTTATTGTCGACCCCGCTATACAAGGTGGTGGTGTAGGTGGTAAGTTGTGGGATGCCATGATTGACTGGTGTCGCACGCGCGGTGTTCACAAGCTCGACTTTACCTCACACCCCACCAAGGAAGCGGCGCAGCGCTTTTATCTCAAACGTGGTGCAGTCGTCAGAGATACTAATTACTTTCGCAAGACGATTGATTGATCATTCTACTGTCACACTCTTGGCCAAATTGCGCGGTTGGTCGACGTCATTGCCACGTGCCGCCGCTACATGATACGCAAACAGTTGCGAAATGATGTTAAATACCAGCGGCGTCAGTAATTTCAGTTTTGTCTTTACCTGCACAACTTGTTCGGCAGCGATGCGCTTTTCGGTGTCGGTTATCACGATCGCATGCGCACCCCGTGCGTTCATCTCGATTAAATTGCTCTGCGACTTTTCGTATAGCCAGTTATCCTGAATGTAACATACCTCGAAGAAGGTATCGTCGATGAGCGCGATCGACCCGTGTTTTAGTTCACCGGCGGCAAACGCCTCAGCCTGGATATAACTGACCTCCTTTAGCTTCAGGGCGCCTTCAAGCGCAATAGGGTAGAGTGTGTCGCGCCCAATGTACAGCGCATGGTTGTAGCCCTTGTATTTGCTGGCAAGCTTTTTTACTTCATCCGCGTGATTGGTGAGGGTTCGCTCGATCTCGCCTGGCAATGCATCAAGTTCACCCGCATAGTCATGCAGCAATTGCGAATGAGCTCCCTTGGCGCTCGCCATCATAAGCCCAAACATTACCATCGCAACGACTTGCGACGTGAACGCCTTGGTACTGGCGACGCTAATCTCGGCACCAACATGCAGATAGACACCGCCATCAACCTCGCGTGCGATCGTACTACCGACAGCATTTACCACACCAAGACATTTCACACCCCGACGCTTGAGTTCAGTCAGGCAAGCTAAGGTGTCGGCTGTTTCACCTGATTGCGACACAATTAAGGCAACCGTATTATCAGGTACATTGAACGCACGGTAGCGCAGTTCACTGGCAATCTCGACCTGTACCGATACATCGTCAGTACACTGTTCGATATAGTAACTCGCCATCATGCCAGCGTAGTATGCTGTGCCGCACCCAACTATCAATACATTGCGAATTGATCGTAGTTCAGCATCAGTCATATTGATACCACCAAGTTTTACTACTCCAGACGCTGGATTAACACGACCACTCAGTGTCGAGCGCACACTCTCAGGTTGATCGAAGATTTCTTTCAACAGGAAATGATCAAAGCCCTTCTTTTGGATTGATTCAAGATCCAACTCTAGGGTTTCGACGTTTATGTCAACTGCTTTGCTGTCGATATCATACAGCTTTACCCCCTCTTTCGTGCAAACACCGATTTCGCCGTCCTGTAAATAAATAACTTGATCAGTATAGCCAACAATTGCCGAAGCATCGCTGGCAATAAACGTCTCTTCATCACCGACGCCAACAATTAAGGGACTTCCTTTGCGTGCGATCACAATCTCATCGGGTGCGTCCTCTGAAAATAAGGCGATACCATAGGCACCGACTACCATCTTTAGCGCTGCGCTGACCGCCTCAAGTAGTGTAGCGTTGTCCTTGTAGAGATGGTCAATCAGAGCCGCGAGAACTTCTGTATCAGTGTCGCTTTTGAGCTCATAGTCGTGGCGCGCAAGCATGGTAGCAAGGTCAAGATAATTCTCAATAATCCCATTGTGCACAAGATAGACCCTACCAACATGGTGCGGATGCGCATTTCGCTTGCTTGGCGCACCGTGTGTTGCCCACCTTGTATGCCCAATGCCTACAGTATCGTTTGTTGAATGCGCCATGGTTCGCGCTTCTAGTTCTGCTACCTTTCCCTTTGCCCGCAGTAAGGTAACCTTACCCTTGTCGTTAAAGGTAGCGATGCCAGAGCTGTCATAGCCACGATATTCCAGCCGCTTCAATCCACTCAGTAATACACCTTGCGCTTCTTTGTTTCCTAGATAGCCAACGATTCCGCACATATCATCCTTCTTTCTGCTATGTTGGTTTTTCGTACCTTGTGCTGTCTATTCTACACAAAATTTTGCATTTTTACTAAAAATATAAAATTACAACATTTATCTATTTCTCAATTAAAAAATCCCCGTGGCCACAACCGCGGAGACTCATATTAAATAGCCCAAAACTATTTCTGTAGCTTTTTCGCAACTTCGCCAGCCCTAGCACTGACATCTTTCCTGGCAACAAGGATGCCGTCGGGTGTGTTCACGACCACCACATTATCAAGCCCGATAATAGCGACTGGCTTGTCTGGCTCTTCATTGCGTACATAGACGTTTTCTACGTCGATTGGGTGGATATTTTCACCCTTAAAATAGTTACTCTCCTCGTCCTTCACCACTACATCATGAAGATCCTTGAAGTTTCCGATGTCCATCCAGTCAAAGCTCGCCGAAACAACAGCAAGACTCTGTGCTTTCTCAATAAGGGCAATATCGATCACTTGATTATCAAGTGCAAGATACGCATCATTATACTCAGTGCTTCCGTGCTCTGAAATAGCTGCGAGAAGGTTATAATTTGCCTGCAAATCAGGTGCGCTTCGTTCCATCTCACTCATAAACGTATTGACTGAACCGACAAAATATCCACAATTCCATAAGTAGTTACCTGACTCAACATACGTTTGAGCAGTTTCATAATCAGGCTTCTCCTTAAACGATTCGACGTTATAGACTCCCGCCTCTTGATCAAGCACGCCATCTCGTTCGATATACCCAAATCCTGTCGAAGGAAAGGTCGGCTCAATACCAATCAAGACAATCTCTTGTTTTTCGGTTGATATCCGTCCAGCGGTCACGAATGAGCGTGCAAATCCAGCAACGTCACGGACATTATGATCCGAGTGGATAAAGGCAATCGGCTCATCGTTATCATGATGCCTGGCAATATAGTCAAGTGCAAAGATAATACAGTGGGCTGTACCTCGCCGACCTGGTTCGATCAAAAATGCTTCGTCCGGAAGCTCCGGAAGCTGAGCACGGAGGTCGACGGCATGACTTGCCTCTGTCACGACATAGACCGTATCACCGAGCTTTGTCGCTCTATCGTACGCTTGTTGTACCATCGTTCGTTCTGTCGTGAGTGCAAGGAGTTGTTTTGGCTGATGAGGAGTCGAGAGAGGCCACAACCGGGTACCTGATCCTCCAGCGATAATTACCGTAATCATACTACTAGTATAACCCATAGCATCCACACCTCCGATGTAGGTGGATTATACGATAAACTTAGGACGGCAAACAGGCCAGTGATATACTAGAAGCATGAACATACTTGTTACTGGTGGCGCCGGCTACATCGGCACCCATACACTCATTGAGCTCATCGCAAATGGCCATACACCCGTAGTCGTCGACAATCTCTCAAATAGCAATGTCGAGTCTATTCGTCGAGTTGAAGAAATTACAAAGAGCAAAATTCCCTTCTATGAAAATGATGTCCGTAGCAAGAAAGACCTCCAGCATATCTTTTCAGATCACTCTTTTGATGCAATTATTCATTTTGCCGGTCTAAAATCAGTCGGGCAATCAGTTAGCCATCCACTTGAATATTATTCAAATAATATAGATTCAACTCTTGTCCTACTTGAAGTAGCTCAAGAATACGGAGTAAAGAAGTTTATCTTTAGCTCTTCGGCTACAGTCTATGGCACTCCTGAAGAATTACCTTTACGAGAGACCAGCCGTGTCGGATTTGGTATCACCAATCCTTATGGTCAAACAAAATTTATGCTTGAGCAAATCCTTCGAGATGTCTGCGTGTCTGATCCAGACTTTGAAGTAACACTTCTCCGCTACTTCAATCCTGTCGGTGCAGACCAAAGTGGCACTATAGGCGAGGATCCAAATGATATTCCAAACAATCTTCTCCCCTATGTATCGCAGGTTGCAGTAGGAAAGCTAGAAAGAGTAAGTGTATTTGGCGATGACTATGATACACCAGATGGAACTGGCGTTCGTGACTATATCCATGTTGTTGATCTTGCCAAGGGTCATGTTGCAGCACTCAATCACTCCAAGCCGGGAACTGCTGTATATAATCTTTGTACCGGCAGGGGGACATCCGTTCTTGAACTTATCGCCGCGTTCAGCAAAGCGGCAGGCAAAGAAATCCCCTACACTGTTGTAGCACGTCGTCCTGGTGATGTAGGCTCGTGCTATGCAAGCCCAGAGAAAGCGAATCGAGAGCTTGGATGGTTTGCCGAGAAGACTATCGAGCAAGCGTGCGAAGACTCATGGCGCTGGCAGTCGCAGAATCCAAATGGCTTCAATAATGTCACATAAGTTTATGCGATTGAAAAACTCAATCTACCAATTTCCGACTACAAAGTTATTTGCCATATCTATACTAGTCTGTCTCTTTTACCTGACAATCCTTCCTTTTAATGAGCATATTGCATTTAAAATGCCGTACGAAAGTCATCAGGCAACGCTAGTTGCTCTATGCTTAAAGATACTCTTTTTACCTTTTCTTTTCGGAATACTTTACTTTATCATTACTTTTATCCAAAAAATAATTCAGAAAGATCCTTTTTATATACTCTGGCTAAAGATAAGTCTTGCTTATGGTCTGCTTATGCTATTTATATTAATAATTCTCTATCCCGGCCACTGGGTAGGAGATGAATTTGACATACTAGAAGCCGTTCGCAATTATTCTTTATACTCCTGGCAGAACTATTTCACTAATATTTTTTACACCTTTAGTCTTTATCTCATTCCCACGGGCGTAGGAATAGTAGCCATACAGCTAAGTATCATATCGTTAATAATTGGTTATGTCACCGCATTATCAAAAAATATATTCCATAATAAACGTACCTACCTTATCCTTATAGTTCCCTTTTTAGCGTTTCCTGTTCTACTTAATAATTTCTACCCATTGAGGCTAACTCTCTTTAGTTATGGACTTCTGCTCTTAGTAAGTTTCCTCCTATTTTTGCACCTTAAGGTACTATCACCCGTAAGACCAAAACTGTTTTTCATCTTTGTAGCATTTATAATGAGCATCATATGCTTTTGGCGTAGTGAAGGGGTATTATATTTATTAACATTACCGCTATTTGCATATAAATTAGGGCTTGTTCAAAAATCTAAGTTAAAAGACATTTCTACTTATACTACAATACTGATTGGTCTGTCACTTATTGGGTTGGCTTTTTCCATAAATAAGGTGACGACAAGCGATAAATATCAGATCACTGCAACACTTAATCCAATCTCCACTATGATCCAGGGTGATTTACGGGGAAAAAACATTAATCAAGATCTTGAAGCCTTAGATAAAGTGGTAGACCTCTCCATAGTGAAGCAGTATCCAAGCTATGATGAGATACCCTCATTTTGGCATGGAGCTGTTAGAGATGACTATTATCTTCACCTAAAAGGTTACAACTCTCATGTATACAGTATATTTGCTAATAACCTTAATAGCTTTCTGTCGAATCGTATGCAAACCTTTCTCCGCACTAATTCGTTTGGGCCGGCCCCAGCTCTCGGCTTAGGGCAATTCTACAATCCAGATCCTATAATAATTGAGAAAGTTAACCACTTTTACGCAACAAATAAGCTGTCCAGGCCGCTAAACCCTGAGCTAAAATTAGCCATAACAAAACGGCTTCTGCTTGTTAATAATTCATACAAACCAACGCTACCTGCAAAACTAATATGGTCTGTTATTCCTACTCTCTCAGGACTAATTATTTTGTTAATAATTAGTGGTCTTAAGCGTAAGTGGATAATTTTTACAATTACAATTTTTCTATTGACACATGCGGTCATTATATTTCTAACTGCCCCCGCAAGTTATTTCATGTATTATCTCCCCATCTACCTTGCAGGTAATTTCCTCATTGCGTTTATATTGCTAAAGAAATTTGAAGTAAAAATAGCATCGGCTCTCTTATGGCTTAGATCATACCTACAGAGAAACCTAAAGAAGCATCGCAAGTACGTGTTCCTGACCGTAGGATTAGTAAATACCCTCCTAGACTTTGCGTTCTATACTATGCTCGCTCATTTCATATTTAATTCTCCAGAGCAGATTGGCATACTCGGTATCATATCGGGTACATTCGCACTCTTGTGTGCCTACGCGAGCCATCGACTCATAACATGGCGAGACAAAAAAACGACAAAAACGACTATACTCAAGTTCTTTGTAGTCACAGGATTTGGCTTGTGGGTCATCCGTCCAATCCTTTTGTCATGGTTCATTACATTCGCACCCCTCTACAACCTGTTTTCTCATGCAGCCAATCATATCGGGCTACCGTTTAGCTATGACCTTATAGCATCGACAGGCGCCTTTTTCATGATGGTCATAATTGTTATGGTATACAACTATATCACTTATGGTCGTTTTGTGTTTACAGATAAGAGATAGGTTTTGACTTATTGAACTTAATATCATCTCCTAGGGATAGCACATATTGAATAGCTCATTAAGCAGATCAAAAAGAGACGCGCGGCGAGATCCTCCACCTCGCTGATTGGCCACAAAAAGACTGGCCACTACCACAAACTGATCTTCCCGTAGATCTGGTTGAATTTGCCTGTGACATAGGGTCAAAGGAACAGTAGTAACCTTTAGGCTTTTCCCCTTATATTACAGTCTCCCAGTGTGATACTATAAGAGGCATGAGAAAGTCTTCAGATGCAAAAATCCTTGTTGCAATTCCATCTTATAACTGCGCAAAGCAGATTACACGAGTACTTGATGAAATCGATGATAAGCTTCTAGCGCGAGTTGAGGAAATCGCGATAATCGACAACGGTAGTACCGACGATACTATAGCTTCTGCCCTCGCCTACAAGAAAAAAAAGCGACTTGGCAAAAAACTCCATGTGTACCAAAATAATAACAACTACAATCTAGGTGGTACGCACAAGGTTGCATTCTTGCGAGCAGAGAAATTAGGTTATACTCATGTCATTATTCTTCATGGTGATAATCAGGCAAAAAGTGATGAAGCAAACCTATTGATTGATCATATGCTCGCTCATCCAGAGCATCAGACCGTCTTAGGATCACGCTTCAGTAAAGGATCCACACTGATCGGCTATGATGCAAAGCGTATTATCGGCAATAAAGTATTAAATGCGACTTACAGCATGGTTACCTTGCGAAAATGCGATGATCTTGGCTCAGGCCTCAATCTATTCGCGCTTTCCGATCTAGATAAGAAAACGTACCTTGAGTTTGCCGACAAGCTGACGTTCAACTATGAGCTTCTCCTCGATCTTATTAAACGACACGTAAACTTTGCGTACATTCCAATCACATGGCGAGAGGAAGACCAAGTATCAAATGCACGGAACTTTAATATATTTAAGACCGCCCTCACCAATCTATTCCAGTGGAGATTCGGTAAAAAATACCCGTCTACACGAACCGAAAAAGACTATCAATGCACGGAGGCACTCTAAATATGAAACCATTACAAATACTTATGCCTATGGGTGGACTTGGCCAGCGTTTTCGCGATGCTGGTTTTGATACGCCAAAACCCCTTATTGATGTAAACGGTATTCCAATGTTCAAAAAAGCTCTATCGGCATATAACCACTATCAAGGTGAGAAAGTTTACATATTTGTCATTCGCAAGGATACAGATGATGAATACAATCTTGCTCAGCAAATAAAAGAGCTCCTGCCTGATGCAAAGATTAAAGTGCTTGATCACAACACTCAAGGAGCGGTTGAAACATGCCTTGTTGCTGAAGACTTTATAGATCCAGAACTTCCCCTCGTCATAATGGATTGTGATATATCTTTCGATGCTGGTAACTACTTTAGCCTAATCGAAGAAGCTATCTCCAAGAATTCATACGATGGCCTCTTGCTGTCATTCGACTCACAGGACCCTCGCTATAGTTTTGCAGAAACCGATAGTAGCAATATCGTTACCAGAACCGCAGAGAAAGTTGCTATATCAAACAATGCCCTGATGGGTGCATATTTCTTCACAAAAGCAAATAGCTTCCTCGTAGCAGCTCATAAGCTTATGAAAAGGAACATATCACAGGATATGAAAGAGTACTATGTATCGCTCATATACAACATACTCATTGATGACGGCAAACGAATTGGCCTAGCAAAGGGAACGTTCTATTGCTTCGGTACACCAGAAGAACTTGACCAGTACCTCAACTCTACGTCTCTGTAAACTAGCTATCGTATTGGCGGTAGAACTCATTTAACAGAACAACGCAGACAGCATAATATTTCAATGTATTATGCGGGTTGATGTAGACCCGATGAGCAAGCATACGTCCATAGAGTAAACCTGTATGGAATAGAATGGTTCTACGTTCGGTCTCAGTTAAATAATTCTCTGTAACAACACTACGTAGGTGATCATACAGTTCCATATAACGAGCTGACCTTCGATCATGATAATTTATTTGAATATCGGCCCCATCGATAGAAGCCTTGACCGCTTCATCATCTGCATTTAAGAATTCGTAACCGGCGATAAGTGACTGTGTATGTCGTGCAAAGTCAATGATTGGACCACGTATCTGGTTATCATCTGAAGGGTCAATAATTACTGGCTCGTCCACCTTTGTGTCGACTAGTATATTATCAATCGTAAGATCACCGTGAATTGCAGTAGACTCTCGATACACAGCAAGATCACCCCAAGCTTTTTTGTTGCTTTTTATTTTGTTAATGACGGTATAGAAATTATCATACTGTTCACCATTTATCGTGATAGTTTCAGATTCGATAACTTGTCTTAGATCTTGATTTACCATCGTAGCTTTTTTGACCTTATCAATAAGGCGCTCCTGGATATATAAATCACGGTTCTTGTTGTGTACGGCTTCTTTCTTTAGCTCATAGATGTTCTCGAAGACATAACGCCATACTTCGTCAATAATCTGCGTGGATTGCTCCAAAGAGTGATTATGAACATACTCAAATAATGAGATATTCTCAGGGCTATAAGAGAGGTCTATTGCGTAATATTCTTCATTTCTATGTTCCTCAATCACATCAACTATGGCCTTCTTTTTAGCAAATTTACGCAACCAGAGGTACTGAACACGAAGACGATCAGCATACTCGATTGGGACAATTTTCTTTACATACATACTTCCGTTTTGCAAAGCAAGTACCGTGATAGCATCAGACCCACCTTTAAAGAATTTTACGAGACTAAGTCCTCCATTAACTTCAATCTTATGGAGTATACGCGTCAAAGTTGATCCCTGGAAATATGTTTCTAGAAATGTTGGAAAATCTTGCGATATATCATCGTAACGAAGGAGTTTGTTTATGTATGCGGTATTCCTTGATGGAGCCAAGCTATCGGTTTTCTTCGATTTCTTATAAAGTATTAGGGATACAAAACCAACAAAAGCAATTGGTAATGATATAGTCACCCACATTAATTTCGCATATAAATCGATATTTCCACTGGTTTGTATATGTGTAATTGCCATGCTGATCTGGTGATATGATTGGGAACCGAACACACCGAGATCCGTTAGCGGCAGTGCGTATGGTATAAGCCCGCCAAGAAAAAGGTCAGTCCCAGAAAAGACAGGAAGTACCGCCATAACGATGAGGGCTGCCGATACAAAATAACAAACCCATGATACGCATGCGTACAAGATGTAGCGTCGCACCTGATCCTTAGACCTAAAGAAGCTCTGCAATCCAAAAATGAGAGACCAGGTCTTAAAGAGGATACTATTACTTATAGAAGTATTAAAAACTTGTGAGAAGCGCGATATAAACTTAAGTAGGAATCTGTTTTCATTCTTTAAAAGATAAAGACACAAGAGGATTGCGCAAGATGTCCCGAGCGCAATGACTGATACTATCAGAACGGTTGATGTATATCCACCCAGGAATACTGTGGCGACAAATACAAGTAAACTGAGGAAAACGACATCCGTTGCCCTTTCTATGACGACTGCCGTAAACGTGTAAAGCAAGCTGATGTGCAATCTTCTGGCAATTACAAGAGATCTCACCAACTCACCTACACGAAAAGGCAATATTACATTGAATAAATAACCAACTGAAAGTGCACCAAACTGAAACCTATTGCTACTTTGTGCAGCCTGGTCAAGAATGAGCTTTGTCCTCATTGAACGCAAAAAATGTCCAAAAAACTGTACCACTAGAGCTATAAGAATTATCCCTAGGGCAATATGATGTGTAGCCATATAGGAGACAATGTCACTGAGTATATTCCCCGAAAAAAGTATGGTGACTGTCAAAAAAATAAATGCTAGAGCAATAAGAATAATCTTCATCATCAAGAGAAGTTCCTTATATGAACTACCTGTATACCTGCTGCGTTTGCCGCTTTCAAGCCTTTCTCTGAATCTTCAAAAGCTATAGCCTCAGCGGGAGATAGTTCAGACAGGCTCAAAGCTCTGAGATATGCTTCTGGATCTGGTTTCATACTCGTAACATCATCCCCAAAAATAGTAAACGTAAAGTACTTTGTCAGGTCGTGTGCCTCTAGAACAGCTCGTGCATTCTCCTGTTTTGCTGTTGTGACGAGTACAGTAACGTAGTTTTCGGACATTTGTCTTAAAAAGACAGACAGATAATCATTTAACTTAGACGTATGAAGGTAGTTTGGATAAAGCAAAGCTTTCTGACGATTAATGTCAGCTATACCCTCGGTTTCTAAGCCCTTTACAATCTTGGGCAGAAACACGCTTGAGCTCTCCCCTGCCATAATTGACTCACGAAGTTCCTCGCCAACAATATTTGAAGTCACCGCGTTAATAGCTTCACGGTATGCAAAATAATTAGCTTCGTGCGTGTCAACGAGCGTTCCATCCAAGTCAAAAAAGAAACCTTTTATTTGTGCCATAAATTCCCAGTCTTTACCTATAATACCACCCATTAATTTTAATTCACAGGTTACTAAAGTATAATTAGTTACATGACCCGCAAGACACCTTCCGCTCAATATGACCTATCAATTATTATCGCAGCACATCGAGAGGGTCTGATAGCTCATAAAACAATGCAGAGTATCGAGCGGGCACTGATAGATCTTCGAAGACAAGGATTTTCTCATGAAATCATTGTCACAGTCGATAATGGCGATGACAGTACACTAGATTACTTCAACTCATACACTACATCTCCTATAACAACATATGCTATTAATGTAGCTGACCTGGCCGCTTCAAGAAACTATGCCGTCAAAAAATCATCAGGCAGGTACATTGCAACAGTTGATGCAGATGATCTAGTCTCTGAACATTGGTTTGTAAATTCACTTCGACTGCTCAAAGAGGAATCAGATGACGTGGTACTTCATACGCAGTACTCAGTGAATTTCGGAACAAAAGATATCGTGTGGGAAAAGTTTGATTCACGCACCAAAGATGAGGACGCGATCATTATGACATGGGCAAACCGATGGGATTCCGCGGTAGTTGCCCCTCGCAAGGTATTTGAGGAATTCCCATACCAACCAAATACAGGCGGGTTCGGATCTGAAGATTGGCACTTTAACTCACAAACACTAGCTGCTGGTATCAAGCATAAGGTCGTACCAGAAACGATACTTTTTGTACGCAGGAAAGATATCTCAGAGATGACGATTCAAGCAGCAGATCGCAGAACAGTACATTATACTGATCTTCTATCTATCAATACTCTCAGGGCTATTGATACGGGGCCTTACCGTAGCGCTGCGAGGGATACTACAATTGAGCCCGACCGGCTCATAAATGCACTATCTAGAGCAAAGCATCTTAGCTCACGAATGGCTCATTATGTACATAGGAAAGCGAAAAACCTTCCCGTATATAAGTCTATTACACAGCCTATACTGAGCAAAAGAAAGCAACAAAAACATGAAGAAATAAATGATCGGTTTCCTTCTTGGCTCGTATCTGAATGGCGCGCCATTCATACGATCGATAGAGAGATATTTCCTTCGCGCCAACTACTTAACAACATCCCGATATATCACTCTGAGATGTATGAGCTCGGTATAGCTTTTCGTGACATAATGGCTAGTTTTAGTGATAAGGCTACATATATCATGCTGATACCCGCGCTCAGGCCAGGTGGCGCCGAAGTTGTCATGCTTAACTTTTTGAATGCATTAAGAGTCATCCACCCCGAATGGCATCTGGCTGTCATAACGACCGAGGCAAACGAAAACAAATGGCGTGATCGATTATCGGCTGATATTGATTTTATAGATTTTGGAAATATAACGAATGGATTATCTGAAGATTTGCGCATGCAACTACTTGCGCGAGTAATCGTGCAGAGTCAAGCTTCATATATTCACATTGCTCAATCGATCCTTGGATTTTCGTTTGCAAAACACTACCGTAGCCTTTTGAAGAATTATACTGTGTATAGTTTTGCTTTTTGTGAAGACGAAGATGATGAGAGCAGAATTGCAGGCCATGTTCATTCAGGTATACCAATAGCCTACCCTGTTATATCGAGAGTATTTTCTGACCATGAAGCAATTATCAACCAACTCTGTAGTGAGTATGGTTTTAATAAGAATCTTTTCACAAGCCTTTACCAACCTGTAACTATACCCACTATTGAGCCTCACGGCGCCCATAAGCCACTCCGTATTTTATGGGCTAGTCGAATTGCCAAGCAAAAGCGACCGGATATACTCAAAGAAATTGCACAACAACTTAACCCTAACAATGTTCAAATTGATGTCTACGGTATATTTGAAAATGGCTATGATAAAGACTATTTTGGCACTATTGCGTCCTTGACCTACAAGGGTTCGTTTACTGATGTCCGTCAGCTCAATAGTGACCAATACGATGTGTTCCTGTACACTTCAGAAAACGACGGTATTCCAAATATACTACTTGAGATGATCAGCAACGGATTATTAGTCATAGCCCCAAATATAGGAGGAATCTCAGAGCTTATCAATGAAAAAACTGGTATTCTTATAGAAAAAAATGATGATGTCAAATCGTATGTACAGGCAATAAATCATCTTGTCTCAGATTACAAAAGTTATTTACATCGAGTCACTGAAGCACAAAAGCTTATTAAGAAACGCCACTCATTCGAAAACCTCGTTAAGCAATTACGAGACACGTTGGATTAAATATTTGTTTAATTTCCTATTGTTACCTGAAGACGTCTTGTGATCTGAGAATTTTCACTTACTGGATTTGTATTGTTCCATGATCCGTTATAATTACCGATTTCTATGGTCCATACACCGGTCTTATCAAAATTAACAGGCATGCTATAGGTCTGTGTGGAATTCGGAGCTATTATAAAATCATTCCAACCTGGATCGTAATTTCTACCATTTGGGTCGCGAACAGCAAGTCCCATTCTGCCAAGATTCACTGTATTTGAACCATAATTCGTCACAGTAAATGTAAGAATGTGGCTACCTATAGTCTTAGCGTCACTAAAGGTAATTCCTTGAGTGACTGTTGGGCTTGGAAGTACGGCTAGCTTAAGTGACGTGCTTACCGTCTGGTCAGCTGAAGGAAGGGGCTGGGACACCCATTGACCACCAACCTTACCCCCAATTGTAATAATCGCAGTCCCCGGATTCAAAAAACGCACAGACTTTGAATAAATATACGTGCTACGGGGAGCTATCGTAGGTGAATCCCACCCAGAATCAAGATTGTTCCCGCTTGCATCGCGTACTGCAAGACCTATAGATTCGAGAGAGACGGGTAAGTCACCATCATTTCTGACGCTAAATTGGAGCGTCGTATCTTGTCCAACTCTTGGGCTTACGACAGACGAAGATACACTGGCAGATACCGCTGGGTTCTGAGAAACATCAATAGTGGTACTTGAGAGCACACCTGGATCAAGCGGTAACACATTCGTGGTCCAGCTATCGTTGACGTAACCACCTATGCTAATATTCCATTTACCCACCTTGTTGGGGTAAAGGTCTACGGTATAAACATATGAGCCATCTGGTTGAATAGTAGCCACATCCCATCGGGGGTCTGCGTTATTACCGGAAGGATCGCGAATAAATAAACCTATTCGGTTGGTTGTTACTGGCTGTAAACCAAAATTCTTTATAGTAAACGATAGTGTTACTTTTTGACCGACTTTTGGGTTTGAAGTAAGATTCTGAAGTCCCGTGACAATACTTGGGCTTGGTTTCACCTGCAGTACTTGTGTAAATTGTTGACCTTCGCTGACCGATGGGAAGCTTGAATCATTCCATGTTATCCCTGAATCATACGTAAGTGCTATGGAAAGACTATACTGCCCCACGCGTTGCGGAGTTAGTATTCTAGAATACGTATAAAGTGCACCGGGAGCAACCGCTGTCGGTGATTCATAGGGTAGATCAAGGTTTTGACCGTCTGTTCCCCTTATTGCCATTCCTATTTTTCCAAGGCTAAGTGGCTTAAGGCTATTGTTCCTGATAGCAAAACTGGCGGCTACAGGTTTTCCAACACGAAGCTCAGAATCAACTGACGGAAGATGTTCTATAGTAGGAATTGCTTGTACAAACACCTGAGCACTTCTTGGTGCCGCAGAATCCATACTTGAAGGGAAGTTCGCACTCCAGCCAGTACTACTCTGATAGTTTGCAATTGAGAAGGTATAGGTGTCCTCACTATTAAATGTCTGCGCAGCACTATAGTGGTATGTGTCGCCAGGTGCAATTGTTACCGATTTTCTACCGAAGTCGTAATTTGAGCCGTCACTTCCCCTTACTGCGACCATCATATCTCCAATGTTCTGGGGGCTATTTGTTGTATTCTGAACGTCGAACGAAACAGTCACTGATCGTTTCGTAAAAGCTCCGCCCGAGATAGATGAGGTGACTTTAAGTGGCGTTGTTACCTGTACCGCTCCGTACGTTGAGCCAAACCACTCGTTGAAGAACATGAAAAAGTTTCTGTTTCCATATGAGCTACAGCTGTCACCAGTACCAGGATATGCCCCAAGTGACGCCTGATTCGGTGCATAAGGTGTGTAAATATACAAACTTGCTGTTGCAACATTCTGAATAAAAATATTCTGACCACCGCAATTTGGATTCGGATTGTTTTGAACATAGTTCCATCGATTTGGCTGGTAATTATATGAGCTTATATTATCTACATAGTATCGAAGTTGCCATGCAGCAAGACTAACTTGGTTATAAAAGCCGGATTTCGAGGAGACACATGCGGCCGAGTAGTTTGGTCCGCTATCCGGACATGCATACCCCATGGCATATTTATACTGACTCTTAAGTGGCCAACTGTCAGAAAAAAGAGGTCCTTGGGATTCTTTTTTTAGTAAGACAAGGAGAACCTGAGGATTAATCCCATACTTTTGGGCGGCTTCGTAAATAATTTGTCCCGCGCTTTTGGCACCCGCAAACCAGCCACCTCCATTTTCAAATGAAGTAGCGCCCGTATCGGGATTTTCGTAGTAGTTCTGTAAACACACATATGGAGGCCCCGGCCAGCCCTTAACTTGCTGCGCGTACTGAGCGCGATTTAAGTTCCCATAACCTGATGGTTGAGTCCCCCATGTATCGCAGTTTGGTGTGTGGCTCGTAATAAAATCCTGAACAGCTTGAGCGCTCGAGAAGGAGTTTTTATTATAGAATACTGAGTCATCAATAATTCTTCCTGGCTGAAAATCTGTTGCACTTATAGCATGCACTCTTCCTCCGATGAAGATATTTCCCAGCATACAAAAGGCCAAGGTAACACCTACAACAAGAATAGCTCGCCGAATCACTTAACGTTTACCTCTAATGTATTTGATATGCCCTCAGACACTGAGGATGTATATTTTAGCTGAACTTTCCATACACCGCTACCAAGCTCACTGGCGGGAAAATTAATTGTCTTACAGGTTGTCGAGCTGGCACTAGGAAGTATGGTCGATTGCTTTTCAATCACTCTACCTGCACTAGTGAATTGATACGTGCAGACACCATTTGTCTCGACTATATTTGAGACAAAGCCACTTGCGGATATACTAGCATCCTCCGATTCGCCCACGTTCGTAAGAACAACATTCACTTTTTGCAGCTTAGTAGATGGATCAACAGATGGCTTTGGTGGCTGATCTGTTTGCGTGCTCTCCTCTTTCTTCTCGGGATTCTTATTTAGGTCCTGCTCAAGCTTTTTGTCCTGCGGTGTACGCTCGATACTCACCCCATTTGAATCACGCTTTATGTCATTTCGATGAACATAGAGATAGATAGTTGATACAATTGCCGCTGCCAACACAATAATTAAGACACTTACTACTAGGGGTTTTTTACTCTTTCTATTCTTATTTTCTTGTAGTCGCATATTTTTGATTTTTATATAACCTTTACCGATAATTATACTCTAGCTTACTAAACAAGGCAATGCGTGAACAGCTTCAACACCAAGCACAGAATGTTGTTCTTTGTTATAATAAGGACACTTATGTCAAAAGAAAGATCCAAAATACCGTTAGTATCTGTTATTCTTCCTGCTTACAATGCGGAATCCTACATTGAAGAGTCTATCCAGAGCGTATTACGTCAAGATTTTACAAATTTTGAATTTATCATCATCAATGATGGGTCCACCGACAATACACAACCAATCATTGATAAGTATGCGAAAATCGACAAAAGAATTATCGTAATAAAACAAAATAACAAGGGCCTCGTTAATACATTGAATATTGGTCTAGAGGCGGCAAAAGGTCGCTTCATTGCTCGTATTGATGGTGATGACCCATGGCTTGATCACAAACTTTCTCATCAAGTAAAAGAATTTGAGCAAGATGACTCCCTTGTGCTCATAGGTGGTGGCTTCGAAGTTATTGATGAAAATGGGTATTATATTGAGACAATCTTTCCGCCGACTACCGATGATGATATACGAAGATCCCTGATGTTACGCAATGTATTTGGGCATGCGGGTGTCATGATGAAAAGAGATGCAGTACTATCTACTGGTGGGTATAGGAAGGATTTTGGTCCAACCGAGGATTATGATCTATGGATTAGACTATCTAAGCTTGGAACCGTAAAGAACTTACCTCATCCCGTCTATCGGTATCGGATAAATCGCTACGGTATTTCCCAAACGAGCAGCTCTATTCAGGCAATAGAAACGAAGAAGCACATCGAGAGACAGTGGTCCACTCATATACCTGAAGTGCTAAAAAGACGAGAAATTTTATCAAGAGCGAATAACTACCTCAAGGCTTCTCCACTTGAGTGGTATAACGTAGCTTTGAAGGAGCAGTTCTTGTCTGACAACGCACAAGTTGGAATTAAATTAGTAAGACACAAACACTTTATCGACGGTATACGTCAATTGTTTTACGTTGCTAGCACTGGAAGAGCAGGCGTAAGGGCTGTCATCAAACGAATTAAAAAGCTTGATGCCGGTAGCTTTAGGCAGAGACAACATGTAGCTATAGACCATACGGAAGTAACTACCGACTAACTCCACTTGTGATTTATAGGCACAAGTCCAGACCACTCTAGCTTGTCTTCTTTTACTATAGTAAATTCAGATAGCTCGTATCCAACCTCTATGTCTTTGTCATTGGAGTCCCTGAGAGAAACCAAGAAATGATACTTACCAGGTGAGAGCTGTATGTTCATATCAACAGATATGTGGTTGTCTTTTAAAGTAAATTCATCCGTTTTAGATTTGAATCCAGTTACATGCTCGCCGCTCTTTTTGAAGAGATCAACCATAATAATCTCTACCTGATCGTTATCCTTCCAGGTAATATCAAGCCGAACATCAGACTTCGGTCGAAAACTTCTGGCTCGTTGTCCAGATGGCATGCTTATTAACTTAGTATTAATACTAGACGACAGGGTATTATCGGACTTCTCATTATCCTTGTCAATCTCAGCCTGGTTGAGCTTACTATACTCACGAGCAATCTTATGAGGGTCGCCTATTTGAATCAGCGAACCTTCACTGATAAGCGCTGCACGCGTACAGTACTGCTTCACGGTCTCCATGTCGTGTGAAACAAGGATTACAGTCTGACCTTCTGCTTTATACCCCTCGAACACATCGAGACATTTACGCTGAAAAGCTTCGTCGCCAACAGCGAGGACTTCATCAAAAATCAAGATATCGTTCTTTGCCTTAATGGCAATTGAGAACGCCAAGCGCACCTGCATACCACTTGAGTAATTCTTTAGCTTCTGGTCCATAAACGGCTCAAGTTCGGCAAATTCAACAATCTCATCATACATTGCATCCATCTGCTTACGATCAAAACCGAGCAATGCTCCATTTAGATAAACATTATCGCGCCCAGATAGCTCGGGGTTAAACCCAACCCCAAGTTCAATAAACGGCGTTAGCTTTCCATTTAGCTGAATCTCGCCACTTGTTGGTACATATACCCCGGCAAGCAGTTTCAAGAGGGTACTTTTGCCGCTACCATTTCGACCAACAATACCAAAGAAATCTCCCTCATATATATCAAAGCTTATGCCGTCCAGTACTTTTTGGGTTGTTTTGCCATTCTCCTTTACTATATTGACAAATGATTGCTTAAAAGATGAATTTTTACTCTGAGGTAATATAAATTCTTTATGAATATTCTTGATTGATATAGCAATATTCTTAGGTTTATTCATCAGATATCCTCCGCAAAATACTTAGAATGCTTCTTGAAGTACAGTCCACCGATAACAGCAAAAACCACTATCATCAGAAACGGCATAATGAGAGGCCACGAGTTGATGGTATTCCATATTGTCACCGTCGTATCTGTTGCTATAGCATGTCTCGCATCCTGAATTATTTGAACGATAGGATTCATGAAAAACCACTTATGATACATTTCCGGAACAAGTGCCAAAGGGAAAATAATAGCACTTGCATAAAATCCTGCCTGTAGTACTATCTCCCAAATATACGTAACGTCTCGGAATCTAACAAAGACAGCGCTAAGATAGAACGATATACCGAGAGCTAATACGTAAAGTTCTGCAACAAGAGGAATAATTAGTAGCCAACTCAGACTCGGAACAATCCCATTGAATAATGCGAAGATAAATACGACAAGCAGGCTGAGACCCAAGTTTATCAATGCAGAAAGTGAGCTGGCTATTACCACCAGGTATCGAGGTATGCTGATCTTGCGTATCAAATCCCCTCTTGCGACAACTGAACTTGCACCGATGGTTGTCGCTTCACTGAAAAAGTTCCAGAGAACGATACCGAGAAGAAGGTAGACTGGGTAGTGCTCAACATCTTTCCCCAGCGGGATAATATACGTAAATACAACATAGAGAATTGCAAATAGAAATAGTGGCTTCAACAATGACCAAAAATATCCAAGTACCGAACCCTGGTACCTAACTTTGAAGTCTGTGCTCACCATCTCGCGCAGAATTGCCCGATTACGTGAATGTAAGTATCTCATCTTCATAATATTATACCAGTAAAGTGATGCTGTATACTGGAATTTAGCTATGCCTACCGAAAAAATAGTCATCATTCGTAATGCAGCCCCGTACGATTTTGGTGGCGGAGAACGTTTTCCTGTATTCTTGGCAACTTCTCTAGCAAAGCAGGGAGTTGATTCAATCATCGTCTCTCGGTCAAAGAAGCTCCTATCCTTCGCGGAAGAAAATAACATTCCAACAGTTCGTGGATGGTGGTACAAAAGGCAAAACTGGAATGGTGTGAGGGTATTTGCAATACCTATTTACATCGTATGGCAAATTATTCTTTTCTTCTATTATGTTTCTTTAATTAAAAAAGTCGACGCTACCGCCGTCCATATTCAAAGCAAAGATGACTTTATATCAGCAACATACGCCGCAAAATTTCTCGGAAAGCGCGTTATTTGGACGGATCATGCGGACCTAAAGCATGTGTTTCAAAATTTAACAGTTTGGTATAAAAACCCTATTGGGAAAATGGTCTATAGAGCAGCACATAAAGCAGATACAATAACCGTCGTCAGTGAGAGTGAGCGACGACTCGTAACGGCGCATTTTCCAATGGAATCTGCAATCAAATCAAAAATACTCGTTGTATACAATGGCGTCGTCGATCAATCACGCAACTATGCAAGGAAGCTTGATGATAATATGATTGTCTTTCTTGTCGCAAGTCGACTTGTGGGTGATAAGGGCATTGCCGAAGTAATTGATGCCTTTAAGGTGATTGGGGCAAAATATCCAAATACTAAGCTCGTCATTATCGGTGATGGGCCCGAAGCAGCTCGGTTCAAAAAAAGGGCGGCAACCATACCAAACATTTCACTTCTAGGTCATCAACGCGACCCTCTCTCCTACATGGCAACCGCATCAATTTTTGTACACCCTACCTATCATGAAGGCTTCAGCGTCGCACTCGTCGAGGCAGGAATGATGTCATTACCGATCATCGCCACCTCTGTTGGGGGTAATGTAGAAATTATTCAGCACAATAAAACAGGCTTACTTATTGAAGCAAAAAACACCGATGCGCTTACAGCTGCAATGGAGAGATTAATTATTGATGAAAATCTTCGCTTAAGCATAGCCGCTAATGCTCGTAAGCAATATGTTACAAATTTCCAATTTGATTCTATTGTGAAGTTAAGTTTTATCCCTCTCTATACAGGAGTATCGTCATGAAAATTCGTATTGAGCTCTCACCCCTTGCGTCACAGCATCAGTCAGGGGTTGCGCAGTATACAAAACTATTAGTTGATGCTTTTTTGATG
Source organism: uncultured Candidatus Saccharibacteria bacterium (assembly GCA_964392265.1). Classification (GTDB taxonomy): domain Bacteria; phylum Patescibacteriota; class Saccharimonadia; order Saccharimonadales; family Saccharimonadaceae; genus CALMAK01. The sequence goes on from CAYMOS010000001.1 coordinate 124,429, forward strand.
GATAAAACAGTAGACATATCTGGTTTTTATTTCAATTTTGGCAGTAGACAGCCAAAGCCGGAATTTAAGAGCCCCATCAAGACTACTGATAACACGTACGTCCCTTTGCGCATCTACGCAAAGCTTCAAAGCTTCAATATTGCCCCACCTTTTGATATTCTGCTTCCGGCTGTTGATCTTACAATTTTTCCTAATTTTGCTACCTGGCCAACTATAAAGTCAAAGTATTCTGCGACTGTCATTCATGACCTTACTTATCTGTATTTTCCAGAGGTTGTCGAGGAGAGAAACCTTTCGCATCTTCAACGCGTCGTACCTCGTTCTATAAAAAGAGCAGATATTATCATTACTGTCTCCGAATCCGTGAAAGCCGAGCTCGTAAAGGAGTTCGATCTCGAGCCCGATACGTGTATCGTCACACCAATCCCTCCTGATGCTGCATTTTTCAAGATACTCCCGCAAAAAAATATAACTTCAATAAAAAAGAAGTACGCTATCAACAAGGAATATATTTATTTCATAGGTAACCTTGAGCCACGTAAGAATCTCAGAACGCTCATTCAAGCCTACCGACTCCTTCCACAAGAAATCAAAGATAAATATAGTCTCGTGCTTGCTGGTGGAAAGGGCTGGAAGACGGAAGAGACCAAAGCCGCTCTCAATGATGCGCTCGCGGCCGGTGAAGATATTAAGCATTTGGGATTCATTCCTCAGGAGGACAGCCCTGCCCTATACCAAGGAGCACGATTATTCGTGATGCCCTCATTATACGAGGGATTCGGTATGCCTATACTTGAAGCTATGGCCTGTGGTACCCCTGTCGTTGCATCAGATATTCCTGTGCTCAAGGAGGTCGGATCGACATATGCAACCTATGCGGATCCTTCCAGCCCCCATTCTTTCAGGCAAGCTATTGAAACTGCGCTCAATTCTCGACGCCCCTCGGCTGAAACATTACGGCAAAACGTACACCGATTTTCCTGGGAGAAAAATATTGAGAGCATCATTAACGCCACCCGTGCTCTTGGGTAATTTGCTATAATGCTATAATAGATACACCAATTAAAACAAGCAGTTGCTGTTTGATGCAGTATTAGAACGAAATTATTTTTTAATGAAGTAGGGAAATCTAACTAGTGTGATACTTCTCGAATATGAAGCAAAATCAATACTTAAAACGCGTACGGTGCCCATACCGACAGCAACGGTCGTAAGACGAGGTGAAGTGGTTCCTGATACTCCTTTGCCTATCGTAGTAAAGTCTCAAGTTCCGACGGGTGGTCGCGGTAAACAAGGGGGCATACGGATAGTCAATACGACCAGTGAGCTAAACAAGACAGTTGAAGCATTATTTAATCTTTCTATCGGCACCTATACGCCCCAGACGCTACTGCTCGAGGAAAAGCTCGATATTGATCGTGAGTTTTATCTTTCCTTGCTTATAGATGCAGCCTCTGCCGACATACTGATCGTCGCTCATCCTTCAGGTGGTATCGAGGTTGAAGAGAACAATCAGGACGATTTCTTGAAACTCCCATACGTTCCTGGTGAAGAAAATCGTATCGGTGAGTCATTAGCAGAATTATTTGACCTCCCTGAGCAGGTATTTGTCTTTCAAGATATGGTGCGAAATCTAGGGCAGTGCTTCGTCAGAAATGATGCGACGTTGTTGGAGGTGAATCCGCTTATTCTCACGAAGAGCGGTGACCTCGTTGTCGCAGACTGCAAAATGACACTTGATGATGCCGCAGCATTTCGTCATCCGGAATGGAATTTTGAACAGACATCCAAGGAGGTGAATTTTGTGTCACTCGACGAGGACGGCACTGTCGGCATTATCGCAAATGGTGCCGGTCTTGCCATGGCAACCGTCGATGCCGTCGCGGATGCTGGCATGCGTCCCGCAAACTTTCTTGATGTTGGCGGCGGTGCCAATACCGCTAGCGTACTGACCGCCTTTCGGCGCATCATGGAATACCGCAGTGTCAAAGCGATTGTGATTAATATTTTTGCTGGTATCACCCGCTGTGATGAGGTGGCGCGTGCCATTATTGAGGCCAAGGAGCAAATTGCCGATCTACCTCCACTATGTATTCGTTTGGCCGGCACAAACTACACAGAGGCAAAAGTACTGCTCGACGATGCTGAGATTAGCCTGTTGCCCACCCTGAAAGATTGTCTTGATACCGCCAAAAAGGAGGTGAGTCGTGGATAGTAAACTCCTGGCTGGAAAAAATGTTATTGTCCAGGGAATTACTGGTTCGCAAGGTTCATTCCATACGCGTGCCATGGTGGCCGCTGGTACAAACATTGTTGCAGGTACCTCGCCCAATAAGGCTGGCCAAGAATTTGAAGGCATCCCCGTGTACGGGACGATTGCCGATATCCAAAAAGACATACATGTTGACGCCACCGTTATTTTTGTCCCGGCAGCATTTGCGAAAAACGCCGTTATGGAAGCGATTTCCGCGGATATCCCACTGATTGTATGTATCACTGAGGGTGTGCCAATTCATGATATGTTGTATATAAAACAACAAATAGGGAAGTCCTCTTCTCGGATGATTGGCCCGAACAGCCCTGGTATTCTATTGCCTGGCGGCAATAAACTTGGCATTATCCCTGCCTCTATGGGACTGCCGGGGACTGTCGGCATTGTCAGTCGCAGCGGTACCCTCACCTACGAGGCGATGGCGGGATTAACCGAACGAGGGATTGGCCAGAAATACGTTATCGGTATTGGCGGTGACCCGATTCGCGGGACAGGATTTATTGACTGTCTGGAGCTATTCAATAACGATCCCGAAGTTGATCAGATTGTGATGATTGGCGAGATTGGCGGCACTGATGAACAGCAGGCAGCCAGGTATGTGAAAGAAAACGTCACAAAACCAGTATATGGATATATCGCAGGACATGCTGCCCCCGCCGGCGTTCAGCTAGGTCACGCCGGAGCAATCCTGGGCAGCGCAGACGAGTCGGCCGGGGCAAAAACTACCCTCATGCAAGATTGTGGCATCATTACCGCCACGAGTATTGTCGAACTTATTTCATTGGTAAAATAGTGCTTGTTGATATGTGAATTCGCTGATATAATTAGCAGTGAAACACCCCGCGTTGGACTCGTCCTCAGCGGGGCTTTCTTGTATAATGTTATCTATGATCAATGTCTACATAGATGGAGAAAACTTCCGCAAAAACCTCGCGCGGTCGCTAACTTCCTCTGGTCTGTTATCATCGGAACGACTTTTACTTGCCTACCCCATACGAACACTTATTGAAGATCTATTCGAATCAACAGATATTACGTTGAATTACTACGCCTCAAAGATTAAACTACCCGTCGGCTACACACCATCTGATGAAGTCTTACAACAAGTGTCTGAAATTCGCGAATACTCTCGACATTGGGTTTCGTCTTTAGTGAATCAAAATATCTCCTACATAAAAGCAGGTAATCTCAAGGTTCGCTCGTCGAAAGTTTGTCGAAATTGCCATGCAACCCAGGATATCCTACAAGAAAAAGGTGTTGACGTAAGAATTGCGCTTGACATCCTTGAGTCTGCGTACGAGGGTAATTCAAACGATACATTGGTTATCGCTAGCTCTGACACGGATTTATGCCCCGTCGTTCATAAGATTCAGGCAAAGGGAATACGCGTCGTATATCTATGCTTTGCCACGCACATAAATCGAGCTTTATCCGCCGTGTCCGATGAAACTGTTACAATATCAGAAGAGAAGTTAAGAAAGTACGCACCATAACCATGACAGCCCCCGGTAAAAAAATATCCATCCTTATCCCCGCCTATAACGAGCAAGAGGTGTTGCCTATTTTATTTGAACGCCTTGCCAGCCTGGCCGATAGTCAAAAGAATTATCAGTTTGAATTTCTTTTCGTCAACGATGGCAGTCGCGACGACACATTACCTATCATCCAACAGCAAGCTGCCAAGGACGAACGTGTCGCCTATGTTAACCTTTCGCGCAATTTTGGCAAAGAAATCGCTATGATTGCCGGTCTTGATCATGTCTCCGGAGATGCGACAGTCATCATCGATGCCGATCTGCAAGACCCACCAGAACTCATCCCTGAGATGATCGCCCTCTGGGAACAAGGCTATGATGACGTCTATGCCAAACGAAAAAGTCGTGCCGGCGAGTCAATCATTAAACGCAAGACATCTGAGTGGTTTTATGCCATCCTACAAAAGTCGACCCACATCCCTATTCAAAAAGACACGGGGGATTTTCGCCTGCTTGATAGGCGCTGTGTTGAGGCTCTACGCCAATTCCGCGAATCCGGGCGCTATACCAAGGGGATGTTTAGTTGGATTGGCTATAAAAAAAAGGAATTACTGTACGACAGAGATCCTCGTGCTGCCGGTACGACAAAGTGGAATTATCCTAAATTGATTAATTTTGCCATTGATGGTATCACTTCATTTACCACAGCACCACTTCGCCTTTCTAGCTATTTTGGTTTTGTCGTGTCATTTGGTGCGTTTATTTATATCATTTACCTACTAGTACGGCCTTTGTTTGGTGTATCGACAGGTGACGGTTACTCTTCGTTGATGGCTGTTATTTTGTTCCTTGGAGGCGTTCAATTGTTGTCATTAGGAGTTATCGGCGAATATATCGGGCGAATATTTAACGAAAGTAAGAGAAGGCCACTTTATTTTGTGGAGGAGTTTCATGAAAGCATTCATCAAAAAACACGAAAGTAAACTGCGGTTTGCTATCGTTGGCGGTACCAACACGGCAATAGATTTCGGAATTCTTTTTCTCCTTCATTCGGTTGGTGTAAATAAATACATTGCAAATATCATCTCGACCTCGATCGCCTTTATCTTTAGCTTTTTTGCCAATCGTACATTTACTTTTAAATCAAAAGGAAGCGCTAAAAAGCAGTTTATCCCTTTCCTTGTTGTTACATTGGTTGGCCTGTGGGTCTTACAACCGGCAATTATCTGGCTTGTGTCTGTTTTACTTCAGAATATGAACGAAACATTAGCACTCTTTATTGCCAAGCTCGTTGCCACGATTGCCTCGCTTGTTTGGAATTATCTATTCTATAGTCGCGTTGTCTTTAAAGATTAACGTGAATAATCATCATATAACCGAACAATGTCATCTTCGTTCGACGGCGCCGTCGAATCAACATGCTGCCATATTTCAGCTACCACCACGTAGCTACCTTCTATGCCATTGAGGCGATGACGTTCACTTTTCTCAAATTGCACCACATCACCCGCCTCAGCGACAATTGCCTCACCAGGTTTATCATCAAGGCTCTTATTATAACTACCGGTGGTCAAAAACCTCCAGCGTTCAGCACGGCGATGGTGGTATTGCCAACTGAGGCGCTGGCCAGGTGAAACAATAAGAATCTTCGGACTCAGTTCGGCGTTGTCCATACCAAGGCGTGCTTCTTCTGGGGATAATCCCGGGAAAAACTCATACACAAAATCATCAGCTTGATCATTACGAATACGTACATAACTTCCCCATGGCTTCTCTGTATTAACTTCTACTACTTCATAGCCAGCATGCTCTAGTGATACAACCACATCGGCAGTCAGTTGCTCTTTATCGTTAGGCAGTTCCGTCTGTAGATATTCATTCAAGTTAGTCTTCTTCATACCTTCTAGTATACTAGAAGGTATATGTCACACATTGCAATTGATGCCCGCTTCTTAAATTCTGGTACTGGTACGTATGGAGTAAAGTTGTTGAATTATTTACAACAAATAGATACGACAAATACCTACTCAGTTATCGTTAAAGCTAAAGACGTTGATTACTGGCAGCCGACCAGCCCCAATTTTACCGTACACCCCGTCAACTTCCCTTATTATTCGTTCGCCGAACAATTAGGTTTCAAGCGGTTTTTAGATGACCTAGCACCCAACCTTGTCCATTTTGCCATGCCGCAACAACCGATCTTATATAAGGGCCGACGCGTCACTACTATGCACGACATGACACTCCTTAACACCTATAATAGCGACAAGAACTGGCTAATATTTCACGCCAAGCAATTAGTAGGTCGTTTTGTTTTTAAACGCGTTGCGCGAATGAGCGACCATATTATCGCCATTTCCGAGAATACCAAACGCGAATACCAAGCATTTACTCCGATCCCTGACGATAAGATATCAGTTATCTATGAGGCCGGTGAATTCAATAAGGGCAAACTCGAGCCTTATGATGTACCGTTTAAGGATTTTATTATGTACGTCGGTCAGCAACCAGATTACAAAAACCTCCGTCGTCTTGCTGAGGCACACCAACTACTCCTGAAAAAGTATCCCGACCTTGGTCTCGTCTTCGTGGGTCGCATGAACGAAGACACCAAACGCAACAAAGCTCACTACGATAAATTAGGATATAAAAACATTCATTTCACCGGCTTTTTACCTGACGCACAACGAGATTGGCTATTTACCCAATGCAAGGCCTACGTATTTCCAAGCCTTATGGAAGGGTTTGGCCTCCCGCCCCTTGAGGCAATGATTCATAACACACCGGTAATTAGCAGTAACGCCTCATGTTTGCCAGAGATACTAGGAGATGCCGCCGAATATTTTAATCCCTTAGATATCGAAGATATGGCGGCCACTATTGAACGAGTAATAACAAATCCCAAACTACAGGCCACCCTCATAAAGCGTGGACAGCAACAGACTCGTAAATATTCGTGGGAAAAAATGGCTCGCGAAACGCACGATATCTACATGAAAGTACTTAAGAAATAGACCTCATCCTATGATGATGCTTGTGCAATAATGAGGCGCCGGTCACGTCCCTCACCTTCAGATACTGTGCGAATATCGCTATACTCACTGGCAACACCATGAACAATACGACGGTCAGCTGCATTTAGGTTTAACACCTTAGAATCACCTGTCCGACGAACCTCTTCAATCCATTCTTCAGCTTGTTTAGCAAGTTTCTCTGATCGTTGTTTCTTATAGTCAGCAATGTCGACATTCACTTTCGTGAGTACCGCATCCTGATTACGTAACATCGTCGATATAAGATACTGGATACTACGGAGCGTCTCAGCACCCCGACCAATCAAAATACTGTTAGATTCCGTCGAAGGAACCGACAGTTCAATATACTCATCACGTGAGGTCACTTCGACCGTCACATTAACTCCAAAGAAAGTAAGGATGTCTTCGAGATACTCTTTAGCGCGCTGGATGGATTCTTCTTGATTCATAGTACTCTCCTCTTATTTGGATCGTTTTTTCGTATCACTAGCCACGATACGTGTCACGGTTGTCTCATTCTTTATTTTATCACGAGACGTATTGGGAGTGTTTTTGACAATCACCGCCTCTTTTGGAGCGGGTTTTTTATTCTTTTTCTGGGATGCTTTTTCCGCCTTGTCGGCAATCTCTTCCAATTCATCCTCATCCTTCTTAAGGATATAGTGCTGCTGAGCTGCAGCCACCATATTCGATACCGCATAGTATAGCGCCAAAGCTGCCGGTAGGTTAATCATGATAAAGAACATCATAATAGGAAGGAATTTCATCATTTTACGCATCATTGCCGCATTCATCTCGGCCTGGTCAGGCTGCTTGCCCTCACCTGCCTCAGCCAGAATGTCACGCAATCGCTTATTCGAGTCACTTTGTGGCATCGTCTGTTTGCTGAGAATAAATTGCGTTCCGGCAGCGACAAGTGCCAACAGAACAAGAACGATATTTACCCCTCCAGAGCTAATGGCGTGTTGCGTCAGATCAATAAAGCCAAACAGTTTTTCATTAAAGGTATCAGGATGGGTGATAAGTTGATTAATAACAGGGATATTCTCAAGGAAATCATAGGTATACTTACCAATGTCTTCACGGTGTAATGTAAATATCTGGATCACCCGGTAAAGAGCAATAAAGATAGGTAGCTGAATGAGGAGAATACCAATTGAGCGGAAAGGGTTGACGCCATGCTTTTTATATAGCTCAAGCATCTGCATACCCTCAAGCTGTTTATTCCCCTTTGCCTTCTTTTTGATACGCACCAGTTCTGGCTGCAACTTACGCATTGCCTTTACTTGATGAAGTTGCTTCTTCACTAATGGCCACATAAGGAAACGGATAATGATCGTGACAAAAATTAATGCAATACCAAAATCAGCCCCTGGGACAATAGAGTAAATCAACACCAACAGGTTAAAAATTGGCTGAACAACAATCGTATCAAAAAGACTCACTAGGCTACTCCACTAAAATAAATACTCTTCTTATTGTATCATTTCAGGGGTTAATCGTATAGACCAGCCTGGGTAAGGACAGTCGTGAATTGCTTTTCCAGCTCATCCGCAGGCATTGTTATCACCTCTGATGAAGAGACGATAACCGCTACATCATAGACCGCTGTCATACGCGGCAATTGATGACGAATAATTTCATATAAGCGACGACGTATGCGGTTGCGTCCAACGGCTGATTTATGAACCTTCTTACTAACAACGATGGCGAATCGCGGCTGCTTGCGACGAGAATTGCGCGTCACCTTAATAGTAAAAAGGCGTGATCGCTCGGCCTGACCGCGTGAATAAACATACCGCAAACTACCGTGACCATGAAATCTATATCGAAATGACAGCATAATAAACTGATTCCCATTGTACTACAAAATACCACCCGTGACGGGTGGTATTAAGGTTTAGACAGTCAGCCTCGCTCGGCCTTTGATGCGGCGGCGCTTTAGTACTTGGCGACCAGCCTTGGTCGAGATTCGTGCGCGGAACCCATGGGTTCGTGCACGATGACGCGTGTGTGGTTGGTGTGTTCTCTTTGGCATATCTGTTAGATTGTACTATATTTTTCGCATCATATCAACCCGTAGGGGTTGAAAGTTACCTCATCTGCTGATGTAATACAGTTCTATTATCCCCAGGTTTAGTATAGATATCCACAAATATTAAGGTGTTGCGTATTTCTGTGGATAAATCACCTCTCTGTTTAGGGTCTCGTTTCATGTTCATCCTTGTGGTTGTGGAAAACTTACTTATTGTCTATAGTAAGACATAGTTATTATCAACGAAGCTACCTAAGGGGAATAAGGGGTTATGCATCACGCGTTATGGCAAAGTGTTTTGGGTGAGATCGAGTTGTCGATCTCAACAGCTAATTTCCAGACGTGGTTTAAAGATACAGAACTGATTGATTCTAACGATAATGAAGTTGTTATCGCCGTCAAGAATATCTTTGCCAAGAAACAATTTGAGGCAAGATTCAATACGCAAATCGCCGAAGTATTACAGAAAAATGGTATTACGCCCAAGAAAATTACCTATGAAATAAAGACCGTCGGCAAGAAAACACGGGTTAACCGTGAGACAACTCGGCAATACAAAGAAGATGATATCCTTCCTCAACCACTCAGTACTGCCCCGTCGCGTCAATCCACTCAAACAGGCAACCTTAATCCTCGCTATACTTTTGATAATTTTATCGTCGGTTCAAGCAATGACCTTGCCTACACCGCCTCACAGGCAGTTGCTGCTAATCCTGGGGTAAAATATAACCCCATCTATTTCTATGGTGGTGTTGGATTAGGTAAGACTCACCTTATGCAAGCGATCGGTAATGAAATAATTCGCAAACAACCTGATACACGCGTGCTCTATATTAGTAGTGAAACATTCGTCAACGAATTTCTTGATCATATCAGGTTCAAGAAGAAGGGGTTTTCTGATAAATACCGTAATGTTGATGTATTGATTGTCGATGATATGCAATTTATTGCTGGCAAAGAAAAAACGCAGGAAGAATTCTTCCACACCTTTAATCATCTTCATCAAAACAACAAACAAATTATCATCAGTAGCGACAAGCCCCCTCGTAGCATCCCTACCCTGACCGAGCGTCTTCGTAGTCGTTTTGAGATGGGGATGGCAATCGATATCCAAATGCCAGATTTCGAAACGAGATGTGCCATTATCACAGCAAAAGCCGCTTTTTCAAATGTTGAATTACATCGAGACACCGTTGAATACCTTGCCACGAACATCAAAACAAACATCAGGGAGCTTGAAGGTGTTCTCAATCAGTTGCTTGCCTACGCCGAAATGCGCGGCATCGAACCAGACCTTGCCACTGCCGAAGGATTAATTGGCAATGTTCGTAGCACTCGCCCTCAGCATCTCAGTCCAAGACAGGTGATCGACAAGACAGCGCGTCATTTCCAGATCAAAGTAGATGAAATATGTAGCGCCAAACGCGACAAGCACATTGTTGTGCCTCGCCAGATTGCCATGTATCTCTTGCGTAGCGAGCTCCATCTTAGCTTTCCTAAGATTGCCTCAGAGCTAGGGCGCAAGGATCACACGACCGCGATTCACTCTGTTGATAAGATTGAAAAGGCAATAAAGCTCGATCATGTCATCCGCGAACAAGTTGTAACGATACGTGAGGCGCTGTATGGGTAATAGAGACTGTGGAAAGTGTGCGAAAAACCTGGCGATAATCCATAGGATAACCTGTCAGTCATTACCCACACCTAGCCATGAGACCATGTGTTTATCTAACCCTCATGTGAACAAACACTCAGAAACCCACTATTTATACCGTATTCTTCCCCACCACTTATCCCCTATGAAAAATGTCATTTCGCCCCTGTTGAATACATTTTTTACCCAGTTTCCACAGCGCCTACTATTACTACAACCAAATAAAATTTAAGAAAGGTAATAACAATAATGGAACTCACTGTCACTCAGGAAAATCTCACCAAAGCACTTGCTGCAGTGAGTCGTGTTGCAAGTACAAAAACACAATTACCCATCTTGAATAATATTCTTTTAAGAACAGACGGCACCCGCCTACTAGTTGCTGCAACCAATCTTGAGATCGCTTCGACCCAGTATATCGGGGCCAAGATTGTCTCGCATGGATCAATCACTATCCCGGCCAGATTAGTGTCAGAGTTTGTCGCTAGCCTTCCGAAAGGTCAGGTTGAATTAAAGGTGACAAATGATAAATTATCAATCACGAGTGGTCGCTATACTTCGGTGGTAAACGGGGTGATTGCTGACGAGTTTCCAGAACTACCAACGATTGATGAGACTTCATCGATTCAGTACAGTATTACTGCCGAGGATTTTAAACAAGCAGTTTCACAAACTATCATTACAACGAGTAGTGACACTACGAGGCCTGTCCTCACGGGCGTTTATTGGCACTCTTTTGAAGGATCGCTCTATCTTGCAGCAACTGATGGATATAGGCTGTCAGAACGCCGCCTTGTTGAGACGGCTAGCGAAGTCTCGGCAATTATTCCGACACAGACGCTTCAGGAGGTACTACGGTTGATTGTCGATGGTGTCGATGAGGTGGAAATTCTGTTTGATGAGACACAGGTGAGATTCCGTCTTAACGAAGCAGAGGTCGTTAGTCGACTGATTGATGGCAACTTCCCCGACTATCGTCAATTAATACCCAAAGAAATGTCAACAAATGGCATTATTGCCAAGGAAGATTTTGTGCGCATCACCAAGATTGCCGGGTTGTTTGCAAGGGATTCGGGCGGCAGCATTACCTTAACGTTAGACGCTGCTCAAAACACGATATCAATTCACTCTATTGCTTCTGAGTTGGGTGAAAATACTTCCGAGGCTAGCGCCAAGGTAGATGCTGATGGTGTCATTACGCTGAATTCACGGTACGTCAGTGATGCCTTATCAGTGATTGACGGAGATGAAATAATCTTTGGGTTTAACGGCAAGCTGTCACCGTCGGTCTTACGTAAAAGTGGTGACGATGTGAACTATTACCATGTCATTATGCCGCTAAAGAGCTAGGGTTTCATGAATATCCGTCGGTTATCGGTGCAAAATGTACGGTCTCATGACAAGAAGGTGATTGACTTATCAGATGAGACAACAGTACTCGTGGGAAGGAATGGCATCGGTAAAACTACCCTCCTAGAGGCGATCTATATTGCCCTTCAAGGTGTTTCATTTAAGGGTGCCGACGGTGATATTCTCAAACACGAAGCGCCGTGGTATCGAATAGATTTATTACTTGATGACGATACAACGCGCTCGGTCACTTTTGATCCTGCTCGTACTAGCGGCAAAAAGCGGTTTATTGTGAATGAAAAAACTTCCTATCGACTATCTCCTCGGGACAAGTACCCTGTCGTATTATTTGAACCGGAAGATTTGCGCCTTTTACATGGATCTCCCACTCGTCGTCGACAATTCATTGATCATTTTGTCTCGCAAATCGATCCGACCTATACTGTTATCTTGCGCAAGTATGATCGGGCCTTAAAACAGCGCAATACTCTCCTGAAAAAAGATACTGTGACAAATGAGGATTTGTTTGTGTGGAATGTTGCTCTGAGCGATTATGGGGCAAAAATTATCGAACAACGTGTATATGCAATTGAAATGATAAACAAGGAGTTAAATAATTATTATTGCGATATAGCACGGACTGACGATATTGTCTCGGCACATTACTCAGATACGCTGATAGGTAATTTATCCCAAAAACTTTTACGGGAACTGGAAGGTAAATTGCATTATGACAAGGTAGTAAAGCATACCAGTGTCGGTCCGCACCGTCATGATGTACTAGTGCAATTTAATGGCAGCCCTGCCCTAGCGGTTGCCTCGCGTGGAGAGGTGCGGAGTATCGTGCTGGCGCTGAAGAGGATCGAGGTCCTATTGATCGAACAGCTTACTGAAGTTGCACCAATTGTCCTTCTTGATGATATTTATAGCGAACTAGATGAAAACCGACAGAAAAATACCATTACAGTATTACATAATCAAACAATATTAACCTCCGCAACTAACTATATCGAGTCGAGCCAACTAAAAGTTATTCAGCTGTAGAGTGTTTAGCGGTAAAGTTGATGGAATCGAATGGTAGATTGAGTGTTTTGATATAGTCTCGGCCAAGCTGTTCACAGTCGCCATCGGTCATATAGGTTTCGGTGGCCTCGGACAGAACAGTGAATGAACCGAGGGTATTATATGTCAATATGCAATCACCGTAAAGCACCGGAAAACTCGAAAATAATGTAGGAGCATAATGACTGGTATCGACAGGTTTTTTATAATTAATTTTACTCAAGTAAGACATATTGTAATCTAACGAAGTATCGAGATAAGATTCGTCACTCGTCTTTTTATTGAGGTACAGCATGCTGTTTGCGATTGATGAAGTGATGTATACTTCTCCACTCTCTTTGAGGTATTGGAGATGGGTGATAATATGGCCGGTTGGCATGATGGCAACGGTTCGGGAAATGCCATTTTCGCCCAGTGATAACACGGATAACTCACGTGTATTTGCATACAGAAGTGTATTGTCATCAATCCAATCAACCGTGACGCTGCCTTGTATAGGAAGTTCCTGGAGGGTTGCAAGGTGAGCAGTGTCGTACAGGAGTACTCCTTTTTTGAAATCATCCATCACAAAGTACCGGCCATCCGGTGATGGGAAGCTATTGCGATTATGAACACCGTCCTTCTTTGCAACAACCGATCCGTCCGAGGTGACGACAATCATCTCCGTTACTGGATCCTCGACACCTTCTTTTTGATGTTGTGACTCATCGAGAATGAGCAACCTATCTTCCCCGAGCGGGTAAATATTTACGGCGACGGCACGAGTGGTATATAGTTTGGTGAAATTTTTACCAAAATCAGTGCTACGATAGACGGTGTTCTTGTCGGATATATATATAACCCCTTTAGCACTAATAGCGGTGATGGCGTCATAAGAGAGCCCACCCTCAATAGATGTAACCGGAGTAAGACTGATTGCTCCCGATGATCGATCGACAGTAGAGATATTTTCACCGTCGAATGGCTGAGTGATACCTTTTATGCCGTCCTCCGTCCATGAAATGTCATTCGCATCAGTTTCGTCGATCATGAGCGGTGCGGCAGTACCCGAAAGCTTGTATGTCTTACCGTTAGATGTATCTGTATAGGTAATCGACTGATTATCGAGTACCCTGATATCTCGTGCATCAACATTGGCAATTGGTTCGGGAGTATGGTTATCTGGGATGTCTGCAAAGGAATATGATAATTGTGTCAGGAAGGGACCAAAGTTCTTTGATTGTGATTGCTGTGTCGAAAAGCGCGACACAGTGATGACGTAATTGCCGCTGTCCCCAACATAGAAGAGTGATCCAACACCAGAAGCAACTTCGGTTAATTCACTACTATCACCACTACCGGTGCGCTTTTGGATAACAATCGCTGCGTCATCATCAGTTTTGATCGACACAAATGACGTCATCATCAGTTTAATGACGACCAGTAAAACAATGATGGCAACAAAGACAGTTATGATAGTAATGATTTGTTTGCGTTTTGAAGTATCGTTCATAGTAAATTTCCTTTGTATGGTTAAAGAGTGGACGGGCCGCCTTGTTCGGGAAGCGCTTGCCAGAGTTTATGAAGGATGGGAATAATATCGACGAAGTAACGTTGGTTTGCTTTAGGGCAATTAAGTCGCGAACAACTAGGGCGACTATTACCTTTTACTTCATCAATATGAAGATGGGCGGTACCGCAGCCGTTAGGTCTAGCAGCACCAACAACGCCAATTTTTTGACCCGCTACGACCGTGTCACCTTTTTTAACAAGTTGGTTCATGGCGAGATGAAGGTAAGAAGTCGTTCGGTTACTACTCTTATCATAAATGCTAATAAACCTACCCGGACATCGATCTTGTGTAATAGCCGTCACGACACCAGGGCGCATAGCCACAACCTGAGTGCCTGATTTCACTATTATGTCATGCGCTAAATAAGGGTGCCCAGCATGTGTCTTTACGTTATCCTCACTTACATCACTTTTTTTAACAATCAGTGGAAATGCTAGCCCGTCAATGGTAGTGACATCGCCGTCGCAGTTGGCTTCAGAGGTGCTAGGTGGTGATGTTGGATTGCCCGAGAAATCCTTAAATGCTTGTTTGGCATATTCGGTACGGATCGATTTACCTCCACCTATCTCGTATTTATCTGCCACGATTCCGGCAGCCTCAGAGACGCTGTTGGTAGT
Source organism: uncultured Candidatus Saccharibacteria bacterium (assembly GCA_964392265.1). Taxonomy (GTDB): domain Bacteria; phylum Patescibacteriota; class Saccharimonadia; order Saccharimonadales; family Saccharimonadaceae; genus CALMAK01. Next base: position 139,481 of record CAYMOS010000001.1, read on the forward strand.
GGTGACAACTTTATACACCGCCTCATAGCGTGTCTTCATCTCATGAGGAATGAATGCTAACTGCGCCTCAAGTGTTTTAGGGTCCATCTTCTTTTGCTTGGCAAATGCTACCATTTTCGGCCATCGATCGCTTTTATCCCACTGTACAATACCTGAGTGACCACTGCTGTTGACTGCTTTTGGATTAAAGTTATAGGTTCCGCCACCCGTCTCGATCATTAAACTGCCAATCATACCAGCGGCGCCTTGCTTGGTAAAGCCTTGCGACACGAGGTAATTGAAGGCTTTTTCAGCATCATTCTTACCTGTTAAGACGGTAGCGCTAGGTGCACTGGTGGCTGGACCACAGGTACAAGCCCCACTACTAATCGATCCTGATGGACCTCCTAGAAAGGCAAGCATCGCCAGGGCGCCAGGGCGATTTTCGGTTTTACCTTCGAGATCATTCAATTTTTTTGGTCCTGCCCAAGAATCTGCATGAATCCATTTCATATCGAGATGACTCTCGTCGTATCCGTTCATGACGTAGGGTGATTTATCAAAAGGCTCGTTTGCCATTTTGTACATATTGCCGCGGTTGTAGGCTAAAAATCCGTGCGCCCAATCTTCGATAGAGGAATCAGCAGACAATTGAATCTGATAGACCGATTTTGCAATATTGGCGAATTTCTTAGCGGCTATTTCGGCATCTTCGGCAAGGGTTGCTCCGATAGGTTGTCCATCGATACTGAGATACTTGCTTCCGGTGATTGGTTCGCCATTGGCAATGGATGATTTAGGGTCCATACTAGCCTCGCGGTAATGGATAGTTGCAATAACGGTCCAAGGTATTCCAGAGGCTTTTTCGCCCGCCTCGTAGGCTGCCCGATTTGCCTCGGCCTTCTCTTTCCATTTACCGTCTTCAAGTTGTTTTAGGGTAGCCTCAGGTAATGATGCTGTGCCGCTTGCACCTACAGCGCTCGCGCTCGCAGATGAAGTAGCACATGGTGATTCGCAGGGGTCATAGAATTGGACCGTGTTGCTGCTATAGAACTCGGGGTCGCCACACTCTTGGGTTTGTACGATAGCGGATGCTGACGAACTAACAAACACAGACACGACGGGAATAAAAACAGAAATGACAAATAACAAAAGGAAGGCATGATTTGTTATGCTGTGTCGTTTTTTAATAATCACTCGTACTCTCCTCGTATGCGGTTATGATGTCATCCGGGACGCCTTCGAATTCCAAGTCTTCGCGATCGAGATGACTGGTAATACCGGTGATCACTTCGCCGTCTTTTATGATAGCGACCTCCGTGAAGGGAATATTTGTTTCATTATCGTACGTATCGACAAAAACAAGTTTGTACCCGCCCTTTTCTTCTTTAATGGTAACATTTTTTACCGTAATCGTTGCAACTTTACCAGGTTGTGCTTTTATGAACTCTGTTATAGCCTGTGTATCTGATATCTTCCCTTTTTCGGCGGACTGTGTCGATTCTTTTGACGCCTGATTTGAGGGGGTGGTAGGTTGGGTGATCCCTAGGATAAGCCAAAAGATAATCGACGCTGAAAGTAAGATGGCGACAAAGATAGTAATAAATGGATGTTTCTTGATAAACTTCATATACCCTACCCTCCTGATGTCGAGAAGTGCCATGCCTCGCTACCTAACTTATAGAATCCGTACTTGGTTGAATTAGATATCATCCAGTCATATCCTTTGTTTGCACCTGGAGGACAGGTTGCTACTTGCCTGTCGCTTCGATAACAAAATGCCTTATTGTCACCTTTTAATCCCCAGTCAATAGCTAGACCTTGCTCGTGCATAGATGATCCAGGAGGAGCTGTGGCTATCCTGCAGGTACTGGCGGGTGACGTAAGGTCTGGGCAGCCGTTGACGCGACGCAGTCGCTTCTGCTCTTCGAGTGATCGAAAGTCGCTCCGTGCCTCAAGGGTAGCACCGGCAGCGTGGGCAGCTTCCATCATTTGTTTTAGGTTGCCAGAGGTAATTGATGCGATACGTGCCGTTTCACCAGCGACTTCTACCTTGCAGAGCTTAATCTTTGACCTTCTTGATCCAATAGCAACCTCGTAGTTATCGATCTCTGTTGTTCCATCGGCGCAAGGGACATTCGAGTAGTCGGTATCTGGCTTTAGCTTCCAGCCTTTACCGGATTTTTGTACATCGTCAGGCGTGCCGGTAATCATGTCATCACTGCCTCCGCTGGTGCGGGGGACGTCATCATGGCCGTTAATCGATTGAACGATCTGATAGTCGAGCAGGAAGACATTGATTGCCTGAAGAGAAAGTGGGTTCTTGATACCCTCGACCGTCTTATTCTCATAGTTTGTCTCATCATCCTCTTTTGGTGTGGCGCAGTTTGTATCAACTTCTTTGCCCTCTGCATCTTTGGAGTTTGGAGGGAGACATTTACTTTTACCATTAAAATTAGCAGCGTCACTTTTTACGGTACAGCCAGCTGCATTGAAGAGATAATTACCACTTCCTGCATCGCTGCAAGAGGCAATTGTTTCATAGAGGAGGTTATCGGGTCGAATGAATCCGTTGCCGTCAAAGCCATCTTCGTTTTCACTGGCTTTTGGCATCAGCTCTAAAATATCTGCTTCTTCGGGGATGTCCGGACACCCCTCGTCATCTTTGCAGATCCATCCTTCATTCTCTAGTAAGTCGATCGCGACGCTTGTCTCCATGGTAGCTTGGGTGCGCGTAATACCAGTGCACGGCATGCCCACCATATTGATAGCTGGCATGTCTTCCTCCTCTTTGGTATCAAGTTTGAAATCGCTCCCAAACCCGCAATAATTACTAGAGAAGTTCAATACTGCGCCGGCGTTTGATACAAGTGATAACGGCAGGCTTGGGAGTGACGATAATATACTACTGGTGCCATAGCCGCCATTAGCAAGGACGGCCATTTGGGCATTATGAAGGATGCTCCCGAGGAAGGTATAGCGGCTTGAAATGTCAAAAGGACTGAGTGAGGCAATATCCATATCACGGTGGAACGATTCATTTTCTTCCTGTAGAGCGGCGAATTCTTTTAGTTGTTTCATTTTTAATCCCGGAAGGTGGCGTGCCATGGCACCTGCCGAGAAGAAGGCGGCTGCCGAAAGACCAAGAACGTCGCCGAGTTCTTCACCTTCGGCGTTTGGTATGGCATCATTTTTCGCAAATTCTTTAATAGCCTCGATTGCGGCTTTTCCTGCTAAATCTGCAACGAGTTTACTGACGAGGTCGGAGATAATCCAAGAGGCTGCAATTTTGATGAGACCGCCAATGATCGTTGCCGAGGCGGCAAGCGTAACGGCAATGTCTGCTGCCATTGCAGCATACATTGCCGTCGGACTCATGATGGCGTTACAGGCTCCCTCGGTTTCCTTTTTAGCCTTTTGAGCTAAGATCGTAAAATCAGAGGTAAGCATACTGTATCCAGGGGCAAGATTCTTTGCGACGCCAGGCTTGCTTTTGTTGACGCCCATGGCTGCTAAAAGATATTTTGAATCAAGCGGGGATGACATTTTACCAGAGGCATTGCGGGTTTTGTGCGTCAATAAACTGCCGATATAATCCATGTCTTCACTGGTGATGCTGTTTTTAGTGTCTACTCCTGAGGCTTTGGCTTTTGAACCGGGTGACATAAAAACATCCATAGCAATCGGTAGGAGCTGTGCCAACTGGACAGCTGCCACTCCGGCGGCAATATATCCGGGCGCTCGGACGCCAATGCAGCCGCCAACCGCGATGACGTATCCGGTACCACCTTTTTTCGCCTTATTCATGTGTTTTTCTAGTTTACCCTTTACTTTTCCGGCGATACTGTCAGGGTCAGCACCTTTCGTGCGGGCTTTGATCGACTCTTTTACTTTATTTTTGGCGTTATTGAGCTTTTCGTTAATCGTTCCTTTTTTTGGTGTTCCGTCGGCCAGACCACCATTCTTTTTAATGCCAAATTTATCAAATAAACCTTTTGTGATATGTTTGCCTGCCCAAGCTTTGATGCGCAGATTAAAGGCTCCTTTTACTCCTAACACTTTTGCGGCAGCTTTTGGGTGATCAACCAAGGTCTCCATTAGTTTATTTGCTGGAATTTTTTGTGGTCCTTTGCCATCTCCGAGGTCAATTTCGTAGTGAGAGGGATTGTTTTTTGGATAGCCAGTTCGTTTGGAAGGTATCTTGGTTTTACCGTCATCTGTATAGGCGACAATACCCTTCTTTGATAACTGCCTAAGGGCTGAGTTAGAGATTTTACCCATCTTACATTTAATTTTCTTTTTATTTGCACAGATAGTATCTCCACCATCCTTGTTGGTCATGTTGGCGAATACTTTCAGAAAGCGACGTTCCATAGCGGTTGAGGACGAGTCGTTTGATAGAGAAACATTCTCGGTCATATTGATAATCATGCTGGCGGGCCCAAAGAATCCGGCGAGTAGTCCACCGCCAATACCAAACAGTGAGATAAGACCAATAATGCCGCCGCGCTTCTTGGCAAACGCAAGGGCTTTTTGAAATCCCGGCTGATTTTTGAGGGCATTAGAGTTACTTTTACTGTAATTGAAGGGGTTGTCTACTTGGGGATTCTCTTCTTTTTCACGCACTCCCCCGCTGAGGTCACCAGAAACGCCATCTTTTTTGTAATTCTCGCCACCAAAATCGCGTTCAAACGCATCGGCTTGATCCTGATTGGCCCGGGCAGCAGCATTATCGGCGCCCTTGAGGTATGATCCTTGCCCATCATTAACCCTTTGGTTAATTATTGATTGCTGGTCCTCATCTGTCGTTGTTGGCATAACTGGCTTTTATTATATATTAATTTACATCTGTTGGTCGTAAAGATTAGTATTTTGAGAAGGGGCTTGGGCCTGGATTTGAGCTGCCTGAGGTTTCGTGGTAATGAGCTGCTGTTCTGTCTGGCTGGCGATGATCTGAATATGCACGTGGTTTTGGCCAGCAAAGAAGAGACCCTGTCCCACTGGGAAGTTAGCGAGACGTTTCTTTTCCTCTTCGGTGAGTTTGAAGACATCAGAAAGGACATCAACCGCACTAGTTGATTGTTTGAGGAGTAGTTGCATCGAGCTGTTGGCGACAATAGCTCGGCCCATTTTACTGCCCATAAAGTCCTCAACGTCCTGAGTAATTGTTGTGAGGCCAAGGTAATATTTACGGGCACGTTTTGCGAGGCTAAAGAGGAAGTTGGCGCTGTCGTCATATTTCATTAGCTGCCACGCCTCGTCTACGATCAGCATACGTTTGCGCTGGTCAGTACGAGTAATGTTCCAGATGTGACTTAGGACGATATACATCGCAACCGGACGTAGTTCGTCTTCAAGGTCGCGGATATTAAAGACCACCATACTATTGTTGATATCGATATTGCTCTGCTGTGAGAAAATACCGGCAAAGGTTCCAGTAGTGTATTTACGCAAACGCTGCGCTAGCTGCGGACCAGTACCGCCCATATGAAGGAGGGTGTCGTATAAATCGGCAATGGTCGGTGGCTGAGAGCCGTGGGTTAACGGGTCGCTTGTGATACCGACACGGGCATAGGTATCAATTAATCCTTGATCGAGATCCGCCTCTTCGGCAGGTGTCAGGGCAGACATTGCTTGGCCGTTTGCGGCGACCTGAGTGCCACCTAACATTAGACGGAAAAGACCGTGCAGGGTCACGAGGTTAGCGCGCAAGGCGTCATCTGCCTCGTCGCTGTCGATGACTCGTGGTAAATCAAACGGGTTGATACGAGTATCAGCACTAAGGCTAAGGCGAATGTAACTACCACCAACGGCATCGCTCAGTTTTTGATACTCGTTCTCTGGGTCGATAATCAATACTTCACTGCCCAGCATCATACTACGAAGAGCCTCTAATTTGACGGTAAACGACTTACCAGCACCAGACTTGGCAAATACCACCATGTTGGCGTTTTCTAGGGTAAACCGGTCAAAGATAACCAACCCGTTATTGTGCATGTTAACGCCGTATAGAATTCCTGTACTGTCGGTCAGGTCGGCGCTGGTGAACGGGAATGAGGTCGAGATGGCGCCGGTATTCATGTTACGGCGAATCTGTAATTGGTCGGTGAGTTGCGGCACGGTGCTATTGAGGCCTTGTTCTTGCTGGCTGCTAGCCACCTTACTAAATACCATTTGCTGACCAAAGATAGTTTCGATCTTGTTTTGAACAAACGTTAGTTCCTCGAGGCTATCAGCGTATAAGGTGAAATACAGTCCATAACGGAAGAACCGTTCAGCACCCACCTGGATCTGGTCACGCAGTTCCTCGGCGTCCTGAATGGCTGCCTCAAGTCCTGGATCACGAGTACGTCCCTTTTCATTGTTGATTGATTGGGTTGCCTCGAGTTGTGTTACTTTTTTACGGAGGTTATTAAGAACGGTCTGGCTATCAACCGGATAAATATACATACTAATATCGAGCACCTCATCGATATTAATCAGTGAACTAAGCCAGCCGGTGTAAATCTCACGAGGATACCCATAGACATAGATAGTACGGCCATATTTTGTTCCTAGGCGGAAGTGATCACTGTGAATCTCAAGGCTACTTGGCGCGATAAAGTCGCGCATGGTCGAGACACCCTTAAGAAAGGCCTGTTCAACCTCTGCTTGTTCGCGTGCTGCCTGAGCGGCTGCAATATCAACCGCGTCTTTTTTCTTAGCCATTCTGTACCTCCGGTGGTTGACCTTGTCCCTTACGGGTATAGATTGAGGTTACTTGTTCAAAATTACGCAATGGTTCACGAATAGCAGTATCAGGGTTATAAAAGTTATAGTATAGTTCGCTAATCTCTGTCGTGGTGAGGCGTACGCTATGAACGCCCATCTGGAAGAGTCCTGAAATAACACCATCGACACGATTGTTGATCTCAGTCTTGGCTTTTTCGTAACTATCACTGTCAATGGTGGTGACAGATGCAGGTTTAGCAAACATCTTACCGAAGAAACCTTTGGCCTGTCCTTTAAGGTTAGCCAGGTCGCCTTCTGGGAAGAACGGTACCACGATATAAAATGATTTATCCATAATGTTTGCCTCTTGAGCAAGGATATCAATAAAGTTAATGTAATCATCCATCAGGATAGTCAGGAGCATATTGTCTTCATTGCGCCGCAGCGTTGCTAGTTTGTCGATATACGGCGTAATATCAACGCGCTGTGATCGAATAAGGATTTGAACAGGATGATGGAGTGAGTTGAGGAAGTTTTGATAGGCATATTCAACACCTTCCCTTTCTCGTGAACTCATCAGGTCGAAATTGATTGATTGACACGCAACGATCGCCCGGAATGATCCATCAGACATAATTGCCATGCCATCGCGGATTTCGGCAAACTGAAGACTACTTTGGGTGGAGTTAGGGTTTTGTGCTTGTTGGGGTGCTGCCGCTGATGCGCCAGGCGCTTGACCGGGGGGTGTCATTTGTCCGGGAACAGGCTGAGGAGGCACGCCATTTGGTGCGCCAGGCATATTGGGTACTGGTCCTGGTGTTTGGTTCACTGGTGGCATAGTGCCTGCTTCCCCACTCCTATCGGTTAAAACTGAATTATCTTAGTGAAATAAACACTTCGTTGTCATTGGTCAGATTTGCCTCTTTTTCGCTGATGCGATGGGCCTCCCTTGCAATGGTTTCGATCGATAGATCAGCATTACTTGCAAGCTTCATTATATCAGGTGATACCGGTTTAGTGCTAGTGGTTGTTGGGTTTGTCTGTGGGTTGGTTGAGGATGTCTGGGCTGATGACGCAGCCGAAGGGGCTGACTGAGAAGTGGTTCCTAAGGGTTGGATGACTGTTTGGTTCATGCTGGCGGGATACGGATTAAACTGTGGTGCGGGTATTGAGGCGAAAGGATCTGGGACAGCGGTGGGTGCTGGTGAAGGAGTAGGCTGTGATGGGGCTACCGCCTGCGTCTGAGGGGTTTGAGACGGCTGAGGGACAACAGGTTGCACATACTGCTGTGTGGCCGGCGCAGGGGTCGGTTGTGGTTGTGCAAGGGCTGCATAAGGATCTGGAGGTGGAATATATTGAGGTTGTGGCGGTGGCGGAGCTGGTGAGGCGGCAGCTGATTGGAACTGGCTGAGCATTTGCTGGTGGCGACGCTCGTCACTCTGCGAAATCATATAATTGAGGTTTTGTGCTACCGTGCCATCATTATCCAAAAGGTCTTGGGCCTGCTGGGCCTCATTATAGACGTCGGTGTTGAGTGAGCTACCGGAGGGATTGTGAATACCACGAACCGACCATCCATGTGTATCTGACAGGTCAGATAGGTAGCGGAGACGCTGCTCGGCCTCGGTGCTGGATATATTTTTTGTTCGCTGGACCTCTGGAGTGCTTGGTGCGGCGATTTGCACCAAGGTTTCGATACCGTCTGGGTCCCAAAAACGTCGGCGTGGTTTGAGGTAAAACGAGAGAATTGCTGCCATGTATATTTCCATTGGCTGATCTTTGCGAAGCGGCAATGCCAACGCCCCAAAAAAGACAACGAACGGTAAAGGAACAATCACGAGCGGCGGAAGTATAGTGAAGAATAACCAGCCCAACCCTATTGAGACGGCAACAATCATCAAATAAATGAATTGTCGAAAACTGAACGGACCAAGCAGCTTATCGTCAGCTTCGACGTCTTGAGGAACTTTATAGCTAGACATATCTACTTACTCATTCTATCATGATAGTCTTCCGAGGCTGACGCGGGAGTCTGACGACCAGCGGCATCGGTTGTACTGCCTGGTCTCGGAGCTGGACTACTTTTTGATCCAAAGAAACTAGGTCGATCACCGCCGCGTTTATCGACAATTTTTGGTCGTGATTCAGCGGCTTCTTGAGCAGCTTCGATCTCTTGGTTAGTCTGTGCTGGAGCAGAGGCTGCCGGTGCTGCGGCTGGCGTTACCGTTGGAGCGGCTGCTGGGCTACTGGTAGTTCCATGAGGTACGACAAGGCCGGACGGGTGTTCTTCCCAGCCTGAAGGGACGGGCGCCCCACTACTACCACCATCTCCGCTAGAAGGTGCAGGAGGTGTGCTAGATCCACCCGAACTACCGCCGCCGCTAGTTGAGCCACCAGTGCTACTTGCAGACCCTGTCGTTCCTCCACTGGTTCCAGCCGGGATAGATGTTGGCGTGGCTCTAGGAGCGGCATTTTTTGCCATTTCTTCAATTTGTTCACGGTTATGTTTAATTTTACCTGATAGGTTAGGATTCTCTTGTAGGTCACGCGCTGTATTGCCGAGTGTTTGTTGCATTGTGGTATCCCCGTCGGCTAGCACCTCTCGTGCATACTTTAGGTTGCCGCTATTTTCGCTAACCATTCTTTCTTGTGAATAGATACCGGCAGTAATATTAGCGCGAGCCATGTCGTCAATAGACTCGTTCGTACCCATAGTACCACTACTAATAGCATCATGATTAGATGCCTTAAGGAACTGCGGTCCATGATCGGCCAAGGCTTTGGCTGTGGATTGTCGTAAAGCAACCACTGAACGATCTTTACTTTTGTTGTGACCAATACCATCGACCATATCCTTGTAATCGGGCGGGTCGGCGATAGTAATCAGACGTTCCATAATAGCCGCCTTCTTGGCATTTGAAGCTTTGTCATAAGCAGCCTTTAACTCACCCTTATTAAGACCGGCTACCTGATTTCGCTCGTTTTCGATATCTTCGCGGATGGACTTATCGACTGTCGCAGTGGCGGCTGCAGCACCAGTATCCCACCCGGCGGCCCTACCGAGGGCACTGTTATCTAGCCAAGACCCTACCCTTCCCGTACGACGCTTTGCTCGTCTCAACGCAGAAGAGCGTTGTATTCCACGCACTAAATCTCCCGATCGTCCCTTTGATGCATTTGCTCTTGCTTGTGAGCCGATAGCTGCCTGCCGTTTGCTAGCCATACCAGCAAGCTTAGTTCCAATGTCGCCAGCGGACTTGATGGCATTTTGCAGAAGGCTTGGTACTGCCAATGTCGGGATCGATGCGACAGCCAACGCGGTTAATCTTACCTTCCAGTCGTCAGGACCAGCAGCAGTATTGTTAATGACCTCTGCTATCATCGAGGATGCACCAAATACGACAGCAATAATAGGAAACACTAACAGTAAAGCAAAGAACATCTTGTACCATTTTTTAAACCACTGTTCAGTATTAGGCAGGAGAAACGCAACGAAAGCAAGTGGTGATACGACTGTCAAGATGATGATCAGTGCGATACGAGCTACTAAGATGAAGGCGACTAAGAGGAGTGCCACAACAGCAGTAAGGATTAGTCCACCTCCGAGAGTAAACCATAAGGTTACTCCTCCTGCTAACAGACCCCCAATAACGGCCGCCCAACTACCATCGGCAGGAGGAGGGGCGGCTGGGTCGATGGAGGGCTGAATAAGGCCACCAATGGAATCGAATAACTGTTTAAGTCCATACCCTAAGACATTACTAACGTCGATCGCTAGCTGACAAATGATGTACGAAGCATTCACCAGGATGGCAGCAATAATAAGGCGTGGTAACATCTTCTTTACCCCATAGTTACTCACACCGGTACTGGTTAACTGAGAATATATAATTACCATAAAGGCAATAACAAAGGCTATGTTGGCTAGGGTGCGCATCACATTCCAGGCGCGCTCAACACTGGACTCGCCGGTAGTGGGGTCTGGTCCAAAATATGCAACATTTGTAGAGAGAAAGTTGTCAGCGAGAAAACCGAAGGCGGTGTCACCAACGTTACCTAGAAAAGTCATAACGGGGCACACGATCCAGCCTACCCCTTCGACGTTACAGGACGTCGCATTAGGATCGGTACATTTTTTCGTCGCATCGTCCCAGGTGAATTCATTGTCCTCGCATTTTTCTTTTGTGTCAAAGTCTTCTGGTGCGGCATAACTAGGCTGCGACAAAAGAACTGCCGACCCGAAGGAGCTAATAACTATGGCCAATACAACGAATAAAGGGCTAAAACGACGAATAAAGGGCCTCACCCCCCTAAAGAAAGCAAATATCGTATGCCCGTGCCATTTCATATCTATAGCTATTAAAGCATAGGCGTCTTAATTAAAGAATAGGTTGAGGAGTCTCGTGGTGTTTAGCACTAGCAATATCTGTTTGGATCAGTTACATTATCGGTGCATGATGACCCCTGGTTGCTAGCGGGCCTGGAAACGGTTGTCATTGCGTCACGGTATGCCTGAGTAGCTCAATTGGATAGAGCACCGCTATCTCAAAGGGGAAGACGTGGGTTCGAGTCCCACCTTGGGTACCAGTACAGGTAAAGCAAACGCCCTCCCGTGAATGGGAGGGCGCGAGCACCGCTATCTCACTACTTACTGTAGGGGGCTTGCTTCCTTTTGTCAACGCAAGGAATTACTCCCTAGCCGGACCTCTGGCCTAGGATAAACTCCCCTTCCTTGATATAATCAAACCGTCTAGAACTAAACATTAAAGGATGCGAGGCTATCCACCTGTAAAACGGGCAGCCGTTGCATAAGCAAGTGGATACCGTATCCCTGTTTAGGTCTAGACAGCCAGCAATGGCTGTCCTTTTTATTAACCCTAAGCAGGAGAGAGGTCGTGATCAAATCAAACACTGTCAAAGCATCTGACCATGAATCGTACAATACACTAACTGTAGTATCGTTCCTATTGCCGATTGTTGGCATCATACTAGGAATCGTCTACTTGACGAAGACTACTCCCGAGGAGCGAAAGCTTGGTGAGCACTTGGTCGCATTCAGCATCTTCGCTGCTATCGTACAGGGCATTCTGTATGTGATGTTCGTCCCGCAGATGTTCATGTATAGGGTATTCCCATAGCTCGATGCTCGCCGAGGAATGAAAGAATAGGCCGCAGTTAGCTGCCTATTCTCATGAGTCTCGGAAGGTAAGGGTTACCTAATGTATGTAGGCAATTCGATATAGCCCAGAATAACTCCCTTGCCATTTCATAGAGATATTGTTCTCCTCGCCGTGTTGATCGACTGCATCAAAATTTGCTACCTTTGATCCAACGTCAGCTTGAGAGCTTATTTTTCCGTCTGTGAAGATTATTTTTTTACTAGGATCTAGGGTGTAATGACGAATCTCATCCCCGCCACCCTGTTCAATCATATCAAAATCATCCGTTATCTGGGTACGCGCTTCGCTATCTTTTGCGGTCAAGTAAGGTATCATCATCTTGGCAATTGCAAGATTACGTGGATCAGAGCTATCCATAGCAAGCTGGTACACCATACGAAGTTCAGAGGTCTTTAGTTCAATAAAAGCCTGAGGATCTTTTGCAAGGTATTCTCCGCCAGGGGTTAGTTCGTGACCGTTGGCATCAATATTGATCTGCAGGCCATTGGCGGTAAAGAATCTTTCGATAATATTTCGTTGTGAGTTAATGAATTTAGGGCTTTTCTTGTGTTCAAAGGAGGACAAGGGATGATCTATCGTCAACTCACCTGGCTTGTTATCCCAACCTTCAAATTCTTCGTAATCAACCTTGATCTTTTCGTAGTTGGTGTCATCTTGATCACCGTGGTCAACGTCTTCCTGGTGTTCGGCATTTTCATGGTCTTCGTTAGTTTTATCGTCGGACTGATTGCCTTCACCTGGGTTTGCGGATGCAGAGACACTAGGGCGCTCAACTGGCGCGGCGCTGACTGGTCCGCAGCCCGCAAGGGCTAGTCCCGCCATTAATGCCACGGTGGTATTTCTGATTCTCGGTCGCCTAAAAATATCTAAAGGATTTCTTGTGCCAGATCGTTCGCCCATAATGTTGTATCTGCTCCTTATAATTTAAGTAGATAGTACTATTATACACCAAAAATGATAATATTGCAATACCCTCACGGTTTTTTATTGCTCCAGGGGCGATTATGTTGTATCGTGATTATAGTGATGAAGAAAATACACACATATATAGTACTAGCCCTTGTGGCGATAGGATGTGTCAGCCTGGCCGCCCCAGTGGTAACGAATGCCAATGCAGCTGATGAAGAGTTAAAGTGTGGCGTTTTGCCTCCTTCTATTTGCGGTGCCGCCAAGAAAGGTGATGATAAAACTGTCGAAGATACTGGTGTATGGAAGCTTCTCCTTTTGGTGGTGAATATTATGACAGCAGGCGCGGCAATTGCGGCGGTTGGTGGTATCGTCTACGGGGCGGTGATGTACACCACCGCAGGTGGTAACCAAGAGCAGGTAAAAAAAGCTAGAGGTATTATTACGAATGTTGTTATAGGTGTTGTTGCGTTTGCGGCGATGTATGCCCTCTTGCAGTGGCTTGTCCCCGGAGGGATATTCTAAATGTTTAAAAAGATAAAACTGTCCTTACTGGGTGGTATGATGTTCGCCAGCTTGTTCGGTGGTATTGTCGGGGCGACGATCCCTACTGGCCAAGCGGCGGCAGCCTGTGATAATGCAATTCTTGGCATTCCGCCATGGTATAAGAATATGACCGAGGGGACCGGTAAAGACTGTAAAATCAAATCCCCTCCCAAGACAGACGAAGGACTGACTAAATATATATGGACGATCGCTCTTAACGTTGTCGAGATTATTCTTCGCATCGTTGCGTATGCGGCAGTGATATACATTATTTATGGTGGATTTCTCTATATCACCAGTAGCGGGAATGCTGAGATGGTATCCCGTGCACTTAAGACGATCATGAACGCGGCAATTGGCTTTGCAATTGCGCTTAGTGCGGTCGCCTTAAAGAATTTTGTCTGGCAATTGGTTGTGGCGGGATCAAACGAGTTTGGTATTCCAGAACAGTCAGGAAGCGATATATTATTTAATGCATTAAACCTTGCCTACTTTATTGCTGGGGCGCTAGCGGTGATAATGGTGGTCATTGGCGGGCTTAATTATGTTCTGTCGTCAGGTGATACGAGTAAGGTAGTGAAGGCAAAGAATACAATACTGTATGCTGTGATCGGTATCGCCGTGATTGTTTTTGCTTTTGCAATTACGACCTTTATCAGCAAAAGTTTCTAAAGGAGAAAAAGGATGAAGAAAATCAAACAATTCGCACTCGCTGCCCTACTGATTACCAGTGCGCTGGCAGGTTTTGCCTCTACAACACCCGTCCAGGCGGCCTTGGATCCTTGTGACATTGATCCGGCTTCGCAGATTTGTGCCGACAAACCAAAAGAGATCGACAATGTATTCAAAACGATTATTAACGTCCTCCTCTTTGTCGTTGGAGCGATAGCGGTGATTGTTATCATTGTTTCGGGTATTCGTTATGCAACGTCGGGGGGCAATGCAACAAATGTCACCGCAGCAAAAAACACTCTTTTATACGCCGTGATTGGTCTGGTGGTAGCAATCTTTGCCTGGGCGATTGTTAACTGGGTGTTTGGTGTGGCGTCAACCGGTAATGTCTCGTAGGGCTTGCTCGTAAGACATTAACAAAATAATCGATACCTGGTATTATGTAAAACATGATTCAGCAAATGAAAGGAAAGAAGAAAACGATGAAGAAAACAATTCGAACTGCCCTTGCGGGGTTGTTGCTTGTTCCTGTGCTGGCCCTTGGGGTGAGTACGGTAACGGGTGTCTCTGAGGCGAGCGCGCAAATTGGTAAAGGTTTGAACGCGACGAATACCGGCCAAGGACCAAGGAACCTTACTGGTAGTAATGGTGTATTCCTCACGGTTGTCAATGTGCTATTGTTTATCATCGGTGCCATTTCAGTCATCATGCTGATCTACGGAGGTATTCGCTACACGACTTCTGGTGGTAATGCCAATAACGTCACTGCAGCCAAGAATACCATCATGTATGCAATCATTGGTCTGATCGTAGCCATCTTTGCATTTGCTATCGTCAACTGGGTTGTGACGGCTGCCTCAAACGGTACAGCCTAATAACAGCTATCTGACAAAGAACCCCTCTCAAGGGGTTCTTTGTTTATGAACGACCTTTCTTTTGTGAGATATTCAAAGTTATGCGCACCTGATATAATGTAGGTATGATTCAAAACATGAAAGGAAAGAAGAAAGAAATGAAGAAAACAATTCGAACTGCCCTTGCGGGGTTGTTGCTTGTTCCTGTGCTGGCCCTTGGGGTGAGTACGGTAACGGGTGTCTCTGAGGCGAGCGCGCAAATTGGTAAAGGTTTGAACGCGACGAATACCGGCCAAGGACCAAGGAACCTTACTGGTAGTAATGGTGTATTCCTCACGGTTGTCAATGTGCTATTGTTTATCATCGGTGCCATTTCAGTCATCATGCTGATCTACGGAGGTATTCGCTACACGACTTCTGGTGGTAATGCCAATAACGTCACTGCAGCCAAGAATACCATCATGTATGCAATCATTGGTCTGATCGTAGCCATCTTTGCATTTGCTATCGTCAACTGGGTTGTGACGGCTGCCTCAAACGGTACAGCCTAAGACTTCGTTATTTATCGCATTCAAAACTCCCCTTCTCTAGGGGAGTTTTTGATAATACGGCCAAAGTTTGGATATAAAAAAATACCCTGCCTAATATTGCAGGGTATTTTTATGATCACATTGACTGATTTACAATACCTGGATCTTCTTAGCTTGTTCTTGCTGGACCTTAGGAAACGTAATCGACAGTACGCCATCTTTTAGAGAAGCTTGCGCCTCGTCTTCCTTCACAGCAACTGGCAGGGCGACGGTGCGGCTGAATTCACCCCAATAACATTCCTGGATATGCCAGTTGGTTGCATCGGTGTCGTCACCACTTGATAGAGTGCCGCTAACGGTTAGGATACCGTCAGAAATACTGACATCAAGGTCTTCCTTGTTGACACCCGCGGTGCGGGCTTTAACGACGAGGGTCTCGTCGGTTTCATAGACATCAACAGCCAGTTGTCCTGGAAAGTCATCATCAGCTTCTTCCCATGTGTCATCTGCTGGCGCTGGCGCTACGGTTGGTTGGTCGGTCGCTGTTAGGTCGTCGTTCAGGAACGCCGCTGCAAGCTCATCCTCGATCAAGAGATCGTCATTTTGTTTACGGGCCATGATATTCCTCCACTTTTCTCTAGGCTCTATTGACAAATAGTCTCTATCAGTATAACCGAGTATTACGCTATAATCAACCGTATAAGGGGGTGAAACGTAAAAAACACAATGGTAGATGCTGTCTTGGCCTTGATCGCTCCGCACTACTGTTATGGGTGTGGTGTAATTGGTGAAATTCTATGCAAAAATTGTAAATATAACATCACTAATGAAGTATTTCCTGTCTGTGCGGGTTGCCAAGGCCCCGCCCTCCATAACGGGATGTGCGGGAGATGCAAGTTGCCGTTTGATCGTGTATGGATTGTTGATGGCTATCATGGACCGCTCGGTGAGGCGATTAAGGGGATGAAAATTCTCTCGATGCGTCAGGTGGCAATTACCTTGGGTGAAGTAATGGTAGATGCGCTTCCCGCCTTACCTTCTCATGTGGTTATTGTGCCCATTCCGACCGTCAGGTCTCATGTTCGCCAGCGAGGGTTTGATCACACGAAGCTGATTGCCAAGGTGGTCAGTGAGCGTCGGAAGGTTCGACTAGAGGAAGTGCTGCGACGTAAAGGCTACGCCGCTCAGCGCGGCGCGACTGCTCCTCAGCGTCGAAGGCAAGCCAAAGAAGCTTTTACGGTTCAAAAACCTCTAGATCCCGACCTTGTATATTTATTGGTCGATGACGTGATCACCACCAGTGCTACGGTTCGTGAAGCCAGTCGTCAATTACGTATGGCAGGTGCTCACCACGTCTGGGTGGCCGCCTTGACGCGCGAGACTCTCGACGACGAGGGTCGTATCTGATAGAATAGGTCGGTACCATTCTGGAGAGGTGACCGAGTGGTTGAAGGTAACGGTCTTGAAAACCGTCGTGGGTTTACGCTCACCGAGGGTTCGAATCCCTCCCTCTCCGCCAAGACAAAAGCAGTCCATTAGGACTGCTTTTGTCTTGTATGGGTTTGAATCCTCGGGCAATACGTAGTATTGCGACCGAGGGTTCGGCGTAAGGAGTGAAACGAAAATGTGTTTACATATTTTCGTAAACGACCGGAGGAGCCAGCTTGCTGGCGATATCCCTCCCTCTCCGCCAAGAAAAATGACCCCGTATGGGGTCATTTTTCTTGGCAAACGGGCCGGATCCAAACCCCCGGTATGCTATGCTATATCCTATGTGGCCCTGGCTGAAAAAACACAAAAAAGAAATGTTTCTCATAGCAGGCGCAATTATACTGTACCTATTACTCTGCCTATATGACCTTACGAAGGCCTCTCTATGGTTTGATGAGGCGTACAGCGTGTGGATTATTGGCTTTCCACCTCTCGAACTACTTTCTATCACTGCGCAGGACATCCATCCGCCGCTCTATTACCTGATCCTTCAGGGCTGGTCGCTATTGTTTGGAAATAGTGAGTGGGCGATACGTTGTTTGAGTGTTCTTTTTGGTGCGGGTGTGGTGATTGTTTCGTATGGTATCGCGCGCCAGTTATTACGAGCGAAATATGCATGGCTGGTGCCCTACTTTGTGGCCATTTCACCTATGTTAGTGCGATATGGTCGTGAGGCGCGAATGTACACCCTCCTGACGTTATTAATCGTTGTAGCGATATATATTGTCATGCGGGCGAGTTCAGCCAATAATGAACGCCGCTTGTGGCGGGTACATGGTCTGATTGTAGGGCTGGGGCTGCTGACGCACTACCTGATGCCTATTTATTGGGTTGCCCAGTGGGTGTGGGTAGCACTAAAGGTATATCGATCAGGAGAACGTCGATGGCGACAAATCGTTATGCCTAGCTACTGGAAATCTTCCTGTCTCGTCACCCTCCTGACGGCTGCAGTATGGTTGCCAATTATTCTTACGGCAGCCGCCACCAAACAAATTGTTGGTTTTTGGATTCCCCCGGTTAATCTGGTGACGCTAGGTGATACAGTGACAAGGACATTTACTTACGAGCCGATCGCGCATCTTGCGTGGTGGGAAATAGGCCTCGTTGTCATAGCTGTCACTGCCATTCTCTTTACGTTGTTATATATACTACGAAAGCGTCTTGTGAAAAATAATACCCAGATGTCACTCCTTGTGATAAGTGTTATTGTACCGCCCGCTCTCCTTGTTGTTCTGTCTCTTCCGCCTCTGGTGTCAAAGTACTATGATCGGTATCTTGTACCAAGTATGGTGATCGGATCAATTGTCATTGCGGTTCTGTGTGTTGCTACGATTGCTAGTAAAAAATATAAGATACGCCTCTTGGGTGCCACCTTGGCGATAACGTACCTTGTGCTGAGTGCTATAGGGATAACAAATGTGTATTTGAGAGGAAATTACAATGAATTTGACGGTACGACGAGTGTTCGGCAAATCATGAGTGAAATAAAAGCAATCGACAGCCGGAGCCCTGTCTATGTCGTTAATCCTGGAATAGCAGTGATAGCAGAATATTATGGCAAACAGGAAGGTCTTGTTGTCTATGGTCTCAATCGGTTTGTTGCCTATGAACCAGACGACATAAAGAGAAGCATGGTTGAAGTGCAAGCGGCGCACAAAGAGAAGACAATTTGGGTAATCGACCACGTGCGACCGCAAAAGGTCAGCATGCGGCCAATGGCGTGGGAAGCAATACCTCGTGCGTGGCACCAGCAAGATGATATACGATATGATTATTCGCCAGACGAACCATCCTACCGTGCGGTACGATATACGGTAAAATAACTATATGATGCAAGCAATCCATAGAACTATAATGACCCATCGACGACCGTTGTTGTTTGTCGGTATTTTTATCATCTTTTTCTTATGGTCGTACATCACACTTGATTCAGATTTTGGTTGGCACCTCAGGTCGGGCCAATATTTTATTGATCATGGAGTGCCAAAATATGACATTTTTACCTACACGGCCGGTAATTTTCACTGGGTAAATCATGAATGGCTGAGTGATATCGTCGTGGCTCTTGTGTATCATGTTGGTTCGTTTGAACTGCTTTCTGTGCTTTATGCCGGTATGTGGACGGCAGCAATTGCTATCATGGGTCGCAAGGTCCACCCGGCGTTTCTTATCGCGGCGAGCGTGGCGATATTACCCTTTGCAGGAGTACGCGCCCTGACGTGGTCGGTACTAGGTTTGGCACTCCTTGCCCTCATTATTCGCCAGAAGAATAAGAAATGGCGTGTGCTTATTCCTTTGTTATTTCTCGTCTGGGCGAATTTTCACGGAAGCTTCTTGATCGGTATTGCGTATGGAGGGTGGCAGGTAATCCGGGAGAAGTCGTGGAAACTGGCAGTGATCGGGGTGATCGCACTTGCCATGACGTTTGTGAACCCCTACGGTGCCGAACTATATACCGAGGTGTTTCGGACGATGTTTGATGGTGATTTGCATGCAACCATTAACGAATGGGCACGTTTTGCAATTCCACTTGCCGCTGTGCCGTATGTACTGACATGGGTGGGACTAACTATCTACCGTAACCAGCGGGATTGGCGGAGGTATATTCGTTTTGAGACGTTATTATTTATCATGGCGGTTACGAGCGTGCGTATGACCCCTCTATTTATCCTCAGTTCTCTCGCTGGTCTTCAGCAAACGACAGAGGAAATCGGTGATGCTTTGCCTAAAAAAGACCGCCCGAGGGGACGCCAGGTCGCCAAGATAGCAGCATTAGTACTGGTCGCAGTAACATTGGTGCTGCCAGTTATTGAGACGGTTGCAAAAAGTGGTGCAAGCCGTGGCTACCCAGCCCACGCTGTGCAGTATCTGACAGATCACCCTTGTCGCGGGAATCTTTTTAATTCGTATAACTACGGCGGGTATCTTATTTGGCAACTGCCGAGCCATAAGGTATATATCGACGGTCGTATGCCTAGTTGGGAACACGAGACAGGCACCTATATGAAGGATTACAATAAAGTGCTAAGTGACGAAGTATTTCGCGCCCAACAATTCGAAAAGTATGGCATCACCTGTGTCCTTATCGAAAAGGACACTGACATGTTTCGCCAATTAAAAGATCAGGGTTGGCAAATAAAAGCCGAAGATAGTACTTCCAATTTACTTATCAAGCCGTAAGGGCTAAACGTTGGTGCCGGCAGTACCGCCGCCCGTAACGGATCCAATAACAAAATTAACGATGGCGTAGGCAAAAATGGCGATAATGAGACCAACGATTGCATAGAGAATGGTGTTTTTGGCTGAAGTAACGGCAGCGGAATTGCCACCCGAAATAATATAGCGCAATCCACCAAAGATAAGCATAATCACACTGAGAAATCCGACGATAAACAGCATGGCGTTAATGACGGTTGTTAATACCCCGCCATCACCCAAGAGTGTACTAGGAACATCCGAGCCGCGAGCCGCGTCAACACCTGATCGTACTGAACCGTCAAAAAGTGCAGCGGCGGGAGTTGATGCAAGAAAGAATGTCGTCCCTATGGCGACAAGCGAGAGGGCGAATACTGAGATAAATTTCTTGATCATTGCGAAACAGGCTCCTATTATTATGCAATATACTTCTATTATAGCAAATTATTCGTAATATGTCTACTAAGATTGCTAATCTTATGGTACTATATACTACGTACTTTGCCTAAATGATAAATCGTTGTTTAGGGAAAAGAGCAGCCGGTCCCGACGAATTTATTTCGTTGTACCGCGCGGTGAGAAAAACCGTAGGTTTGTCTCATTACCTGTGGAGGAGTACCCAAGTGGCTGAAGGGGACGGTTTGCTAAATCGTTAGTCTGGGGAGACCTGGAGCGGGAGTTCGAATCTCCCCTCCTCCGCCAAGAAAAAAGAATGACCATCTGGTCATTCTTTTTTCTTAACGAAGTCGGGGCGATCCGAACTCCCGCGTAATTTTGACGTAGTCAAAATTGACGGCGAGTTCGGCGTAGTGCCGCGCAGCTAGAAAAGCACCGAAGGTATTTTTCTGGCAAGCAAGCGGAGGAGTCCGAAGGCCGCCATCTCCCCTTCCTATTTCTCCTCTGGTAACAAATGAGCAACGTGGCTGAGATCGACACCTTGGTCTTGTAGTCGTTTCGCTAGCGACTCGTAGGCTGTATCTGGAATCTTGGCCCTACGCTGCTCCATCTTTGCTCGCAATGCCGGTGGTATATGTGGCTGGTCAACTACCATATTGAACCCAGCCTGTGACATCTGTCTCAAAAGATCTGCATCAGGGGGTGTCTGAGGTTGCTGGTCTCTATCGTGATTACTGGGTCGGAACGATCGTTCATTCATAATGTAATTATAGCAAAAAACATCATATTTGTCAAATATAGTCATAACTATCATAATCTCTCATTTTTCTCGCAACAAACGCCGCTTGTGATAAACTAAAAATGTATGAATCCCGATGAGAACCAGGAGAATTATTGGCAAGATAATCAGCAGGCTGCAGACCAGCCAAGTGACTATCCTCAGGAGACGTATCAGCCAGCCGACCAAGAAGTCGATGCGCCTGTTGCGGCGGCCGAAACGCGTCGTCCTGTCGAGACACCCGAGGAAGTTCCTGTGCAATGGGTCGCCCACGAGTATATTCATGAAGAAAAAGGGACTGGCTGGTATATCATTTTTGCCGTAGTGGTGCTTTTGCTGATTGCGGCCGACGTTCTATTTCTCAAGTCGTTCTTGTGGACTTTCTCTTTTTTGGTGATGGTGATGGCGGTCGCCCTTGTTGTTTATAGTCGTCGTCCTCCTCGCGATATCCAATACGCACTTAGTGGTAAACAGGGCCTATACATCGGTGAAAGATTGTACCATCTGTCTGATTTTAAGGCTTTTGGCTTAATCAAAGATGGTGATCATAACTCAATCATGCTAATTCCGGTCAAGCGTTTCGCACCAGGTGTATCGGTCTATTTTCCAGACGAAGCCGGTGAACGGATTGTTGATATCTTAGGTCAACGCCTTCCGATGGAAACATTGAAACTCGACGCCATCGATATTCTTGTCCGCAAACTACGTCTCTAAGTTGCCTGATAAAGAGGTAATGTGGTACAATAGCCGATGTTCGCTGCTGATTACGGCAGCAAAGTACCTTCTAGTTACACGAAAGTATCACTATGCACTCCCGTGTGTGGTGATACATATGCACCCGTAGCTCAGCTGGATAGAGCGCTTGCTTGCGGAGCAAGAGGTCGTACGTTCAAATCGTGCCGGGTGTACCAAAAGTACGTTACTCAAACGTTTTGCATAATGAAGCAATCGTTTGCGACTTAAGCTAAGAAGCAGCTCGCTAGAAATAGCGAGCTGCTTTGTTTGTGGGGACAGAAGTGCCTCAAACAGGGGTGTTCTCTGTGGCGTTACGTCGTTACTAGTTTTCACCAGTACCTTCTCGAAGAATACTTGGTTGAACATCCGCTTGATGTGTTCTGGAGCTGTTTTGTATAACTTGCCCACGTTTGCCACTAATTCAAGGGCAACATCAAGGTTTCGTTCAACATCCTCGTAATTCTGCTCTAATGCTGCCAGTTTCAGGTCTATCTCTACCTTGGCTTTTTGCAGGGCTTCCTGTTCCTCCTTGAAGATATCTAGTGGCATTGCATCGGCATAATGAGCTTCGAGTAGTTTCTTCTGCTTTCTTTTAATTTTATCTCGCTCAAGCCGTATGTTGCCTTGTGCTGCTAGCTCTTCTTTTCTGAGCTTACCCAGCTCTGCTACCAACACCGTCCGTAGCTGTTCTTTCTCGATATCGCTCAGTCGCACAGTGCGGTAGTAGGCTTCTATCTGCCTTTCCACCTCATCAGTCTGTACCGACCGCTGCTGGCAGGTATTCCGCTTAGCGTGTCGGTTACCGCACATCAGGTAATGGTATAGGTCGCCTGTTGAACTACGGGATACTTGCACGAGCAATCTGCCGTGACATGACCCACACCAGACAGTGCTTTTCAGGAAATGCGGATGTTTGCGAGTTCGCTCGCCCTGGCGATGACTCTTCATAATATCCTGCACTTTCTGCCATGTCGCTTCGTCCGTCAGTCTTGGGTGACTGCCATCGTAGTAGGTGTCATTGTATTTCACTAAGCCTTTGTAGTATGGGTTTATGAGGATGGTATTCATCCGTGCCTGCGTGACTGGCTTCGAGGCTATTCGGGGTGTTGAAGCCGTTGTCAGCCCCTCTGCCGCTAGTTCCTCGGCTAGCTGCTTCACCGTATAACTTCCTGTAGCGTACAAGGTAAAGGCTTTGCGGATAAGCGGTGCTCGTTCTTCGTCAACAATGACGGTTCGTACCTCTCGTCCTAATTCATCCCTCGTGATGAGGTTCTTGTAGCCTAACGGTGCTTTTGACGGTGTACCGCCATTTTGCACCTTTTGCCACATACCTTTCTTTACTTCTTGGGCAAGGTTGTTGCTGTAAAACTCTGCAATAGAGCTCATCACGCCATGCATCAGGTTACCTGAGGGTGAATCGTCAAAGGCTTCCATGGTCGAAACCAGTTGTACCTTCATTTTCTTCAGGACGTTCATAATCTCGACATCATCCGAGCGGTTACGCGCCAAACGGTCTAACTTGTGCACGATAACATAATCCACTCTATGGGTCATGAGATATTCCAGCATTTCTTGCAGGGCGGGTCGGTCAGCTGTCTTGGCAGATTCACCACGGTCAGCAAACTCTTTGACGATGTATGCTCCCATACTTTCAGCTTTGCGTTGGTTGGCTTCACGCTGGGCTGGAATTGAGAAGCCCTCATCCATGCCGCCTTTCTCAGCCTGACGCTTGGTAGATACCCGAATGTACGTGACCGCCATGCGTGGTCGCTCGGCTGGTGAAGCCACTTGTTCCATGCTTTGGAGTAGTAATGTGTTCATAGTTGTTTTTCTCCTTTCTGTTCATTACGTTGATATTGTCGAGATAGCTATTCGCTACCTCTGTTATTATTTGATAGGTCATCCTATTAATGCTTCCTTTCGATGGAAAGTCCAGTGGTTTTAGTGAGATGTTGCAACATTATATTGCAAGCCTCGTTACCACTGTAATTCCACCTTTACTTGCTATTTGCGGCTCGTCTTGTGAGCCATTACTTTTGATATATTTTTACTGCGTCCCGAACCGCCCAGTGGCGACCAGACAGCCGTTCTACAACTGTTCGCTCTGTTCACCCACCATTGACAGGGCAAGCTGGCTGCCGTCCGCATGGGCTACGCGAGCGCCCCCCACGCGGACGTACATATATTTCTCCTAAAGGAGAACATCAGTCAGCTGGCTCAACCTTGGACATATGGGGGTGTTTCGCCCCTGTTACCGACAGTGACACGATAGGTGGAACGACTGGTGATTTGGACAGTTCACCGCAGCCCTCACGCTTACTTTGCCGATAGCTTAGTCCTGTCTACCGAGTCAAGGCAGTTCCAATACTGTTCAAGGGCACGAGCCAGTTTGGTGAGATCGAGCTGCGAAACATGAACTGGTTCAATCTGGACATTGCCCGACAGAGCTGGTCTACCACGTCCACGACCGCCAGCAAGTTTACCGTGTTTGTTTGTACGCTTCTTCATAGCGTCTCCTCCTTTCTCCTTGCTGTATTAGACGACCCGTGGATAGGTGCGTGTAGCAAGTGGGGCTAGGATAACAGACAAGTCAAGCGAGGGTCACGAAAAAGATGGAAAGTGTTGGAGGGCGAACAGACAAAAGATAACAGGGGTGGAGGTATAGGATATGTGGGGGGGTTGC
This sequence comes from uncultured Candidatus Saccharibacteria bacterium, assembly GCA_964392265.1. Classification (GTDB taxonomy): domain Bacteria; phylum Patescibacteriota; class Saccharimonadia; order Saccharimonadales; family Saccharimonadaceae; genus CALMAK01. The sequence continues at coordinate 164,137 of CAYMOS010000001.1, forward strand.
ATGGGTTTTGGCCGGTGCGGAATAATGGGCATTCTACGGAGAGTACGGTATAATAGACGTATGAACAAAAGCAATGTCACAAGCGTCAACGAAAATAGCCCAGAATTCATCGCTGACTTACAACGTCGTGTTGCTATTGCTAAAAACCCAAAGAACCGCATTCAACTGAGCAAATCAAAAAAGAACATCCTCCAGAAGTACAGAAAGCTCACTCGTGCAGCAGTATAGCGTTTCTCTCACAAACGATGCCGAGAATGACAGGTCGATTCGTGAGAGGATAGATAAGGTACGTAGTGCGTAAAAGCTACCCCCTGACTCCATCCTGCTTGTGGTATAATCAAAGCTAGATTATATAGAAGCGTAAGATACGCCTTGAAGGAGATAGATGTTGATATGAAGGTATACGGAATAGCAGATGCTATGAGAGAACAATTTGCAGGAAAAAGCAAAAACCCTCCCTCCCTCCCTCCCTCCCTCCCTCCCTCCCTCCCTCCCTCTCATAAAAGAATAGCATCGCAACGGGGGTTCACAATTGTCGAACTCCTCATAGTCATCGTCGTCATCGCCATTCTTGCAGCTATATCTATAGTTGCCTACACAGGGATACAAAACCGAGCCCGAGAATCAGCCATCGCCAGCAAAGAAGCTCAAGTCAAAAAGAAGCTTGAGGTGTATAAAGTAGAAAACGACACCTATCCCGCTGACCAAACTGCCTTTGACACTCTCATTGGTCAAACTCCAAGTGACCAATACTACACCACCTACACCTCAGCTCCACCGCACGACACCTACAGCATCAGTACAGCTGATGGCAGCGGCAGTGTTGCCCTGACCTGTCCAACCGGCTTTATCGTTGTCCCTGGTAACTCTCATTACGGCACCAGTGACTTCTGTGTGATGAAGTATGAGGCCAAAAACGTGGGCGGTACGGCTACCAGCCAAGCTACAGGCAATCCATGGGTAAGTATCTCGCAGACCTCAGCTATCACGACAGCACAGGGTGCCTGTAGTGGCTGTAAACTTATCACCGAAGCGGAATGGATGACGATTGCCATGAATGCTATCTCCGTCCCAAGTAACTGGGTCAGTGGTACGGTTGGCTCGGGCACAATGTACCGAGGACATACGGATAATGCTCCGGCAAATGCTCTGGCAGCCAGTGCAAACGACAGCGACGGCTATACCGGAACCGGGCAGAGCTCGGGTGAACAGCGACGTACCTTGACGCTCACGAACGGTGAGGTGATCTGGGACTTTGCTGGCAATGTATACGAGTGGACGGATGCAACCATAACAGGTGGTCAACCAGGGCTTTCTGGCGAGTCTGCTTATGTATGGAAAGACTACAACGCTGGCAGCTTGCAATGGAATAGCCTGCCAAGTAACAGTCGTCCTACCGGCACGCTCTATCCACGTTCACAAGGCGTCGGTGGATTATATAGTAATGCAGCCGAATCGGGTACTCGTGCGTTCCGTCGCGGCGGCGGCTGGGGCACTGGCAGCGGTGCTGGTGTGTTGGCGTTGCATTTGGGCTATTCGCCCAGCGGCGCGCTCACGGATGTTGGATTTCGAGTCTCTCGGTGATACTATCCAGACCTTTTACGTTATACCTTACGACCTTAGCTCTTTTAACTTTCCCCTTTTATCCTAACTACCCATCATGAAGCAAGATTTTGTGATATATACAAGGATGTTGGAAGTGACGCTTTGGACATTCGAGAAAGCCAACACATTTCCTAAAAAACAGCGGTTTGTGCTTGGGCAACAACTGGAGAATAGTGCACTCACGTCGCTACGGCTCATCATCGAAGCGAATAATACCGTGGGCGAACAGGCAACGCTTGAGAAACTGAGACATCTGAACGTTGAACTTGAAGTGTTGCGTAGCTTGTTTCGGATTGCATTTGAGATAAAATTCATGAAAGCTTCGTCACTCGGATACATCACGAAGAAGATAGATGAGGTTGGCAAGATGGGCGGTAGCTGGCAGAAGAAGATTCGCAGTAAGCAATCTTAAGGGGTATCTGTGTCAACGTGGTCATCAAATAGTGTGAGCTGTTCTAGCTTTTGCTGTCGCCTCATATCTCTTCGATAGTGCTTGAGGATTGATGCTACGAATATCGCATCATCTTTCTTCGCTCGTTCTCGTGCAACCAGTGGCTCGCCGTTGCCGTGCATGACATGTGCCGACCATGCGTTGAATGAGTTGTTCACGCTTTGAACGCTCACTTTTCCTTCAGTCAGACTACGGAGCTTTTTGTTGAACCGTCGCCGAAAACGCCTGACCGAACTTGCACGTACCCGTTTTGTGTGGGGGTACAAAATGTACCCGACAAAATCGACACCCAGCTGTGCTGGATATATCCGTACTTTACGGGGATTCACTGTGAGATAGAGCTCGTCGTAGAGGAACGCCGTCAGGCTGTCTTGCCACCTGCGAAGCTGTGCTTTGTCGGGGTGAAAGAGGAGAATGTCGTCCATGTAACGGATGTAGTGGCGTATTTTCAACGTGTGCTTTGCGTATATATCTGCCGCGTGGAGGTAGATATTAGCGAAGAGTTGGCTGGTGAGATTGCCAATAGGAATACCTCGTCTGCCTTTGGTATGGAAGTGTGATTCTGGTGGGAATAGGTAGTCGTATTCTGTGCCGCTGTCGCTACTGGCAATGATGACATCGAGGAGATGAAGCAGTTGCGGGTCGGTGATACGCTGTGCAAGCAGGCTGCGAAGCTTGTTGTGGTTAACGGAGCCATAGTATTTAGAGATATCGATCTTGCAGACATACATGGTGGGTGTGGTGCGGAGGAACTGCTGTACTCGTCTCATTGCTTTGTGGGTGCCTTTGTTGGGACGGCAAGCGTATGAGTCGTGAATGAAGTGTCGTTCGTAAAATGGGCTAAGGACACTATGGAGAGCATGATGCACGATCCTATCCCTGAAGGCAGGTGCCTCAATATGTCGTACTTTTGGCTCCGTAACGAGGCGTTTTCTGTAGGGAAGGGGCACGTACGTGCCGCTAGCGAGCTCTTGCTGGATCGTGAGCAGCTCGCTCATGAATGCATAGTTGCTCGTTGTTGCAGTCCGGTTTGACCGTTTGCCGATAAGTGCCTTCTGGTGAGCTTTCGTGAGTGTTTCGAGAGAGGCGACGAGGCGAAACGCATCGCTGTGTAGGACGGTCATATACTTCTAGTGTATACTGATTACGGTTATCTGGTCTGAAAGTACTCGTGCGTTCATTCGCGGCGGCAACTGGAACAATGGCAGCAATGCTGGTGTGTTGACGTTGAATTTGAACAATTCGCCCAGCAACACGAACACGAATATTGGATTTCGAGTCTCTCGGTATACTGTGGGGCGATGCATAAAGCCCTTGGCGTGATATACAGGGACTACGGTTTCTGTGTCGGTGCCGTTATAGTATCCGGCTGGATATCCAGTCTTGCCCCGTACGGGAAGACGAATAGTTCTATAAGTTGCACGGTTGAGTCACGTGCAACTTTTTACGTGTGTTTCAGGGGGTTGTATGCGGTTGGCTTGCCGTCTCTTGTATGTACTGGCTCAGTAGTCGGTATTTTTGAGAGTCTGCCTCTGATAGTTGTACCAAGGAAAAAAGAGTAGTGTTATGACTACTCTTTTTTCGTGGGTGATCCTGCATCGTGGTAAAATAGAACAGATTACGGAGAGGTGCAGGAGTGGTTGAACTGGCTTGTCTCGAAAACAAGTGAGCCCTCACGGGTTCCGAGGGTTCGAATCCCTCTCTCTCCGCCAAAAAATAAGATGACCATTTGGTCATCTTATTTTTTTCCCAGGGTTTGAACCCTCAGGTTTTACCGGCGATATCCATCTCCTATGCGTCAAACGACCGCGCAATCTCCATAAAATCCGTCTTCAAATTCTTGGTACTGACGAGATCTTTAAGATATGAATCTGATCGTGGTGCAGCGATACTGCGGACTGTGCGAAACAGAATGATGAATTTTGGTGTACCCGACAGTTCTTGTAACAGGGCAAGCTTGTCAACAAATTGTCGTACCTGTTGTTTTTGGGAAGCGGTGCGATTGGGACGAACATACCGAATGAGCAAGAAGAACACGATTAGTAGGACGGTCGCCACCGATAACCCAATGCCGATAGGAAGTGCAAGCAACCACCACCAAGCATTCATAGAGGTGAGCCAAACTAACAGACCGACACATACGACAGCAATGAAGATGGCAGCATAACAGGCCGGCCACCACAGTCGCATTGCAAACTCTGTTCCAATGGCGCGGATTGCTTGAAATACCCCTGTTTTCATATGTCTATCATACCACCTGTAGTGGAAATTTACCTGAAAATGTTACAATGTATGTAGTTACGATGAATACTCTCAATAAACAAGCAAAGAAATTTGTGACTGCCCTTTCAGCGGCGCAGCGTTATCGTGATTATACGATCACCACCGACAGTGCGGCCGAGACCTACCACGTGGTAGGGGTGGGGCGAACGATCTCGATGCTCTATGAACAGGTGCGCAACGCTGCCGAATATTCCGAAGATCACTTGCTGCTGCAGCGAGCGATTCGTCGTTTTTATACCAGACTGTTCATTACCGGTGACAAACAACAACTGAACGAAAGCGGAGCCGAACTGGTAACCGAGCTAACCCTGGCAGGCTACCTGGCGAACGATTCGGTGTCACTAGCTAAGATCGAGGTGCTGACCAAAAAGGCTGCCGAATATTACGCCGCCTATACCGGTATCAAAAAATCGCCCCAGGTAGTGCAAGCCTGGACGATTAATGTGCTGGCCATCGAGGCGCATGCTACCCTGACTGATTACTTGGTGCGCGAGACGTTTGAACAATTCGTTTTCGAACACTTCAAGGAGGCGATTGATACAAAGTCGCTATACGATGGTGCGCCACCAAAGGATTATGAGTTATTACTGTTTGTCGCGGTGCATCGATCATTGTTTAAATCAGATGATGCGACGATTCGTTGGGCACTACTACGCCGATTCGATGGCCATCCAGAGCGTCAGGCCACCTATGTGCGCCTTAATGAGACGATTGACAGCTTATTAACCTCAAAGAACAACAAGCGTCTACAGCAGATGGTTAACCGCGAGGGTGCAGTATTTCGTATCTTGTGGCGTACCATCGAGGCGCACGAAGATGCCGCTAAAATCCTAGAAAAACCTGGCACCTTTTTGCAATTATTTGAAGGCACTGTTCATGCGGCCTATGAAGATACCGAAGAGCGCATGAACCGCGGGGTGATTCGTAGTATCCTCTTTCTGTTAATATCCAAGGCGATTATCGGGGTAGTGGTTGAGGTGCCGTATGACCTGTGGGTGCATGGCCAGATTGAGTGGTTGCCACTGGCGGTTAACTTGGCGCTCCCACCCCTCTATATGTTGCTTCTCCGTCTTACCCTCATTATGCCCGGCAGTGTTAATACGCGAGCCCTGGTGTCGCGTGCTGATCAGCTGCTATATGGTAAAAAGCAAGAACGATATGAGGCAGCCAAAACCTCACGTCAATATGGCGGTATCTTTAATGCCATCTATGCCTTGCTGATTATTGGCGTCTTTGGCCTGGTATCGTGGCTGCTGACCCTTATTGGATTTACCGCAGTTCACCTGGTTATCTTCTTTGTGTTCTTTTGTACAGCTAGCTTTCTTGGTTTTCGCCTCAGTCGCAATATCCGCGAACTCGAGACGGTGGAAAGTGGCGTGAACGGTGTGGCGATGGTGCGAGATTTTATCTATCTTCCCTTTGCGATTGTCGGCCAAAAGATCAGCCAAGGGTATGCTAGATTTAACGTTATTACGATGATTCTTGATATGGTGATCGAACTTCCTTTAAAGGCAGGCCTCGGGGCATTGCGTCGATGGGGTTCGTTTATTACCTCAAAAAAAGACGAGTTATAGTCAATGCTCCGCATCATTGCTGTCGGCAAGAAACACGAGGCCTGGGTGCAGGAGGGCATCGAACGGTATGAGAAGCGCCTGAAGAAGCCGTATGACACAGAATGGGTATTCTTGCCTCATTCTATGTTTGAGGCCGACAGAGCGCGTCAGGAAGAGTCTGAGCGCATACTTGCACGCCTGAAGGATGATGACGTTGTGATATTGCTGGACGAGCGTGGCAAAAACATTGACTCCCCTGCCCTTTCCTCTCTGATTGAAGACGAAATATCACGCGGCAAACAGATTGTCGTTATTATCGGCGGTGCCTATGGTGTCGACGAGACCATTCACCGACGCGCCAACTTTATCTGGTCTCTGTCAAAACTCGTCTTCCCTCACCAACTTGTTCGTCTTATCTTAATCGAACAACTTTATCGGGCCCAAGAGATCGCCAGGGGTGGCGGCTATCATCACGAGTAGTGTATTGATATTGCATACAGCAATCTTTTGTTGTATAAATAATTCTGTCACTAACCTCTAGTGTCAGATCGAGAATCAAGGAGATGGGCATGGCCAATTTCGGCACCAAACCCGCACCCAAGTCGACCTACTATTGGGTCGTCACCATCCTGTACTGGTCGTTGATGGCCTTTCTGGCCGCGATGGCAATCTGGTCGTTGATCAACGGCAAGATCGAAGACACCATCGGTTTCTCGTTTTTCGTGGTAGTGGTGGCGATTGCGACATTTCAACCGAAGTGGTTCCAGCGGTTCACACATTCCTAGATGGCGGTTGGTCGAAACCACTTGTCCACCTTTTCGCCCGCACCCGACGAAGTTGAGCCCGCTCCTTCAAAGGTGCGGGCTCAACATTTGTAGGTAAATAGAAGTGACCTGAAATCCCTAGACTGACATACAGTTGACAAATAATAAAGCTTGTGCTATATTAGATATTGTTACCATATAAAAAACAAAAACAGGACATATGAATAGCATCCCCACCATTTTGAACTTTCTTGCCCTGACATTGAGTCTTGGCACTGCCAGCAGCGTACTGGTGCATGATACGAATATTGACAAAGCAATGATTACTGCCTTAGCCGTTCAGGCACCTGCGACCAGTAATGGTCCGGCAAAACCCGGTAATGATCCACATACCCATAGCGAACGTACCTCGTTATACCAGGCGATTCGCAGCCTGAATTCATCACAGCCGCGTACGCAGCCTCGTGGTCAGGAAGACCGTAAATATGTTCAGGCAAAGCCAACTGCTCGTGGTCATCACCCATTTGACAACTACACGTTGCCGTTAGTGAGTTAACTATTCGTTCTCAATCACTGATAGTTCGTTCTCGAGACGTACCTCGAAGGCCTGCTTTTCTTCTAATTCCCTCTTTGTTTCTTCAACCAGATGTGCCGGAGCTTTTTGGAGGTAGTTTTCATTGGCAAGGCGCCCCTGAAGATTAGCGATGAATGATCGGGTCTCGGCCAGACGTACCTCAAGGTTTGACTGGTGCTCGTATAGCGTGTCTTTATCAACATCTAGCCATGCTTCGCGGTTACTTGCGGCGAGGCGGAGGCCAACTGGTTGATCGACTTGTTTAATCTCTTTGACGCGGGTCAGATGAGTCAAGACGGCAACGTTATCGGCAATCAAACCGTCGTTTTGATAGAGAATCGAGTATTTCTTGCCAGCAGGTAGTTCGGCCAAGACATACCTGGTTTCGGTGACGAATTCCTGTACGCGTTCAAAGGCAGCAGCGGCGATTTCATCGTACGGATTATCACTAGGCCATTTTTGTACCATTAACAGGTTATGGTGCCAGTCAAGAGTTTGCCAGATCGTCTCGGTGACGAAAGGAGCGAACGGATGGACGAGTTTAAGGCTGGTATCGAGGACCCAAGCCAGCATCTGGATGTTATCCTGCTGTTTTGACACCTCAACGTACCAGTCGGCAACGTCGTTCCAGATGGTGTGATACACCGTCTCGGCAGCCTCAGCAAAACGATAATTTGCCAAGTGGTCTTCGATATCATCAGCCGCATTGTTTAGTTGACGAATAATCCAATGATCAGCGGTCGAAATGGGCCGTAAGACCCCCTGTGGTTGGTAATTATCGCCGGTGCGGGACTGGATGTAGCGCGCCACATTCCATAGCTTGTTACAGAAATTGCGTCCAGCTACAATCTTGCTCGTGCTGAAGGCTTGATTCTGCCCTGCGCTACGACTAGCAACAATTCCCAGGCGGAGGGCGTCAGATCCGAATTCAGATACGACCTCCATCGGGTTGATGACATTGCCTTTACTCTTGCTCATCTTTTGGCCGTGCTCATCAAGGATAAGGCCATGGAGATACACATGACGGAACGGTACTCGATCGGTCGCATACAGTCCTAGCATAATCATGCGAGAAATCCACGGATACAGGATATCTACCCCTGTTTCGAGGACGCTGGTTGGATAAAATCGCGCCAGTTCTCCCGCGTCAAGGTAATCGGTGGTGATGAATGGCCATTGGCCACTGCTAAACCAGGTGTCAAAGGTATCTTCTTCGCGACGATACGTTGTACCATCAACAACAATCTCTTTTTCATCGACACGATCGTCGAATATCCAGTCGTTAGGGTCGTTGACGTTTTGGAAGGCTGGGATAGGAATGCCCCATGGGATCTGACGGCTAAGATTCCAGTCTTTGAGATTGTCGTAATACTGGATGAGTACCTGTTTTTTACTGGCCGGACTAAAGGTAATCTCCCCTGCCTCGATGGCCGCTTTGGCGCGATCGGCCAGAGGTCGGATATTGAGGAACCATTGATCCTTAATAAGGGGCTGGATTGGCTCGCCACTCTTGTAGTCGTATCCCACGGTGTGTTCGATCGTCTCCTCCCCCCGCAATAGTTCGGCGGCCTGAAGAGCGGCCAGAACACGCTTGCGAGCGTTTGGTACATCCTGACCGGCAAACTGTGACGGTACATTAATCATCGTCCCGTCAAAATCGATCACCTGAATACGCTCGAGATCATGGCGCTGCCCTACCTCAAAGTCGTTTGGATCATGTGCAGGGGTGATCTTGACGGCGCCCGTCCCAAAGGTGGGGTCGACGTATTCATCAGCTATAATAGGAATCTCACGCTCGACAATTGGCAGAAGGACGCGGGTGCCAATAAGGTGTTTATAGCGCTCGTCATCAGGGTGAACGGCGACGGCAGTATCACCCAGTAACGTCTCGGGACGGGTTGTCGCGATGACGATTTCACCGATGTGATCAAGGGTTGGATAGGCAATTTTCCATAATGTCCCCTTCTCGGTCTTGTGATCTACCTCAATATCGGCATAGCTCGTCTGGTATTTTGTACTGTAATTAACGATACGCTCGCCTCTGTAAACGAGGCCTTCGTCCCATAGTTTCTTAAACGTCCCATAGACGGTACGAATGACCTTCTCGTCCAATGTAAAGACCAGGTGTTGCCAGCTTGCACTGACGCCAAGGGCGCGTAGTTGTAGTTCCATATTGCCCCGCTGCTGTTCGACGAAGTTCCAAACCTGGCTGTAAAGTTGTTCGCGGCTAAAGTCAAAGCGGTTTTTACCTTGTTTTTCCAGTTCGCGTTCGTAGACGACCCAGGTTTCAAATCCGGCGTGGTCGGCCCCTGGAATATAGATGACATCCCTGCCCTTCATGCGATGAAAGCGCGATAGGATATCCTCTAGCTGGACGGTGAGGGCGTGACCGGTATGAAGATTACCGTTAGCGTTCGGTGGTGGCATGACGATACTATACGGTTCGCCCTCTCCTTTGGGTGCAAAATCACCACTGGTTTCCCACATGGCGTAAATGTTTGGTTCGTAAGCATTAGGATCGTATGTTTTTGCCAGCTTCATAAAGTAGTGCCCTTGTCTGATACTTTTCACGTGAAAAAAGCACACAAAACTACACAGATGTTTTCCCGTGAAAACATGTGTAATTCCCATCCTTTTTCACGTGTTTGTTTTCATCTTCTATTGTACCATAGCCGGCAGTAGGGCAATAGGGGACTTATCTCCCTGTTCGTCATCCTCACGTTCGGACATCTATCTCGCTCCTTCGACTTCCCGTTGCCTCGATCCAGGTTAATACTCCATTTGCCACCCTCACACCTTCTTGGACAAACTGGCTCCTCACGCCATGTCGTCTGTTCGTTTATTTCTTTGGCGTCTGCGGAACTCACGTACGTTCAAACATCCTCGACGCACCAGGAAATAAACGAACCGCCTCGTGGGTTCGTCACGGTTTGTCCAAGAAGATGCAAGGATGTCTCTACAAACCTCAGTAGAATCGGGCAGGGCAGGGTCTTTGGTTCTTTTGATTGGAAAAGAAAGGATAGGTTATTTCAATTTTCTACGGATCGATTGATATGTCCGATATACCCAATAGCCTACTGGTTGTAGGGGTAAATCCCACGCCCCAGGGTATGTCACCTCCGTTCCACCAAACGATTTTTTGAACTTCGTAAACCCAGCCCATGGATGCGCAGGGTCATCAGACGGGGCAATGCCATAGAGATCAAACGAGGTAAGATTTTTGTCCTTTGCATCGAGAATCATCTGACCAACGAGTGCCGTACCAGCACTAAGTTTGCGATAGGTGTCATCGGCTGCGGCGTGCGCATATGTGCGGGTATCAGCTGTGTCATACACCAGGGCAGCGGCAATCGGCGTGCCTTCAACATCGGCAATATAGAGAGTGGCGGCTTTTGAAGGAAAGAGTGCCTTTGCTTGCGAGAGAAAATAATCGCTGCTGTGAGCGGTGATGTGGTTACGCGAGGCGACGCGACTGAGAAGGGAAGTGAGGATGTTGATATCCTGTGGCTCGTGGCTGGTGCGGATGACAACTCCCTTTTTGTGATAATTACGGGTGATGTTGCGACTGTTTTGGCTCATATTAGCCAGAATAGCCTCTTGCGGTTGAGAGAGATCGATAATTTGTGTGTGGGCTGGTTGTAGTTGTTGATAGGTAACGGGGCGGAAGCCTCGCTGACGCAGCTGTTCAGAGGTAATACCTTGTGTTGGTTCGACGCGAAGGAACGTGGCTTTTTCTGCCTCTGCTATCTTTTTTAGGGATACCAGCGCGGCGTCAAAACCCTCATTATCTTGGCAGATTGGACCATACGGCGTGTAGAGGCGAGTATTGAGAGTGCCGGATTCTTTGATGGCAAGATACGACCAATGTTTACCATTATCAGAAAAGGTCATGCGGCCGATTGAGTCTTGGAATAACCGCCAGGGAGTGGACTGGAGAAAGGGAATCACTATGTTGTTTCCTTGACAACATTATGCCAAGCGGTCTTTGTCATCGAAAGGCTAGGAACGACCTCAAGGTCATGAGGACTGATTGGATTTACGGTCTGGGCAACGTAGTATCCCAGGGTGGCAATCATAGCAGCGTTGTCGGTACATAGTTGCATAGGGGCATATTCGATAGGCAAGGGAAGGCGCTCGGACAGTTGGTGGCGCAATTCTTGATTGGCAGCAACGCCACCAGCGATAACAACTGAGGCAGGATGATAATCATTGAAAGCCTTTTCGGCTTTATCAACCAGCGTTTCAATAGCAACACGTTGGAAACTGGCGGCAAAATCGTTTCTCTGAGCCTCTGAGACGCGTTCTGGCAGCTGGTGGGAGGGAAAGGTGAAGTCCACACCCACTTCACGTTGTACGGCCCTTAGAACGGCTGTCTTGAGGCCGGAAAAGCTAAAATCATACGGTCCTTGAATTCGTGCCTTCGGTAATTGGTATTTGTGCGCATCACCGTCAAGCGCTGCTTGTGCAATTGACGGACCACCAGGGTAGGGGAGGCCGAGGACTTTGGCAACCTTGTCGAACGCTTCACCGACAGCGTCATCTTGGGTTTGACCCAAGAGTTCATAATCGCCATGATCACGAAAGAGGACGAGTTGGCTGTGGCCGCCACTGACGATCAAGGCTAGCATAGGAAAAGCGGGTTGCTTAGAAGGAAGTATGAGCCGTGGTTTTGGCGTCGCCTTTTCGCCATCGAAATCCTCAGAAACGGCTTCACTCCGGGTTTCCCTTGCGTACGCAGCAGGGGAAACTCGGGTTGCAGATGTTTCTTCTGATTTGATGGCGAGCGGCTCTTCTGCTTGTTCTATGATAAAGTTCGCATACACATGCGCCTCCACATGATGGATAGGGTAGAGAGGCTTATTGTGAAGAAACGCCAAGGTACGGGCGGCGAGGGTGCCAACCAGGAGCGAGCCGATGAGACCTGGGGCATAGGTGACGGCAATCGCGTCGATATCATCCCAAGTGCAACCGGCGTCTGACAACGCCTTATTAATCACGGGGTTGATCATTTCAATATGGCTGCGGGCGGCTACCTCTGGCACAACACCGCCATATTCGGCATGGATGTCGATCTGAGAATGGACGACATTACTAAGAAGCCGCTTGCCGTCTTCGACGACAGAGGCAGCGGTTTCATCGCAACTACTTTCGATTCCCAGGACTCTCATTACCTACCAGTGTACTATATTTGTCCGCCCTCTAAAATGACGACGTCCCCTGGCGAGACTGCTGGAGCGGATGCTCGACAGCGGACTTCGTCAGGGGACGGGTGCCCCTCGGCCGCGGAGCGGCTACTTCTGGCGAGTGAGGGCCTTGAAGACCCCGATCCAGAAGGATCGAACCAGCAGCGAGCGAGTGGTGAGGGCCTTGGTGGCCGCGTACTGCACCATCTTGTCCAGGATGGACGGATTGGTCTCGGGTGTTGCGGTGGTCATAGGGTGATCCTAACCGTGAGAGGGGCAAACCTTGCCCCGTGAATGGATGTTCTTTCAGGGCGAAAGGTAGTAATATCATAACAATTTATTGAATATTTGTCAATTACTTTGACAAAGAGATAATTGACAAAACATCAATAATTTGATATAATTACAGTAGTGTTCACCGTGGACACATTCGGCCTTACCGCCGATAAGAAGAAAGGGGTATGAATGCCCCGGGTAAGTCCGCAGGAAAGTCTTGCGGCACCAGGGTGAAGGAGGCGGCCAGAGATGGCTACCAAATCATTCACCCGAAAATTCACGCCTACCGTAATCGCCTACGAATGGCTCGTGCTCGTAGGTGACGAGTGCACAGAGTACTATGTCATCACCCGCACGCCTGACGAGGCGACGGTACGGCAATTGCTGCGGATTCCCGCCGAGACTCCGATAGTCATCGGCCGACCGTAGCACTAGCCCGCTCTTAGCAATAGGAGCGGGCTCTGCCATTTCTGGACCAGCCTCGCTTCGTAGTACAATAGAATTACTATGGGTATAAAGCAGAAGTTGGTGAAAAGTGTGCGGGGAGCGTTTCCAGAGGGAGCGGTACATAAGATAGAAGAAGGTTACCGCCGTGGCAGGGTGAAGGTAGTATCGGCCAGGTATGGTAATCCAGCACGTGATCTGCGCGTGATTGCAGTGACCGGGACGAATGGCAAGACGACGACGGTTAACTACATCAACGAAATTCTTAAAGAGGCAGGTCTCACCACCGCGATGTTCAGTACGGCAGTCATTGAGGTTGCCGGTGAACAAAAGTTGAATGATCTGAATATGTCGGTCGGTAGCGTGGCGCAGATGCAGCGATTCTTTCGTGATGCAAAGCGCGCCAAGGTTGATTATGTCGTGCTTGAAATCACCAGTCACGCCTTGCACCAACATAAACTGGCGACGGTACCGATAGAGGTGGCGATTATGACCAATCTAACGCAGGATCATCTGGATTATCACAAGACAATGGAGGGATATGCCGAGGCTAAGTCGAAACTGTTTGCAGGACGACCAAAATTCATCGTCTTAAACCGAGACGATGAATGGTTTGATTATTTCGATAAATTCCCGGCGGGCAGCCAGAAGATTACTTATGGCACCCACGAAGAGTCTGAGGCCCGGATTGATCACGTCAAGCTGTACCGCAAGGGGAGTGAAGCTCGTGTCGTGATTGACCATCAGACAAAACTAGAACTTGCCACGGCGATGCCCGGAAGGTTTAACGTGTACAATATGACGGCAGCAGCGGCCACAGCGTATATCTTGGGGATTAAACGCAGCGACATTGTCGAAGGTGTAGCTAATCTTGAAGGTGTACCAGGGCGGTTTGAACGTGTCGTGGAAGGTAAGGATTATGATGTCATTGTTGATTATGCCCACACGCCTGATGCCCTTGAGAAGTTACTTGAGGCGGCCAAATCAACGACAAAGAACCGCGTCATTTTGGTCTTTGGTGCCTGTGGTGACCGTGACAAGACCAAGCGGCCGATAATGGGTGAGATCGCTGCGCGACTGGCGGATAGAATCATCTTGACTGACGAAGAAAGTTACAATGAAGACCCTGAGGTTATTCGTCGTATGGTCTATGAGGGCATTGAAGAGGGAAGTGGTACCGGCAAGACTACCGAGATTCCTGACCGACGCGAGGCGATCGAGCGCGCCCTCTCTATTGCGACCAAGGGTGATACCATCCTGATTACCGGTATGGGTCACGAACAATTCCGCATCGTGAACGGTGAGCGTTTGCCGTGGAATGACGGTGATGTCGTCCGTGAATTACTAGGTTAGAGATTTGCTGCGTCGTATGGCGTAAATGCCCAAGACACCACGGTGATTGTTTCACTGGTTTCATTTTCGGCATCCTGCACCAGCTGGGTAAAGGCATCAAAAACGGTATATTGGTTGGATATTTCGGGCTGTGCACTTTGACGTTGCACTAGATCACCTTCGGATGCTGTAAGGTAATAAATTACCAGATAGCAAAGAGAGGGCGCATATGATGGAACGAGTGGGAGGGTAAGGGAAGCACTTACTGCACACTCATTTTCTAAGACAGGGTCTAGCTTGGTGAGTTGCCTCCGTGCACCTCCTACCATTGTAGGACCCCCGATAATAAATCCTTCTTCTGGGGGATCTACCGAGACTTTCTGTATATGGTGGCTAAACTTTAATGTTTCTGTATTTTGTAGCGTCAGACAGACGACGAAATCGGTGTTGATGGATGGTGATTGAGTTTCCATTTTGGCTCCTGTAAGTGTTATGTATTAATGATAGTTTGGTCGAGTTATGTAAGGTCAAATGCAATGTTAGCTGGATCCACATTGTTGCGGATTGCCTCGGCATGCATATATTTCTTTAATAACTTAAGGCGAAGCTCGCGCGATGCGGTGGGCCACAGCGGGTCCTTACTGGCACTCCAACAGGAGCCGCCAAAGACGCTCTCGCGATGAGTCGTGAGGGATTCCTTGCCAGAATATCCTTTAGGTTCGCTACCCACAGCAAAACCAGGGGCTATCTCGATAGGGATGGCGCCGGTATGTGTGCCTTCAAAGGCTGGACGGTGTGCTTTGTATACTTCACTGGCAATTGCGAGCAGAGTATCCTTCGAATCGTCATAGGCATAAAACACCATTGGGTCGGTTCGGACAGTGTCAAACTCGTATCGTTGCTTATAACCTTCAATTCTATCCTTTTTCCCTCGTATAGTTGGATCAAACACTTTGGCTTTAAATCGAAGGCCAGCCTCTTCAGCTTTGGTAAAAATTTCTTTGTAAATAGTCAGCATCTCCATACCGTAGTGAGGACTGAGGTAAATACGAGCGGTCGATTGATCGGTTGTTTGATTCTCAATGCGATCTTTGATGAATGCCTTTGAGTCATGCTGGCGCCACATTACCTGCTGACTCGAAGAGATGCGCCGACCTTCGTAAGGGTTGTTCTGAGCAATCTCTTTAGTGAAGGCTACGAGCGCTTTGTCATAGGCAACGGCGTTATCTGGTGTTCGTAGTTTCATGAAGTCGACTTCTGCATCAGAAGGTGGACGTTTTTTTCGTGAAGCAACATATCGATCAAAAGGCGTCGCATGGACTCTGCTCATAATTGAAGATTCAAGGTCATCGTTGTCTTTGTCGATGGCATCGAGAATGTTCGTGATGGCATTGCCCTGCAGGAGTCGTGCTTCGCTAAATGACGTTGGTAATTGTTCTTTGTCGACGGCCATCTCTTTACTGGTGATGACCTCTGATACCTTGTGTCCAGGATGGCGGGTGGTTGATTTGCCATCAGCTGACTTACTGATCTCAAACACGCGAGTGCCAACTTTTGGTTGTAAGGAGACGGGAGTGTGTTGGACGATTTTATGGTTCCCATTGATCATTGCAAAGAAGAGTCTATCGGGATTAGTGACGTCGTTGATGTCGTAAATCTTGCGTGCTTTATTGTCGGTGAACTCCACGACATAGGCACGTTTTCGTTGGTCGGGTGGTAGGTGTGATTGTTCGGTGTTAAGACGTGTCAGAACGTCGAGGCTAGCCGGGGTATCCTCAACAAATACGGCGATGCCCATTGGTTCGTGATGACTACCGTCAAACTTCCAGCGTTCGGAGTGACCCTCAGGTGTGTATTTATAAACAGAGCCTTTTTCAGTTTTGAAGCCAGTGGGAAGATGGAACCGTTCTCGTGTTGAAACAGTTTCAGGAGTAGTAGCTTGCGGCGGAGTGGCTACCTCTGGGTTAGGCGGCACTGCGGCCGGAGTTTCGGTGGGCGTTTTGGGCTTTGTGCGAGGAAGGAACGTCGCCAAGGTGTCGCGCTCGGATTGGTGTGCCTGCAAAAAGGCGGCGAGCTCGGCACCAGACAGGGTCTTGGCTTTATTGATGACCTCTTGGAGACGCTGCAGCGCCGTCTCGTAATTATCAGAGAGCTGTTCAGTCGAGGCGGGGGAAGAGTTTGTTGTTGTTTCGGGCGCTGGGGTAACTTCGGTTTCTGGGGCTGCGGAAATTTCCGGAAGTGGTGCAAACCGGGCTGATAGCCGCATGGCATCCTCGGCGATATAGCGTTTGCGGCGTTCACGAACCTGCTGCTGGCGCAATTTTGCGCCTTCAGTCGCCTCCCACTTTTCCTGTTCGGCGTCGTACCATCCGTTAAAACTCGTGTATTTTTCTGACATAATAAAGCCGATTAAATCGTGTCTTTATCATACAGAAGGGTGATAAAAAGATAAAGCTTATAGGTGACTACTGTTCTCGGCTAGTTCGCCGAGGAGGATATCAACCTCGTCACTGATAATCTCGCGAAGATTGGTGACATTTTGCTGTAACCATGCCGAAACGGTGGCGTCGTCGGCGTTTTCAAGTGTCGATAATTCGATGGCTTGTTCAGGTGTTATCTCGAGGGCGATCTCATCAATAACGCGTTCATTGAGGGTGCTGTCGAAATGTTCTGATAATGATGCA
Source organism: uncultured Candidatus Saccharibacteria bacterium (assembly GCA_964392265.1). Lineage (GTDB taxonomy): Bacteria > Patescibacteriota > Saccharimonadia > Saccharimonadales > Saccharimonadaceae > CALMAK01. The sequence continues at coordinate 181,286 of CAYMOS010000001.1, forward strand.
TAGTCTTCATCACTAAGGACAACACCAATACTTTCAAGAACGGTTTTGGTTAGAATGGGCATTTATTTTCTCTCCTTCGTTGGTAGTTGTGTGGTTACGGCTTTGTGGGCGGCGGCTTGCTGTGTTCGAGTGGCTTCTTCGGCGGCCTGACGGCGAGCAGCCGTGTTTTCGCGGGCAGCGGCCAGGGCGGCTTCTTCGGCTTGTGCCTTTTCGGCCAGGCGGGCCTGTTCGGCAGCGAACTGTTCGATGACGGTGGTATGGTAGGCGATGCTTTGTTCCAACTGTTCCATTTCGGCCGTTTGTTCTTCGAGGACGCGTTGGGCCTCACGCAGTTCAATGCCTGCAGCAAAACGACGTGCATCTTGTTCGCTGAGGCCTTCGCGCTCGGCGGTTAGTTCCTCGATTTTCTCGGTTGTCTTGGCTATTTCTTCGGATAGTTCGCTGCGACGTTTGGTGGCTTTTTCCAATGTTGCCGTGTATTCACTTGATCGTTGTGCGGCCGTTTGAATTGATTCTTTGGTTTGATCGTGGGTCTTGTGAGCCTGATTTTCGGCCCGTTCAGCTTGTTTTAATTCGCGTCCACGCAGTGCGGCCATGTTTGATGCATCACCCATGGCTTCGAGGATCACGTTTGGATGGTTTTTGATGACATTGCGTACGGCAAGTTGGCGTTCGACAAAATTAGCCCCTTGACCCTTTAATTCGTGGCGCAAGGCTTTGCGTGAGCGCGCCAGTTCGGCGCGACCTTTTAACTCTTTGAGAGAGTTATTTTTTCGCTCTTCATATCCCTTAGTGACGGTTTCGCGGCGATCTTTCATGCGACCAGAGATCGATTCGTATTTACCCTTCAGACGATCGCGTTTATTTTCGAGTTTTCGGAGCTTTTTTAGGCGTCGTTGGTGTACCCAGCTGCCTTTCTTGGTTTCATCCACTAACTTTTGATGGCGCACAACACGGCCTTCGATCAGGGATGTCCGCAAACCGTAGGCCATTTTAGCGGGGGTATCAAGGGTGTTTTTCCATGACGCCTGGGCTGATTCGATGGCGCGGATGCGTTGATTGCCAACGGTGCGTATCGCCTGAACGAAAAGATCGCGCTGTCGTAATAATTCGGCATCATTGTGGCGAATTTCGGCGTCCGGTTCGTCGTCAATCGCCTTGCCTGGATCAGTATCGTCATCTGACGGTGCTTGTTCAAGGGGGTCGCCAGTGACGGTGACGGCGTCTTCGGGGGTGTGAAGGGTGGTTCCGTTGGTTGAATCAAGATCGATAAATGAGAGATTGCCTTCATCATCAACATCTAATTCGATCGATGATCTGTATTCGTCGTCAGCAGCTGATTCATTGTCGCTAGGCTGCTCTCGTCCAATCTTTAACTGACCACCTTTACTCACGAACATATAGTGAAAGTTGGCTGGTTTGGCATCTGTATCGCCACGGCGCGTCTCGCTACCATCTTCCGGTGAACTGATGACAAGGTAGTCGCCACCTTGGCTTGCGTCGATAAAGTACCCTTCATATTGATAATAATTGCCCACGCGATTTAATTTTGAGGTGTCAACGACCTGGTACGTCGCACCTTTTTTCGTGCTTTCGTCCAACGTATCTTTACGGCCTAAATGGAAGGCGGCAACTTCCGGTGCGTCGGCAGTGGTGTGTTCGGCACTGAGTGTGACGGGTGTGTTGGCGGGAAGCTCGGTTGATTCCCAGTTGTCACGCAGGACGTCTTGACGCTCGGCGGTGCTTTGTTCAGTGGTGGTAGGTTGTTTTTCTGGCATGTTTGTTTTTGTTCAGTAACAGTTCTTATTATGCATAAAAATTACAAAAAGTCAATGCTTATTGCTGTCGAAAACAGAGGAAAAGTGATATAATCGAGTGAATGATTTCTACTGCGAGAATCAAGAAAAAGTTGTACCTAGTGGTGGTGCGCTATTTTCGCCTATTCGCGAGTCGTAGTTTGCGTCGGTGGCATCCGCGCATCATTGCGGTGACGGGGTCGGTTGGTAAGACGACACTTCTGAATCTCTTAGAGGTGCAACTGGGCGAACGAGCGCATTATTCACATAATGCCAACAGTGCCTATGGGATCGCCTTTGATATTTTAGGGATTGACGGGGTGCGCGGATCAAAGCTGAAGTGGATCTATCTCTTTCTGGTAGTACCGTTTCGCAGCCTATGGTTTCGCCATAACCAGGAATTTTACGTCGTAGAAATTGACGGCGAACGGCCAAAAGAGACGGAGTTTCTGGCAAGTTGGCTGCAACCCGAGGTAACGCTATGGGTGAGTGTCGGTCGTACGCATGCGGTCTATTTTGATGGGCAAGTAGCGGCAGGGCTATTTCCGACAGTCGAGGATGCGATTGTGCACGAATTTGCTTACCTTCCGCGTTATACCAGCAAACTCGTCGTCTATGACGGTGACAGTCCGTTGATTGCGCGAACAATGAATCAGGTGAGCGGGGCAACAACGGTTCCTGTGACAAAGAGTACCCTTGAAGATTATGAGGTGTGGCCCGATAAAACGAAATTTGTTGTGGGTGGAACGACCTACCTGTTTAGTGATCCGATGCCGCGTGAGGTGTATGTGCAACTGGCACTCTTGGGGGTACTGGCGGAGTATCTGAACGAGCCAGTCGTGACCGACCTGTCCGGGTATGTGCAGCCACCTGGTCGCAGCAATTATTTTGCGGGTAAAAACGGTGTCAAACTGATTGACAGTAGTTATAACGCCCACCTTATCAGCATGGAGTCAATCGTCGGTCTCTATAAAGAGATGCAGGCTGAGACGAAATGGATAGTGATCGGTGATATCGTCGAACAGGGCGAGGCGGAGGCTGAGGAGCACGCCAAGTTGGGTCGCATGCTACGAGAGGCAGATTTTGATCGATACATTTTAGTTGGAAGGCGAACGCAGAAGTATACCTATCCCGAACTGGACGCAGCGAAATCGGTGACTTTCCTGCGACCGACGGATGCACTGACCTATCTTCAGAGTGAACTCACGGGGAATGAAACGGTGGTATTTAAGGGTAGCCAATTTCTTGAGGGGATTGTGGAGCACCTGCTGGCCAGTCCAGCGGATGTCGTGAAACTGCCTCGGCAAGAACCGGCCGCTAAGAAACGTCGCGCCAAGTGGGGGTTATAATATGAGCAAAGAAATCTATATTATTCACGGATGGACCTACAGTATTGAGCCTTGGACATCGGTCGTGTCTATTCTGCGTAGCAACGGCGTGACCGTCCACCAGCTGCGGGTACCCGGCCTCACGACAGACAGTCCTGACGTATGGGATGTTCCCGGCTATGTGCAGTGGCTCCGCGGCGAACTAAAGGATGCCAAGCAACCGATTGTTCTGGGGCATAGTAACGGGGGAAGAATATCATTGAATTATCTCAAGGCGTACCCAGATAGTTTTGAAAAACTGATTCTGTTGAATGCGGCTGGTATCAATGTCAGCAATCAAAAGATTTCCTTCAAACGCCGAGTATTTCGGATTGCCGCTAAGGTCTTAAAGCCTCTCAAATACATTCCGTTGGTGCGCAAGGTAGTATACCGTCTGATTGGCGGCAGCGATTATGACCATGCGCCTGCCAATATGAAAAAGACACTCCATAATATGTTAGAAAGTGACAAACAACTCACACTCGGTGATATTACTACCCTGACGGCAGTGTTGTGGGGGAAGAATGACCCTATTACGCCACTGGCTCAGGGGCGAAAAATGGCGCATGATCTTCCGAATGCCACCATCCGCGAATTTGACGGTTGGGCACATGCACCGTACATCACTCATCCGGTTGAGCTCGCCAAAGCAATTTTAGAGGAGCTTGCCTCATGATATTTCAAGCATTGGGCGCACGTTATACGTTCGGCGGGGCAATAAAACACTTGTTTACTCGCGGGACGGAGAGCGACAGCGACAAACTCCGACAGGCACTAACTGACCGTTATGGTGGCGAGACCACCTTGTACCGTAAAGGACGGGCAGCGCTGGCGCAAGCAATGAGCCTTGCGACGGGTGGCAGTGGCAAGGTAGCGATTAGCGGACTTACCTGTTATAGCGTCGTGCAAGCAGTTGAGGCCGCAGGGTGCACACCGGTGTATGTTGATATTCGCGAAGACGACCTTCAGTTCGGTGCCAAAGAGTTATTGGCCGCTGTGAAGAAACATCCTGATGTTCGTGCTGTCGTCGTACAGAATATGCTAGGTATCCCGGCAGACATGGCCGGGATTGAAAAAGTGGCTCGTGCTGCGGGGCTGGTCGTGATTGAAGATTTGGCGCATTCGGCCGGTGCACATTATGCAGATGGACGTGAAGTGGGGACGGTAGGAGATATGACGATGCTATCGTTCGGACGTGACAAGGCGGTTGATAGTGTGAATGGTGGGGCGCTTATTGTTCGCCAGCATCAGGGTCAGGCGATCCCTCCGGTACTCGTACCGGCATCATCAGACCAGTGGCGTGATCGTCTCTATCCTTTGATTGCCTGGACAACCAGGGCATTCTATCCGCTCAAAGTAGGACCGTATGTGATGGCTGCTGCCATCAAGACGCGTCTGGTTGTGCGTTCGGCTGATGGTGAGGTTGATATGACCGAGCAATTGCCGCATTGGCAGGCGAAACTGGCATTCAGGCAAGTAGTGTCGCTGACCACAACGGCGGTACGTCGACGGCAAAAGGCCGCAGCTTACTATGACAGACTGCATGGACTGGTACCGGTTGGTGCTCATCAGTCCGGCGCAGCACCGATACGCGTTCCACTACTGGTAGATAATCGTGACGAAGTAGTCACCTATCTGCGAGCCCATGGCGTACAGGCGAATGATATCTGGTATGATGTGCCAGTTTCGCCCGTACGGTTATATGGTAGGGTGCAGTATCCGGAGGCTGATTGTCCGGTGGCGGTGCGAGTGGCGGCACGGCTTTTGAATGTGCCAACGCACGAACGCATTAGTTCGGAGGCTGCCTTGCGGATCGCGACACTTGTTGCCGAGGCGGTCAAGTCATGAGTGATATTTCTCAAGAAGAATGGCGCACCTTTGTCGCGTCACGGGATGAGGCGAACTTTCTTCAGAGTCTCGAGTGGGCGAAGGCGAACGAATTGGTCGGTGAAGCGGTGATTCGTGGTGGCGTCCGCCAGGCTGACACACTGGTTGCAGGTTGGCAGGGGATTATTAAGAACGCTCGTCGTGGTCGCTACCTGGAGGTACCGGGCGGACCGTTGATGGATTGGTCAGACAAGGCAGTAGTGGCAGAAATCATGACGCAGCTAAAAGAAGCTGGCCTCCGACACAACTGTGTTTTTGTGCGTATCAGGCCGCAAGTCATAGATAGTAATGAGATGCGTCAGCAACTAAGCAGTCTTCGACTACACCGGGCACCATTCCATCTTCATGCTGAACACACTAACATCCTCGATCTCACTAGGCCTGAGGAAGAATTATTGACCGGTATGCGTCGCCAAACCCGTTACGAAGTCCGCCAGGCAGATAAAAAAGGGGTCGTTGTCAGTTGGCAATCTGATCAATCAGCGGTTGAGGAGTTCTTTGCAGTGCAGGCGGATACTGCCAAGCGTCAGGGATTTATTCCGCCTTCGCGTCGATTCCTCACGGCGCAGGTAGAGGCGTTTGGTGAGAATGCACGTATTTACCGGTCTGAAAAAGATGGCATGCTGCTGAGTCTGGCGCTGGTCCTGTTCTCTGGTCAAGAGGCGGATTATTTTGAGGCAGCCTCGACGCCTGACAGCCGCAAGTATCCGGGTGCCTATGCCCTGCAGTGGCAGGCGATTCGTGACGCGAAGGCGATGGGCAAGACGAGGTATAATTTTTGGGGGATCGCCTATACGGATGATCCTCGCCACCGCTATGCCGGGGTAACAACGTTCAAGCGCGGCTTTGGCGGCCAAGACGTGACCTATGTACCAGCCCACGATATTGTACTGCGACATACCTACCTCAAGACCTGGCTGATTGAAACTGTAAGAAAGAAACGAAGGAAATTATAATGGCGATAGAAGTCCGAGATATTACTGACAAGACTGAATGGGATGAGTTTGTTACCGCCCATCCTGAGGCGAATTTTCTTCATGCGTGGCAGTGGGGTGAGTTCCATGCAGCACGCGGTAAAACCGTCGTACGCCGCGGCGTCTTTGTCGGTACGACACTCGAAGGGGTATATGAAGGTGTGGTCGAAACAGCTAGGCGCGGCACCCATCTGGCAATTGCAGGCGGGCCAATCGTCGACTGGGCGAATACTGATGTCGTGCAATTACTGCGTGATGACATGAAACATCAAGGTGAGGCGCATGGCTGCGTGTTCGTGCGTGTCCGTCCGCAGCTAGAGAAATCGGATGACTCGCTGGCACTATTTGATCGGTTGGGCTTTACCCCGGCACCGTATTACCTGAGTGTCGAGCATGCTGGCATATTGGATCTGACAAAATCTGAAGAAGAGTTATTAAAAGGGATGCGCCAACGTCTGCGCCGCGCGCTGCGCAAGGCCGAGAAGAACAATATTACGGTCGAAACCAGTACCAACCCTGATGATATTGCCGAATTTTACCGGATCCAATTAGAGACTGCTCGCCGTCATGACTTTACGCATTTTAGCGAGGATTTTTTGAAGAAACAGTTCAAGGCCTTCGCTGATGATAATTCAGCGGTCCTCTATACGGCTCGGCACGAAGGTGAGATTTTGGCGCAGAATTTCATGATTTTTTACGGTAACGAAGCCTCGTATCATTACGGGGTCAGTACTGAACTGGGGACGAAGTTATCAGGCGCACCTTTGCTACACATGCAGGCCATGCGTGATGCCCGTGAACGCGGCATCAAACGCTACAGTTTTTGGGGGATTGTTGATGAGGATGATACGAACCACCGGTTTTACGGGGTCAGCGTGTTTAAACGTGGCTTTGGGGTTGATGAATTGAAGTATGTTCCTGCCCACGACCTAATACTTGTTCCGACAAAATACCGCCTCAACTGGATTGTCGAGACGGTGCGCCGTAAGATGCGAAAAGTCTAGAAATGGAGAAGGCGCCTGGAGAGTTCCTGGAAGGGAACTCATCTAGGCGCCGGTGCTCTCCGTGGTGTGGTTAACGATGGTGGCCGAAGCGATGGCACCTTCCTGAAAGGGAAGGTGGAGCAGGATGCTCGCTCGCTGGTCGGTGTCATGACACCGAACCGTGAGTCCGTCTCGTCCGAAGATCTTTGTCTGAACCTTGAGGGTCCGAATCTGATCAAGGACGAGCGTGATCGTCGTGTTGTGAATGTCGGTCTGGCTGACCAGCTCGCGAATTGCGAGCGAGTCTCCGATATTACTCAGAAAAGTGACCATAGCGACACCTCCTTCCTTGTTGGACGGAGAGCTATGTTATAATATCATAAAACTGATAAAAATGCAATACCTACGCGCCAATTTCCATCGTGGCAAGTGTCAGCTGAACGCGGATGATATCCTTGCGCTGGTTTGTGGTGGCCTCGTCAAGGCGTAGTGAATCACCCAGATCGGCATCGGTAAATCCAGGGAAGAAAAGAATCTTCTTATGACCTCTAGCGTTTGTAGCAATTGAATACAGTCGGGCGTTTTCTTCGAACGTGTAGCCGCCGTTATTTTCAGCCAGCTGATCGAGACTCTTCTTGATATCGATGTCGTATTCGGCATTTGGCAGAGTTAAGATAACGTCTGCCCCGCGTAAGTCTTCGGCCTGTGTGGCTGGTCGGTAGGGAATTTCACAGTCGTCAAATAGGTGGCGAGTGGCGGCTTCGGTACGGGCGCCACGGACAATTCCTTCCATGATCGTTGCGGCCGCCGTAGTACCTGATGGGAAATGATCGAGCGTCTGATCGGTAATAGCCTGGGAAATGTCCGAGAATGACTCGTCATCGTAGGTGTACATATAGTCGTTGAGCATTTGGTTATACCAAACGGCCTGGTGCTTGAGGGTATTAAAGCTATCCCACTCGTCTTTTGGTAGTTTACGACCGCCCATCCGGCGCCTTCTTAACTCATTGATGCGAAGAGAGGCGTGCGTAATATACGGTGCATTTGCTACCAGTCGTACTTGCGTTGCCATTTGTTCGTCCATCAATCCTTCTTGCTGGGCGATTGAGGCCTCGGCGTATTGGGATAGGGCGTCAGCGTATTCCATAGAATCTCTTTCGAGACCGCGACCTTCGGTAGGGGCGATAAAATCAGGCTCGTTTGTCAGGCTGGTAACATAATCACCAATACTGTCCCAACGCGAAGCTGCGGGTTGTTCGGTCTCGGTGGTGGACCGAGTGTGTTCGTAGGCTGTTTTTGTTTTTGTTGCCATGTGTATGTATTTAAGCATATACATTACAAAAAGTCAATACTATGGAATTGCAATAACTTAGCACTCAGGGTTGACGAGTGCTAAAATCGTGCGATATACTAAGGGTACGAATAAGAAAAACGGAGGAGATTACATGAAAGTACCTATCACGCCGCTTGCTGATCGTGTGGTTGCCGTGCGAGAAGAAGCGAAAACGCAGACCGCCAGCGGTTTATATTTGCCAGATACGGCCAAAGAAAAGCCAGTACTTGCTGAGGTGAAGGCGATTGGCCCCGACGTACGCGGCCTTAAGGTGGGCGATAAGATTGTCTACAAAGAATACTCGACGACCGAATTGAAAGTCGACACCGTTGAATACTTGATTGTAAAAGAGGATGACGTCCTCGCAACTGTTAATTAGGAGGATTTACACGTGGCAAAGAAGATTTTCTATGACGAAGATGCGCGCACCCGAGTGCTAGGTGGCGCAAAAGCATTATATGATGCAGTAAAAGTAACCTATGGTCCAAAAGGCCGCAATGTCGTGATCGCCAAGGGATATGGCGGCCCAACGGTCACCCACGACGGTGTGACAGTGGCTGAGAGTGTCGATTTACCAGAAAACGACGATGAAACTCTAGGGTACAAAGTAGGTGCCGAGCTCATCAAGCAGGCTGCCAGTAAACTCAATAAGGTTGCGGGTGACGGGACGACAACCGTCACAGTCCTGACCTACAATATCCTCAAAGAGGCAAATCGACTGATTGCTGCCGGCCACAATCCGCAGGAACTTCGCAAGGGTATTGAAGCGGCAGGTACTGAAGTGATTAAGGCACTTGATGGCCTTAGCGAGAGTATCGAGGGTAAGAATGACCGCGTGGCCGAGGTGGCAACTATCTCTGCCGGTGACAGTGAAATTGGCAAGTTGATTGCTGATGTCATTGCCAAGGTTGGAAAAGACGGTGTTGTGACCGTTGAGGCTGGTCAAGGACTTGAGCTTGAGGCGGAGGTTGTTGAAGGCTTCTCGCTAGACCGTGGTTGGAGCAGCCCATTCTTTGTCACTGATACGGGACGCCAAGAGGCAGTATACGAAAAGCCAGCTATCCTTATTACTGACAAAAAAATATCGAGTGCCCAAGAATTCCTACCGATTGTTGAAAAGATGGTACAGGCGGGTAAAAAAGATATCGTCTTGATTGCCGATGAGGTTGAAGGTGAGGCGCTGAGCGTTTTGATCCTTAATAAACTAAAAGGGGTGCTTAATACAGTTGCTGTCAAAGCGCCAAGCTTTGGTGATCGTCGCAAGGAAATCCTTGAGGATATCGCTGTGCTGACCGGTGCGACGGTGATTGCCGAAGATCGTGGCCTGACATTTGAAAACGTTGGTCTCGAGGTGATTGGCTCGGCCCGTAAGGTGATCGTTGGGAAGGATGAAACGACGATTATTGAAGGCGCCGGTAAGGCAACTGAGGTCAAAGACCGCATTGTTGAAATTGTTGCCCAGCGCGATAATGCCAATAGCAGCTACGATAAAGAACAGTTTGACAAGCGTGCCGCTGCCCTTAGCGGTAAAGTGGCAGTGATCAAGGTGGGTGGTGCGACTGAAACAGAGATCGATGAAAAGAAATTCCGCGTTGATGATGCGGTGGCTGCTACCAAGGCAGCATTGGCCGAAGGAATCGTGGCCGGCGGCGGTGTGACGTTGGTGAATCTGGCTGCCAAAATTAAAGTCGATGGTGCTGATAGCATCAGTGCCGGGCGTCAAATCCTCAAGAACGCTTTGCGCGTGCCATTCCTCCAGATTATGACCAATGCTGGGCTCAATAGTGAAGCGCTGCTAGCTCAAGTCGAAACTGGCAAGGCGGGCCAGGGTATTGATGTCAATAATCCCGACAAGGGCTTGATTGACGTCAAGAAGGCCGGGGTGATTGATCCGGTGAAGGTGACAAAAGAGGCGGTGCAAAACGCTGTCTCAATCGCCTCAACGGCAGCCACCATGGGTGCATTAGTTGTCGATATCCCAGAGGCGGAAGCCCCTGCAATGCCAGCAGGCGGCGGTATGGGCGGCATGTACTAGCGGGTCGTCCGTTCGCCGTTAAAAAACAAAACAGCACTCTAACGAAGAGTGCTGTTTCTTTATCTATTGAGCGATCATCCTTCCAAGAACTTTTGATGCTCTAGGCCTGCGCGGTCTATCATAGCCAAAAAGTCCGTGCGCGCAACGATTTCGTCGATTGCAGTTGCTGGAACCACGAGGTGACCTCTGAAATCTTCAGCAGTAATGGGTGGAATGAACTTGACGGTGTGGGCTCTGTTGTGGTCATGACCATGCCTCGTTGCATGCTTATGTGCCATCTCAAGTGATGACTTTATATCATACGGCACACCGTTAACGATAAAGTCGATACCATGCTGGTCCTGCCACTTATCACCCTTTTGGATATCCGCGCCGACATGTCTGGCCATACGTACAAATGTTGCTTCGACCCGAAACCCGGATAGTTTATTCATGGACGTGGTCACGAATTTGTGGCGACTCTCGGCGCTTGCCTCCGCGTAGGCATATTCATATACGTAGTTTAGGTAGTCAGATACGTCGCTTGCCATAAAATCAGTATCAAGCGTCTCTATGGCTTCGCAAAAATCTGCATCAGGTAATTGGCTGCCAAATGCCCGGGCAGCAACCTGTTTAAGCGCGAGCTCGAGGGGAGGTTCTCCTGGCTGTATGGTCTCTAGCAGTTCTCGGCCTATTGCTCGGTGTGACCGAAGTGCCACCTCACCTCCTATGCCGTTCATCAAGGTGCCTACCATCGTTTGCGTCAGGGCACCGCTACCTAGGTGGCGGGTATGCTCAACATTTCCGAGCCCAATTCGGTCATGTCCAGGAGCACTCACGATAGCGTATGTCGGCTCGGCAGTGAACGATCTATCGGTACGTCGTCTGTATGAGACTCTTGGTGCGCCTCGATTACTTCCTTTGTGGGGTGTCTAGTCATTGCGGTTGATGTATATAATAGTAAATTTTGGCTATTTTGTCAATTTAAGATTATAAAATCAAATTTGAAGAAGGAAGCAAAAAAGCATTACGAGCCTTGGGGACTGATAGCCGTGAGAAGTGACCAGTTAGTCGACGAGATTTTGTTGTTTTAGCCGTGGGAGTACATCATAACGAAAAATAGCAGCAATCTGAAGATTGTTTGGGATATCTGACGTAATCCAGCGCATTTCTGCGATTTCGTTGTCTGGCTCTGGAGAGGCGAGGGTTGAGATAGTAAAAATATCCATGCGGATACCCTTGCCAGTCGCTGGCCCTCCGGTAGCCGTACCGTAGAAGGTGCCAAATTCACTTATATCAGACGGCTGTAGACGTAATTGCAGCTCTTCTTGCAATTCACGAATAACGGCTTGTTGGCTGGTTTCGCCTGGATCAATCTTGCCGCCAGGGGCAACAAAAACCGTCTCATCGGATCGTCGTACGACAAGGAGTTTGCGGTTTTTGATAATAATGCCAGCGGCTTTGTGGATTTCGTAGGGATGTGGCTGGGTCGGCATACATGGCTCCTTGTGAGACTAATCGGCGCAGTATTGACTCTTGTTAGGCAAGAGGATGTGTACGGCAGCGGCGGTCTTGCTGCTGTCGGCGGAGCCATCGCACTTTTCACCCACCTTTAGTACAGCTGTATCGGTTGTTGGTTCGCCGGATGTCGCGATCGTGGTGATTGTTTTTGCATTTGTCGGTACCATATCGGTAATCTGGTTGTCGCTGGGGGTCTTAAGGGCATTAGAAATAACCATTGATTGATAGATACTAAGAACACTTTTGGCTTCACGCTTGACTGCCTCGGTATGTTTTTGCGACCGAATGACGGCGTCGGCCACAAGCCATGCGGCTACGAGTACGACGACCACGGCTACGATCCATATAATCATCTTATTTTTCTTGCTGAGTTTTGCCATAATTCCTCCTATACTATTGATGTGGCGCACATCACCATCTGATCGGCCACCCGCTATCTCCTACGACGGTTCGTATACCTAGTGTAGCACGAGCTGATCTGTTGGGCGAAAGGATGATTAAATGGTCCATACACGTACATAGTCGACCAGCATTTGATATTCTGTGCCATAGCGCGCGGGGCCATAACCTGAGCCAACATTGAGGACAAGACTATGAGGAGCACCACCGTCGTTGGTGGCATAGCCTTTGACCCAGATACCGTCATAGTAAACATCGCACCATCCAGCATGACGATATAGTCCATAGGTATGAAAGGCGTTCGACCAGATGCCCGGGATAGTGTCACCCGTATTTACGCCATTGCCATGATAATTAACAGTCATTGTGCCAATACCTTCGGCGATATCATTTTCGCCGTTGCCTGGCCACACTAGACCGACTGTCCACCAGGCAGGCCAGTTGTAGATAGAGGTACCGCTGCCGGGAAAGTAAATGCGAGCCTCGGCATAACCATAGGTAAATGTAAAAGGATTTGGTGAGCCGCCATTCGGTGCCGTATTAATCGAAGCACCCGAGGTAGACGACGCAGGTGTTAGTCGTAGGTATCCTCCGGATACAGAGACATTACTGGGGCTGGTGACGACGTTGTTTTGCATGTCACCTGCCGTCATGGACCACTTTGGTGCCCAGCGCGACGTATCAAGGGCAGTGCCATCAAAATTATCTTCAAATATTGGGGTGCCCCATGAGACGCCTACTGGCCCCCCAACGGGAGTTGCCGGGATAATCTTGGAAACTCGCTGGACGCGTCGTGCGAAAGAGCTCATATAATCAGTGTACTATAGGGCAAAGGTTGTCGAAAAGAAAACAAGCCTCTCGCGAGAGAGAACTTGTTCTCTTCGCGAGAGGCGGGGAAGAAGCCTCTGCCTAACGGACCGTGGTGGTCCGTTTTTTGGTCACTCGTCCGTGCACGCGGGCGGGTCGATCGACCCAGCCCTGGGGTTGATCGGGCCGAAGGGCTTGCCCTTGGCCATCAGCCTGAACTTCGTGACCACGGACTCGTCGGTGGCCGCGATCAGCCAAGGCTGGACGCATGTGTCCGCGTTCACGAACTCGGTTGCACAGACCGCCGTCCAGCCGGCGTACTGCTGCGTTTCCACGCAGACAGTGCCGAACATGTACGGCTGCCATCCGTTGTCCTTGAGCTTGGCCGCGAAGGCCTTGTCGAGGGCGGAGGAAGGGTCGGTGCCTGTCGTCGCGGCCGGACCGGGCTTGGCCGGGTCGGCCGTCTTCTCGCCGTTGCTGCTGCAGCCGGTCGAAAGGCCGAGAGCCAGAGCAGCCAGGACGACGAGGACGGACTTGACGATGTTCATGGGATTCTCCTTGGTCGGAGGCTTCTCTGTCGACCGGTCGGTGACAGTAACTACTATTGTATCACAAAATTATAATAAAGTCAATGCTTATGACATGAGTATTCTATAAAAGCAGCTGCTGGACGGGTGGGCGTACAGCAGCTGCTTGGTTGGAGGTGATCGACGAATTATTGTCCGGCTGGCTGACTGAGATAATCGATCTCTTTGATGATATCCAGCAATGCCTGCGCCTTGCGGGCCTCGTCGGTGATACCTTGGGCGGCAGCGTGGGCCGGCGCAATCAGGCTGCGATCATCAGTGCTACGAAGCAACAGAAGGTAGGTGTCAAACTTTTCCTCGGCAGGGAGGTTGAGCTTGTCGACTAGGGGACGGAGTTCGGTAATGGCCTCGTTTTTGATTGGTGAAAGATCATCACCAGTTGCCAAAACCGGAGCAGTAAACGCACTCTCGCTAGAGAGGAGGGCGGCATTTGGATCTGTAACAGGGTCAGTAGTCATGCTCGCGCTAGGGCCAGTGGAAGGTGTGGCGGTCATTGGGTCCACTGCTGCATCTGCTGCAGGATCAGCGGCGACTGGTGCAGCGGCAGCGCCTGCAACGGGCGTTTCTTCGAATTGCAGAGAATCGTCTGCTGACTGACTGACACCGGCCAAAACTTTGGCTAGTTCTTGGTCGTCACTGATTGGTTGCGTTGCTGTCGGCTGAATATCTACCATGGTCCCACCCTTATAAATCGTATCATTTAGTACTTATGCTTCTTTAGTGTATACTGTAACACATAGAGTGTAAACAGGGCAAGAGGGTGGAATGTTAGACGATAATAATGTGTTAGCACAACGAGATCCAGGCGGCGCACTGGCAATTGCTGCCAATGAATACAAACAGGCTGAGTTTGAGGCGACGGTGTGGAACGGTGAACATGATCACCGTCCAATTCACAATGTCGTCGTGGCGGGCATGGGCGGGTCTGCTCTTGCCGCCTTGATTGTCCAAGTATGGCTGCGCGATGTCTTTACGGTATCGTTTGAAGTTGTGAGAGGATATAGTCTACCGGCGTATGTCGGACCTAATACCCTGGTGATTGTGAGTAGCTGCTCGGGTAATACCGAAGAAACCTTGACCTGTCTAGATCAAGCACGCGACAGAGGTGCGCAAATTACCATTATGACCTCTGGCGGTAAGTTGTTGGAACGTGCCCGTGATCTGTCTATCGCCCATGTAGTACTACCTGATCGGGCAGAGATCGAGCCGCGCATGACGACAGTGGCACAAACGCGTGTCTTGGCGCAATTATTGGCGCATTTTGCGGTGATTCCCCCTAGTTATTATGACGAGATTGCCAACCAGACCTCGATGCTCAGCATTGCCTCTGCTGATTGGACGGCCGAGGTAACGACCGACAAAAATTATGCAAAACAGCTAGCGTTACTAGCGGTGGGTAAAACGGCGGTTATCTATGGCGGTGAACTAACTGCCCCTTTGGCCTATAAATGGAAAATCAGTTGGAACGAAAACAGTAAGAATGTGGCGTTTTGGAACCAATATCCCGAATTTAATCATAATGAGTTCCTGGGGTGGTCATCACACCCAATCGAAAAACCATATGCCGTTTTTGATCTGGTGAGCCGGTTTGAACATTCGCAGGTCTTAAAACGATTTGAGGTAAGCGACCGGTTGCTCAGTGGTATGCGCCCGAAGGCGGTACGGATTGATCTTGAGGGCGATTCGGTCTTGGCGCAGTTATTGTGGGGCTGTATTTTGGCGGATTTTGTCAGTATTTATTTGGCGATATTGAATGGTGTTGATCCAACACCGGTGGCATTGATTGAAAAGCTTAAGGGCGAGCTGTAGGGGCTTCGCGCCACGTTCTCCTTGCGTACGCAGCAGAGAGAACGTGGGACGAGAGAGGTTTTGTCGGAAGATATAAAGAGCGGCAACTCGAAGACGCTTATCAATCGTGCTGTTTCAACGATTCAATAGGGTCTTTATGTGCAGCACGCAGGGCAGGATAAAGGCCAAAGATCACTCCGACAGCAGCGGCGGTCGCCACAGCAATCACGGCCGAGTGCCAAGTAATAACGGGGTCAAAGGTGAGGAAAAGGCTGATCATAAAGGCAAGAGCCAGTCCACCAAGCCCACCAATAACGCCTCCGATCAAACTCATGAGGAGAGATTCAATTAAAAATTGCCAGACAATATCACTATGGGTGGCGCCAAGGGCTTTGCGAATACCAATTTCACGGGTACGCTCGGCTACGTTGACTAACATGATATTCATAATGCCAATTCCACCAACAAATAGGGATATGCCAGCAATGGCGGCGGTTACCCCGGCAATGATAAAGAACAGCTGACTGGTTGGTTCGGCAATGGCTGATCCGACGAGGATGGTAAAGTCTTGCTCACCAGAATGACGTGTCAGGAGGGACTTGTTAAGGGCGATGACGGTTGAGTCGAGGTTAGCTACAGAATCTACCTGTACATTGATTTGCTGAACCTGACTGGTGGGTTGGACGGATAGGATTTGCTTTTGGCTGAGTAAAACAATGGTATTAAAGTCAAATCCATTAAAATTCATAGGATTATGCTGGCGTTCGAGAATGCCGCCAACGCGGAGCTCATGGCCACGGATTGTCAGGGTTTTACCCAATGACTCCTCGGTACCGAAGAGATCGATTGATAGTTGCGGGCCAATGGTGACGATATTATCGTTGGTTGCGTCGAACTGACCTGCTTGGACCGTTACACCTGATATGCTCAAAAGCGCTGGCGTCGATCCTACGACAGTCGCACTTGTCAGGGTACGGTCGCTGCTTTTGATAGCACTAGAGGTTACGACAATTGGTGCTACCTGCTCGACAGCCGGAATGGCAGCGATTTGTGTGGCGTCGGCCAGTGTCAGTGAACTGGTAATAATATTGCCGTGAGCCTGTTGGTTCACCATGGCTTCTAGCGAGTCGGCGGCTTGTACCCCAGGACGAATAACGGCGATCGTCCCTCCAACTTCGTCGACCTGTTTGGCGACAATCTGGCTGGCGCCGGTGGCAAGTGATAGGATGGCAATGATGCTGGCGATTCCAATGGCCACACCGGTGATTGTCAAAAAGGTGCGCATACGGTTGGCGCGTAGGGAATCACGGGCGTTTTCGAGGTGGTTGATAAAGAGTAACTTCATCGTACTATCTCCGACTGCTGAGCAAGCCTATTTAGTGATCGTTTAGCAAGAGCATTTGTCTTTTCCTCGGCCGGCATGTCATTGGTGTCGGTGGCAATTGTGCCATCGATCATCGTAATGACACGGCTGGCATAAGTCGTCAGGCGTGGATTATGCGTCACCATGATGATGGTGTTGCCACGTTTGTGAATATCCGACAGTTCTTCCATGATGATATGGCTGGCGCGGCTGTCTAGGTTGCCAGTCGGTTCGTCGGCAAGGATGATACTCGGGTCGTTGACAAGGGCGCGGGCGATGGCAACGCGCTGGGTCTGGCCACCGCTGAGTTGCCAGGGCATGTAATATTCGCGCTCGTTGAGATGAAAAGTCTTTAGGATGGTGCTAGCCAACGCGAGTCGTTTAGCGCGGCGCATACCCTTGTAGGTAAGAGGAAGGGCAACATTCTCAAGCACGGTCAGGCGGGGGATAAGATTAAAGCTCTGAAAGACGAACCCAATAGTTTGACTGCGGATTCGTGCTTGTTTGGCGGCAGAAATGGTGGCGACTGGCGTGCCGTCTAGCTTATATTCTCCTTCGCTTGCGTGATCAAGAAGACCAAGGACATTGAGAAGTGTCGTCTTACCGCACCCACTGGGGCCCATAATGGCGACGAATTCGCCTTTACGGATCGTCAAATTGACACCGTCAAGGGCGTTATGTTCGGCGTCGCCGATGCCATAACGCTTTTTGATGCCTTTGAGTTTGATAACAATTGGTGATTTTTTCTGCTTTTTTGCCACTGCTATCTATTATGCGAATAAAGAGGGGTCAGGGCAACCACAAGCATGACGTGAAATAGACAATGATACAATGAATGGAATGGAAGGGTGTCCGAGCGGTTGAAGGAGCACGCTTGGAAAGCGTGTGTACGGGCAACCGTACCGTGGGTTCGAATCCCATCCCTTCCGCCATGAAATTGTCCTCACTGTGCGGTGAGGATGTTTTTATGGTAATTGACTTTTTATGCATTTTATGCTAGTATAAAAATATAACAAATTCAAAGACAAACAGTACATAAATGACCGTTCATGAAATTTATCAACCTCTTGATACCGAACTACCTCCGGTAGAGCCGGTTGATCGTGATGCTGCTATTGGGACGATGCTGGCATTACACTGGCCAGAGTATGCTACCCCAGATGACCATGCGGATGCCTATTATGGTACGTTTCCTCGATTAAGTGATGCAAAAATGGACTACCCTGTACCGTTTGCGGCCAGATCAATACATGACGAATGGACAGAGTTTCCTTATGAGTTGCGCCGTAAGGATGTTGAATCAGATAAGGCGCGATGTCATCAATTGGCCGAGGTGGTATGTAGGGGGCCGTTCGCGGCGGCAAATGCAAAGGTGGCCGAGGCGGTGCGACTGAGTTTGCATGATGCAGTTGATCAATTGTATCAAGAATTTATGCATCAAAATAACGCCCAGTCGTATCAAGAGATGGCCAGTTTTGACTATGACGCTGGTATAGCTCTGCAGGTGATGAATTATTCGCTGGCTGGGTTGGCTGTCAAACTCGGAGCGCTCGATCATCAGGATGCCTATGCCGAGTATATGTTGTTGAGTCTTCCTGGTGTTACGTCGCACAGCAGAACGCGTGACGGTGCCTATGAAAACACCTATCAGGTTGTGTCGCATGATGTTTTAGAGATTCCTGATGACGATGTTCAAGAGATAGAAAGTCCAGGACAGCTGACAATACGATCTGTTCCTCGTGCTCGTTTTGACGTTTCTCTCGATTTTGCCTCGTCTGGTTTGGCGACGCGATTCCAATCCCAGACGATACAGGATGGGCGAGAGGTAGATTTCCCGAACTTCTCTATACGTATTGATTATGATGAGAAAAGCCCTACTGGTTTTAGTCTGGATGTCGGACGCGATGAACGTCATAATGACAGATTTGTGCGTTCGGCAGACCCCGTAGGCCGCAGTTTGCAGGCGGGCAGGACTGAAGGATCACACTTTACAGATCGATTCGAGGGAATAACGGCAGCAGATATGGAAGCTTTTTTATCCGGCATGGGTGAATTTCTGGATGCCGATGCCCGCATGTCTATGCTTGATGCGCATTACAAAAACAGAAGTGGACTGAACACTCCACGTAAAAGTAAACTCTAAGTAGAGGTGTCCGATAATAGTCGGAAGATTTGTCGCATCGCCTCAGCGATGGGCGGACTCGTGATAATTGTTGCCATCTGACTTTCACCATAAGTAATAAGGGCAACTTTGTCATCATATACATTGATCTCTACAGGGGCAGTGTACATTCCTTTTGTAAGGATGGTGCGATGAAATAATGCCCTGTTATCCTCTCCGGAAGTTTGATGTTTTCGTGCGATAGGAGTGTCAGGTGTTAACGCATAGGTGTGTATGTTAGCGACTGCGCGACTGTTACGGTAATTATCAAGATAATCGATACCTAAATCCACCTCATCGGCTGTGGTACGCAAAAGATATATTTCCTTTGTTTTGACGCGCAGGGTATCGTCATAGACACTTTTAATGCCTTCTATGCCCTGAAGGGTACGTGTACCAGGTTGTTCGGTGCTGGCATAAAATAGGTCAATCAGTGGGTTAATTCCTTGCTTGACCTCCTGTTCATTGCGCTGTACTACTTTGCGTCGTCGCTCGGCCAGAGTTTCGAGTGTGCTGGGATGAGCGGCGGTATAGATGGCTTGTTTGCCATCTTTTTTAGTAGCGAGGCCTAGTTTCTCTAACTTTTCACATATCATATAGCCGTTGGTGCGCGATTCATCGGTTTTTTCGGCCAGTTCTGCCGGGGTAAGAGCACCGTGCTCGATCAGGGCGAGGTAGCCCTTAGCTTGGCTTTCTGTCAGACCGGCTTTACGGAGGATAGTGGTGTCCATACCGACAATATAGCACAAGTTTTATCAATTGTCAATCCTATTTTGACAACTTAAGCATTATTTTTACCTCTGTTATATATAAACATACACAAAACATAATTGACAAATAATACAAATTATGCAATAATGTAGACAGTCGAACGAAACATGAGAGGCTTCGCAATCGACACGCACCTTAGAAAGAAATGTTACAACAAACCATTACGGCTTGATATGTATCTTGCAAGAACGTGTGCCGGCACTCTATGGTGCCAGGCGGGTAGAGCAGTTGCTCCCAAGCACTAGTTTGGTACGGTATCGCCGCAACAAGGCAAAGTAACAAACTCTCACATATAGAATATGGGGTATGGCGAAGACGAGGCTTAGAGAGGCTTCCGCAACCTTCGCCGTCCCACCAGGAAGTTGTGGCACCACTGACCACTACGACGGCCTGGTGGGGTGATATAGATACTATATTACCCAAAGTACATTAACAAGAAGTTTGGATATGCAGAGTCTAGAGAGACTCCATGCGTGACCTAGAAGGAGCTTTTTCTTCTAAAAAACGCGAAGCCTCTCAATTTCGTGCTCCATCCTAGGAACCACTGGTAGAACCTTTCGTGGCTGTACCTGTTCAAGCTCTTGCGAAGGGCGTGTCTGTTGCTGTGCATCATTGCATGGACGATAGGTGCGTCTGGGTGAGGGCTTGAACGGCAAGCACTCTGGTTGCCCGCACTCGCGGGAATCACAATTCGGGCGCTTGCCCTAGCGAAAGGAAACGAAATGACCGAGAAGACCTACGGCATCGCCATTGCCCAGGCTGAGGCTACGCTGATTCAGCTTGGCCCCCTCCTGCGGCGGGGGGACACCTCCGTCCTTCCCGAGTACCGGCCAGCGCGGGACACCATCCTCAGCCTGGAAAAGGCGGAGGTGGTGAGGATTCCCGCCGCATCCGACATGGACGCCATGTGGGACGCGGCGGGCTTCCCGGACGTGGGCGGCCAGCCCGTGCCCGGAGAAGAAAACACCGTCTGGGCCGACGGTCACCGTGAGGTGACTGGGGTCCACCGTCGCCTGCGGGCGGCGGAATGGTCCATTGTCAGCCGCGGAACCGCCGAGCGAGAGTTCTCACTCGGCAGTGTCGGCCGCGACGGCTCCCGGGCATTCGCCTGGGAATCGGTGTTCGGCACCTGGGGTCGGCGCCACTGGCGCATCACTGGCCGGTTGACCCTCGTGGGTGGCCGGCTGGCCGCCCACGACGTCAAGATCGCGGTCGAGTCGACTGCCCGCCGTGAGGAGGGGGTCCACGAGTGGACCGTCTTCGTCGGCGGCGCGCTGGACGGCTTCATCGCCGCTCGCCTGACCTGGGTGATCGCCCAGTTCCAGGCGCGGCGGATGGCCGTGCTGCCCGGGGTACCCGAGAACTGGTATCACACCTGGGCATACCGGGCGCCCGCCGGCACTGCCGCCCCCGAGGGCTGGGTGCCGGTTCCGCTCTCCGAGGAGGAGGCCGAGAACGGCTGGCACGACATCTACGGAGGGGTCGCAGCCGAGTGGCTCCTGCCGGAGGCGGACGCCGACGGGGTGATTTATGTCACCCTACGCGACGACGACTACGGCAGCGCCCGCGTCCTCGGCCCCGATGGGGCTGAGGGCGTGCTGGTGGCCTGCTACTGGGCGCAGACCCAGTAGCAGTTCCTATCCAAACTATCCCCGCACCCTCGGGCTCCGCAAGGAGAATAGGGCGGGCTAACAGTCCCCTTACTGTGTGGTTAGCGCATCTCTGGCGCTGTGTACCTCATACCACTCTCTGAAAATGAGTACACCTCTGGCGCGATTGCCAGCCGTCCGATCTAAAGGATGTTGAAAAGTCGCCTGTCTGGCTCCCGTACAGTAAAACGGGGGCAAATAACACCTCTACGAAAGTTCATCACTTTGCACAAAATTTGTGCGCGGGAATGAGCTTTCGGTATACGAAGGCTCGTCGTTTTAACAAGAAGTTTGGATAGTAGGCTCCTTTTCTAGCCTTCACGACGAGCGCCCATGTGTGCGCTTTGGTGAGGGCTCGAATAACGCGTAGTCCACAACTCCATTAGGAGGAATAATGTTCGGTGGTAGTAGAATGGATGCCATCCTGTTTTGGGTACTGATGATCCTGGGCTCGCCAGTGATTTTCCTGGGCCCGATGATCGCTCGAGCGGTCTACAGGTCGCGAAACGAGCGACTCTGCCGGCTCCTCGAGGAGGAGGGCAGGCAGCTCTTGCCCTGGACCTCCTCGTGGGAGGTTGCCGACGAGTTGGCCGGGAGGACTGGCCTCAAGATGGAGGGCCACAACTGCCTCCACCAGGACTACCTGATGTTGTCCTCCTCTCCGGGAGGATTCAGGTTCACCTTCACTGTCAGGGTAGAGAGGGGAGGCCAGACGCCCGTCGTCAAGGCGTCTTGGTCTGACTGACCCCTAGCCCTCCCCGAGGAAGTAGCATCTCCTCGGGGAGTGGCTCCGGCCACCCCAAATTGCCTACCCAAACTTCCCTTTATCGTCGATCTACCGGACGCTAAACGGTAGAAACCGGAGCTCTACGCATATTGAGCCGCCGTGAGCCATGGTTCACCCGAGAAAGGGGCGTTACGCCTTTCTCGAACAACTGTTCTGCGGATGCGTATCTGCACTGACGAGTCCAAAAGGACGAAAACAGATTGTCATGAAACGAAAGGTCTATTATATGCGTACAACTAGTTTAGAAACAGCACCCTCTTGGTCTGTCTATCCTGATATTCCTATTGGTGTTTCTGCCGGTGGCGAACAAACATATACAGCCTATTCAGAGACTTTGACGGGGGAGTCGGATCTATCTCCGTCGCGTGAATTGTATGTTGCCGAACTACGAGATGTATTGGGCGAGAAGTCTGTGTTTGCGGCTATGATAGGTGATACATTGCCCGATGTGAACAGCGAAGAGGAGATAGATGCCCTACATAAATCAGCACTGATGGATATAGAGCGACTGCAAGCATTAGAAGCGCAGCGTGATATCGAAATACTACTAGGTGACCCCGAAGTCATTGCTGCTCGTGCGCGGTTTGAGGCGAGCCTCGATCGGCGTAGGGACGCGTTGCCAGGATTGATGAGAATGATGAATTTTGTAGAGAAATTGAGCGAGCCTGTGCCTGGATGGGGTGCCACTGTTGATAGTAATTATGATTATCGAGCTGTTCGTGATTATACTGATATGCGAATCGGGCGTAATCGCGTGTCAATTCGTCGACCTTTAGAGGGTGATGATTCGGATGCTTGTGTGGAGATTATCTCTCCTGACGGATCAGTCAGTACGATGCCATTGCAATCCTGCCTACCACTATTGCAGGTGCCGAGGCCAACGGTCGATGAAGCGCAGGCAAACAGCAGAGGCTATCTCGATAGGCTGGATGCAGGGACGCGCCAGAATGAGGAGTATCTCGAGCTATGGTACTGGATTCTTATGGAGGATAGTGATGTCAGGATACCCCACCTTCATGATGATACGTGTCAACGGCATCGTTCGTTTGGCTGTCAAGAAAAGGGCATAACATACAGGTGGCCGCGATTTGTCCGTCCTACAAAGTGGGGTGGTGATCTGGCCGATATTCCTGGGATCGACCGGCTGAGCGGATATACTGATTTTAATGGCTATACGAGCTCCAACCTCCATCTAGCGGCGGCAAGTCTGGACGGTGAGTCTGGAAATTTGGCTGTTATATTTGTGGGTGCACGTGGCAACGGTGTCCCGCAGCGGTTTACGCGCAATATTGGTGATGTCCCTTTACATCATCGTGATCACAGCGTGACGATTAGTGATGAGGGTAGGCTCGTACTGCGTGTCCCTGTACAAAATTCAGACGGCACTGTCGATCAGTTGACGCGTTCCATCTTGACTGGCGGTGCAAGTGACACGAGTGTGCCCGATAAGTTACGGCAAGATGCCGAAGTGCTGCGGCAGACAGGGGTGTGGAGCCAGGAACTCGGTGAATGGCGGGATGGTATAGTGAAACTGATGCGTATCAAGAGAGCGATTGACAGCATGGCTAATGAGTACCGACCGTAGGGCTTGCAGCGCCACTTTCGAGACGGCCTTCGGGGCTGGCTAAACAAAAGGACGGAACTCTACGAGCTATTGAGTCGCTGAGGGTTTTCATTGAAAACATACTCCACAAGGAAAGGGCGTGACGCTTTCCTTACATCACTTTTTGAAACTTCATGATTTTATACAAAATTTGTATGCAATGATAAATTTTCAAATACAACCTATTCACCATAGCGAAATCCCGCTGGCACGGAGCCAGCGGGGTCGCCTGACGGGAGTTGTTCATGGACGGGAGTGGTCGTATTCCGTCATCAGCCCGGCGGTGCCGAGGCTGCCGCCGGAGCCATCACCACGGTAGACGATCCACCAATGGAGATGTCGAATGCGCTGACCGGCCATCTCGTACTGGTTGAGCGCCAGATTCAACGGTGCCCAGTGCTCGTACCATGGGATGTGATAGACGAGCTCCTTGATGGCCTTCATGGCGTTGTCATCGAGCTCGGTGAAGTGCTCGATGTGACGGCCGGGGATGATGAAGTAGTGCCGGTTCGGTTCGGCCGACACCACCTTCACTAGGTAGTACCAGCTGTCGCCGATCGTGGCGGTAGCCAGGATGTCGACCTGGCCGTTCTCTGGACAGAAGGGGCAGGGCGGTGGTGCGACCATGACGATTTTTCCTCTCGGACTCCAAACGCGGGCGTTCCACGTCAGGCTAAGAACATTATGACAGAAAACTATGAAAAGTCAATATATACAGAAATAGAGAACACCCCTCCGTAAGGGGCGCTCTCAACTCGTAGGGACAAGGATAGCGCCCCCGAAGGGGTGGGTGCCCGGTCAGGACCGGGGTGGAAGGTGCTTCCGGTTCTCGTCCGCAATGGACGAGAAGTAATCACGCAGGGCATTCGGGTTTGGGGCGTTCGGAATGCGCCACTTGCCATCTCGCCCGTGAAGTGTGAGCGTCAGTGATCCGTACCCGAACACCCGTCCCCACAGGCCCTGGTAAATCGCGACCTCTGAGATCCGGTAGAAATGCAGCTCCTCGTTGCTGACGGCGATGCCGTCGTAGCGAGCGTTGAGCTTGTGGCTGTCCAGTTCCCAGATGCGTCGATAGCCAGCCAGGAACCGGTTGGCGTAGCCCCAGGTGAGGGAGCCGACGATCAGCAGAATGACGCCATCGATCAGAACCCAAACGGGTGAGAGGTACACCACGGGAAGGGTAGTCTCGCCGTTTCTGTATGCGATCAGCCCCAGGATGCCAGCTAACACCTTGAAGGCGTAGACCAGGCTGACGATGCCACCGATGATGGCGAACACCCCCGCTGGCACCCAGGTGAACCAGTGCTGGGCCCACCTGTGTGGGACGTTTGTTGACGAAGTATTGGCCATGGCGGCCCCTTCTCGTGAAATGAACGGATGAATGTGAGTTACCTCACTCTTTAATTATAGAATATTAATATAAAAATGTCAAAGATGTATCCCTATAATGAAAACATGAGCGCTATATATAGCGTTGTAAATAATAAACACGACACTATAAGGGGTTAATTTGCCTGTGGTGAAAAAAACTTTACCAAAATGCTTGAAAACCATATATGTAGGGGCTATAGTTTTACATAGACACTACATGTGTAGTAGTTCAATAAAACAGACATATGCGCAAGGAGGGATATGGCGCCACCGGATGAGAGACCGGAGGGTGTTCTTCTTGCACCTCTTTGTTTAGGGGCTTATGTGTGAGGGAAATTAACTAACAAATAAGGGAATAGGGTATGAGTTCTATTACAGTGGTAAAACGCGATGGCACCCGCGAACCATTCGACGCCAATAAAATTAACTTGGCGTTGGTGAAAGCGAGCGAAGGTCTGCCTGATCAGATCAGTAAAGTAGTGGAGGTGGCAAGTCAGTTGCAGTTAACGCTGTTTGACGGTATTACGTCAGAACAGTTGGACGAGGCGGTGATTTACACGGCCCTGCAGAATGTCAAAGACGATCCTGATTACGATACGATTGCGGCGCGTCTACAATTAAAGAATGATTACAAGAATATCCTTGGTGATTACGAGACGGCCGAAGACCTCAAGAAACTGCACGAAAAACACTTCTTGCCGTACCTAAAGAATGCTGTTGACCTGGGACTCCTCGACAAGCGCATGGCCGATACCAAGGTATTTGACCACAAGAAACTGGCGGCAGCCTTAGAGCCAGAGCGCGACAGTCTGATGCGTTACCTCGGTGTTATTACACGCCGCAACCGTTACAGTTTGCGCAAGAATAACAAAAAAGAACCCCTAGAGGTGCCACAGTATACGGCAATGCGTATTGCCATGGGTCTGAGTTTACTTGAGAAAGATCCAACCAAAACGGCGATTGAATTCTATGAATTTATCAGCAAGCTCGACGCCAACCCTGCCGGATCAACCCGTATTAATGCTGGTGGATCTTTCCCGCAACTGTCGAACTGTTTCTTGTTTGATATCGAGGACGATATGGACGCGATTGCTCGTGGTGTCCGCGACACAATGTGGATTGCCAAGGGTACCGGTGGCATTGGTATCGGTATTACGAAACTCCGCGCGGCTGGGTCACCGGTCAAGACAACCAATACCGAAAGTACCGGCCCTATTCCGTTTATCAAGATGATTGACACGGCGCTGTTTGCCGTCAGTCGCAAGGGTAAGAAACAGGGTGCGGCCGCAATCTTTATGGAGAACTGGCATCTTAATTTCCCACAGTTTTTGGACCTCAAACAAAACAGTGGTGATCCATACCTTAGGGCTCGTATTGCTAATACCTCTGTCGTCCTGAGCGACGAGTTCATGAAGCGTGTCGAAAAAGACGATGATTGGTACCTGTTTGATCCAGCAGAAACGTCTGATCTGATCGAACTATACGGCAGTGAATTCAGCAAGCGCTACAAAGAATACGTCAAATTGGCAGAGGCAGGTAAACTGCGTGCCTTTGAAAAGGTGTCGGCTCGCCAGCAGTACCGATCAATCCTGATCCAATTACAGGCCACCAGCCACCCATGGCTGACCTGGAAGGATACGCAGAATGTGCGTGCGCTCAACAACAACACTGGCACGATTCACCACTCAAACCTCTGTACAGAGATTACATTGCCACAAGACAAAGACAATACGGCGGTTTGTAACCTATCGAGCATCAACCTGAGTGTTCACTTGCGTGAGGATAAGACATGGGATTGGGACCGACTAGAGCGTGCCACGCGTGTCTCGATCCGCCAGCTAGATAACTTGGTTGATCTGACCAATACCCCAATTGAACAAGCGATGAACTCGAACCAACAGAACCGTGCGGTTGGACTGGGCGTGATGGGATTTGAGGATGTGCTAGAAAAACTAGGCTATAGCTATGAGTCTGAAGAGGCGTATAACCTGATCGACGAACTATTGGAGTTCATTAGTTATCATGCTATTGACGCTAGTGCTGATCTCGCCAAAGAACGCGGTGCCTACCCAATGTTTAAGGGAAGTGGCTGGAGTAAGGGAATGCTGCCGATCGATACATTGGACGTTTTGGCTGCTGATCGCAAGGTGAAGGTGACCATTAGCCGCCAAAAGAAATTAGACTGGGAAAAACTACGCGCCAAGGTAAAGAAGGGTATGCGTAACGCGACACTGATGGCTATTGCCCCAACCGCTAATAATGCCCACGTGAGTGGGACGACCCCAGGTATTGATCCACAGTTTGCGCAGATCTTTAGCCGCAGCACGTTGAATGGTAAGTTCCTTGATGTCAACCTCAACCTAGTAAGGGACCTTCGACGCCTCGGGCTATGGGACACCTTAAAGGATGAAGTGTTTGCCAACCAAGGTGATATTCAGAATATCGAAGGTATTCCTGATGAGATCAAGGCAGTATATAAGACGAGTTTCCAACTGTCGCCCTACGCCTTTATCGAAGTAGCAGCTCGTGCACAGAAATGGGTTGACCAGGCGATTAGTCGCAATATGTACCTTGAGACACGTGATATCGATGAGTATGAAAAGATTTACATGGAAGCATGGAAGCGTGGTCTCAAAACAACCTATTATCTACACGTCAAACCACGTCACCAGTCAGAGCAGACGACCGTATCGGTTGAAAAGATTGCCGAGAAGAAGATTCGACAGCAAAATGGCGCCGCCCGCGGATTCGGGTTTGCAAAGCGCAGTTCATAAGCAAAAAATAAGGAGGAGAGAGAAATGGCAGACGCACAACAACCACATGGAATTCTGGGATCAGGCCTACGCGATGGCTTGAGTCTCCATCCAATTCGCTATCAATGGGCCTACGATCTGTACAATCAGGCGGTCGCCAACACATGGTTTCCTAATGAGGTGCAGTTGGGGCAGGATCTTCACGATTTTGACAAACTGACCGACGAGGAAAAACATGCCCTCAAGACCGTCATTAGTTACCTGAATCCAAATGAACTGTTGATTAATAAGTCATTGGCGTTTGGTATCTATCCGTATGTCAATGCGGCCGAAGCGCAGATTTATCTGAGCAAGCAGATGTGGGAAGAGGCCAACCACTTTATGACCTTTGAATACATCATTGAGACCTTTCCGTTCAACCGTGAAGAGATCTACGAGGCAGGGTTTGGCAAGAAATCACTGGCTGACAAAGCAGCGTTTCAGAACAAGCACCTTGATGTCATGTTGGATCCGAACCTGGATATTTACAGCCTCGAAGGCAAGAAGGACTTTGTCCGTAGTCTCGTGGCCTACAATATCGTTCTCGAAGGCATCTGGTTCTATAGCGGCTTTATGGTTGGCATGAGTTTCCGTCAGCGAAATCTTTTGCGTAATGTCGGCAGTTTGCTGGACTGGATTACTCGTGATGAGAATCTTCACCTGACCTTTGGTATCAACTTGTTGCTGACGATTCTTGATGAGAATCCGGAACTACAGACGCAGGAATTCGCCGACGAAATCCGCGCACTCATCCTTGAGGCAGTCGAGCTGGAAAAGGCCTACAACGAAGATATGTTGCCAAACGGTATCCTGGGTCTCAATGCCGATTACGTGAACCAATATGTCATGCACATGACCGATCGCCGTCTGGTAGAGCTTGGATTCGAGCCAGAATACAACGTACCAAATCCTGCCAAATGGATGGCAACGGCCAATGACACGTTGGAACTGGTGAACTTCTTTGAAAGCACCAACACAAGTTATGAAGTAAATAGCGGTAAATAGAATATGCAAGCGGAGATTGAGGTAAAGTTCGTTGATGTGGATATTGACGATATCCGCACACGCCTCCAAGGGGCAGGAGCTATGCTTGTGCAGCCAATGCGCAACATGCGCCGCGCCTTGATAGAAGAGGAACACCATGCTGCCGAACGTTCATTTATCCGTATTCGCGACGAGGGCGATAAGGTAACGTTATGTTTTAAGCGTCGTACCTTGCCTGACGAGGCGACGACAATAAATAGTGTGCATGAGCTAGAAACGACGGTAGGCGACTTTGACACGACGGTAAAAATATTTAGTGAGGCCGGCTGGCACTATATTACCTACCAAGAAACGCGTCGCGAGACGTGGCGTTTAGGTGATGCTGAGGTGGTCATAGATGAATGGCCTTGGTTGCAGCCTATGATTGAAATCGAGGCATCTAGTGAGGAGCTGGTGCGTGAGGCTGCGACGCGTTTGGGATTTGACTGGAACGATGCTGTCTTTGGCTCGGTGGATGTCGTATATCATCGTGACTATCCGAATATGATGGTACGCGGGATTATTGATGTCAAGGAAGCTCGCTTTGATGACCCTGTGCCGTCAGAATTTGGCGCAAGGAGGGATGAGATATGACAGATCAAGCGCAATTAGTATTTGATGAGAATGTTCTTGGAACGGTTGCGACAATTAATGAGGATGGCTCGCCGTGGGCGTCGCCGCTCCATGTGGTAACCGATGGCGAATATATTTACTGGTTTTCAAAAGAGACAACCATGCATTCACAGAATCTTGTCCGTGAATCGCGGGTCAGCCTGGCGGTATTTTCGCCTGATGAAAGCAAAGGTCCAAAGGGTGTTTACGTGAATGGCCGCGCCGAAAAATTAACTGGTGATGACGATGCGCGGGCACGCGATGTGGCCACGAAACGTCTTGGGTCACTGCCACCAGTGTTTGATGTAGCTGCTGCATATCGACTACCTCTGGGGACGTATAACGAGCAGAAATCCACAGGAAATTGTTGGTATTTTTACAGCTAAAAATGCTTGCAAAACGCTTGTGTTACGCTATATGTGGCGTATAATCAAATACAGTAACCACCACAAAAAGTTATTAGGGTAATAGGGGACAACACAAAATGAACGCATCACAAATCATTTCAGACGACATGACTTTGGAGGAAAAACTTGCTGCTATCGACCAGGCAATGGCAGACGCCAACGCAGCTGCACAGGCAAAGGCATCAGCAAACGGTACGACATTTGCACCGATCGATCCAGCTGATGCAACAATGTGTCTTGGTTGTCAGTAAATTCGGTAAATCTTTCAAGAAAATCCCTGTGGTATGCAGGGATTTTCTATTATTTCTAGGTGTATGCTAATATAAAGCATATGCTAAGGGTGGCTCACGGGAGAACAAGGTCCGGGTGGTGCTTTATCCTTTTAGGTGCGGTCTGCATATTTGTTATTAGCTTGCTCGTCTACCGTCAATTATCAGGGGTCTCAACGCCTTCTGGATGGGGTGATGTCTACGATGTGAAAGTTGATGCACGTCTGAATGTAGATGCTCGTGGTGGGGCGTGGTATATGCCGGGGTGCGTATTGCGAGAGATTGTCGTTGAGAGGCCGATTCAGCGTTCTACCGTTACTGCATGCGTTACAGGGAGCTCTGGTGCTCAACTGGCCGTTCTCTCTGCGCCGCAAAATTCTAGTCGTACCGAATATGCCATTAAGCTAGACACTGATAGTAATTTTCACTTACTTTATGATCAACAACAGCTTCCTTCTAATCTGTTATTGCTAAATGATGGAAGACTATTGGGCAATAGTATGTCTGCAGGCGGCTTATTTGTTATTTCGCCGGAAAAATTACAGCCAAAAATCATGTCAATTAATGCGCATGAGACAATTAAATATTACCTCATTAATCCTTCGGCAGATTCAATTATTCGGGATAGGTCGGGAGGCGCAGTATATGTGCGGAGGATAGATACCGTGGGTGACAGTCGTTATGTTGCGGCAGAGGTGCTCGGTAAGGGAGGTGCTATTATCCACCTGCCCAATCGAAGGGTAGATTATATTACGTCAGATAGGGTCAATGATTATACGGATAATCAAACTGTTCGACAGGCTGTATCATCTGATGGAAAGTTTTTGGCAATTGTTAGTTCATCGTATGGCCTAGGAAAAATATATGCGATTGAGGAGAGTTGTGGGACGCCGACGTTTGAGGGGCCTGATTCTATTCCGGAATGCTACAGTATCGATTTCTCCGATAAATTAAAGGCAAATAGTCATCTCACTGATACGGCGCCATTTGAGTTGTCCTTCAGTCATGATAATAGCGAGCTGTTTATGAAGTCGTATAGAGATGGCGGTGGCGTTGTGGAAACGACCATCATCCCCGACGCAACCAAAAAGCGATTAGATTATCTAGCACTAGGGGACTCGTATTCGAGTGGGGAAGGAGACTTTCCGGCAGGTCTATTCGCCACATCGCACTATCTGTCGGATACCGATAGTCCGGCGAAGAATGGCCTGCCGGCAAACTACTGCCATATCAGCAGCCGATCGTATCCGTTTCTCTTAGGTCGGCGATATGAGATCGACGGCGATCGGATGAAATCTGTGGCTTGTTCGGGTGCAGTAGTTAATGATCTTGGGCCGACGAGCCTAGACTACAGAGGGCAGGGTGATAGGCTTGCAGGGGTTTCTGTGCAGTTACGTAACCAAAAACAGAAGACTTCCCTTGGGGACTTCAGTCCGGGATATATTCAGCAGATAGAGTTTGTAGCTAAGTATAAGCCAGAGGCCTTGACGCTTACAGCGGGCGGCAATGACATCGACTTCGAAAATATCTTGGTAGCCTGTGCTAATGCCGATAGTCCGGATACATGCTCGCGCGCATATGGGCAGGGATTGGCCCGGATTGGTATGAATATCTATCATCAGTTTGCCCGACTGACACAGCTTTACCGGGCAATAAAAACTGTTTCGCCGTCAACTAAGATATTTGTGGTCGGATACCCCGAGTTCATTAGTGATAGTGGCCCCTGTTTCTTGAATGCCGGTCTGCTTAACAAAGAAGAGCGGATTATGATTGTTGAGTCTATTCGGTATCTCAACAAGGTTATTAAAGCTGCTGCGCAGGCAGCCGGAGTTGTCTATATTGATATTGAAAACAGTCTAGAAGGCGGGCGTATGTGTGAGCCAACGGCGACGGCCGGTGAAGCACTTGTTACCGGGTTGCATAGAGTGAACGGAATCTTGTCCGACCGTAATCATGCTCAGAGCTTTCATCCCAATGCTCGTGGCCACGAAGCAATTACCAGAAAGATCGTGAGCGAACTGAGTGGTTATACGTTGCTAAACTATCCTCATCACTGGCGTTCTGATGATTCAGTGCAGCGTCCGTTGCCCCCTAAATACTTTCAGGAGGCTATAGATGACAATTGGAACAGGTCAATCGGTGCACTCATTGTTTCAGAACCTGAGATAATTAAAGGAACTGAATTTACCGTCAGGCAAGAATACCATACGTTTAAGGGCATGGAGACCGTTTATACTACCACCTTTTCTGACCCTGTTATTATTGGCCAGGGCGTGGCCACTGCAGATGGCGCTTACGAAGCGACGGTCACAATTCCAGATACTATTCCGGCGGGCTATCACACGCTTACTTTATCTGGAAAGAGCCCAGCAGACGAGCCAATTGAAATTTTTCAATATATTACAGTCCTGGGCACGAACCCGAATGATCGCGACGAAAATGGTATTCCAGATGATGATCAATCATGTGGATTATTCATGACGGTATCAGGACGCGATATGGATGGAGATAGTGTTGATGATGCCTGTGATCCCGAGATTAGTACCCGTGTGAGTAATCCTGGAGATGGCCGTTCTCTCATCCAGCAACGGGATTTATCTTGGATGAGCAGTAACCTGAACAAGCAAATTAGTAACGAGCGGATCGTGAGGAAATATAATGGGGTTACGACAGATAATAAGCCTGATGATATGGCTGTCAAAAAAGAAGAGGAAGGGTTAACTTTAGATCGTGACACCCCAAGAATTGATAATCATGTCACAGATGAGGAAGGTCTGGGTCCGCCGGAGATTGATATTGATGTAAAGTGGCTGGTCCTGGTTATAGTGGTTGCTGTCGCTGGAGGTTTAATAGTGTATGCTTTAAGGAGGAACAGATAATCATGATTCATAAATTAACGACAAAAAACAAAAAGATACTAACACTGCTGGCCGTAGTGGTAGGTGTAATTGTGATAGGTGCTGCGATGTGGACCTGGTACGACTATCGCATTGGCGGTCCGGCATTTCGGGCGGCTGAACAGCGGTGTGGTACAGACCCGGTTGCTGGATTTACGTCAAAAGGACCTAGGCGGCAATATATCACGCCATCCAGCGATGCATACCGTCCACCTTCGGGTATGTATGATGTCTACTTTTGCTCGATAGACGAGGCAAAAGAAGCGGGTTATGAGAGGTGGATATATAACTAGGATTTATGGTAGTTAGGGTGAGTGTCAAAGGATCTCACCATAACTAAAACAAGGAGCAAAGAATGAGCAAGAAGACAAAAGAAATTTGTTTTACGTTACTGGTTGGCGTATTGTTGGCGTTTGGTCTGTGGTATATTGTTGGCAATTTTATTATGGTATTTGTTTGCGGGTTTAGTAATGAACGCGATTGCAGTCAAGATGTGAAATTGGCACTCAGTATTGTTCCGAGTATCGTGATAGCGGCTGGTTTTACGGGTTGGAGGTTGCACCATATAGCGCGATCATAGGCCCTAGTGTTGATAGAAAATGCGAGATAGATGAGATAACTGGTATATAATGGCAAAAAGTAACCAGGAAACCGACCGATATGCAGACTATTACATGGGGTGAGGTAATTGAACGACCAGTACGAACAGGAGAAGATGGCGACAGTGAGCCGATCGACGATCCGACCGAGATAGCTGCCATGGTGCGGCGTGTTGTGACGATTGTATGGCGCGATGCCGTGTTTACCTATGATGAATTGGCGGATCATTTAAAAATGAACGGGGCGGTACTGCCTAAAGATATCCGAGAGCGAGATGCCTATTTCGAAGAGACCATCATCGAGATTTGGCACACACGTAAAGCCTTGGCACGGGCAGCTGGCGAGGCTTTGCCGTCACTAGTTAGGGCTGAAAATGGTGGTGTTGAGATGATCGGGATCGCCACATCTCGTGCTCTCGATATGATAGCCGATGAACCTATTGTGCAGCAGGAGGAAGAGCCTACATCATCGGAGTTGCCAACGGATGAGCGAGTGCGCATGGCTTTGATAACCCTGAGTGCTTTTATAAGTGATGAGTATAGAGGGCGACCGATCCGACGGCGGGACCTTGTCGAGCTATTGGGTGGTGCAGACGAGATTAACTACAAAGCCTTGGGACAGATGTTACGAGAATTAATGGCTAATGGGTATCTTACCGCTGAACATCAGGGTGGAGTACGCGAGGCTCCTATTTGGTATAAAGTGCCCGAAGGAGTAACGGACGAGCTGATTGAGCAAGTAGGAGAGGGTAGTTTATCTACGGCGATCGATCATATTTTTCGCAACGTGGAATAAGGGTGCGCGATCAGGTGATATACTACACCTATGACAAAGCGTGATTTGCCGGAAAATGCCATTCTTATTCCCGATATCGCTTTAAAAGTTTTTACAGGTAAGATATTTGATGTCTATCAGTGGGAACAGCGCTTGTTCGATGGTTCAACAACCACGTACGAAATGCTTCGCCGGCCCGACACGGTGCTGGTAATTGCGCTTGATGATGACGACCAGGTGATCGTCATGCGTGAACAACAGTCCGGATTGCCACCTCGTGAGGTGCGAGTCCCGGGAGGCAAGGTAAATGCCGATGACGAATCAACGTTGGCGGCGGTTCAGCGTGAATTGTTTGAAGAGACCGGTATACGCATGAAGCAATGGGTGTTTGCCGAGGTAGTGCAGCCGGAGATAAAACTTGAATGGTTTATTCACGTGTTTGTGGCCCGTGGTATTGCATCGACCGGTATGGCGCAGACAGATGCTGGTGAGAAGATAGACTTAGGACGAATGTCATACGAAGTGTTGCGACAGGACAATTTTGATAGGAGACGTGTGTCGATATTTGAGAAGATAACAACAACCGAGCAGTTGAAGGCCTTGTTTGACGAATAGCCACCGTGCCTTATCGCTGGCGTGTTAGAATAAAATCATGATTACCGCACTTCTTATTACATTGTTAGCGGGGTTGGCGACAAGTGTGGGTGGACTCCTCGCGACGCATAAAAAAGTACTTGATCGGCCGATGCTTGCGGCTTCGTTGGCGTTTGCGGCTGGCGCCATGTTATTCGTTTCATTTGTTGAAATACTGCCGTTAGGACTATCAACGGCAGGAGATAACGGTTCGGTGATGGAGTGGCTGGTATATGGGGCATTCTTCGTAGGTATCACGGTCGT
This sequence comes from uncultured Candidatus Saccharibacteria bacterium, assembly GCA_964392265.1. GTDB lineage: Bacteria > Patescibacteriota > Saccharimonadia > Saccharimonadales > Saccharimonadaceae > CALMAK01. The sequence goes on from CAYMOS010000001.1 coordinate 216,718, forward strand.
GTTACTGATTGACCGCGTACTCCCAAAGTCTTTGAACCCTAGCGAGCTGGAGGGTAGCGAAGACCGCCTCACGTCAAAAGACACGAAAGTGAACAAAAAACTGCTTCGGAGTGGATTATTAGTGGCACTCGTATTGGCGCTGCATAATTTTCCGGAAGGCATGTCGACTTTCCTAGCATCATACCAAGACCTGACGGTCGGGATAACATTGGCGGTGGCGATTGCAATTCATAATATCCCTGAGGGTATTGCAGTGGCGGCGCCAGTATATGCGGCGACCAAGAGCCGTAAGAAAGCCTTTTGGTGGGCGACTGCATCGGGTTTGGCCGAGCCGTTGGGAGCGTTGGTGGCGGTGGCATTATTGCAGCTGTTTATCCCCTCCGAATTTATGGGCGTCCTGTTTGGCTTTGTTGCAGGAATGATGGTGTTTGTAGCGATCGACGAACTACTGCCGGCAGCACGCCGCTACCAAACAGATAAGCATCAGGTGGTCTATGGGTTGATGGCGGGGTTTGCTGTCGTCGCCTTAAGTTTGGTATTGCTGTAAAATAGGAATAGCATGAAGACGAAACTCCTTATCTTTGGCATTACTGGTGATCTGAGCACGCGTAAATTACTGCCTGCCTTACAAGAGATTATCGCGACGGGGGATTTTGATAACCTGTCTATTATTGGTGTGTCGCGCCGTGAAGTAGAGGTGAATGGATTACTGGAACAGTCTTTGGGTGACACGCAACTGGCGGATCGGATTTCGATTGTCACAATGAACCTTGCAGAGGGTGGTGACTATGCACGGTTGAAAGAAGAGGTGGCACTGCAAAATGACGAACAATTGGTGGTGTACCTTTCGGTGCCACCGATGGCAGCAACGCAGATTGTTGATTTTATGGGTGAGGCAGGTATCAACACACCTAGCGTCAAGATATTGTTTGAAAAACCGTTTGGTATTGATCTTATTAGTGCGCAGGATGTTATCCAGCGAACAGCCAGATATTATACAGAAGACCAGCTGTACCGTATCGATCATTACCTTGCCAAGGAAATGGCCCAGAATATCGTGGTATTTCGTGGGAGTAATGCGCTGCTAGCAAATATCTGGAATAATAATTTTATTCAGTCAATTGAGGTGGTCGCCAGTGAAACGATTGGTATCGAGGGTAGGGGGCAGTTCTATGAACAAACTGGCGCCTTGCGTGATGTCGTGCAAGGTCATTTAATGCAGCTACTTGCCTTGACCCTTATGGATATTCCGCATGACTTTGACTGGCAGCAATTGCCAGAACTGCGGTTACGGGCGCTTGAGCAGCTACGTCCAGCCGATCCCGAGAAAGCATATCGTGCGCAGTACATAGGGTATCAGGAAGAGGCTGAAAACCCGGGTAGCCTGACGGAGACATTTGTCGGTTTGGAGCTGGCGTCTGATCAACCACGCTGGCTGGATGTACCTATTCGACTCGTGGCAGGTAAGGCACTCGATAAAAAAACAACTGAAATTCGTATTCATCTGAAAAAGTTGCATGAGGCTCAGAGTAATACGATAGTCTTTCGGATTCAGCCTGACGAAGGTATCGACATGGAATTCTTTACCAAGCGACCAGGTTATGATCGCACGTTCGAAACACGTCATCTGGCGCTTACCTTTCCGGAAGACACAAAACTACCTGATGCCTACGAGCAGGTGCTCGTGGATGCAATTCGCGGCGAAAAAAACCTCTTCACCAGCAGCGAAGAGGTGTTGCGGAGCTGGGAGATTCTCGCCCCGGTCCAGGCGGCATGGAGTATGGATGATCAGCCAATTCGTCAGTACTCGCCAGGAACTTATCCACATATATAGCGTAGTGTAACTACTACAACATCCTACATATAGCGTATAAAATCGAGATAATGCTATAATGAAACCCCATGGAAGAGAAATCACACATGGGAGCCAAAAAATACATATTTGTAACTGGGGGTGTACTCTCGGGGGTAGGAAAGGGCATTACCGCGGCCAGCGTGGGTGCCGTCTTGCAGGCTAAAGGTCTTGCTGTTTCAATTCAAAAATGCGACCCGTATCTCAATGTAGATGCGGGTTTGCTTAATCCAAGAGAGCATGGCGAATGTTTTGTCACCAAGGATGGTGCCGAGACTGACCTTGATCTTGGCCATTACGAACGGTTTTTGGATATCGAAGTCACGCGTAAAAGCTCGACCTTGTCTGGTCGATTGCTGCGCCAACTGATCGAAGACGAACGCGCTGGAAAATTTGGTGGGCAGACGATTCAATTAGTGCCACACCTTACCAATGCGATCCAAGAAGAAATTATGAAAGCGAGCGAAGGCAGCGAGGTTCATATCGTCGAATTGGGTGGGACAGTGGGAGATTACGAAGGCCTCAGTTATGTCGAGGCGTTTCGCGAGTTCTCGATGAAGATGGGTCGTGAGAATTGTCTGTACATTCACGTGGTTTACGTGCCATTTATCGGTACCAGCAAAGAATTCAAGACCAAACCAGCCCAGAACGCCCTGAGCGATCTACGCGGGTTTGGTATCGTGCCAGATGCCGTGATTGTACGTACAGACGCACCCGCCCCAAGTAGTGTCGCCAAAAAGATATCGCTGTTTGGCGGCGTCCCGGAAAAACAAGTCCAGTTAATGCCAAATGTTGACACAGTCTTTCGGATTCCAGCGATTGTGGCCAGCAATGGACTGAATGATCTATTATCTCGATTTACCGGTGTTGAAACGGCGCCTGACCTCTCAAAGTGGGATGATATTATTGCCAAGCAAAATGCATCGCCAGCCCGCAAGGTAACGGTCGGGCTAGTAGCAAAATACATGGATAACGAGGACACCTATCTATCTGTACTGGAAGCACTGAAGGCAGCCGCCTGGCACCAAGAGGTAGGGCTGGATATTCGCTGGATTAACGCCGAAGAGGCGGAAGAGGCCGATTTCGCCGGAGTTGATGCGTTATTGGTACCAGGTGGGTTTGGTACCCGTGGTGTTGAGGGAAAGATTGCTGCTGCGACCTATGCATTAGCATCAGGGAAGCCATATCTTGGTATTTGTCTTGGCTTGCAAACAGCGGTGATTGCGGCGGCGCGGCGGGGTGGCCTGAAACACGCCAACAGTACCGAGTTTGATGGTGAAACGACCGAAAACGTCGTCTATATTATGGAAGGCCAACAAGGGAAAGAATCAACAGGAGGGACGCTGCGACTAGGAGATTATCCGGCAGTTCTCGTCAAAGGATCAAAGGCGGCCAAGGTATACGGCGGCACTGACGTCATCGAACGCCACCGTCATCGCTACGAAGTGAATCAGGCGTTTCGTAAGCAAATAGAGAAGGGTGGTCTGGCGATTAGTGGTACCAGTCCTGACGGCAAGTTGGTAGAGTACGTCGAGGCACGCGATCATCCGTACTTTGTGGCGACGCAGGCGCATCCTGAGTTTCGCAGCCGGCCATTTCGGGCGCACCCCCTGTTTGCGGGGCTCATACGAGCGGCCTGTGACGATTAAGGGGTCTATCTCCACTCTTTTATATTTCAGGCCTTGACAGTAATCCTCGGGGGGGGGGGGTACCATAGTTAGTAACTAACCACAAGGGTTATAGTACACAATCTAACCATGGAGTAACCAATAAAACCATGCCACGACTACCACACCCCGGAGGAGACCAAGGCCAATGGGGCCAAATCCTCAACGACTACCTTTCCCAAGCCCACAATGCAGACGGTACTCTCAAGTCTGATGCTATTCAAAACGACTCTATCACCGAACTGAAACTAGACCCGGATGTTCGTTCTAAACTCAACTTAGGTGGAGGCGCCCAAGGTGCGACAGGCGCAGTAGGGCCGCAAGGCCCTGTTGGTAGTCAAGGTGCTACCGGCCCCCAAGGCGCACAAGGCATTGCAGGCTCTCCAGGCGCAACCGGTCCAAGTGGACCTGCCGGCACTCCAGGCGTGGCAGGTCCGACAGGTCCACTTGGACCGGGAGGTGCGACTGGACCCCAGGGCCCGGCCGGTACTAATGGTACTGACGGCCAAACGGGGGCAACTGGCCCACGGGGAGCTACGGGACCGCAAGGTCCGGCCGGGAGTGACGGTGCTGATTCAACCGTTCCTGGTCCACAGGGTGCGACTGGTCCTAAAGGTGATGATGGCACCTCTGTTACTATCACGGGGAGTGTTGCCAACGCTGCGGCGCTACCTACTGGTCTTAGCGGGGCTGATGCTGGTAAGGGCTACATCACTAACGACAATGGTCATCTTCATGTCTGGAGTGGGACTGGCTTTACTGATGTAGGGACTGTCCGAGGTCCTCAAGGACCGACAGGGCCACAAGGTAGTCAAGGAAGTGCCGGAACAACTGGTGCGACTGGACCCCAGGGCCCGGCAGGTACTAATGGCCAGCAAGGAGCCACGGGTCCCATGGGCGCGAGCGGGCCTGCAGGGGCCACGACGATAGGAGGGATTTCAGGTTTACAGGCAGCTTTGGATGGGAAAGTGACGACCAGTGTTACGATGTCGACTATTCCATCGGGCTCGCAATTTAGTCGTAACATTACCTATACTCTGGCGACTGATAATCCCGATATTGCTCAAATCGCCATCAACGGTATCATCAAGTACTGGCACAATGAGTGGGGCGCAATTCGTGGGACCTCGCCCTACAACTGGGGTGATGCGTTGGTGCGGGCAGTTCGCAGTAACGGTGACGGGATTACCTCGGGACGTGCATTTGAAGTGAATGACCGACGCACAGGTGCTCCTACGCCGATATTGTGGGGTGTCAACTGGACTGACGGCCGCATGGTACAGGGCGGCCAGCAGGTTGGAGCGGTATTCGTCCTGAATGCCAATCAGAGTGCCTCGGATATTCCCGCAACACTGCCGGCAGGGACGCTGATAGTCCGAAAGAGGGCTTCGTAATGGCGACTGTTTTAGAATGGAGCTCTGGCACCTTGGCTGCGGCGGGTGCCGCCGTTACTGGTACGGTGAATGTTGTATCCGACACTGGGTTTGACCGGGCTGTTATTCCTCAAAGTAGTGCCAGTGACAATTTCGGTTGGGGAAGTCTCAGTCTATCTCGGTTTACAATGCGCGCGTACCTGACGATGCCTTCGGCGTGGGCTTCCACTTCGGCAACCTTGCTTTGCTCGCAGGTAGCGGGTGGCACGCAAAATTCGCGTATGAACATAGCAGGGACGGGGGCACCCGGCCAAGTTCGTTTGATAGCTAATAATAATGTGCAGGTTGCTCAGTCGGCGACAGGCTTTCTGAGTTTTTCGACCGTTGTACGCTGGGAGATGCAGGTCGATACGACGAACAGTACTATTCGGGCGGCGGTGTTCCCGCTTGGTTCTGATGTGCCGAGTTGGGATTCGGGGCTTCTTAACAATGATGTCGGTGGTACGACGACGATGCTAAAGTTTGGGAAAGGTGTCGGTACAATACCATCTCTTCCCGAAATTAGTATTTCTCGTGTCAAGGCTGTCGATACGGTAGGGACCTGGATTGGTCGTCATGCTACCGATGTATTGAGCGGTGGAGGTAGTGGTCAGGATAGCTCAATCGCTTTGTGGAATGCTGCTGTTGCACAGAGTAGTGCTCTTTTGGGGGTATGGAATGGCAGCGCGCTCGACCTCATCGAGACTGGTTCAGAGATATGGGTGTGGCACTATGACTGGGTAACCAGCCAATGGACGACACCACCAGCAACGCGCCCGTGGCCCGAGGTAACTCGGGTGCTCGCGTCGGGTCCAACCGAGCCGTCGGCTGGATTGCGACCGGCCTGGATGGGCAATGACGCCGATGATTGGGCAGCCGGAAAAGCCATCGTGCACTACATAGCCGCAGGTTCGCCATAGGCTATGAGATAGACCTGAAAGGTGGCCATACAGGCTTACGAAGTGGGTTGGAAACGAACTGAGAAAAGCGTAGAGTAGAAGGAGATACATGAGTCGATTTGCATCACGGATGCGCCGTGCGCAACCAGTTAGAAGTGTTTCCGGTCTCCCTGGTGCAGGGCAGGGCTTTCTTCTTGGTATGTACGTTTCCTCCATCCCTAATCTCCTTACACTTGAATCGGACCTCGGCCGCCAGTTCGATGGTATGATTCGCTATCGCGATAGCAATATGTGGTCCAACTGGCCAGAAAGTAGCGAAGTACAACTGGTCAATCGCGGCGGGTTGTTTCGCTACGCTTTTAGTACTCGCGTGTTCAACTACAATGCGTATACGCAGCATCCCAGTATGCCGCCGATTGGCTGGGACTATATCAATCCAGCCGATAGTCAGCGCTATATTGGGTTCAAATACTCACAATACCTGAATGGCTCTATGGACCCGCTGCTGGACAAAATATTCTCCAGCCTCAAGACGGCTGCTGAAACCTACGGCACGACCTTTCTCTTTGACATGGGCGTTGAGATGGACGACAACCCCTATGTGCTCGAAGGTTTCTCGCCCGGTATCATCACCTACAACAATGCCCAGCCGTATAGTAACCCTACGATGCCCGACCCGCAGGAATATGTGGCGTATGCTCGCTACATTGTCGACTACGGCAAGACATTCAATATCCCAAATATCCTCTGGGGCTTTTGCCCAGCTGGCTGGACGCTGTCGCGCAATGCTACCAGGCTCGGTCAGATGTACCCTGGCGACAACTGGGTTGATGTCATTATGTGGGACCCGTATAACAACTCCGGGAGCAATTGGCGTTCCTTCACGCAGATTGTCAGCCCGATGTACAACGCCATCGATGGCGGTCTGTTCGGTAGCGGTGCCGTCAACAAGCCTCGATTGCTTGGTGAATTCGGCGCCCTGACTGGCGATGCCCGCCGTCCTGCCTGGATAACCTCCATCGCTACCGAGGTGCAAGCCTTGCCAAAGCTTCGTGGCGCTCTGTGGTTTTCGTCCGGCACCTGGGGCGCTATTCATGGGAGTAACGGCACCGCAGATGAACTCACCGCTCTGCGAGGACTGATGGACCATCCGTATTTGAATAATTGGAAGGTTTAGCAGGATCATGGGGTGATGAGATCTATTTTTCTCAATTGATTTGACAAACTCCTCGGGGGGGGGGGGGGGGGTACCATAAAAGTACACCAACAACAACTACAAGCATCACCCGTGGAAGATGTGTGCCGGTAGGCAGGCGCGTTAGCGCCTCTCCCCCCTCACTCGCACTCAAGTTCCACTCCTAAAACTCCACCACGAAAGGAACACCATCAACACCATGCCACGCCTACCACACCCCGGCTCAGACCAAGGTCAATGGGGCACCATCCTCAACGACTACCTCTCCCAAGCCCACAACCCAGACGGCTCTCTCAAAGACAATAGCGTCACCACCAATGCCATTGCCCCCAACACTATCACCACTCCCTCTATTCACAGTGATGCCATCACCGAAGCCAAACTAGACCCCACTGTCCGCTCTAAACTCAACTCTGGTGGTGGTACCCAAGGCCCCACTGGCCCACAAGGAGCCACCGGAGCCCAAGGAGCCCCTGGCACACCAGGCACAGCTGGTACCCCAGGCTCACAAGGCCCCACTGGTCCTCAAGGTCCCCAAGGCCCCCAAGGCCCTGCCTCCACCATCCCTGGCCCCGCCGGAGCCACCGGCCCTGCAGGTCAACCCGGTGCTGACTCCACGGTCCCTGGTCCTCAAGGATCCCAAGGCCCCACCGGCCCACAAGGAGCCACCGGTGCTAGCGGTATGCCTGGCTCCCAAGGTAGTACTGGTCCTCAAGGATCCCAAGGTACTCCTGGAGCTACCGGCCCTCAAGGCACAGCTGGCCCCTCAGGTCCTGCTGGAGCGAATGGGAGTGTTGGGGCGACGGGGGCGAGTGGACAACAAGGTGCTACTGGAGCTCAAGGTACTATGGGGGCGACGGGACCTGCGGGCGCAACGACGATTGGAGGGATAGATGGGTTGCAGGGGGAGTTGGAGGGGAAGCGCGGAAGGATCAACGCTGTTATCGATGTCAACGGTGCTGATGCTTATATGGAAAACTTCCGCATCACCAACGACGGCAGCGCTACGAGTACGTGGCCCGAGCGACTCACTTTCTTTTATCGTGACACTATGGGCGGCACATACTATCGAACAGGCTACTTTAACGAGTACGGCGAGATACGCGTCGCGCCTGGTAAACCAAACACCGTAGCATTCCGGGCGTTTACCAGAGAATATACTACCCAGCCTGCACGCAATATGAGTGTGCCAATCATCGAGCTGATGGACGATCGCACGAATCGCAATCAATTATTTGCGGTAATGCCGAACGGCCAAGTGATAGCACCAAATATCGGTAACAAGGTAACCACCTCCAACACCGCCCCGAGTTCACCATCGGTCGGCGATGTATGGGTCGATACGAGTTCATAGTATATGAGCGGGTTTGTCAAAGAATTCAGTGCAACGAGTGGTGCCACTAATGTGACATCAGTACAGGTATCGATTCCTTCAGCCATACCGGTAGGTAATGCTCTCGTTGCAGCGGTTGTCACGCTTAATAGCACAGTGCCCATCGCCGGTGTGGCGGCGACCGATACGAAGGGTAATACTTGGACATTTCTGCACACCGATATAATCGGTGCGACCACGGCAGGGACACACCTCCTCTATGTCAATGTCACTCACGCACTGACGACAGCCGATACGATCACCTTCACCTACTCTGACGTTGCCACGCGTTCGGCTATATCAGTGGTGGAATTCAATGACATACTGGCCCCTGACGTTCGGGCTGATGGTGATAATGGCGGCAACTCGTCAAACGTACTCGCAACCGATGCGACGACGGCGACATCAGAAGCAAATGAATTAATATTTGGTACGTTTGGCCTCGTTAATCCTGGGCGTATATTTACTGCTACCAATGGATTTACGACTCTCACAAAAGTTGTCTCAAGCGGCGCGTCGGGTAATCGCGCCATCTGCCCCGAGTATAAATATGTGTCAGTGGTAGGAGACCAGACGGCCAACGGCACGCTTGACTCAAGCGCGGTATGGTCGGGTATCGTCCAGACATTTACACTGGGCGCGCTGCCGCCCTCGCGGAGCGGCCGGCCGAAAGTCTGGGACGGCATCGCCTGGGTGGCTCGTGATGCAAAAACCTGGAATGGTACCGCCTGGGTGACTCACAAAGCCAAAGGCTACGACGGGTCAACATGGGTGGAGAGTAAATAATGAGCAGAATGGTTCGCAGACTACAGTGCGCGAGCGCTCCGGCATATCAGCCGAAGTATCCTGGTGACCCAGGTCCGGGTAAGTATTATGTAGGCTGGGCTTTGGGGCCTGGCAATTTAAACGTGCCAGCTGCTCAAGCCAACCCTGGCTGGCCTGGTGACAATAAAATTTCGGTGATACATGATTATTCAAATGCTACCAACTGGCGTGTACACCCAGGCAAGCTCGACCAGGCCATATCGCGCGGCATGATACCAAGCCAATCGTTTAAACTGATGGCATATACGCCTACGCAGATCGTCGCTGGCGAGGCCGACGCCGATATCGATGCGTCGGCCGCTATCTGCCTCGCCCGAGCACCCCATCCTATATGGCTCTGCTACTATCATGAGCCGGAGGATAACTTTCCGGCATCGGGTGAAGCAACGGCCTACCGTGCTGCCTATCGCCGTATCGTTACACGGTTTCGTGCAGCGGGCGTGACCAACGTGGCTTGGATGCCGATTTATATGTGCCCCTGGACGTTTCGCAATACATCGGGTCGTGACTGGCGCTGGTGGCATGCCGACTGGAACGGTAGTGGGTGGCATAGCGACATCATGATGGATCTGCTTGGACTAGATGTGTATAATCCGATGCCAGATAACGACTATAATAATTCATTTGCTAGTATGCTCGATGAAGCGCAAAATAAAATAGCATTATCAAATCCTCCGCAGTGGGATATTGTCATACCGGAATTTGGTATGAGCTGGGAAGCTAATAGGCCGGCCTCACCTAATTGGGTAGACTGGTGTACCGAGGCAAGAAACTATGCTGTGGCACACAATATTAAAAGTTTCTGCTACTGGGATAATGCGCAAGCTCCAGTTGGTCGCTACAGCTTCGGTCCGACGCATGACCCGACTGGCAACAAGTTGGATGGCTGGAATATTATAGTAAATGGTGCAGCAGTAAGGTAGAGAGGGTAATTATGCCGATAGGTCGTCGTCTCATGAGAGTTGGTCAAAAGAAGAAGCGCATGGGTATCGGTGCCTGCCCCGAGAACCCCGGCGGTGAAAGTCTCAATGCTGCCCTGACGGTCGCCAATAAATATGCTGATGGCGTAGTTGTACGTCAGTTTATAGGGAGCATTAAAAACCCGAATGTCTCGCCACGTCTCCGTACGGTGCATACATCATACAACCTAGCCAGCAATCCATATGCTTCACTGATCGCGGGCAATTATGATGCGGCAATTACAGCTGCCGCCCTAGCGGCTCGCCCGGGCGACATCCTAGAATGGACGCATGAGTTTGATAAAAAAGTCCGCGATGGTGACGCGCCACTTGCGGCTGGCATACAGGCAAAAAATCATTTCTACGATGTCGTGAAAGTGGCTAATCCAGAGGTACTGGTGGCGACCACGTACACGTGGGGGCTGTTTGCATGGTGGCAGACAGGCGATAATCCTAATAACTATGCTGCCATCAAGGCGGACATCTTGGGCATAGACTACGACGGCGGTGTTATGTACAACCCTACGACAGGCTACCCCAACTTTATCGACACTATGAACCGTGTAGCAACATGGGCGGCAGGCAAATACAGCCGACTGTCAGTGCCCGAGTTTGGGTGTCCGCGTAGCACCACGCACGACCCGACCGCAGCTATACTCACGCCATGGCTCGAGCAATATGTTGATTTGTTTGAGTCGTATGGGTACGAATATGTCTGCTACTACGACTATAATCCAAATTCCGATAAGTCATCACTCGATCAGCCATCTTCGATTGCGGCATGGACAAATGCAGTAACCAACTCACTTTTATAGGGGTTTCAGAAAATAACACATAATTAAGGTAAGGTACCTCAGGAAGGCAAAGTCATTATGAATACCAGCGTCACATCAAGAGGATTTACGATCGTTGAGTTGCTGATTGTGATTGTTGTGATTGCTATCTTGGCGGCGATCAGTATAGTAGCCTATACTGGCATTCAAAACCGTGCCCACAATACAGCCCTACAGAGTGATTTGCGAACAGTTGGCGGCCAAATACTGCTTGACCAAACTCTCAGTGACTCAGGGCAGCCAGCAACTGCAGATGCCACAGGGTTGACGGGTAAGGTTAAGGTTAGCAAGCACAGCTACAATACTACTGGCATCTCTTCAGGGCAATTTGCCTATTGTCGTAATAATGAGTATTTTGCACTCCTGGCTCGATCAAAAACTAATGTTACATATGTATACAGGTCAATTGGGGGTACTATCGGAACTGTTAGTAATACGGGTAATCTCAACAGCCTTTGCGCTTCAGGGGGTGTTGCTAATTCAAGCACGGGCTATGCAGCTGTCTGGCTAATTCATCCCACTGCCTATGCGCCAGACGTATGGGCACCATGGGTAGAATAGGTATCCGATCAGGTGGCATCAATTCTTAGCCTTGTCTGATTTATTCGTACAATTTGAGATGTATAGTTGACAATTCCTATCGGGGGGGTACCATAAAAGTAACACAAAACACAAGTACTTTTATCGGAGGAACACTAACTATGGCAAGCCCAGGAGTAGGCGGCTCACTCAGTGCTGCATCGGATGTCTATTTTAATAACCCGACCCATAATGACACGCTAAAATATGATGGCACGCTGCATGCATGGACGAATAATGCGCAGGGCGGTGCTAGTAGTAATGTTCGTTTCTATACTGGCAGTGCATGGCAACCGCGCGGTGCATCACCGTACCCGGTGACGTTTGATGCTGGCCTTACTGACCCTGTATCGCAGCCGACCGATTGGCTACCGGGCGACCACATCATCAGCCTTAATCCGCCAGTTGCGCCATGACACAGCTTCGCACGCTGACGACGGGACAGCAGCTGGTTGGGGTTGGATTGCCGCCGGTTGATTTGTCGACGACCGATGCGGTGTTCAGGCCGCAACGGTTTGCCTCACTGGCAGAGGCGCGGACTGCATTGGGCGCGCCGGCTGGTGCGAATTACGTGATGTGGACGTTCGGCAACGCCGACCTTGAGACGGTATTTGCGAATCAGTTGGGTGAAAATGACATTTTGGTCCTGCCAGAGCGCGATGACCCGTACTTGATTGATTCATCCAACGGATTTATGGCAGCTGGTGTGGCCGAGGTTGATGGCGTAGGGGCGAACGGCCTGAAAAACGGCTCGCGCTACCCGATAGTGTCGAACTCACGCAACTGGTTTTCGATGGCGCGCGCTCGGCGCGGGATTATCGGTCTCGGCCCGAATGTCGTGATTCAACCGTCGGTATCTGGCTGGTCGCAGGGTCGTTGGCCTATTTTGCAAAATGAACCATCTGGCCAGCAGTTCCAAAAACGCTATATGACGAATGGTTCCTCGGCTGACATGGTGGGAGCGCAGTGCAAGCTGATTGACTGCGAGAGCGCCAATCCATTCTTTGCCAATTTTACTCTGCGTAGCCGTAATTTTGGCGGTGTGCAATATAACGGACTGGTCATGACGGGTGGAACTACGAAGACCGCTAAACGTATACATTTTGATGGTTGCTGGCGAGGAAACGAAGGGGTGCCAAACGGTGAGACTGGCGGGCTTGCATGCAATCAAGGCACATACTTGGTCGAAAATTGCGATTTTGTCAGCAGTGACGGTTCTTCGCCGCTCATGTGGAATCGTACGCAGGGTGGCACCGTCCGTCATGTGCGCTCAAGCAAGCCAAATTACGGCATGTTTACTTTTTGGCGGGCGGGCAAGGTTAATGTATTCGAGAATGTATGGATGGATTGTTATCGAATAGGCATGAACCTAGAAGAGAATGATGCTGACTTTGCATTGAATTGGACGGGCGGAAAAATCATTTTAGATGGGCCTGCAAGTAGATTTCATCTCAATATCAATCCGTCGGGCGGATCTATAAAAGTCAACTTAACAGATGTTGAATGTTCACCGAATGGGTATACGCCCAACACGGTTTCTGCAGGTGTTTATACTACTGCAGGTGTGCAGAAACGTTCGGATTGCACCAGTAACGGGCTTCCGATGTCTTATCTACCATCAGTAAACTGGATCAACTAACGAAAGGAAGGTTATTATGGCACTTGTACAATATTTATTCGAAGGTGGGAGTGAAGGCGCAACCGTTACCAACGCAAACTCTGGCTCATCGGCTGCATCAGTAGAGGGTGGAACGCACGTGTTTGCGGCAACAGCTAAAGCGCACGGGTCGTTTGGGTTTAATGCAACTAATGTAGCTGGTTCTGGTAGCTTTAGGCGCTTTCCCTTTGCGGGAGGCGCAACAACGACGGTGTTTCAGTTCTCGGGTGTTATAACGATGCCTAGCCAGGCACCACTGCTGGATACTCCTGTGTGTCGCTTTGTTGAAGCGGCCGGCGGCGGCCGATTAGTAATAGGTGTAAATGCCGCTGGTAATATTGTGGTTGGTGACTATCAGTCGACCCACTACGTTACCATAGCGGGCATGACTGTAGTGTGGGGACAAAAATATCGCATTACTTGTGAGGTCGTTGGAGGTTCAACGACTAGTTCTCAAGTATCAGTTCATGTATATTCTGGCACCACATCTTGGAGCGCGCCCATAGGGACACCGTTGAGCGTTAGCAACTGGAACCTGTCTACTAGTAGTCTGATTGGTGTTGATATTGGTGTTGGTAGTTCTCCGGGTGCAATTGCGTTGACAATAGGGTGGGACGACTTACAGCTCAACAATGGTGCGGGTAGTGAAATCGGCGACATTACGGCAACACTAGCCACTCCGGTTGTGACGCTTGGTGCAGTCACAAACCCTTCGACAGTGGGTGGCTCGAATGGTTCACAGGTGGTGACGTGGGCTGCAGTGCCAGGGGCGAGCTCGTACGAAGCTTGGATTGCCTCGGGTGCATCGCCGGCTCAAGGTGACTTCACGCGTGTGGCGACTGGCGTGACAAGCCCTTATACCTTTACTGGTCTGACGGCAGGCGAGCGGTCGTATGGAATAAAGGCAAAGGTGTAGGTCTACGAGATGCTCGATTCGTTCATAGGTTACGCCGCCGGGACGCTCGCCGAGCCGGACTTTCAAGATTCTCGCATTGGGTTTGCGGCTGGGACACTCTACGACCCTGGTGCGTATGCCGACTCGTCTATCGGCTACATCAGCGGTATTCTGTCGCCGCCGCATCATCCTATCGGTACTTGGAATGGTGCTGCTATTGCGTGGAGCACGATTGGTACTTGGGATGGGCACGATATAGTTTGATTTGCCACCGTGCCCATGAAGAGAGCCGATATTATCGTCGAGAGGCTGAGACTACTGTTGCTTAAAAAGCATAAGTATGATATAATGAAAGTATGAACCTACAAAACAAACATCACCTCTTTGAGGACGAACATGTCGACGATTATAGCGTGCTGAACTTTTTGTTAGAGCACGTCAAAGGCCTGAGCCCTTCATCGTTGACACCACAGTTTGTCTTTTACGATGAAAACGAAGTAGAGTAGTTCTCATCTGTTATAATTGTCTCTGATGAATGAGATTATTGCTGCGATTGTCAAAAAAGTATTCGACCAAGATGTCGACGTGGCTTTGACGCGTCCTGATCCACAATTTGGCGACTGGGCAACCAATGTGGCAATGCAACTGGCCGGAGCCGTAGGACGCAACCCGCGCGAGATTGCTGAATCACTGGCGATAGAGTTGCGCGCCAGTGATGAGTTTGCCGAGGTAACGGTGGCGGGTCCCGGGTTTATTAATATCCGTCTCAGCGAGGCAGCGCTGTTAGAGGCGACTCGTCAAGAACCTTCTAAGGCGCGTGCGGATAAAGTAGTGGTGATCGAGACGAATAACCCCAATCCATTCAAGGCAATGCATATTGGGCACGCCTATAACGCTATTTTGGCCGATACGATGGCCAATCTCTATGCTGTCAGTGGGGCAACCGTACGACGCGTCAGTTATCATGGCGATGTTGGACTCCATGTCGGCAAAAGTATGTGGGCGATCTTGCGTGATACTGGTGGTGACAAGACAAAACTAACGGCGATTCCAGTCGAAGAACGCAATCGTTACATGAGCAAGATGTACGCCGAAGGATCTCGAGCGCACAAGGAAGATCCAGAGGCCAAGGCGGCGATTGATGAACTGGCCAGGCAATCATTTACATTAGATGACCCGGCATACAAGGAAATTTACGATGTATGTGTACAGTGGAGCTATGATGCGATCGATGCAATTGTGGCACGACTGGGCAATGTGCCGACCGTCAGGCGGTATGTTGAAAGTGAAACCGAACAACCTGGCAAGCAGTTGATCATCAGCCACACGCCGGACGTCTTTACGCTCTCGGACGGCGCCTATATTTTCGAAGGCAGCAAATACGGCTCGTTCGATAATGTCTATATTGGCAGTAACGGCAATGGACTCTACGGTGCACATGACATGGGGCTGGTGCAGCTAAAATACGCCGATTTCCCCAATCTCGACAAGTCGGTCGTGGTGACTGGTAACGAGCAAGGCGCCTATTTCAAGGGAGTAATTGCTGCCAGTGAACTGGCGATTCCAGCCTTGAAAGGAAAGTTATTTAATTATCCTACAGGGCTTGTGAAACTGAGCACTGGCAAAATGAGCAGCCGTACAGGTGACGTTCTCGAAATTGGTTGGTTGTTTGACGAATTCAAAAAGGCGATCGAAGCACGCGGTGGAGTGCCGGATGAAGAGATTGTGGCGGGTGCGTTGCGCTATCAATTCTTGAAGGTGAAGATCGGTAGTGATGTCGTATTCGACATCAATGAAGCGGTGAGCCTGACGGGTAATACCGGCAGCTATTTACAGTACGCGCATGCACGTGCCTGCAGTATTATTCGCAAGGCAACGGCCGAGGCACAGTATCCGGCGGGGGTGCAGAGCGAGGACAGGCCATTGGTGTATAAGATGGGTGAATACTACGAGATTATCGAGCTGGCGGCGCGGACGCTGGAACCACACCACGTCTGTAATTATCTGTTTGAGTTAGCGCAAGAATTCAACCGTTACTATGAAAAGAACCATGTGATCGGTGATGAGCACGAGGCGCATCGTCTGAGTTTAGTAGCCTTGTATGCTGACACGTTGAAGGCGGGCCTGACCGTATTAGGGATTGCAGCGCCTGAGCAGATGTAGTAAAAACTACTTGCACTGCGGCCAGAAACGGTGTACAGTGAAAAATGAACTATGGTAGTCATGAATCACATCAGCACAATTATTGTCCTCGGACTCATGTTTGATGTGCCCTCGGCGCCGTAGTTTGCACGCACTAGCATCCGAAAACGTACGCCGAGGGAAACCTCGGTGTTTTTTGTTGAAGCAGGTGCGAACACCACGGGGGCGGTCCCTGTGGTATGACAATCAGGAGGAGAGATAGCAATGCAAGATCTCAGCGAACTCGAGCAACACGTATTAACCGAGTTGCTCGAGAAAGGTCCGTTGCAGTATCCAGCACGACAGATCAGGCAGGCCACGAGCTTTTTCGGCCTGACTCATCGTCGACAGAGCGACCTGTTCGAGGCGCTCGGTCGCTTGGAGCGTGAAGGATTGATCGTCAAGGATCCCGGTCAACGTCGACGCATTCTTGGATCGAAGGGCAAGCGTTACTACACCAGTCGCATCGTGATCTACACAGCCGTGCGTTCTGGTCTGGTTGAGGCCTGAGCCTCGGTTGCGGTCATCTAGGTCTCTATGATCCCGAAGACACCCTAGGGTTACCTCTCTAGACGTCTTCGATGAGGCGGGATGCGGGGCCACAAGCCCTGCATCCCGTCGTTCCGCTCACTCTCCTCCTATACTCTCTTGATACAAATATGGTATAACCTAAGTAGTAAATAATGCGAGGAGATGTTGTATGGCAGAGGCCAAAAAGACAGCAAAGAAACCAAGTGTCGTTAACGCGGCAAAGTCACTAAAAGGTAAAGGTGGTCAACATGCCAGTGGGTTTATGGAGTTCATTCGTACCCAAGGCGTAGTCGGCCTGGCCGTCGGTTTGGCAATTGGTACCGCAGCTGGTGATACGGTGGCAAAACTAGTTGAAGGATTTATCAACCCGATCGTACAGTTTATCGTAGGATCACAAGCAGGCTTGCAAGCAGCGGTATGGCATGTTGAATTATGGGGACGCAATGCCGACTTTGCATGGGGCGCGTTTGTGTCGTCAGCCATTACATTGTTGGCAACCGCCCTCGTGATTTACTGGATCATCAATATTTTGAAACTAGATCGACTCGATAAGAGCAAATAAGGCTGGGCAGTGACAGCAAAAAGATCGCCGATTAACACGGCGATCTTTTTATTGAATCACAGGGGTTAGGGGTGGTCGCGGAACGTGTCCGCGACCACCCGTGTTCTAGGCGGCCCCTCTCGTAGCCCAGTCCTGTACGGACTGCCGCTTCTTCCGGCTCATCTCGGCGATCTGGTAGCAGTCCTCTTCGTCGAGGATGAACAGACCGCGTGCTACCAGTTCCCCCAGCGCTTCGGTGAAGATGTGGGGGTGCGTGTCGATGAGCTTGCGGAGGCCGGGCTCCAGCCATGCATCTGCATGGTAGGAGCACCACTCTGCAGCCCCGTAGGCTGAGATGCCGCCGCATCGACCGGCCAACCGGTAGAGTTGACACATCGTGCGACGCAGGGTCGGGAAGGGCGAGGTGAATGGGTCGGCCTCGACCGTGGTTAGTCTAGTAGGGGAAGGCATGATGGCCTTTCTCTCGTCGGGAGTCCTAGGCGGTCGCCAAGAACAATAGTACTATAGCATTTAATTGACGCCATGACAAATTATCAAAAGCAGCCTGTGGTACACTAGGGACATGACAAAGAAGGCAACATTACTGTGGATTGACCTAGAAATGACAGGGCTGAGTCCAACTGACGATAGGATTATGGAAGTGGCCGCGATTGCGACTGATTGGGAGTTTCACGAGGTGGCGACCTATGAGGCGGTGCAGCGAGTGGACCCTGCGGTGATGAAACAACGCATGGTAGGCGACTTTTGGGACAAATACAGTGCGGTTCGCGATGCCTTGCAGGCACAAAATGAACAGGGGCAGGATAGTAAGGTGGTCGAGGATGCCTTACTTGCGTTCATCGATGAGCATTTTGCCTCTGACGAGCGGATACTGCTAGCGGGAAATTCTATTCACCAAGATCGTAAATTTATTGAGAACGAGTGGCCGCGCCTCAATGAACGATTGCATTATCGTATGTTAGACGTTAGTGCCTGGAAAGTGGTGTTTGATGGCAAATACGGCAAGCGATTTGCCAAACCAGAAGAGCATCGCGCCTTAGGGGATATCCGCGGCAGCATTTTAGAACTCAAGTATTATCTTGGCAAAGTTCGCGTCTAAGCATACACTATAGCTATGACAATCCAGGTGAAGGTGAGAAGGCGTCTATGGCTGCCGATCATTATCGGCGTCGTGGTGCTTGCGGTGCTGTGCGTCATGGCATGGCTGTTGTGGCCACGTGGGACGAGTGCACCTTCATCGCAGCAAACTGTCCCCGTGCCGGCACCCGAGCCTATTGCCCTTAATTCTAATGTCTTGTTCGTCGGTAATACCTTTTGGGGACGCTACACACAAGAATATTCAGCGAAAAGTCCGCTGGGACATGCCTATCCTTTCTCGCGCTTGAATGAATTGGGGCGTGAGAATTACGATGCTTGGATATCTGGACTGGAATGTCCGATGAAAGCGAGTGTTCATATGACTGCCGCCCAGCAAGAAGAGAATCTGCAGTTCAATTGTTCGCCTGACTTTTTGCCCGAGGCAAAAAAGTGGTTTACGGCGTTTAGTCTGGCAAATAATCATACCGATAATCAAGGAGCGGACGGCTTTGCCGAGACGCAGCGGCATCTTGAAGAAAATGGCATACAGTATGTTGGCCATTATGACCCAGCCAAGCTTGACGATATCTGCGAAGTTATTGCTTTGCCAGTGACGGTGCGATATAGCGACAATAGCACGAAAAAACAGCAGTTACCGGTGGCAATATGCGCTTTTCATGGCGTCTTTAAGATCCCCACTGAGGCTGCGGTGGCTGAAATGAAGCAGTACAGCGAGGTAATGCCAGTCATTGCCATGCCGCATATGGGTGCGGAGTACAAGCCCGTGCCCGATCAGATCAAAACGGATTTTTATCATCGACTGATTGACGAGGGAGCCGATGTGGTATTAGGTGATCATCCTCACTGGATACAGTCGACAGAGGCCTATAAAGGCAAGCTGATTGTCTATTCGATGGGGAACTTTATGTTTGATCAAGATTGGAACCCAGAATTGATGCGTTCGGCGGCGATCCGGACAGTGATTGCAGCAAAAGGTGATTCACTGAAGGACTGGCTGGCACTAGGGGAGAAGTGTCAGGCCTATCATGATGACTGTCTAGCCGTAGCTCAGCAACAGCACCTGACAAAATTGACGACGACGTATCGGTTTGGAGCGATCGGGACACAGACTGATACTCAGGCCTTGACTGGCATAGCAAGTGCAAGTGTCACGCAAGCAATTCTTGATCGCCTACGATGGGCGCAGACAATGAGCGGGCTGAGTGAGCCCTACGGTGCATTATAAACAGGGAGGCTGTGATATATTGAATATATGCATAACGGCCACGCTTTTTATCGTACTACCATCGGGTTTACTCTGGTCGAGCTGGCGGTTACTATTTCGATCATCGGTATACTCATTACCTTATCAACAGTGGCGTGGAGTTCTTGGCGTCATCAAGTGGCGATCGACGTACTAAAGAATGATCTCACGCAGGCGGCGTCACAGCTAAAAAGTGACTTGAGTTGGAATAATGTCTATCCGGAACATGCCGAGGATGCTAATGGCGGTAAAGGCTTGCCGAAGAGTAATGGTACGATCTATGATTACACCTATATAGCAGGACTGAACCAGTACTGCCTAGCGGCAACGAGTGACACTGCAGGGGTGCCAACCTTCTTTATTACCAACCAACACCCCACACCACAAGAAGGTACCTGCCCCTGAGATTCAAGTCACTCGGTTGATAGCGGGAGGTGAGCGATATGCTACAGTAGTAGTATGACGCATAAAGAGCTCGAAGAATATATCCTTAGTTTTCCAAATACGTGGCTCGACTATCCGTTTGGTGAAGGGACGAGTGTTTACAAGGTTGGTCATAAGGAGACAGGAGAGGGTAAGTTGTTTGCCATCATCGCCGATGACAGTAAACCCCTGCGCGTGAGTCTGAAGTGCGATCCTTTATTGGCGACGAACCTCCGTGAAAAATACGAATCTGTCTTGCCAGGGTATCATCTGAATAAAAAGCACTGGAACACCATTCTCTGTACCGGCCAGTTGTCACAGGATGAGATTTATGATCTTGTCCGATTGAGCTACAATCTTGTGACGCAGTAACAGGGGTGACAGGCTAGCTTGATTTTGCGTCGTAGGAGGCGAGTTTTTCTTGTAATGGTTTGAGATCGTTGTAGATTGTCTCAAGGTGAGATTTTAATTCAGCGTTATTCGTTGTTTTGTGAATAGCGTCGAGTTGCAACATGATAGTTGTGAGGCGATAGGCCATTTCGCGGGCGTAGACTCGGTCAAAAATGCCATTGAGGCTTGCGTCTTCTAGTTTCTGGGTTGTTTCAACACTTGTATCATCTTGGGTGGCCGCTTTGGCGTCCCCGACAGCAACTCCCGCTGCCGTGAAGGCTTCGGTGAGGCTAGAGCTACTACCGGCTAATTGTATAATGATCGTACTATTCAGGGCAGAGAGGTTACTACTACGAAGCTTGCTCTGTGATTCTTTGGCGATGAAGGCGGTCGTGGCAGTACGGGTCGTCACCTGCTGGCTCATGCCGGCGATGTTTGGTTTACTGCCCTGCAAAACGGTAATAATGGCAAAGCCGATAAACCCAAGAAGAATGAGCCCGCCGATCAGGCCAACTTGTTTGCGCGAGAATCCCATTGAGGCTTTTTGCTTTGGGGAAATTTGGTCGAGGTAATCGATCGGTGCGATACCATCAGGTGTGAGAGGTGCCTGCGGGGCAGGGTATCCGGTCGTGGGCTGTTGCCACGGCTGCTGCGGGGCAGGGGATGGCTGGACTGACTGCTGAGGGGTGAGTTGCCACGGGTCAGCAGGTGCTGGTTGAGGAGGAACTTGTCCCGGTTGCATGGGCTGTCCTGGATAGCCTTGAGGCTGTCCAGCAGGAGGAACGGGAGGTTGTCCTTGTGGTTGGGGGCCAGGTTGCTCGGGATACATATTAGTCTATTATAAGCACAAACACTAACAGAGGTAAAGGCCAAAGGAAATTTCATCCCTAAAACCCTCGTGCTAGCGCCCTCGTGGCGATAAGAGGTATACTAGTGTTATGCAAGAGGCCAAAGAAGAAGTCAGAGCCCGCCTCAATATCGAGGATGTGATTGGCGAGTACGTTCAGTTAAAACGTGCCGGGCGTAATTTTAAAGGTCTCAGCCCGTTTAGCGGCGAGCGAACACCGAGCTTTGTGGTCAGTCCTGACAAGCATATTTGGCATGACTTTTCTAGTGGCAAGGGCGGCGACGTCTTTAGCTTTATTATGGAAGTTGAAGGGATGGATTTTCGCCAAGCGCTTGAACATTTGGCGCGTCGTGCTGGGGTAGATCTCTCAATCTATCAGTCGGCACGTAGTGGTGAGATTGCCAAAAAGAAAAAGCGGCTGCTGGAGGCTCACCGGTTAGCAGCTCACTATTATCAGCAGAGTTTGCTGCGTAATCAACACGCAGTAGAGTATGTTTTTAAGCGACGAGGGCTGAGTAAGCAAATTGTTCGTGATTTTCAAATTGGGTATGCGCCTTCTAGCGGCAACGCTTTGGTGCAGTTTCTGACAAAAAAGGGCTATGCAAAACAAGAGTTGGCTGATGCCGGATTGACCAACCGTTTTGGTGGCGATCTATTTCGTGGACGAATGATGGTGCCTCTGATGGATGGCGGTGGGCAGGTCATTGGGTTTACGGCACGCATTATCGAGGATGATCCATCGGCACCAAAATATCTTAATACGCCGCAAACGTTGTTGTATGACAAAGGCCGCCATGTGTTTGGTTTGAGCCAGGCGAAAGAAGCGATCAGGACGAATGACTACGCTGTTGTCGTAGAAGGCAACCTTGATGTTATCAGTAGCCATCAAGTCGGCGAGGCCATGGTGGTCGCAACTGCAGGCACGGCAATGACTGAACACCACCTGAAAGCTCTGTCACGACTGAGCGCCCAGGTCCGGTTAGCCTTTGATGGTGACAAAGCCGGCGTAGCGGCGACGGAACGTGCCATACCCATTGCCGAGGCGGTCGGTATAGAGTTAACGATTATTACGTTGCCTGGCGAGGCAAAGGACCCGGATGAACTGATCAAGCAAGATCCCACGTTGTGGCGCACGGCGATTGAGCAAGCTGAACCGGCGGTAGATTGGCTGCTACACCAGTACGAAACTCGCGTGACGATGACAACGGCCGCCGGTAAGCGTCAGTATACGACGGCAGGGCTATCATTGGTGCGGACGCTGACTGATCCGGTTGATCAGGATCATTATATGCAGCTGATGGCACGCACCACTGGTGCGTCGATTGAGGCGCTGCGTGAAAAACTGTCTCGTGGGGCAGATGCACCGGAGATACGACTGCGACCCGTGGATGCTTCGGCAAAAACGAACGAACAGGACACGGATAATCTTCATCAGGATGATTTGTTGGCGGTATTATTACTCGATTCTGCTACACGCCAACAATTGCACGGTGTTGATGCGTCGCTGTTTGAGGGAGAAGCACGCCAAGAGATTGCCAAGTATCTGGCAGGTACGACCGAAACGATTACTGATACCCCCGAGGCGTTGCAAAAACACGACACCTATGTCAAAATACTACTATTACGTGCCGACACTCGGTATGCCGGATGGAGCTCCAAAGATTGCTCTCTCGAAACGGCCCGATTGCTCCGCCAGTGCATAACCGAACACAATAAAAAGAAACGAGAACAACTAATTACGAGATTGCGAGTGGCCGAGGACCAAGATGATGAAGTCCAGGCTAATGCAATTCGTGCCGAGCTAAATATGCTCATAAAGGAGATAAAACATGGCTGATGATACAACCAACGACCCGATAATTGATGACGATGCAACGGACGTGGTAGATGCCAGCGGGGGATTCTTGTCGAGTATTAACGACATTGACGGCCCTGCAATTGATGAATTAGAGGATGAAGAGGAAGATATTGATCTTCTTAATCAGGGACAATATTTTGATGATGCCAGTGATGACTCGGTGCGTCTATACCTGCGTGAAATTGGTAAGATCCCGCTCCTTAACGGCGAGGAAGAGTTGGAACTTGCGCAAAAAGTAGTCGCAAATCGCGATGAACTGGCTGAAGTACAGGAAAAGCTGGCGGATGAGGACCTCAAACCTGCCGAACGCCAAAAACTACAATCACGTATGACCAAACTGAGTCGTCCGAAGGATAAGATGGCCGAGGCAAACATGCGTCTGGTGGTGAGTATTGCTAAACGCTACAGCGGCCGTGGACTTGACCTCTTGGACTTGATCCAAGAGGGTAATACCGGATTGTTGCGTGCGGTGGAAAAGTTCGACCCAGACAAGGGGTTCAAATTTAGTACTTACGCTACCTGGTGGATTCGCCAGGCGATTACCCGCGCTATTGCCGACCAGGCGCGCACGATTCGTATCCCGGTCCACATGGTTGAGACAATTAACAAATTACTACGTACCCAGCGACGTATGACCCAGGAACTCAACCGTGAGCCAACGATTGAAGAGCTGGCGGTTGAACTAGAGATGGAACCGGAAAAGGTTGAATATGTCATCAAGATCAAGCAAGACATCACCAGCCTTGACGCCGGTGTTGGCCGTGATGAAGGTGAAGACGATAGCGTCTTGGGTGATTTCATTGAAGATGAAGATACGGCAACACCTGAAGAATCGGCTGCCAATCAGCTTTTGAAGGAACAAGTACAGAGTGTCCTTTCTAGCCTGTCAGAGCGTGAACAGAAGATTATTAAAATGCGTTTCGGCCTTGAAAATGGTAAGTCACATACCCTTGAGGAAGTTGGCCAGGAATTTGCCGTTACCCGCGAGCGTATTCGTCAGATTGAGGCGAAAGCACTTGCGAAACTACGCAAGCATAAAGACGCTAAAAAATTACACGAATATTTGGGGTAGAGAATGAAGTTATCGCGTTTTGTGGGTGTTGCGGGCACAAATGGCTCGGGCAAGGATACATTAGGAAGAGTATTGGAACACGAGGGATATCGTGCGGCTAGTCTGAGTGACATCTTGCGTACAGAAGCTACTAAGCGCGGGTTAGAGCACACCCGCGAACATCTTAGCTCGATTAGTCATGAATTACGCATGGAACTTGGTGAAGGAGCTCTTTCACAGCGGCTCATAGAGGAAGCATCGGCGGACGAAAAACTCGTTATTACTAGTCTGCGAGTGCCAGGCGAAGTGGAGGCGATTCAAAAGCGCGGAGGAATAATTGTTTGGATTGATGCAGATCCCCACGAGCGCTATCGACGTATTTTGGCGGCACATCGTGATCGACCAACCGATGAAGTGTCGTTTGAAGAATTCCAACGCCAGGAGGCGGCTGAGATGACCCCTAGTGAAGAAGGCGGTGGGTTGAATATGGCGGCCGTACGCGACTTGGCTGACGTGACAGTCCTTAATGACTTTGCCTCAAAAGAAGACTTTGAAACATATCTGTGCCAACGGTTTGAGCTTGGCGTATCTTCTGAGTAGAGTGCGATTGATCTTAGATGCCAATTTCTTGGGCGGCTACAGTAACTGCAGCCAGGTATTGCTCAAGTGTTCCTTCATTGACAATAAAGCGATCGGCCATGGCGATAGGGCCACCTTTTTCTAGGTGTTCGATTTCACTCCAATCACGTGTCTTGGACTGTTCGGCTGTTAATGGGTGGTCAGGGCGATTCGCAAGACGATGGTGGCGTATATGCCCAGATGCCAGCACAGCAATAATTGATAGTTCACCCGGAAAGGCATGCTTCAGTGCTTTGAACTCGGTCCACGAATAGAGTCCATCGGCGACAATATGATGCTGACCGGCATCAACAAGACGATTGATTTGCTCGATGATTTGCTGAGCGATAAAATCATCACCTTTTTGTTGGCGCAACATTTCGCGCATATGAGCTTCGTTACTTTCGGTGACCACAAGGCCGGCATCCTCGATTGCTTGTAGAACAATAGTTCCAAAATGGACTTTTGGAAGTAATTTTTGTGTTAGATGCTCAACGGCAGTACTTTTGCCACTGCCTGGCATGCCGACAAAGGCGACAATCTTGGTTTGTGAATGAGTCATATTTCTATTGTATCAGGGTTACTAGTTGACACGTAGGGGAGTGACCAAGTAGAGTGAGAGTGTATCAATAAGCAAAGACAAAAAGATAGGATTTTTGCGTAATGGGTGAACGGATACAAGGCGACAATAGGGAACAAGGGTCAGACATGCCAGCTTGTCTGACGGAAGTACAGCGGCAATCGTTACAGGGTATTAATGATTGGTTGGAAAGAGATAAACGACACGACGGCACCCCTACATGGTGGCGTTTTTTTGATGCTGGTGTTCGGGATGAACAGGGTGGGGTTTGGTCACTGTATAATGATTTTCATCGTCAGCATGGGCCTGAGGGCTGGAGAGCTTTTTACTGTCCGCCAGGCGAAGAACAATTTCATCACTTAGATCTTACGAGAATAGTACAGACGGACATTCCAGGTGCTGGTATTCATACAGCTCAGTTATATGTTGGTGGTGAGGGAAGCAGAGAGGTTGGCATGGTGCCAAGCGATATCCTGAATGTTCAGTTCCATGATGACCGGCTCCCGACGCTACGTTTTTGGTCACATGGATCGGCGATGGAGCCAGTACTTGTGTCCTCGTTGGCCGAGGAGGCGGTTGATCAAATCGAGATTCGCACCTTGCAGTCGCAATTAGTTGGTGGACGAGCTCTTGGTGAAGCGGTGCAGCCTGTTGCAGCATAGGGGTCGTCAGTCTCATTCATGATACACTTGAACATATGAAACGTTTGGCGGTGATAGATGGAAAGTCGGTATTTTATCGGGGATATTATGCCATGCCGGGACTTAGTCTGTCAGACGGGACGCCAACAGGCGGGGTGTTTGGCTTTGCTAGCCTTGCCATTGAGCTAATTAAAAAATTAGAACCTGACTATGTGGCGGTTGCGTGGGATAAAAAAGGTACGAACATACGCAAGCGCCGTGAGATCTATCCTGAATACAAAGCGGGTCGTAAAAAGGCGCCGGATGATTTTTACGCGCAGCTACCGATCCTCTTCGAGCTTCTCGATGCATTTGGTTGGCCGCTGTATGAACTGGATGATTATGAGGCGGATGACATTATGGCAACCTTTGCGCGCGAAGCTGGCGAGAAGGACATCGAGACTTGCCTGATTACCAGTGACCTCGATGCGCTTCAGGCGATCAGTCCAACGACCAAAGTTTATGCCATGAAAAACGGCCTGTCGAATATTGAAGAGTTCGATGTGGCGGCGTTTGAAGCAAAATATGGCATTCGTGTTGATCAGTTCCTTGACCTGAAATCACTAAAAGGGGATGGGTCTGACAATCTGCCCGGGGTACCGGGTGTGGGCGAAAAGACAGCAGTGGCGTTGTTACAAGAGTTTGATACCTTAGAGAATATTTATGAGCATCTTGATGCAGTGAAGCCAACGGTTGCCAAAAAGCTAGAAGCGGGCAAGGAATTGGCATTTATTACCAAGGAAGTGGGTCGTTTATGGACGGATGCACCAGTGGAACTAGACTGGGGGGTCGCTGATGTTGATGATACCGATCTCGATAAAGTTGCTAACATCCTCAAGCGATTGGAATTCAATTCACTAGTTCGGCGCTTGCCTAAACATATGCAGCAACAAACAGACAAGTCGCTCCATTTTGAGGGAGAACACCATGTAGAAATAACGGAACAGCCGTGGCCGGATAATCTGACATTTGATGGTCCAATCGTGCTTCACCTAGACGAAGATAGCTTATGGGTGTCACCAAACAAAACGGTCGTTTACCAACGTAAGATACGGGAGGTAGATGTCTCGGTTTGGCGAGCACTAGAGTTCGGAACAGTTATTGCCTATGATGCCAAGCAACTGTATCATGACCTTGATTCCTTGGGAGTACAGGTAATGTTTGGTGAGGTGCATGATATTCGACAGGGGGCCTTCTTGATTGACCCCTTGCGACGCGACCGTAGTATGGTTGCACTTGTCGGTGACGAGATTGATGGGGTAGGAGCTGAAATCGCAGCTTTGTGGCAGGTCTATGCCTGGCAGCAGGAGGCTTTCTCTCATTCTCCTCGTGTGGCGGCGGTTGCGCGTGAACTTGATTTTCCTGTGATTTATCCTTTGTTTTTGATGGAACGGCGAGGGGTAAAGATCGACATTCCATTTTTGGCTGAGATGAGCCAAGAGCTGGGCGAGGAACACGCTCGTCTTGAGCAAGAAATGTATCAAATGGCTGGGATTGAGTTCAATATCGGTAGCCCGGCACAACTATCCGAAGTGCTTTTTACAAAACTACAGCTCCCGACAACGGGTATCAAAAAAGGAAGGACCGGGTATAGTACTGATCAAAAGACGTTAGATAAACTGCGTGGTCTTCATCCTATCATCGAATGCATCGAACGCACGCGCGAGCTGGCTAAACTGAAGAATACCTATATCGATACCTTACCGCAACTGGCGGATGAAAATGGACGTGTTCATACGACTTTTGCCCAAGATGTGGCGGCAACGGGGCGTCTGTCGAGTAATCATCCTAATCTGCAAAACATCCCTGTTCGTAGTGAAATTGGTCGGCGAATCCGCGAAGGATTTATCCCTTCGGAGGGTAAAGTGTTTGTCAGTGCGGACTATAGCCAGTTCGAGCTACGTCTTGCGGCGGTCCTAGCGGGTGATCAGCAAATGATTGACGACTTTAATAGCGGCATCGATATTCACGCCAAGACAGCAAGTGATGTCTATGGAATTCCGCTTGACCAAGTGACAAAAGACCAGCGACGTGATGCCAAAGTCATTAACTTTGGTGTCCTTTATGGTATGAGCCCTCATGGATTGGCAGCAGCGACAGGCATGTCTTTCGTGGAGGCAAAGCAGTTCATTGATCAATATTTTGCAGTACGTGCGCCAATTCGTGCCTATATTGATGCCACGCTTGCCCAGGCGCGGAGCGAGGGGTATGTCGAGACCTATTATGGTCGTCGTCGTCCAACGCCGGATATTCACAGCAGTAACTTTATGGTCCGTCAGGCAGCCGAACGTGCCGCGGCCAATATGCCAATTCAGGGGACAGAGGCTGACCTTATGAAACGCGCCATGTTGGTGGTTGAGAGTGCTCTTGCGGGCAAGGCGGATCAGTTGTTGCAGGTGCATGACAGCATTCTGGTCGAGTGCAGCCCGGCAGACGCGGATGAGATAGCGACCGAAATGAAACGCGTAATGGAAAGTGTGGCTCCCGAACTAGCAATCACCCTGGATGTTGATGTGAGTAGCGGCAAGAACTGGGGAGAACTATAGTGGGGTTGCAGTCAGGGGCGAGGGTGATTGTTACTTCAGGTAAGAAGTTTCTTGATATTGATGCGTTTGCTGGTTGTATTGCCTATGCCGAACTGTTGAGATTGCAGGGTATTGAGGCGAAGGCGGTCAGTACGGCCACGATGAATGAGAGTATTACTCAGACGGCGAGAGAGCTCGGCGGTGAGTTACTGACGGACTATGCGTCCACAGATGACGATGTATTCGTTATTATTGATGTGTCGGAACCTGATTTTCTGGACCGGGTTGTCAATCCTGCGAAAATCGTGAGTATTATTGATCATCATTTGGGATTTGAAGCGTACTGGCAAGAGCGGCACATTGAGGATATTGATATCGAGTTGATCGGTGCTGCCTGTACGCAGGTATACGAGCGGTGGCAACGGGCGGGCCTGATTGATTCAATCTCTCCAGTCAGTGCACGACTGCTTTCTCTGGGTATCCTGGACAACACACTTCATTTCACTGCAAAGGTATGTGCACAGCGCGACATTGACGCGTATCAGCACCTTGCCATGCTTGGGAATGTGCCACCTGATTGGGCGACGCACTATTTTCAGGAATGCCAAGAAAGCATAGTGACTGACCTTCCGTTGGCGCTTGAAAATGACACCAAGCAGATGGATTTTCCTGGATACGATAGCACCCTCAAGGTTGGTCAATTAGTGGTGTGGGATGCAAGTGAAATTGTTGATGATGTAGCAAAAATGGTCGAAGATCGTCTGCACGTGGTGAACCTCGTTTCGATAAAAGATAATACGAGCTATCTTTTGACTCATGACTTATCGATACGACTATTCTTGGAAGAGATTCTGGGTGTACATTTTGATGACGCAGTGGCAACTGCCAAGAGGATGTGGCTTCGCAAAGAAATAATGAAAGCTGCAATCGATGCCAATAGCAGGGAGGCAGCATGAAATTACAAGTTGGCGTGAAGGTGCTGATTCGGCGTGATGATACTTACCTTTTTGTGCGTCGGAGTGAGGCGTTCAAGGCGGGTCCGCAAAAGTGGGATATTCCTGGCGGGAGAATTGAGCCTAATGAGGCGTTAGAGGTGGCATTGGCACGTGAAGTACAGGAAGAGACAGGACTAAGCCTGACACGGGTTGATAAGCTACTGGCGGCACAAGATATTTTTGTTGCTGATGCAGACGTTCATGTCGTAAGACTTACGTATATCGGCAAGGCAGAGGGCGATGACGTTGCTATTAGTGATGAACATGACGATTACCGCTGGATGACGCTTGACGAGGTGCTTGCCGAGCCATATGTCGATTCGTACGTAAAAGAAGTGTTACATACACTGGGAGGGTCATAATGGTTGAGCAGTGTTTTTTCTGTGATGAGTATCGACAAGGGGCGAATATGTTTGCCGAGAATGAGTTATGGCGAGCAAGATGGGAGCTGTACCCAGCAACGCCCGGACATGTTGAGGTACTGCCAAAACGCCATGTTCAACTCGTCGAGCAGCTAACCGAAGACGAGCTCACCTCAATGATGTGGTTTGCACGCTATGTGATGGATCAAGTGCGTCAGATCGATTTCGTCGGACTATATACGGAGCTTCTTCCAATGAGTACCAAGGAAAATCAACCGGCGCTTTCGTCGGCACTGCTAGCGGCCAAGTATTACGACAGGCCTCCTGAGGGATTTAATTTTGGTATTAACGATGGTCCGGCCGCCGGACAGAGCGTCCATCATCTTCATCTTCATTTGATGCCGCGGTGGCAAGGTGATGTAGCGAACCCGAGAGGTGGTGTTCGTAACTTGTTTCCCAATGATACCTATGGAAAGGAGCAGTGATGAAACTTGAAGTTGTCAAGCTGAAGGAAAACGCCATCTTGCCACAGTATCAGACCACGAGGGCAGCCGGGGCTGATCTGCACGCTTGCCTGGATGAACCAGTCGTACTGGCACCGATGGAACGCTGTATGATTCCAACCGGCCTTGCTGTGGCTATTCCTACGGGTCATGAGCTGCAAATTCGTGCCCGGAGCGGCCTCAGTATCAAGCATGGTATCACGATGGTAAATGGCATCGGTACTATTGATGCTGATTTTCGCGGCGAAATGGGTGTCCTGGTCATTAATCTTGGTCAGGAGGCTTTTACGATCGAGCCAGGTATGCGCATTGCCCAGATGGTGGTCGCAAAATACGAAACAGTGGACTGGGTGACAGTTGAGCGACTGGATCAGACGCCCCGCAAAGGTGGCTTTGGCAGCAGCGGGGTGTGATAATTGACTAATGAAGGTCAATAGACTAC
This sequence comes from uncultured Candidatus Saccharibacteria bacterium, assembly GCA_964392265.1. Classification (GTDB taxonomy): domain Bacteria; phylum Patescibacteriota; class Saccharimonadia; order Saccharimonadales; family Saccharimonadaceae; genus CALMAK01. The sequence goes on from CAYMOS010000001.1 coordinate 247,752, forward strand.
TGTAAAAGTATGTCACGTTATTCACGATCACGATTTCTCCCTATACTACTTGTCGTTGTCATTATGATTATTGCCATTGTGGCGTTAGTCTCGTTGGCGCGGGCGATTTTCTTTTCGGGTGGACGGACTGATGACTCGACACAGCTGGTTGATGTTAGCCGTGAGGCTCTTCTTGACACCTCTGGTGGTCGCAAAGTGCAAATGACGGTTCGTGGCCCTATTGTGGCTGACGAAACCTTTAATTCGTATCGAGTGACGGTGACACCATCGTCACGAAGCTTGGTGACCTATAAGGGATATTTGGGGACGCAAATCGACTCGATTAATCTTGGCAACAATGTACGTGCCTATGATGAGTTCGTTCATGCGCTGGATAAAGCAAATCTGTCGTTGGGCGTTCAATTTGACGAAAAACAAGACGACACAAGAGGTATCTGTGCAACAGGCCGCCTATACGAATACGAGATTATTAATGGTGACGAGGTGATTAAACGACTGTGGACATCAACCTGCAAAGGCTCACTCGGGTCGCTAAAGGCAAGTGCTGAACAGCTGACAAATCTCTATATTCAACAAATCCCTGATGCACGAACACCTCTTGGTAAAATCAAGTTGTAATGCAGACAAAAGCAATCATATTTGATTGTTTTGGCGTGTTGGTGACCGATGGATGGTTGCCATTTCGCGATAAGTACTTTGGTGGTAGTCCTGAGTTGCGAGAACAGGCGGCAATGCACAATACTATGGTTGATAAAGGCCTGATGTCATATGAGGATTTTATTCAATGGTTGGTGGAAACAACAGGCGTGCCACTTCCTGAGGTTCAGCGGCAAATTACTGGCAACAAGCCAAATGAACCACTCTTCACGTATATTCGTGATCAGCTAGCCCCTCGGTATCATATTGGCCTACTGAGCAACGCTGGGGATAACTGGTTGCATGATATGTTAGAGCCATGGCAGGTAGCATTGTTTGAAGAGGCGGTATTATCATATCAGCTAGGTGTGACAAAGCCAGATCCATTGATGTATGAAACAATTGCGGCGCGTCTAGGAGTACTCCCCGAAGAGTGCGTCTTCGTTGATGATCAGCCGCGTTACTGCGAAGGGGCAAAGGCGATAGGTATGAAGGCAATTCACTACCAAAACACAACGCAGAGTATTGCCGAAATGGAGGAGCTTTTCGATGCCTGAGCTACCCGAAGTTGAGACGGTCCGTCGTGGTCTTGATCGATTAGTGATTGGTCGGACAATCACCTCGGTAGTGAATGACACGGCAAAGAGCTTTCCTAATAGCGAAGCGGACGTGCGGCAGTTTGTGATAGGGGCGAGTATTGTGGCAGTGCGCCGTCGGGCCAAGGTGTTGTTGATTGACTTGTCGAGCGACTACACATTGGTCATCCATCTTAAAATGACAGGGCAGTTGGTATTTGTAGGAAGCGAGCGTTTTGGTGCGGGCCACCCCAACGACAGCCTGATTGGCGATTTGCCTGACCGAAGTACACGGGTGACGATTGCCTTTGCGGACGGGGCGCATCTGTATTTTAATGATCAGCGAAAATTCGGCTGGATAAAACTATATCCGACGGTTGAGGTGGGAAATATTGATTTTATGCAAAAGGTGGGACCAGAACCGCTAGAGGATGATTTTACGCCACGGATTTTCTATGATCGGCTGCAACGTCGTAAAAATACGACTATCAAGGCGGCCATCTTGGATCAGACGGTTCTTGCTGGGGTAGGGAATATCTATGCCGACGAAGGGTTATGGGGCGCACGTATTCATCCGGCAACGCGCGTCAAGGACGTATCGCGCCAACAGACCGATGATTTGTGGCGTGAAATCCGTGACGTCATGACCCTAGCGATTGAAAAGGGTGGTAGTAGTAATCACACCTATATCAATGCTGAAGGTAAAAAAGGAAGTTATATGGACTTCGCTCGCGCCTTTCGCCGTGAGGGACAGCCCTGTCCGCGCCACCCTGACGTTATGATCGTAAAGATCAAAGTTGCTGGTCGGGGGACGCATATTTGCCCAGTCTGCCAAGTGTTACCGTAAGTGGTAGGTAAGGGAGAGGCAGCGTACTATACTAGTGAGTATGAGAGAGCGGATGCCGAAACTCCATAATCTTGATGATTATCGGCGCAGAGAGGCAGTTTGCCACGGCGTGCGGTCTTTGGGACGAACCGCATGTGCGTTGTTGGCGTTTGGTTTTGGTGCCTATTCGATTGATCTTGGCTATACGCTCGTGACTGAACCGGATCGCAACAGTGTGATGCGCTGGGCTGGAAGTATTGCCTGTCGGGACGCCAAATTTGTAGCTGTGCACCTTAGCAGTACCGGTAAGGATATTGCTGAGTATCAGGCTGCCAATAATCGGGATGCTATTGAGAAGAATGGTGGCGCTATACTTGTCACCCAATATGACACCAAAGGTGATGTGGGTGAGTTTCGAGATCATCTGGATGAAAAGCTGGCTGAATGTGCAACTCCTGATCGTCCGTATGTGCCGGTGGTGATGAATGGGGTAAGCTTGGGTGGAAAGTATGCCCAGTGGGTGACGAATGCTGGACTAAAGAAGGGAATAGTGATTGCGAACGTTCTTGAATCAACACCGGCCGACCCTGATACTATACGTGATGAGGCTGCGGCAGCACTGGTTGGTATCAGCAAGCCAGAGACCCCGATTCCTATGACGAAAGGGATTGTCTTTCTTAATGCGCTTTCAACCGAAGTTGGTCGACGTGGCCCTATTGGTGTATTCACGACGCCCCAAGCCTTGCCTGATGTGGTCGCAAGCAGTCGGGGAACGAGCGCCAAGACATTAACTTGGCAAATACCCGCTAACGCGCAGCCCTGGCCAGTGCCAGTACGTCCCACAGATAACACGGTACCGATTGATTATATTTATTCCGAGAGGGATTCGGTCGTGGATACGACACTGGCTCGGACCCAGCTGAAGTTGTTTACCCGTGCGGAGGTAACCGAGTATGGTATTCCACCTGATACGAGCTGGGGCAAAGGCAAGGAGGCACCAAATCATGCTGACGGATGGCGCCTTGATGCGACAAACGCAGCTGAGTATAGGCGGATATACGCGGCGATCTATCAAAAATATGGTGCTTTGATCGACAGTCGCATACAAGCTATTGAACACGAGCAGATCACTCCAGGTGGGGCGACGAAAGGACCGGTGTAGGGTACCTATCGGGTGCTATACTGTAAGGAGTGATTACGGTACTAACTGGTGAAAATAGCTATGAGTTACGGCAGACATTACAGCGGGTAATGGCTGAGTTTGGCGGCACCCCGGAGCGGTTTGATGGCGATACACTGGAACTGCGGCAACTGCCTGATGTATTCATGGGAATGAGTTTGTTTGCTGAGAAGCGCCTAGTGATTATTCGCGAGCTTGCGACGAATAAAACAGTCTGGGAGGTGCTGCCAGAATGGTTGGGGCGAGTGAGTGATGACGTTCGCTTGGTACTGGTGGAGCCAAAGCTCGACAAGCGTACCAAGACGTACAAGGCACTACAAAAGGTGGCCGAGATTATTGAGCACAAGCCATGGACTGAACGTGATCAAGCCTCAGCAGAAAAATGGCTGACAGGGCAAGCCGAGGCCCGTGGTATTACGCTGGAATCGACGGGCGCACGCCTGTTGGTGGCGCGTGTTGGTGTTGATCAATGGTTGCTCGCTCAAGCATTAGACAAGCTGGCTGTTTTTGACCAAGTGACGGATGAGGTAATTCGAGACGTCATCGAGGCGCGTCCCAGTGAGAGCGTGTTCGAGTTGTTTGAAATGGCACTAAAGGGCGACAAGAAACGTGTAGCGGAGATCCTGGCGACACTCCAGCTAAGTGAGGATCCGTATATGTTGTTTGGGTTGTTGTCTGGCCAGGCATTTCAGTTGGCAGCCCTCACGGTGGCTCGGCCTGGTGATGAGATAGCGCGAGATGTCGGTGTCCATCCGTATGTATTGTCACGACTGCGTCCTTACGCAGATCAGCGCGGGGCAGCAGGCGCCCGAACAATTATTGCCTTGTTCGCTAGGGCTGATGATGCGATGAAATCGTCAGTTGACCCATGGGTGGCAATTACCCAAGTGGTATTTGCGGTAGCTGAGACAGACGAATAAAATATCCCCTCCGAAGAGAGGATAAGTGATTATTGCTGAGGGAAACTACTTTGCTGCTGGTTTCTTTGCGGCAGGCTTTTTCGCAGCTGGTTTTTTTGCTGGAGCGGCCTTGGCGGTTGTTGCCTTTGTTGCGGCAGGTTTTTTGGCAGCTGCAGGTTTCGTCGTCGTTGCAGCAGCTTTTGGTGCAGCGGCTTTCTTGGCAGGAGCAAGTTTGACACCGGCTTCACGTGCGATGCGAGCGAGCTGGCTCTTGCGGCGTGCGACCGTATTCTTCTTTAGGAGGCCTTTCTTGACAGCAGTATCAAGTTCGCTGTGAGCAGCAGCCAGCGTTTCGGCACTTGGTCCCGCGTGAAATGCCTTTACAGCACCCTTGATATCACGCTTGATACCAACGTTACGGTCGCGGCGTTTGATGGTTTGCTTGGCTCGCTTGATAGCGGATTTGATGATTGGCATGTAGTTTCCTTTATCTTATAGATTTATATATACAATCAAGGAGTGATTATAAGGGAAAACAGCCAAAATGTAAAGGGTTGCAGTACAGAACTTGACTTTATTAATGTGATATGCTATAATTATAAAATATGACTGATAAAGACCCAACAGGCACAGGACTAACCATTCAAGAGCTCCATCCTGACTGGACACCACCGTCAGACGATGAAATCAAGGCGATTATCGAGCAACAAGAACTGCAGCAACTCATGGAGACGCCTCCTGAGGGATACGATCGGCAGAGTATTGTAAGGGTGACAGGGAAGCATGCTCTACAGGGTGACCTTGTTGACCTTCAGCCAGCCCGGGGCAGTCGCCGGTAACGTCGTTTCAGATGAACATACTGATCTGGGCAATTATTCTTGTGGTCGTCTTGAGGGCGTATGCCAAGCAGTGGTTGTCGTGGGTAGTGGCGGCGATTCTCGTCGTGGTCTTACCGTATGTTGTTGAAGTTGGTGCGCAGATGATTGCTTTTGTCGTCTGGGATAAAGAGGTGAGCGGGGTTATTGCAATGATTCATCCGGTAACGGTAATCCTGCAGTTCGTGATTGCGCTCGGCGTGCTGTATTGGCTAGAAAGACACGATGAATCACTGACAGCCTGGGCGACAGGCGTGGGCATTCTCTTTCTTGGCCTTGTCTACGGTGCACCGTATGTGGCAATGCATTGGCCGTTGTAGACGATTTTCGTTGACGCTGTGATTATGCTTGTGCTATAGTGATGACAAAGTCTAGATAATCAAAAACAAAAAGGATGTCATGAACGATCCAAAAATAAAGCAACAGATTGCAGAGAAGATAAAGAACTCTTCTAACATTCTCGTCACGGTAAGTAAGGATCCGTCGGTTGATGAGCTGTCAGCGGCTTTAGGTCTGACTCTGCTGCTCAACAAGTTGGACAAACATGCGACGGCGATCTTTAGTAGTCATGTACCACCAGCGATCACGTTCCTTGAACCCGACAAGACATTTGAAGGAACGACTGATAGTCTGCGTGATTTTATCATTGCTCTGGATAAAGAAAAGGCTGATCACCTTCGTTATAAATTGGAAGGTGACCTGGTAAAGATCTACATTACGCCGTACCGAACGACGATTACGGGTGATGACCTAGAATTCAGTCAGGGCGACTACAATGTTGAATTAGTGATTGCCTTGGGTGTTGAAGATAAAGATCACCTTGATAGCGCCTTGGATGGTCATGGTAAGATTCTTCATGATGCGACGGTGGTGACATTGACCGCTGGCGAACAGGTCAGTAGCTTGGGCAGTATCGACTGGCATGATAGTAACGCTAGCAGCTTGAGTGAGATGCTGACGAATTTACAAGATGCTATGAAACTCGACAAAGGCATCATGGATCAGTCAATCGCGACGGCGTTTTTGACAGGAATTGTTGCGGCAACTGACCGGTTTAGTAATCCTCGTACTTCATCGCGGGTGATGACAATCGCTGCCCAGTTAATGGCAGCTGGCGCCGATCAGCAGCTGATCGCTGCTCGTTTAGAGGAGGCGGAACCCGAAGAGGAAGAGCCTGATGAGCCTGATCTTCCCGATGCTCCATCAGATGATAGCGGTGAAGTCGTCCTCGCCGAAGGCGAATCAACCAAATTGCCCAAACAGGCGCAAGAGACCGAACAGCCAAAGAAACAAGATGATGGTGAGCTGTTAATTAGTCATCAAAAAGAAGGTACTCTCGAAGAAGTTGCCGAAGAAGTGAATCGTGAGCGTCTCGAAGAGTCGGCGCGGACTGCTAAGAAGGCGTTAGAAAAGCGCGAAGAAGAGGCCGCGAATGCTACCGAGGTAGTCGATCAACCACATGAGGAGACGCCTGTTGATGCTAAGGCTGCTAAGGCCTCGAGTGGGGCGATTGACTACACTCCGGGCAGCATGCATGCGCCAATGCCTATGGAGGATGAACCACTCCTGGGTGGTACCTTGAATGCTACCTCTGAACAGGCAGAGGAAGATAAGCGTCGAGAAATCGAAAACGATAAAAATAAGGTAATTCTTTCTCATAATTACATTGATCAAAAACCAACCTATGATGCTCCTGTGAATAGTGTTGCGGCTGGTGAGAAAGAGGAGAGCCTTCCCGATGTCTTCAAAGACGGACCGGTAACATCTTCGGCAGTTGAGCCAGCGGCTGCACCGACGGTTCAAGCACCTGCTATTACTCCGCCGTCAGAGACGATGACCCTGCCAGCTCCTGCACCAATACCCGAACCCGAGCACCAAGAGGTGACGCCCACACCAACACCCGCTCCAGCGCCCGTTTCTTCTCCAGAACCGGCAACCCCAGCGCCTCAGATTTCTATATCGCCAACGTTGGCCGATATTGATGCAGAAAACCGTGCTCCACACCAGGACGTTGCTTCGCACGATGAGGCTCGTGCCGCGATTGATGCGGCATTTGCAGCGTCGCCGCAACAGCCGGCAGATATCCCATTGCCGCCACCGCCAACCCCAGAAGACATGGGGCTGCCATTGCCGCCACCACTCCCGACTGATTTTTCGGCAGGTATGCCACCATTACCTCCGGTCGCCGAACCAGAGCCAGAGCGTCTTGGTGATATCTTAGCACCTGAATCAACCGTTCCAGCACCGCCACTTCTTGGTGCTGTTGATATGCCACCACCTCAGCCGGTAGCGCCAAGTGATCCAGGCCAATTCCGTATTCCTGGACAAGGTTAAAACGAATCAATATGGAAACGCTCGGTGGTATCACCGAGTTTTTTCATAGCATCGGCGTCGGCGCGCTGAGAGAAATGAGTATCCATGATTTGATATTTTTGTTCAAGATACGGTGTAACATCAATCCGTGTCGAGATGTAGTCATCTTCGCGTGCTCGGGGCTCGTAATAGGCGGTGCCATCCAGCGGTGCCTGATCAGTGCCGAGACAAAAATACCAGATAGCATGTGCATGGAATTGCAGCGCCATTCTGGTGGTGCATCTGGAGGCGACGATGTGATCGTGGTGGCCTGTGAGCCCCTGGGGTTCAAAGGTCATAAAGGAAACCTGTGTCGGTTCCGTATAGTGATGAAGGACTTGTCTTATGACAGCAGTGACAGCTGTATCCAACTGCTCTTCGGATAACTGATCCAATGTACCATCAGGGAAGTGGAGTGCATGGGTGGTTGTGGCACCTAGTAACTTGGTGGCAGCCTGCCACTCTGTTCGTCGCGTCGCGGCCAAATCGGCCACCTGATCGGGATTGGTGCCGCCCTCGCCATCGGTCAGCAGAATAAGATGAAGATCGTACCCCTCGTCTCGCAATGTTAGCAATGTGCCACTAGGGCCAAACGCTTCGTCATCCGGATGGGCAAAGAGGGCAATCATCAGTCGCTGCATAGCTCTACTGTATACTATTTATATGACACGGCCTACGTATGTTTTTGATCTTGATGGTGTCATTACCGATCCGGCCCATAGCCAGGTTGATGAGGCAGTTGTGGACGGGATGCGTCAATTACTGATAGACGGTCAGTATGTGGCGATTAATACCGGCCGTTCTTTTGCATGGGTAGAAGAAAACTTACTGCGTCGGCTGATGAATAATGATCCTGATACATTATTTCAGCGGTTCATTGTTGTTTGCGAAAAGGGTGGCGAAACGGTGCGATGGCAACAAGGTGAATGGCGCGTGTACGCAAGTCAGTTTGCGTTATCCCCTGAGGTGTATCGGCGAATCAAAGCGGTGTTTAGCCAGTTGTCGGATAGGTTACCCACAATGTTCTGGGACGCAACCAAACGGACAATGGCAACTGTTGAAAAACATCCTCATGCCGATCTTGCTACGTTTCATACGGAGCGAGAGATACTGATTGAAGCTTGGAAGAGTGAATGTGGTGATGCCCGTATTGACGGGACAACCATTGCCACGGATGTCGAGTCGCCACTTGCCGGTAAACAGGCGGGAGCGGCACTGATTCACGCGTGGGCGATCGAATTGATGGGTGAGGGCGGCGCGTATATTTGTTTTGGCGATAGTAGTAGTGACTATGAGATGGCAAGATACTTTGCTGACCAGGGTGTCAATACGACGTTTGTCTATGTCGGCGTGCCGACGGACACGATTGTGCCGCATGACAAAGTAACGTTTATAACGACCACTGCCCGTTATGCAGCGGGAACACGGGAGTATTTCGCGCATTATGGTTGATCTTACGAAAGCAGTTGACGGAGTACTACTGGTCGACAAGCCAGCAGGTTGGACTAGTTTTGATGTCGTGGCAAAGATTCGAGGGCAGATCCGGGCTGAATATCGAGAACGTGGTGAAAAGCCTACCAAACGGCAGTTGAAGGTGGGGCATGCGGGGACGTTGGATCCTTTCGCAACTGGTTTGCTGATTATTCTGCTAGGGGATACGACAAAAAAGGCCGGTGAATTCCTTAAACTTGATAAGGTCTATGAAGCAACGTTTCGTCTAGGGCAGGTCAGTACGACGGGTGACCCCGAAGGCGAGATGGTGGTGGTATCGGACAAGGTACCATCTGATGAGGCGGTGACGGTGGCCCTAGGACAGTTTATTGGTGAGATCGTCCAGACGCCGCCTGCCTATAGTGCTATCAAAGTAAATGGCCAACGTGCCTACAAACTAGCACGTGCAGGTAAGGACGTCGAGGTGCCAGAACGTACCGTCATGATTCATAGTATCGACCTGATTGATTACACGTATCCAAATCTGACGGTGCGCGCCCACGTGGGGAGTGGGACGTATATTCGGACGCTTGGCGAGGATATCGGAGCAGTGCTAGAGGTAGGGGCGTACTGCGCCCAATTGCGACGGATCACGGTCGGGCAATGGTCTGTCGAGGATGCGGTCACGATAGTATCGTAGAGGGCGCTTATGCTTTGCGTATTCTACTGATTTATGGTATAATTAAACCATAAAAGGAGTAACCTATGGTAAGACCACTTGACCAACTGAAGGCCGCTCTGGCCGCAGCGGCCGAAAAAGACACGCGTGAGCGCGGTGAAACAACCGAACAGGCGATGGCACTGTTTCATGATGCCTGTCGTCGGTATTACGCCGAGGTGATGAAAGGTGACTTTGCTGGTCTTGATATCCTCACGTTCGATTCCACCATTGGCCGGGAAGCATACGCCGGTAAGGTGTTTGGAGCGGGCGGATCGTCTGCAAGCCCAGCTAGTGTGGCGATGCTTTTCCGAGACGATGACACCTATTGGTTATTGAATGATGGTGGTGCCGGTGGCGTGATGCACCTGCCTGCGGGTGGACAGTTCGACTATCCGATACAAGTACTACCAGTGGATCGCGGTGAGGAGGAGATTTTTGATCCTCGCTTGCCGAGCGGTGATCGCCGTCGGAAATGGCAGGCCTTTGATGAGGGTCGTTTCTGTCGGAACAATACACCGCGAGATATCGAAAGAACAACAGGACGTATCGAGAGTGCGATCAGTACCCTTAGGATTGCGGCCGACCACCCGGTCGGATCAGACGAATAAGCGGGCGAATACTCCCTATAAAATAACCAGGCACTTGCCTGGTTATTTTATAGGTGAATAGGTGAGCCAGGGAGGAGACGACTACTCAACCGCATTGCCCTTGTCTTATGGGCCGGCAGGTCTAGGCGTGCCAGTGCCACCCGTACCGCCAGTAGGTCCGGCTGGCCTTGCAGGTCCTCTGCGTCGCAACGGATCGTCAGACTTTAGTTCGCCAGGATTACGCAGGGTGCGGCCTTTTTTGGCGGCTTCTTCGATCTCGGCATCACTGTAGATGGCAAAGCGCTCACGTACCTGCTGCTTGACCTGTGCCAGCGCACCAGGGTTGTTGCGGATCATGTCGATAACTTGCTGGTAGCCAGTATTATCCTGTTCGTGCAACAGCTCGAGGGCAACCTTGTGGGTGGCTGCGTTCTGAGACGCGAATGCATTGGCGGTCATATTGGTCCATGTACGGGTATTCTCGCGGATTGCCTTGAAGCTACTTGGCTGTGTATCACCCTCTTGAACGGTGTTCACCAGCCAGAACTCAAGGTCTTTACCGGCACTCATAATGCTACGTTCAGTGGCCACAAATTCCTTAAAGTCGTTGAGGTCGGCCCGGTTGCCACCGTTTTGCTGTTCATAGTGATCAAAAGCCTGGCGCAAGGTTTCGATACCAGGGGCACCGTTTTCGGCCATCTTCTGAGCATAGGCGACGCGTTGGGCCATGGTCGTTGACTGTTTAAAGGCGGTCAGCAATCGGTTGGTATCGGTAGCCAGGTCATAGTCCATCGTATCCTTGATGTTTGAAATGTCATCCATGGTATATTTCGAGGCAACCTTTGAGGCGTTTGCCATGACTGACAAGTACCCTTCTTCGCCACGAATACCACCAGCCGTACGAGCAATTGATTCGTTGTTCTTGATCAACTGGCCATAATCGATAGTCTGTTGGGTGACGGCACTATTTTGCCTGTCAGTAGCTACCTTATTTGCCTGGAGGGCATCCTGCGCTAGCCGGGTATAGTTAATGACATGTGGCGTGATCGGCATGTTGGCGGGGATGCTGCCTTGACGAATTTCGTCGTAATCTGCATCGTGGTCTTTGTGAAGACTGCCCTGGATATCTTTCAGGACGCGCTGTTGCAACTTGCTTTCAGCAACAGGAACCGTATGGTTGCGCTCCCAGTTTTGAATGTCAGCGTTCAACTGGGCATTCTCAAGATTCAGTTTGACATGGCGAACGTCGACGTCTAGCTGACGCAGTTCAGCATTCGTCACCTTGGCGCGGTCGTAACGCAGTGCAGAATTAGTCTCGCCCAATGTCTTGCGGTCGGCGGCTTCGCGGCTGCGTTGGTCGACGTCGCTAAAGTCACGACTATTCGCCCAATTGGCATCAGCCATGGCAGTATGTGCGTTGCGCCAGCCTTCACGGCGACGACGATTATGGTCGATACGTTGACCAGCGCGCTGTGCCATACCGGCTACACCACGGCGGGCAGGGGTGCCGAGACGGCGTGCCTTTATGTTTTCGGCACGGTCCTTAGCAAAGTTGCGCGTACGGTCGATCATACCCTTGTTTGGGTTGTTGACCATACCGGCGATACGTCCCAGTAATGAGCCGCTGAACTTGATCAGGAACGGGGTGATAAACAATGGGGCAACCTGGACGATCATACCGAGGATGATGAGGTTGATCGAATCGGCATTTTGAATGATGACGATACCAGCAACCTGGGAGCCACCAAAAATAACTGAAAAGGCGGGGAAGAGAATCAGCATTGTCATAAATACTCCGCGCCATTTTTCGAACCACTTCTCGGTGTTAGGTAAAAGATAGGCGACGAACGCGAGCGGCGCGAGGATGGTCAGGATGGTAATAAGGGCCTGGCGGGCAGCCATGACGATCAGAGCAACCAGGACAGCTACCAGCAGCGTTACGAGGGCAGGAAGGAGGAGTGCAATTGAGCCAATCACTCCGTAGGTGGCAATGCTAGAAAAGGCGGCGATGCTACCAGCGGTAATGAGGGTGCCACCCGACAAGACAAACGATGCCATACTTTCCCAGCTAATGACATCCCAGGTATTTCCCTCGGTGCCCACTAGTGTATTGCGCATTTGGATAAAGAGGTTTTGGATACTGTGGCCAAGGACATTCGAAATATCGATGGCAATGGCACAGATAATATAGGAGACATTGACCAGGATAGCGGCAATGATAATACGCGGGAGGAGCTTTTTGATACCATAGTTGCTGACACCAACACTGGTAAGCTGTGAATAGATAATGATCAAGAAGGCGATCACAAAGGCAATGTTGGCGAAGGTACGCATAAATGCCCATGCTCGGTACATGGCGTTCTCTTGTGCGGTTTCGAGGGGGCGTACGTTCAAGAACCCAACCAGGACATTAAAGACCCAGTCCATAAACCCGGCTAAGGTAGTAGTGACAGGGCAGATGATCCAGCCGAGCCCACCATCGACGACGCAAGAGCTGGTACCGACATTATCGGTTTGTGGTTCGATCGAGACGGCCACAGCCGTCGAAGCGCTACCAAAAGTGTCTGGTCCGCTATAGGGGTGAGTACGGTAGTTGACGCCATCGGCAGTGCCAGGGTCTACCCCTGGAGCATAATATAAAATATGGATCTTACGGTCTGTTGTGCCAGTTGGTTCGACATAGGTGTAGACGGTAGTTCCTTTTGGCAACCCGAGAGCTTCGACGGTCTTTTCACTGGCGGGGCCGATGTAGACGTTGCTTTCATAACGGATAGAAGATCCATTCCATTCAGCGTCGGCCGCAAATGTATCGTGAGGAACCGCAATTACCCATAAGAAGGCCGCGACAAGCACCGCCAGTGCATAGGTAAAGATACTGCGTACAGAGAGCCCTCCGTGCGCAGTGGATAAACGTTGTTCCCACATATCACCTTAATCATATCACTTTAGAGATAAAAAGTCAATAGATAGAAAGCATTTTGACAAGATATGACGGTTCTGGTGCGATGATATAAAAATAGCCACCATATCTGGTGGTGTAATATTCAGAAAAGACGGCGCTCAGGGAGCGAGGGTCACGGCATCGGCCGCAACCCTCGCTCCGAGGTGGATCACTGACAATCGGCCGGGAATTCGGCCGCACGGCTCTTGCAGACCTCCTGACGCTGTTCGTAAGGGGTCTGCCGGATCCCGACGGCCTGTTGAGTCATGAACATGATCACAACTCCGAAGGCCGCGAGGCAGACGATCAGCCAGACTCGCGCACGGTGTGATACCGCAAAGAGCAGGCCGATCGAGGCCAGGACAGCGACGACAAAGCTGACGATCGGGACCACAATCCCGATTCCGCCCGTGAGGGCGGCGGTGAAGTCCACCAGCACGGTGCCGGTGAACTTGCCGATCAACCAGGCTGCGAGGCCGATGATCACGACCAGCAAGCTGGCCCCCAGCGCGCCTCGGGTAGGAACGCGCGCCAAGACCGTGATGCCGTTGGCCTCGCCGATGAACTGGAGCACCCACAGAATCGCGACGACGACTGCGATAATCAGGGTGTAGATCACCGGGTGACCCGACAGGGCCACCCCCAACACCAGCAGCAAGCTGCCGGCGATGATGGCGTACCAGGTGAGCCAGCTTTCCCTCTTGTCGGTGCGGGTGTCGTGCAGGTCCCCTGGGGTGGGGGCCGGCGCGTGGTGGTGGTTGTTGTGAGTGGCGGCCATTCGGACCACCCTCCTCTCCTTATAGGTTTTCGAGTGGTTAGATAGGTCGCGTCCGTCTTTTCTGAATGAGCGTCCCTCGGACGTCCAGACAACTATCAAGACGGAGAAACTATTATCATTATATCACTAAATAGCAAAAAAGTCAATTCACTGCTTGATTAAACACCTCAGACCTGGTACAATCTACCATTGATGATTACTAAAGAGAACAAATCACAGGCAATTGCTTTGACTCAGGTTGCAAAGAATGATGTCGGGAGCCCACAGGCTCAGGTGTCAATCTTGACGGCTCGTATCAAAGAGGTGACAGAGCATCTCAAGGGTAACAAGCACGACCACATGGCTCGTCGCGGACTTATCCAAATGGTTGGGAAGCGAAAGCGCCTTTTGAAATATCTCGAGCGTAAAGACTTTGAGGCGTACAAAGATGTTGTCGCCAAGCTAGGTCTACGAAAGTAGCCAGCTTGTCACAAAAATAACCCTCCATGATGGAGGGTTATTTTATATTGCAACTTTTTACATCTGTAAAAGAAGAGTTCCTTTTCGGAGACAATCCAAATTGAAACGCAATGCTATACTAAAACCAACACCACTCAAGCCGGAGAAGCATATGCCAGCAAAAACAAAGTCTAGTAGGAATAGCCGAACAGCCATCATTATCAGCGCGATGGTCGCTCTAGTGTTGGCCTTAGGCGGCTGGTATCTCTACAGTAAAACAAAGTCACAGCAAAACAATACTAACATTACCAATACTACTCAAAACGAAACCAAGACCAACGATACAATTAACCCAAACGATACCAACAAAAACATAGAGACAGTCGGTGAGATGTTCCGGATTCCAGAGCTTGGCATACAATTTGTGTTGCCTGAGGGACTGGAAGGACTGGAGTATGAGATGGTTGATTTGTCAGACGGCGGAAAGTCTGCTATGTTTACTACGGCTGAAATTAGGAACTCAAAAGATGCTACGGAGTACTGTCTTGCATCCAAAGGTGCCCTAGGCGGACTGGTAAAATTCACATATGATCCGACAAATAAATCAGATGAAAATACTGCGTTTCAGCTCAGTCTATTTAAGATTGGGTCGAACTACTTTAGTTATCAGGGGCCTCAACAGCCATGCTCTCAAGACGAAGACATAGCTCAAAAGCAACTTGATTTAAGCAGTAAGCTGAACACTTCGCTAAGGAGCGCAGAGGCTTACTAGGTATGAACAAAAATATTACCGCTGTTATTATGTATCTTAGTTTTGGTATCGCTCCATATAGCGCCAATGGATATGAGGTTGTTAACAACTATTCTGGTACGACACTGCCCAAGATATCCAATAATGAAAATTAAGATTCGAACCAAGTGATATACTGAAATTATTACGAGTAACTCAAAGGAAGTACGATGGTTAAAAACAACTCTACTAAAAAATCAAAAATTATTGTCCTTATTGCCCTCGTCTTAGTCCTGGTTGGTATCGTCATATTTGTCATACTTTATCGCCCTGGTGGTGTTCTGAGTCAAAACGTACAGGAAGGAATTGATACCAACGAACCAGCGCAGCCAGGCGCGCAAAATCCAACATCGCCCGATGAACCAAAAGACGTGACACTTGATAAACGATACCTTGTGCTAGAAGACTGGGGAGTTCAGTTTATTATCCCTGAGGGCTTGGAGGGAATTAGGTACTATAAGGTTAATGGAACTGGAGGGCGTGATGACGCGTACTACTATGAGTTTACCACCGAAAGGGTGGAATTACTTGGTGGGCAATGCAGGGAGCCTGCAGAACACAGTGTACCCGGTGTGATACGGCTTGTGTCGGTCTCTCGCTACACCTCTAAACTTGACCTAGGAAATAGAGGGTCACAACCCGCCCTAATGAATGAAGAAAATACTATCAACGGGTACTATTATTATCGGTCAACTACTCAATCCGACTGTAGAAATAATGATGATAGCGAAGCTAGTGCAAAGCTGCTGAGACAAGATGTCCTACTTCTAGAATCTATGATTCAAACTATAACACCTATTAAATAACTAGTGATATGACTCTAAGAAAACTATTTACAGTAGGCATATGTCTATGTTTAACACTAGGACTACTTATTACCCAGCAATCACACGCCGCTGATCCACCGCCACTATGTAGCGGTGGATCCTTTTCAACCTGTATTAATGCAGGCTACACGGCCCATGGATATGAAAACTACAACTATACCCAGTATTGGAAGGCTCATGCGAGCACGGGTCATAACTGCACAAACTACGTCTGTAAAAGAAGAGTTCCTTTTCGGAGACACGAATGCAGGGAGTGCGGGGACGGAGAGGCATAGGTATAGTGAGGTGTTATGACATGCTATACTGAACGCATAAACAATTCTCAGGGAAGATACATGCCAAAAACACGAGGAAGTAGGAAAAATAGCAACAGATATAATAATATCGTATATATTATTGCGAGTATTCTCCTTGTAGCTGTTCTGGTCTTTGCGGGTTGGTATCTCTACGGTCAGTCACGATCAATGCAGCAAAATAATACGGCCAACGCTAATCAAAATAATATAAAACAAGACAAGATTAGTGAACCAAACAACATTGATAAAAATATCGCAGCCGCCGACAGAATATTCAAGATCCCAGAGCTTGGTATACAGTTTGTATTGCCCGAAGGGCTGGAAGGACTTGAGTATAAGATGGTTGACACGGGTTATGTAAATGAAGATGGTAATCATGTAAATAGGCAATCAGCGTACTTTACTACCAAAAAACTTCGCCAAGCAGATGAACACTGCACGGCTGGCTTTATAGGAGCGATTGGCCCTATACCACTCGACACACCACGAGATGACGGGGCAGAGCGCTGGAGAGTAAGGCTCGATAATTATGCCCTAATGTTTAACGGTCCTCAGGCGGGCTGCTCGGACAAGATGGACGTTGGTGATCTGCAAACTCGACAGGTGAATCTTTTATATGAAAGTTACAAAAATACAATCACATTAATCGCACCCTAAAAACTATGCTACATCGAGAAATGTTACGATTTATGCCGCTCTCTGCGGTATTGATAGCGATACTTATTTTCTATCCCTATCACATCATTCATGCTATTTCTTCTACCCCTTCATAGTGGAACGGTGAGTGTGATGTTGCAAACTACGGAGTATCAATCTGTAAAAGAAGAGTTCCTTTTCGGAGACAATCCAAATTGAAACGCAATGCTATACTAAAATCACACAATTTAAATCAGGAGAAACACATGCCAGCAAAAACAAAGCCTAGTAGGAGTAATCGGACAGTCTTTATTGTTGTTGGCGTGATAGTCGCTCTGGCATTAGCCTTAGGTGGATGGTACTTCTGCAATAAAACACAGTCACAACAAAACAACAATACTACTGATGTAACACAGAACAAGCCAATAGACAGTGACGTCGACACACCTAACGAAGTACCACAGGACGACATAGTACGAGCCGGAGATACTTTCAAGATTCCAGAGCTTGGTATACAGTTTGTGCTGCCTGAGGGGTTGGAGGGGTTGGAGTATGAGATGATTTACGACAATAATACAAACAAAGTAGCATCATTCTCAAGTCGGTCGCTGATAAAAGCCGATTCTAGATGCAACCCAAAGAATGGTACACCACTTGGAGCAATAACTTCAATGCCGGATACCACAGACCCAAAGGAATTGCTTGGACCGTACGTTACACTGAGCGATGAAAATTTTAAGCATATTAACGGGAGATATGTTATACTTCAAGCACCGCAATCTGGCTGCTCAGACAGGACTGATGCCCTTGACCTTCAGACTAAACAGGGTCATTTACTCTGGTCTATATTCAAGACAGTTACGCCGATCGAAAACCGGGGTTAGTATGATCAGGTTAGTATACTTAAGGCGATTAGTGAGCACTAATCCGCTCAATAAGCTTGGTTATCTAAGTATGGTCATCGTAATCTCAGTATTCACGAGCGCGTTATTGAATATATTCTCTCCTGTCATAGCTGCTGGCATCTCGCAGCCAAGCTGGTGGAGTGGTGCATGTAATGTAAATAATAACTTCGGCTCATACAAACTGGGCTCATCATACTACGGAGTAGATGCATGCGGCCCCTCACCGGGGTCTAATCAGGGAAGACTTGTCCACTTCTTTCCTGGCGCCTGGGGCGAATACGAATGGCAATGCACTGAACTTGTAAAACGCTATCTCTATTTGAGGTATGGAATTGCACCATATGGTGCGAATGGCAAATATGTTGTAAGTAATTACCCTGGATCAGAGTTATCAAAGACGACAAACAATGGAACAGAAATTCCATCACCTGGCGACGTGCTTTCTATTAGTTACTCAGATGTCGATATGGTCGGTCACGCCGCCATAGTCACCGCCGTAAGCGTTAATTCTTCAGGTAATGGCACGATCACTATCTTAGAGCAGAATGGAGGAGCTGACTCAAACGGCTCCCGTACCATCCCCGTCACCAACAAAATTATCGATGGTAATGTCACGGGTTGGCTTCACGATCCAGCTGGCATCTCGCAAGAAAAAGAAGGCACCACAGCCACCGTAACCCTCAACGGCCAAGTGCAATCATTCTACTACGACGCAACAAAAGGTAACTTACGCCACGCATGGACTGATGCGAATGGCTGGCATTTTGAACAGCTTGATGGCGACGCTGGTAGCGTGTCTGGCTATACGGGTGATGTCGGCAAGTATGTCTCGGCACGGGCCGTTGGTAATCAGTTGCAAGTATTTTACTATGACACAACCAAAGGGAATCTACGTCATGCGTGGACGGACGCGAATGGTTGGCACTTTGAGAGCCTCGATGGTGATGCGGGCAGCGTATCACACCATACTGCTGATGTAGGGCAGGATATACTCGTTCTGCAAGGTTCTCCTAATTTGCAGCTATTCTATTATGATGCGACGGTGGGTGATTTACGTCATGCATGGAGTGATGCCAGTGGCTGGCATTTTGAACAACTAGATGGCAGCGGTGGATCTGTCAGTGAGCGCTCTGCAGACAGCGGCCGTCATACAAGTGGTTTGTATCAGAGTGGGGATATACAGTTATTCTATTATGAAATGACGACAGGCAACCTACGTCATGCATGGAGTGACACTAGTGGCTGGCGCTTTGAGAATCTAGACGGTGATACGGGTAGTGTGTCGCAAACTGCTGGTGATGTCGGTAAGTATACTAGTGCGGTGTTTGTAGGGAGTTATATGCAATTGTTTTATTACGACAGTAATAATAAAAACCTACGCCACGCATGGAATGATAGTAATGGTTGGCATTTTGAAAACCTTGATGGTGATAGCGGGAGTGTAGCAGGTCATAATGCAGACGTAGGAGGGTATGCAAGAGTAGGGAATAGCAATGGTTATCTACAGTTGTTTTATTACGATAAAACAAATAGCAACCTACGCCACGCATGGACGAATTCTAGTGGTTGGCATTTTGAGAATTTGGATGGCGATGCCGGAAGCAATGCGCACTTTACCGCGAATACCGGGATGTATGCGAATCTTACGGTGATGGGGCAGTATGTACGGCTTTTCTATTACGATGCTACCAACACAAATGTGCGTCATGCGTGGACCGATGAGAATGGGTGGCGGTTTGAGACGTTTGACGGTAGTACTAGTAGTGTCGCCGGATATGCCGCCGATGTATGGTAACTCTTTTTCTCTGGGGTTGATAAACTCAATTGCTATGACATCTATCCATTTTATTTTGGGTGCAAGTCGCTTGCTCTCGAGGAGATTACTTTCTAGTATATGGGACCGTAGTTCTCGTATACTAGAAGAATGACAGTATGGGAATCAGGAAGAGAATCGGGTCTGTTGGACGAGATTATTGTTGGTCGCAAGACGATTGAGGGACGGCTCAATAAGGGCAAGTTTGCCAACTATCAGGTGGGTGATATTGTCTCGCTGCGTCGTGACGTCCGCGACAAAGACGGGGTGTTGCGTGACGGCGAGCCGGACGCCGCCCAGGCGCGGGTCGTTGCCGTTCGCCACTACCCTGATTTTCTCTCGATGGTGACGGCGGAAGGATACGAAAAGGTGATTCCTGATGCCGAGAATGCCGAGGCTGCAGCCAACGAGTACAATCGGTATTATTCAGCCAAAGATCAGGCGGCGTATGGTGTGCTAGCAATTGAGGTGGCATACTTGCCATCGCCAGGCTGAATCGATGCTATAATCATAAACAGTATGTACTATACCAATAGGATAGAGTTGGGGCAGAAGCTGGGGCAGCGACTCGCACACTTGAGAGGTCAAGAGGTGATGGTGTTGGCACTCCGTGAATCGGCAATGACGGCGTGTATCGGACTAGCAACCGAACTGCATGCCTGGGTGTTTCCGCTCTTGTCCGAACGTATTTATATACCGGGCGATCCACGTCTTATGGGCCTGATCGGTCCGGACGGAACATTTACTTGGAGCCCTGACCTGGAGAAGGTTGAGCGTGATGGCATTGAAATGGACTCGCGGGCGACGCTAGAAGATGCCAAGCGTGAGGCGTTCTCACGACTGAACCGCATTCTTAGTCAGTATGGTGAGATCAACAAAGAGGTGCTGCATGGGCGCAGCTTGCTGCTGACTGGTGATATTGTCGAGGATCGCGCCGAAATTGCGATGGCACTGGAATACCTTAAATCGGTAAATTATCAGAAATTATATGGGCTAGGGGGGAATGTTGATGCAGTGGCAGCTGATTATTATCACCTGGAAACAGATGATGACATTGCCCTGGATGTTATGACACATATGTTTCCCGCTGATCATTATTTTGAACAGAAAGCCGCCTATACGCCAGAAGAATGCCGTCAATTGGCCATGAATATTTCAAGTTATTGGACATAAAAGAGGAGAAATCATGAACCCACAATATCCGTCAGTCAATCAACCTGCGACACAACCGTCATCACCACAGCCGGTTCCTCCCGCCCCTGTAGCGCCTGTTGCTAGCTCACCGGCAAACTTTCGTGGCCCTTCTGGCGCGCTGACACCCGAGACACTGGAGACGGTGACAAAGACTATCACGACGGTCAGTAACGCCTTTTCTTCGCGTGTGGTTGGGCAGGATAATCTGCGCATTGCGTTGCTTGTCAGTATGATTACTGGCGGGCACGTACTATTAGAGAGTGTGCCGGGTCTTGCCAAGACCACTGCCGTACAGACCTTGGCGGCTGGGGTAGGTGGTACCTTCAAACGCATTCAATGTACGCCAGATCTCTTACCAAGCGATATTATCGGGACGCAGATTTATGACTATAACAAAGGTGAGTTTCGGACTGAACTAGGGCCGGTTCATGCAAACTTTGTGTTGCTTGACGAGATTAACCGTTCGAGTGCCAAGACACAAAGCGCCATGCTAGAGGCGATGCAGGAAAAACAAACGAGTATTGGTGGCGAAAGCTATCCCTTGCCGAAACCATTTGTTGTGCTTGCCACGCAAAACCCTATCGAGCAAGAAGGGACGTATGAGCTCCCTGAGGCACAGTTGGACCGCTTCCTTTTGAAGGAAGTGTTGACCTACCCAACACCTACCGAAGAACTAGAGGTGTTAAAGCGTATTGAGAGCGGGGTATTAGGGGCAACGCCAACAGGGCAGGATATTCCTCATGTTGACCTTGCTGATATTGCTCATCTTCAAGAAGCAGTCCGAAAGGTCTATATCGATGATGCAGTGAAGAACTATATTGTTCAGATTGTCGCAGCAACCCGTAATCCAGCTGCGGTCATTGCTGCGGATACGGCGCGATATGTTCAATACGGGGCAAGTCCACGCGCCAGTATCACCTTCCAGCAGGTGGCCAAGGCGTTGGCACTTATGAATGGTCGTAATTACGTCATTCCAGAGGACGTTAAACAATTACGTCATAGTGTTTTGCGTCATCGTATCATTTTGAATTTTGAGGCAATTGCCGATCAAGTTCACTCCGAGCTGATCATTGACGCCATTTTTAACGCTGTTACGGCCCCGTAAGGAATCGTTGGCACATGCCCAGTCTTCTTGTTCAAGTAAAAGCCAAAATGGCTATTCACGCCCACGAAAAAGTGCGAGGGCTTCTTGAAGGTGAATACGGGTCGGTGTTTAAAGGTCGAAGCATGGATTTTGATGACCTGCGTGAATATATTCCTGGTGACGATGTCAAAGATATCGATTGGAAGGCAAGTGCACGCAGTAACGGCACCTTGATTCGCCGTTATGTGGCTATTCGTAAACATAATATCCTTCTGGTCGTCAATACAGGTCGCAGCATGGCGGCGACGAGTGACACGGGCGATAATAAGCGTGATGTTTCGGTCATGACGGCAGGGGTGCTGAGTTATATTGCCATGAAGCATGGTGACCTGGTCGGGTTAGTAGCGGGTGACGCGCAGTCAACACGATATTTTCCGTTCAAGGGCACCAGTGTCCATGTCGAGCACATATTGCAGCATATCCAGTCAGCAACCAGTCTACAGGCGGCCGAAGGGTCGATTGTGCGTCAGTTGGAATACATTACCCGTAACATGCGCCGACGGATGATGCTGGTTATTATCAGTGACGAAAGCCAACCGGATCCGCAACTTGAATCGTTATTGAGGCGACTACGCGCCCAGCACGAACTGTTATGGGTGACGATTGGTGATACGTCAGGCCTTCAGGCTGATACCGAGTTCTACGATATTGACGAACAAGCAGTACTGCCAGCTTTTATCCGTAAGAACGCCACCTTACGACAGGCCTTCATCGACGCGGCAGCCCGTGATGAGGCGGATCAGACACGCACGCTTGAACGGCTAGGGATTATGCGTCAGCGTATTGCCGGAGATGCAGATGTCGTGTCGGGATTGTTTCGACTATTAGAGAGGAAGCGGCATGTCAAATAGTCCAGACTTTCGCGAATGGGTCGGCTATGAACCATTGTGGCTTGTGATTGGGTGTATCCTGATGGTGATGTTGGTTCTATGGTACGGAGCAGTCTTTTATCTGACGCGCCGCAAACCACCACGGACGATTGCGACGCTGCCACTAAAAGCCTATGTACCCCCGGATCTTACGGCACTCAAGGCGAAATATGTACAATTAATCCTCGAGGTTGAGGGACGATATGCAGCCAAGACGTTGTCGGCGCGCGAAGTGCATCAGAAACTGAGTTATCTACTGCGTATGTTCGTCTTTGAGATCCGCGGCCATCGTGTCGATACGTTAACGCTGGATGACCTAAAAAAGACGCGCTATACAGAACTGACCGCCGCTATTGAGTCGTATTATCTCCCTGAATTCACGGCGGTCGAGCGCGGAAGTGTGGCGGATGCAATAGCGCTGGCTCGAAAGGTAGTGACGGAATGGAACTAGTCTTTTGGTGGGTATCACTCCTAGTCGTCGTGGGTATGGTTGTCGCGTGGCTGGTAGCGCGTCGTCTCGCACGTAAACACAATAAGGCAACGAATGAGATACGGTCGCCCCTGGCAAACAGTCATCGTTTGCGACGACTCCCCGAGTATCAGTCGATGATCCGGCGGTATCGTCTGATGGTATACGGCGTACTTACGGTGGGTGTTGTGGGGTTGTTACTGGCGATCATTCTGGCGGGACGACCCTCACAGGTGTCTGTCGTCGAACCTGAGATGCGTAATCGTGATATTATGCTGTGTCTGGATGTTTCGGGGTCAATGATAGAGGCTGATGCCGAGTTAACGCGTATCTATGCTGATTTGGCCGAAGGATTTGACGGTGAACGAGTCGGACTGGTGTTGTTTGATAGCTCACCTGTGACGATCTTCCCATTAACGAACGATTATGAGTTTATCAAAGACCAATTAGGGGCAGTCAGTGAATACTTCTCGATGAGCACGCAGGAGTACTCTTCTCTGACTCAAGAACAAAAGCAGCGGATGTATGACCTCAATGCCATGGTGGACAGCGGCACGAGAGTAGGGGGCGGCAGTTCGTTAATTGGTGATGGTCTTGGAGCGTGTGTAGGACGGTTTGATCAGGTCGACCGCAAGCGAGTGCGCTCGATCGTACTCGGCACCGATAATTATGTTGCCGGCAACCCGATTATTACTTTGCCAGAAGCAGCCGCACTGGCTAAAGAGCGCGATATCCGTGTCTACGGAGTCAATCCCGCCGATTTTAGTTCGGGCTCGTATACGTCAAAAGAGGCTGAAGAGTTCAAACGGTCGATGCTCCTGACGAAGGGTGATTACTATCGTATGGACGACGCCCAAGCTGCGGCAACGATCATTGGCAAGGTGACAGCCCAGGATGCGACCCGTTTCAAGGGATCACCCGAAATCCATCAAACCGATCAGCCCCAGGTAGTCGTTATTATGCTGATCTGCCTGACAGCCGTCATCATAGTGGCACGTTGGAGGTTGAAATTATGATTTTACAGCCAATCATTCCATGGTGGGCGCTAGGGATTGTATTTGCGCCGTTTGTTGGCTTTATTATTTGGCGGCTCATGAGAGAGCGTCAGTATTGGTTGTGGATGCGGCGCCTTGTCATGGTGGCGCTGATGGTGTTTATCAGCCTTCGCCCGGCAGTTCCTGGCGGACTTGCCTCTGGTGGAACGGGACTATTGGATGTGTATTTTGTCATTGATACGACGACGAGCATGACCGCCCAAGATTATAACGGAACCCTGCCGCGCCTTGACGGGGTACGTCATGACGTTGCAGCAATCGTGAAAGAACTGGCGGGCGCGCGGTTTGGGGTGATAACGTTTGATAATTCGGTTCAGGTACAGTTACCTCTTACTAATGATGCGACTGCTTCGGTCTCGGCCGTTGAGACGACGCTTGCCCAGACGATCTTTTATGGCACAGGAAGTACGATTGATGCCCCTGTTGAAAAGTTGCATGCCGAACTTGAGCGAGTGGCGAAAAAGACTCCCGATCGTGGACGCATCGTCTTTTACTTTGGCGATGGTGAGCAGACACGGCAAGAAACGCCGGGGTCATTTGCTCGTATTGCGCCGCTGATCGCGGGCGGGGCAGTGTTAGGATATGGGACTAGTGCGGGCGGCAAGATGCCTGATGAATTTAGTATAAAATACGGTGGTGATCCCTATGTGAAAGATTATAGCGCCAAGACGTATCCAGTACCTGATGCTTTGTCAGTAATTGATGAAGGTAACCTGCAAACGATTGCTCGTCAGATGGGGGTAGGATACGTCCACCGTGATCAGCCGAATAGTATTGAATCAGTTATCGGTGATATTAATGTCGGCAGGGTAATTCAAAATAGTCGCGAGGTCGAGAGTTACACAGATTTGTATTGGATAGGTGCAATTGGTTTGGCGGCGCTCTTAGCGATGGAGGTCTGGCCGATCTACCGTGCGGCGCACCAGCTGCACCGACTTGACAAGAAGGAGACAAAGCAATGAGTACCGAGCGTCCGTTTGACCTAGGAAAACTTGACTTTGAAGGTATCCGACGACGTCGCCGCCGCAAGCTGCTTCTCTTTTCTTTGCCAGTCTGTTTTGTGATCGTGATGATCGCGTTGAAACTGTTAAGTCTGCCAATCTTGTCGCAAATAGCCCATTCGTATTATATGAATGGTCGCTACGATATTGCTCATGGCGTTCTCAAGCCTTTAGGGTTAGCCAATTGGTTTGAGTCATACAAGCAGCCATTCAACCAAGGAAATGCCCTCTATAAAAAGGGAGATTTTGTTGGGGCTGAGGCGCATTACCGCACGGCATTAGTGACGGTGCCAGAGGAAAAAGAGTGTGACGTTCGCATTAACCTTGCCCTTGCGATTGAGGCGCAGGCTGACGAGTTTTTGGGCAAAAAGAATTTTGACAAAGCGATTATTCGATATGACGACGTCAAGGCAGTGCTGCAGGATGGAAAAGACGCCTGTGGTGTGCAATTTTCTGACGACAAGGACGGTGGCGCAACATCGGAACGTATCGAAAAACGTGTCACGGAAAAATCAGACAGTGCCAAGCGCCAGCGCAATAATGATGAAGCGACGACGGGCGAAGGGGCAGAGGGCGAGGCTTCGGATACTCACTCGACGAAAGACAAACTTGAAGAGCTGGAAAAGAAATCAACCGACGCGCAAAAAGAACGCGCCCAGCGTCAGCAGACCCAGCGCCAAAGTGGTGAATGGGAAAAATCTGACCGTAGCTATGATGATAAAAACTGGTAAGGGGCCGGTGAAGCCTCGTAGTATACTGAATGCATGGCTACTGATAAAAGAAAGCTTTCGACGCGTGAGCGGGTGTTTGGAATTGCCCGTGTGGCCCGTATTACCTACAAGGCATCACCACTTGCTGTCTTTGTAAAAGTTGCCGGAACAATTGTCACTTCGGTGCTGCCGATTGTCACGACCTATTTCGCTGCCCTCACGACGACAGCGCTAGCCGAGGCATATGCCGGGGACGAGACGGCGGGCGGAAGAGCCATTACCTACGTGATTATCACGGCACTCTTAGGGGTAACATTGACGGCCTGGAACAGTGTCGAGCAGTACATCAATCAGTTTGTTCGTTACAAAATCAACGCAGCTATCAGTGACCGGATGTACGAGCAATTCTTGGCACTTGACTTTTGGCGGTATGACGATAAAAAGACGGCCGATCTTTTTGACAAGTCAAAACAATTTGCTAACTTTTTTGCCTATGTCTTTGATAGTTTGGCGTCAATATTTACTTCGTTTGTTCAGTTGATTGCCGGACTAGTTGCCTTGTTGCTGGTGAGTTGGTGGCTAGGGGTTATTCTGCTTGCGGCGGTTATTCCAGGAGTGATTATCCAGTTCAAGCTATCCCGTGCCCAGATTAAGCATTGGAATGAAAATGTCGAGACGCGTCGTGTGAAAAACATGATCGAATGGAATATGTTTGAAATTAAGAACATTGCCGAACTGCGTCTGTATGGACTAGCCCGACATCTTCTAGATTTGCGGATGAAATTGCGGGACAAGGATGAAAAGCGACGGATTGAATTTGAACGAAAATTTATTTGGCGACAACTAGGCGCAGATGTACTAGAGGCAGCGGCCGAAGTAACTGCCTTGGTCTATACGACGCTGCAAATTATTGCTCACACGCAACCTATCGGTCAGTTCTTGTATGTGCAGCAAATTGTTTCGCGTGCCTTGGGTGGCGCCCGATCGTTCGTGTCGCAGGTCAGTCGAATTGACGAGGACATTGCGAATTTGTTTGATTATAACGAATTCATGGAGCTCCCGACAGGGGCGGATCGACCACGACGTCTGCGCGGCATACCGAAACTGATTGAACTACAGAACGTCTCGTTTCATTACCCAGGGTCTGAACAAAAGGTTCTGAGGCAGGTGAATCTGACGATAACACGCGGTGAACACATTGCCTTGGTGGGAGAAAACGGGGCGGGAAAGTCGACGTTGGTGAAGTTGCTCCTCGGGCTCTATCAGCCGACGGAAGGGACGATAGTACTCGATGGAGTGGATCTGGCGGAGATTCAGATTGCCGACTGGCACCGCCAGTTGGGTGTATTGCAGCAAGATTTTACTCAGTATAGCTTTGCCTCAGCACGTGATAATGTGCTGCTGGGGGATGTCTCGCGACCTGTTAATGACGATCGATTTAATGCTGCTCTTGATGCCGCCGAAGCCCGGTCATTCCTTGAGAAGCTCCCTAAGGGTCTCGATAACTTTGTGCATCAATGGATTGAGCATGACGATGGCACGTCAGGTGTTGATCTATCTGGTGGACAGTGGCAACGGTTGGCGTTGGCCCGAAACTTTTATCGCGATAGCCCGATTGTCATACTGGACGAGCCGACGAGTGCGATTGACGCTTTGGCCGAGGCGCGGATCTTTAAACGACTATTTGCCATGAAGGACAAAACAATTGTGACAATTAGCCATCGCTTAACAACGGTGCAGAAAGCGGATGTGATTTACGTTTTACAGGATGGCAAGATTGTCGAACAGGGAACCCACGCCGAACTGGTGGCGGGTAAGGGCGCTTATTACACCCTATTTGAAAGCCAATTATAAACAGCTAAGAGACGTCGCCGATATAGCCTGCCCAACGCTCTGCCTCGGGGGCGGTAGCGGCATCATCCATCCCCATGCCAGTCAACCAGACGTCGGGTGTTTCAAAGCCGGCGAGGAGTGGTGCATCATCGTTTGATCGATTGACTTGTTTATTGGCAAGCACCACTAGTGCAACATTCTTGGCACCTTGCTGGGTAAGTTGACGTTTGGTTTCTTGGTAGGTGAGGCCTCTGTCGAAGCAGTCATCGAGGACAATCACCTCACGGCCTTTCACTATTGCCTGATCGATGCTGCTATAGGTTGCGGCGTTTGTGGCTTCACGTTCGTCACCGTAGGCACTGATGTGGAGGTAGACGACCTCAGGATAAAATGTTGGGCTCTGACGAGTGATTGCCATCATTAGTTGACTGGTGAAGGGCACGGCGCCTTTCAACAGGCATACAAACAGGGGTTTATCGTCAGGGTAGCGCTGAATTAAGTCGTGTGCCATCTCATTGATGCGTTGTTGAACTTGCTCGGCAGTATAAAGGATCTTCATAGATTTAGTATACTGGATGTATGGCTATCTCTATGGCAAAACAGTTTTCGGTTGATTCAGTGGGTGCCTATGTGACTCGACTTGATGATGCATCTGGTCAGCCGGTGTTGTTTCCGCGTGTGATGGTGGGTGAAAAGTTGCGAGGGGGCAGCCATATCTGCTACCCCTATTTTGGTCCTGATGCGGCAGGTGTACTGGCGCAGCATGGATTTGGCCGTACCGTTGACTGGACGGTGGTGGCCGAGGACGAACACGAAGTTATCTGTACCTATAGCAGGGAGGAGGCAGATCAGTTTGCCGGTCTTGCTGCTGAATTGCGCTATCGACAAGAAAATAACACCTTCCAGATGCATCTGACGGTGACAAATCAAGGCGATGAACTACACGCGGTGATGCCCGGGTTTCATCCCTATTTTGCGGTTGATCCTGATGCTATTCGGCTGAACGGACAATCTATCCACTTGGATGATTTCGAACCATTTAAAGAGTTTCCGGGGAATGAGACGATGCGTCTCGAGACGGCAGATCGCCTCGTAACAATAACGTCACCCCAACTTACTCACATGGTGGTATGGTCAGATGCAAGGGAAGACTACCTGTGTATCGAGCCGACCTTGGCGGGTAATCGCTGTGACTCTAAGGATCTGTCGTCTCATTTGTTGCCACCAGGAGAAACGGTGGCGTACGACGTCACCATTACCTGGTCTTCGTCACAGAGGTAGGTATTGCATTTTTTATGATTTTATGATAAAATAGTATTTGAGTTTGTTCTTTTCCATCACTAGAGATTGAAGGAGGGGTGTCGTGATCACCCACGGAAACAACGACCTCGGGATCACAGGTGTGCCAGAGAACGGCATGATGTACCTGTTCGAACGTCCCGGGGGCGGGTTGGCCGGGGCGATCAGTCGCACCCTGCCGCCACTGCCCGCGTTTACGCCGGTGTGGTACCCGACTGGCAAGATTCTGCGTCGGTTGCCGTCCTACCGCCTGTCGGCCTTCGTGCTGCTGGTAGGGGCTGTCGGCTTGTTGCTGGCACTGGTGCATAGCATCTCCTGGATGCGTGTCAGCCCGGCTGTCCTCATTCTTGACGCTGCTGATGCGGTGTTCGGGGGATGGCTGGGTGCCATTGTTGGTTGGCTGGTGATCATTGCGTTGATGGTCATCGTGGCACCCCGAAAGGGGACCACTATTGAGGCCTATCGACGGCACGACGTCAAGTTCTGGGACCGTGCTGCCCTCTACGAGGAGCAGTGGTTTCGAACTGGCGCCGAGCGGTGGACGGGCGGGCAACGTGCTTTCTCGACACTGGCCTTTGGGGCGATGCATGTGATGAACATCATCTACCCGATTGCCAGTTTGCTCGTCATCACGTTGGTCGGCGCGGCCTTCATGGCCTGCTACCTGCGCGTCTACGGGCGCACTGGTGACCGGCAGGTGGCAACGCTGGCCTCGGCCAAGTTACACGCCGCCTATAACCGGTTTGCGGTTGTCTATATGGTGGTCGCACTGGCCCCTGTGGTCATGGACTATCTGCGCCCCTTCCTGTTCTAGTCTCGACAAGCTCGACCCCCGAGCCGCCCAAAGAGAGCCCCATTGGCCCCTTCGGTGGCCGGGGGTTTCTCCTTGTCGCTAAAGATATATGGAGTACTATAAGGGCATGAAGAAACAATTTGCTGCTGAATGTTTGAGAGAACTTATTAATGACTATTATCGTTCGCGGCCTCACCTAATGACAGTCAGGCCTCCACTATGTGTGTTCTTTCTGGCCTGTTCTGGCGCTGGAAAATCAACGGTGCGGAGTTATTTGGTAAAAAATCTGGGGGCGACATATGTCTGCAATGATGAAGTAAGAAAGCTCCTTGCCTCGCACCCCGACGCGTCACGACTAGGGATTGGATTAAAGGATGTAGTGGCGGGAACGATTGAGAAAATATTTGCCGAGGCAAACAACAGGTTTATTGTTTATGATAACAATATCATTCAATACTATCGATATGAAGATAGCTATATTGCAATTGCTAAGAAGAATCACCGTCCTATATTTGTTATAGGATTAGATGTGGCTGAAGATGAACTACGTCGTCGTATTAAGAGGCGAGGCGTGAATGTTGATAGCATACTTGCTGAGCTGCCGGGGCAGATCGCGGATTATGGCAAGGCGGTAAAAGATATCACCGCGGACACGTCGCTGGGTGATGTGACAGACGAGAGGCAGCTACAAGAGCTGGCGCAAAAAGTACAGAGGAGTATGTTATAATGAATACGTAATTTAACACGGAAGGTGATAGTGACAAAAGCTTGACAGCGAGGAAGCTTTTACCCCTGTTACTCTCCGTGACAAAAAGGAGGACAAGTATGTCTATTATTAACCCTCACGGTAAAGAGATTATTTCTGTTACCCGTGATTTTTTGGGCAAGCCACTAACGCTCGAAGTCAACCGCGTTGGATTCCGCAGCACCGCCAGTGTGCTGGTGACCTATGGTGATACAGTAGTGCTAGGCACCGCGCAGGTGGGCAGTCGTCCCGTGCAGCTGGATTATTTCCCGCTATCTATCGACTATGAAGAAAAATTTTATGCAGCGGGCAAAATCAGCGGCAGCCGCTTTATCAAGCGCGAAGGTCGTCCGTCTGACGAAGCAATCCTCATTGGTCGCTTGATTGACCGTCCGATTCGTCCATTATTCCCTAAGGGGTATCGCCAAGAAGTGCAGGTGGTCGCCAGTGTGCTTTCGATGGATCCAAACTTCCGACCTGATGCGATTGCCATGATTGCTGCCAGCGCTGCCCTGAGCCTGACGGGTGCGCCATTTGACGGTCCGGTCGCGGGTATCCGCGTTGGCCGTGTGAACGGCGAGTTCAAGGCATTCCTGACGCCAGAAGAGCGAGAGGAAAGTGATCTTGATCTTGTGGTTGCTGGTATTGCCAGTGGTATCACCATGGTTGAAGCCGGTGCCAACGAAGTCTCAGAAGATCTGATTGGCGAGGCGCTTGCTTGGGCATTTGACGCTTACCAGCCAGCGATCGAACTGCAAAAAGAGTTGGTTGAAAAGATCCAGCCAGTCGCCCAAGAGTACGAACTAGTGCTACCAAACGAAGCAATCCAAGCTGAAGTTGACGCCTGGGTAGCTGACAAATTAGGTAACAAACTCCGTGCCCCCTACCCAGAGCGCAACGAGATGGTCAACGAGCTCCGTTGGACATTCCACGAGGCCTTCACCGAGAAAGTTGGCGAAGAGGACTATACCAAGGAAGTCCGTGACGAATACGACGAGGCCTTTACGATGGCCCTCCACAAAGACGTGCGCCGTGGCATTGTCGAAGAACAATTGCGTCCTGATGGCCGCAAGTTGGACGAGGTCCGCGTGCTTTCCAGTGAAGTTGGCGTTTTGCCACGCACGCACGGTAGCAGCATCTTTACGCGTGGTGTCACTCAAGGCCTCAACATTGTGACATTGGCGCCTCTTAGCTATGCCCAGTTGGTTGATACCATGGAAATCAACGACGGCGAACGCCGTTACATGCATCACTACAATGCACCAGGTTATACTGTCGGTGAAGTTCGCCGCCTCGGTTCACCTGGTCGTCGTGAGATTGGTCACGGTTACCTGGCTGAACGCGCGCTGATTCCGGTACTGCCAACTGCCGAAGAATTCCCATACGCTATCCGTAGCGTGACAG
The DNA here is from genome assembly GCA_964392265.1 of uncultured Candidatus Saccharibacteria bacterium. GTDB lineage: Bacteria > Patescibacteriota > Saccharimonadia > Saccharimonadales > Saccharimonadaceae > CALMAK01. The sequence continues at coordinate 279,774 of CAYMOS010000001.1, forward strand.
AGATTATGAGCCAGAACGGTTCAACCAGTATGGCAGCGACCTGTTCGAGCTGTCTTGCGTTGATGGACGCGGGTGTGCCGATCAAGCGTCCAGTCTCAGGTATTGCCATGGGTCTGATGATGGATGGCGATACGCCATATGTCCTGACTGACATTGCCGACGCCGAGGACTTCGCGGGTGATATGGACTTTAAGGTCACAGGAACCGAGCAGGGTATCACGGCGATCCAGATGGATATGAAGCTCCATGGACTGCCTGTTGATATCCTTAAACAAGCCATTAGCGGCGCTAAGAGCGGTCGCGCACATATCCTCGAACACATGCTGACGACACTGGCGGCACCACGCACCGCACTATCTCCGTACGCGCCACGCATCGAGAAGATCAAGATCAATCCAGACAAGATCGGCGCCGTGATTGGTAAGGGCGGTGAGGTTATCAATAAGATTACCGCTGAAACTGGTGCCGAGATTGACATCAAAGAAGATGGTCTGATTACGGTTGCTGCCAGCGACACCAAGAACATCGAAAAGGCAATTAACTGGATCAAGTCGCTGACCGAAGAGCCAGAAGTCGGCCGCATCTACGAGGGCAAGGTCGTTTCGATCAAGGACTTTGGTGCCTTTGTCAACATCCTTCCGGGTATTGATGGCATGGTGCATATCAGCCAACTATCAAACGAACGCGTCGAGAATGTCACCGATGTCTTGTCTGACGGCCAAATCGTCAAGGTCAAACTGACGGGTATCGACGAACGCGGCCGCTTGAGCCTTAGTGTTAAAGCCGTCGAGGAATAAGGTTGAATGAGCCGGGTATCTCAGTCACAGATCTTATCGGAGACAGAGAATGAACGACTCTTCCAAAAATACATCAGTACGCTAGAGCTTGATCGTTGGCCGACGTCACCTCGTCCGTATATGGTAACGATGATTGGTTTGCCACTGGCTGGCAAGACAGTCTTTGCGCGAGCGCTTGCTGATAGGCTAGTGGTGTTTCTGGCGCAAAGTGATGGTGTCAGGCGGTTTCTCAACAGCGAAGGTTATACTGGTGAAAGCCCAGTGCAGGCAACGTTAGAATACATTACGACAAAGGCAGCGGATTTGTTGTTTGAAAAGAGGATCAGTCATGTGTTTGATGCTGATACGATTCGATTTCACGAGCAGATACGACAGAATACCGAAAAAGCTGGGTTTGATCTTTTTGTTATTCATATCTACTGTGATGAGATAGCAGCAGCAACGCGTCTCGAACAGCGGCGTCAAGCACTTAAGACGGGCGATGATACGGGAGGTTCGCATGCCTTAGAAACGGTGCGCGAACTGCGAATGCAGCTACACACCCACATTCAGTATCCCGCGTTTGATTTTGAATATGACTCAACGACACCTATTGAAGACGCCGTCATGGCAGTTGCAGCTATGGTGAATCAACGACAACTTCTTAAGGGAGTAGGGTCGCACAACTAGCTTTTGCTTGCGGCGTAAAGCCTGACAGCGGTATAGTAAAATTGGCACATTTCTACGAGAGGAGCCCTGATGGGTGTGCGCAATTTATTCCGAGGACGACGAAGGTCGCAAGGACAGGGGGATGACATAATCTCGCCTGCGATCAAGGTGGTTCGAGCAGGCTGCGGTCACGAGACTGCGGCCGAGGGAGAGATCGCGGCGCTCGGCGAGACAACGATGATGACCATGCCACGCAACGCGGCGGGAGGATTCGACTATTGTCTCGACTGCATTGCCAAGATGACGATCCGCTGTGCTTGGTGTGATGACATCATTTTCATCGGTTCGCCGGTGACGCTGTACATTCTGCCAGCAGATGAAGCTGTCCCTGATCACGCGGTTGTGTATTCGACCGATCCGTTGCGCTTGGTTGGTTGCCTTGGGTGGGACTGCGCTGATACTAGTGTGGACCGAGCGGGCTTCTGGCTGCCGGGCGAGTCTGGGCAGGGAGCAGTGCATCGCATTGGGACCGTGTTTGATATGATGCTTGGTGATCCAGGTATCGCGTCGGTGATCATTCGGGATCTCACCGATCCTCATGAAACCCCGACCATCACACACTATCCGGTGTAGTGACCGACACGAGAGAATTGGAGAAAATGTGTCAGAGCTGGCGATGCCAGCTCTTTCACTTTGTTTTCAGTTTGAAGTGCGTGCTACACTGTAGCGTATGAATGTACTCGTAAAGCCCAAGCGATACCTTATCACTGGTGTGGCCGGGTCTGGCAAATCAACCTTAGAAAAATGCTTTAAATCTAAGGGTTATGTCACTATTGATATTGATGACGGCTTTGCCGAGTGGCGGCATACTGAAACGGATGAGGTATTGGATTATACGCCTGAAAAAAACGGTTGGCATGAAATCGCAGAATGGGTAGTTGATACGGAAAAACTACAGGCCTTTTTTAATCAGCATAGTCATGAGGATGTATTGGTGTTTGGTAGCTTCGCGAGAATTGATACCGTGGTCGGTCTGTTTGATAAGATATTTTTACTCGAATATCCGAACTCAGAGGTAGTTCGTCAGCGTATTGCTCGTCGTGGTGATGGGTACGGCAAGCATCCGGATGAACTAGTGCGTATTCTTAGCTACGTCGAACCTTATCAAGATAGAATGAGACGAGCCGGTGCACGATCAATTAGCTGCACGTTGCCATTAAATCAGGTTGTCGGCATTATCAGCGGAGAGCTATAAGTTGTCGTATCATCGCTCAGTTCACGTTAAAGTCGCTCATCAGATCATTATTGCCAAGGCGCAGCTGCCCTCGGCTGCTAAGAGGTTTTTGCGTGAGAAATTGTTTATTATGAACAGTGAATATATTATCAAAGAACGACTAGGGCACCCGGTGTATGATGTGCCGAAATTCTTCGATTTGATCGAAGAACAGGATGGCAATGTATTATTGCCAAAGGGGTTTCTAGGGCAGTTGGTCGCGTTCTTTAAAAAAGAACGCATTACCTACGAAATCACCCATCAACACCCGCAATGTGCATCGTTAGGTCTGGCAAGCGGCACAACGTTACTGCCCGAGCAGCAGGATGCGGTAGATGCGGCATTTGCGGCCGGGCAGGGAATTATCGTTGCGCCACCAGGTAGCGGCAAGACAATCATGGGGTTGGCGTTAGTGGCCCGCCATGACAAACCAGCGCTGATATTAACCCACCGCAAACAACTCCTTGACCAATGGGTAGGGCAAATTCAGGAATATTTTAGAATGCCAAAGAGACATATTGGACGGTACTCATCGGCATATAAAAAGCCCAGCCCATATATTACCGTCGGGTTGTTACAGAGTTTTGCACGTGCCAAAGACATCTCTGAATTTGTGGATGCGTTCGGGGTGATTATTGTTGATGAGTGCCATCATATCCCGGCCCAAACATTTCGCAAGGTCTTGTCACAGTTGAATGCTAGGCATGTTTATGGGTTGACGGCTACACCAAAGCGCAAACATAATGACGAAAAGTTAATCTATCTTTATATCGGTGACATTGTTGCGTCATTGTCGGCAAAGCCGCGTGGTCTGGTGGCTCAGTCTGCGCCACTGCTGATAACGATTCAGCAAACAACACTTCAACTACCATTTGATTGGAAGACCGACCAGGCGGAGTTATTGGCTAAAGTCATTTCCTATGATACGGCGCGTAACCAGCAAATTGTCAGTGATATCTTGTCCCGTGTGCAAGCGGGGCGCAGAGTGCTGGTATTGAGCGAGCGCAAAGAACACTTGAAGATACTAGAGCTGTATCTGCGCGGTGCTGCAAAAACACTGGTACTCTCGGGTGATGATACAGCGGCCAGGCGTACTGTTACGTTACAGCAAATTGCCCGCGGCGAATACCAGGTACTGTTAGCGACTGGTCAATTGTTTGGTGAGGGCGTGCATGCCGAAACGATCGAAACGTTGGTATTGGCGTTTCCATTTGCGTTTGAGGGTAAGCTGGTGCAATATATTGGTCGTTTGGCGCACAGTACCCATCCGCACGAGTTAATTGATTATCGTGATAGGCATGTGACGGTGCTAGAAAAGCAATTTAAACAGAGGTCGAGATACTATAAAAAGCTGGAAACAGCGGCTATCTAAGTATTCATATATAAAAATGGCTTTCTTGGGATGCATCCTACTTGCCGTTACTCTTTTGTTTATTCAAGGTATTGGCAATATGTGGATGACTGGTGGTATGGTCGACATATTCTTCTCGTTTGCTTTATGGTTGGGGCTGTTTGGTGCAATAATATGGTGGGTCAAATACACCATTGATTGTACTTAGCAAGATACTGCTACGGCATGAATGATAATATTCTCAAGAATAATTCTACTTTGCTAAATTAACTCTAATAAAGAAGCGTCTTACCGGGAGATGCCCCGCCCGTACTTGCGTACGGGCGGGGTCGGTCTCAGGAGCGGCACCTCCATGAGTAGGCGTTGCCGGAGTCGAGTACCACGGCGGTACCGAGACTGAAGTAGTCGCAGTAGGCCTGCACGCTAACACTCTTCTGAACACCCCACGGCGGAACCCAGCAGCGCCAGGAGTAGGCGTTACCTGAGTCCAGCAGCTTGGCGACGTAGCCGACACCTTGGCTGATCTGGCATGCCTGGTTCATGTCAACACCGACGTCTGCGGCGTTTGCTGCGGATGCGGGAGCGACCACTAGTCCTGTGACCAGTGCAAGCGGGGCCAAGACCCTCGCGACGATTCTCTTCATCGTCACTCTTCCTTTCTGTTGGGATGGAACTTGCTTTTCAAGTGTAGCGTGATTTAGATGTTGGAGCAATTCTTGTTTATGGTTGGCAAGCTTAAATCTGTTAGCCGGAGTACTTGGCAGGACTGGAACCTGCGCAGTAGTGGTGTGAGTGATATACTTAACCATAACAACTATGTCAAATGCATCCAGCGAGCAGATCAAAGCTTTCATTGCCCTCTTTAATGGGGATGTTAATGCTGCGCATGAGGCCTTGGGGCGATATCAAGCTAGTGTGCCGCATGTACCAGTTACGTCAAAGGATATACAGAGTATATTTGAACGTGAGCCTGTTATTGTGGTACAGGGTGTATCAAAGCGCTATAAACTTGGTAAGCAAACAGTAGATGCACTTCGTGATGTGACGCTAACAATTGGTAGAGGTGAATTTGTCGCTATCACGGGCGCGAGTGGTAGCGGTAAAAGCACACTCCTGCAAATCATGGGCTGTCTCGACAAGCCGACATCAGGCAAAGTAATAGTGGAATCGAAAGAAACAACCAGTCTCGGCGACAGCGCACTCAGCGAGCTACGTCAAAATGCTATTGGCTTTATATTCCAGTCATTCTATTTGCAGCCATTCTTGCGACTAAATGATAACCTTGCCGTACCCGCAATGTTTACCAACGAAAAGAAAAAGGATATCGACAGCAAAGTTGAGCAACTATTGCGGCAAGTAGGATTGTCTGAACGAGCCAAGCACTTCCCGAAGGAACTATCTGGCGGACAAATTCAGCGTGCCGCTATTGCTCGTGCTCTCGTGAATAACCCTCGTATCATCCTTGCCGATGAGCCGACTGGCAATCTTGACTCAGCTAATAGCGAGTCAATCATCGACCTGTTTCGCACAATTCGGGACAAGATTGGCACGACTATCATAGTCGTGACGCATAACGCCGACATTGCGCGTCAAGCTGATCGTGTTATCGAGCTGAAAGACGGGGTCACTGTATGATCCGGCCGTCGTATGCACTGAAACTGGCTCGCACAAAACTTCGCTCAAAGCGTGGTGTACTTATTGCGTCTATTATTGTATCGAGCCTGCTGTTCGCTGCTCTGATTGCAACCGTGATTATATTTACGGGAGCTGAAAAAAGTGCGAATGAATTTATCAAGAAAGCTGGTAATGACAAGTATCTTGTTAAAACACAGCCAAACATACCGTATGAGAAACTGAGCTTCCCTTATACTAATTTACCGCTCGAAGAAATACGCGAGATTAAGGTGTACGAGAAACAGTACTATCAAGAACTGCGGGAAAAATACAAATCTCTCGGACTTGAATACGATGAAGCGTCTGAAGTTCCTGCACTGGAACCGTATGCGTATGCCGAAACAACACTGCCTGAAGAGCAAAGAGTAAGAGTTAACAATGCATCTCCTGTTATTCGGGCGATGAATGAGCAGAAACTTGAAGCGTATGTCAAGACCGCAACGAATAAAATCAGTAATCTAAGAGAAGTGGGCGCACGTTATGGCGCACACGGCTATCTCGTCACCAGTCAGCCGAGCTCACTGCCAATAATCCCGCAGCTTCGCCTTATTCAAGACGGTAAAGAAAATTTCAGCTCGTCTGGGCTAAAGTCGGGAGACTTTAGTAGCTATGGCTATTTTACGAACGCCATGCATAACGGCATGTATAATTTTACTGACCAGAATAATCTTTCTCGCTATCTTCTGCCTACGGATACTTCAGACCTGAAAGGCATACCAGTCGTTGTATCTGCTCAGGAGGCCGCTTCATTATTTGGCGAAAAAATCGGCATCGGTAAGGAGCCTGAATCTGCGAGCGAAAAGAAATCATGGCTCAAGGATATACAGACAAAGATAAACGGTCAAATATACCAGGCTTGCTATCGTAACTCTGTAGAGCAGATGATGCTCGAGAAAGTCCAGCGCGACTACGCGGAAATGAAGAATAACGAGAGTAATAAGGAATATCAGAAGCCGAGTCTTATTTATGATTACCCAACAGAAGTTTGCGGTGATATCGTCGTCAAAGAAGACACTCGCACCGCTCTAGAGAAGCAAGCTGAAGCAAAGAATGAAGAAGCGCAGAAAAAGCTTGGTACATACGTCGCACCGACGCATAGGCTGCTGACGTTCCAGATTGTCGGTGTTATATATGCACAGTCATATCTTGATCACACCAAGAGCATTGATGAATATGTTAAGAGTTTACTGGTATCACAGGGGGATATGTCGTCTATAGACATACCAATTCAGCTCTACGATACGCTACCGGATAGTCTAAAGATAGATGACATACAAAAACTTGAGAATGCGGGTACAATAGTGCTAGAGGCGCGCTCGACCGAAGAACTCGCCTCTCGTATACTTGAGTTCTCAACGGTCGAGGATGCGCGTGCATTTCTTGACAACGAAACCTGTCCAACCTCTGAGTCTCATTGCAACAAAGCATTTATCGGCAGTCCCTATGGGTCAAATTACCTTATTCTCGATGAAATTGGCACGTTATTCAATCGTATTGCTACTATCGCGTTTCCAGCAGTCCTTGGATTGGCGGCTGTAATTATTTGGTTTACCGTGTCGCGCATTATGGCAGAAAACCGCAAGGAAACCGCTGTCTACCGCGCTATGGGCGCAAAGCGCCGTGATGTTACAGGTATCTACCTTGTGTATATTCTGCTCGTTGCGTTACGAACGGTAGTGGTATCTGTAGCGCTGGGTATGGTAATCGCATTTGCCATTGATTATTTTTACGGGAAAGCACTCACCGATACAGCGGTGACGGTGTTCGGTATCATTGATGACGCACCGACCGTTAGCCTGTTCAATCTTGAGTCGCCGCTACTACTTGTCATTATTGGCTCAATATTTATTGTCAGCCTAATCGCAAGTGCACAGCCTCTTATTCGCAATGTTCGACGTAGCCCTATCCGTGATATGCGCGATGATGGATAGCGTTTGTCTCATTTCACCTAAAATAAAACGGCCTAATCCAAAAAAA
>CAYMOS010000002.1:0-274161 GCA_964392265.1 uncultured Candidatus Saccharibacteria bacterium
CAAGCAAAAGCGCCATAATGGGCCGAAAAACAACCAAAATTTTGGATTAAGCCACTTTTCTTGACGATTTTGCGGGGGGGGGGGGGGGGTATCATAAAAGTAAACTAAGCGTTGGCAACATAGCCGCCAAAGGGAACTGACATCAATGCCACATCTACCTATTATTAGCCAAGATTGCAACCAACGTGACAGCATCTTGAACAACAATCAGTATTGGGGTGTGGCAGCGCTATGACGGCAACGATATGGCATAACGCTGAGGGAGGGACGCACGGCGAAAGTGTCACGCTATCGAATTCTGGCGGACTCTCCGGAGACGTTATTCTCAGCACCTACAGCGGAACAGGTGCAACCGTACAGTATTCTCACCTCGTCAAACGCGGTACTATGTCGTACGAATTCAAGACGGGCGCGGTGGCTGCCGAGGCGTATATGATAGTGCAAGAGATGCCAACTCTTGACACGGTATATCTTCGCTTTGCAGTGTATATGCCGTCGTCGATGTCGGGTGTATCGATGCGGTTTTTGCAAATCTTAGATAGCGCATCAAATACCTGTTTCGCGTGTGGCGTGCGTACCGATGGGCTGATAGCACTGCGTGATGCTTCACAAAGTGTCATGGCTAACTCATCAGTGAAAATGAAGTTCAATCAATGGATGCGGTTTGAATGCAAAGTTGCCTCAGGTGCGACGACCGGGCAGGCTGAGCTCAAGATATTTACTGAAGTTGATTCACCGTATCCGGCGGAAACTATCGTCACGGCAGCAAGCTTCAATACGCGCCCGAATAATCTGCCTTTTGGCCGATATCGCCTTGGTATGGTGGCGAACTTCCTGGTGAGTAATGGCTCGCTGTATATGGACGACATTATGGTGAGTAGCGACCCTTTGGCAGGCCCAGTCGATGGTACGCAGCCGGCGCCGCTATTATTGCAGCAGGGTGCGGAATCAGGTGCCAATGGTGTTACTTTGACTCCGTTGCTGAGCGGCAGTGCCAGCGAGCATTTTTTTGACAGCATCACCGAGGGCGGCATAACCTATAGCAATGCTCAGGCGGCTCACGGTAACCTATCACTCAAGATAGATACGACCGCTGGTACAGAAACGACTGCGTATTGGAAATTACTTTCGACGTCATCACTGGCATTTCGGACGTACGGTTACTTTACGAGCTTGCCTGCGGAAGCAACTGAATTTGCCAATATAATTGCGGACCCGTACGTGAACTTTAAAGCGGCGGCGAGGTTTGCGCTTTTACCTGATGGTCGAGTCCGAGTACATCAGCATGTCGATACTGTCCCTGGCATTATTTGGACGTCAACAGCTACAATATCGCTTAATACGTGGTATCGATTTGAGTTGTATGCTAGCCTAGGCGCTACTGAGGCTAGCGGTACTATCCAAGCAGCGTATTACTTGTTAGACGATACGACCGCAATCGAAAGTTTTTTCACCAGTTCAGCCTATTTGGGGTTGGCCAATTTCGGGGCATGTAGATTCGGCAAAATTAATACAAATGGTTGGGTGACAACACTCTATGTCGACGACATTGCCGTGCAGCAGCAGGCAAGTGGATTCATTGGTCCGTACAGTAGTCCGCCTAGTGTGCCGAGTGCGTGGCCAGGCATTATCCCCCACATAGGGTGGGGAAGGGAGATATAATAGACGTATGAGTATGGCGGCAAGACGTATGATGCGAGCAGGCTACAATAGTAGCTTTGACTACGATTGGTCTGATACTAATCTTCCTTATGCCTATGCTGCCGGCACCAAGCCGTGGCTTGATAATCTCCCCTCAGGAGCGGCTACGGTTGTTCCTATACAGGTCAATGCCTCGAAAACATTTCGCCAGAACCTGAAAGATACTATCGCCGCTGCTCCAGGACGCGTCATTGTTGAGTTGGGGGAGGGTACCTATACTCTCACTAAAGACCAGGATTACGACTCGGACACTGGCGAATACACCCTGTTTGCTCGGGCGGGCAGTACGACATGGGAACGGCTGTATGCGTTTGGCTTTTTCGATTCGAGCTACAAGCTGCGTGGGCTGGTGGGGCAGGGTCCCGATAAAACCATCATCACTTGGGCAAGCAACGGCTATAACTCCAAGCAATTGACTGCGATGCAGACGCTGTCCTACAGTGACGCTGCTTCGCCCATTCAGGCGAGTATCTGGCGGTTCGACTCTAACTCGGGCAGCAACAGCACCCCAGTTTTTATCGGCGGGCTGACATTTCGCGGCACCGACCAAGGGCTCCTATCGAGCTATAGCGGGACACTGCTCGGCACATCAACTATCACTACGCCGCAGCCAGCTCCGTACGGGGGTATATTTCACTACGCCAACAATGGTGGTCGTATGACCTGTAGTCATGTGCGATTTCAGGGTGTCGGGCGAGCTACTTATAGCGCACCGCCGTTCGAAACCGGCCATGTCGGTTCGCAGCGCTCGTATACCAAGTATTACAACTGTGAATTTGACGGGAGGTTGGCAGCCGAAGTGAATGCTACGCGGCCTCGTCGCAGCGGCATGGTGATGTTTAATAATGAGTATGAAGGCACCATTCAGGATTGTTGGCTCCATCATAACTCCCTGTCGCGCTATGCGGTCAACGACGAAAACTACACTATCAGTAATACCCAGTACACTATTACTCGTTGTAAAATAGACCACGTTGTCGATAATGGCAATGTCGACCCCGTCTATGGCTCGCTTGGCGGATTTTCCGGCTATCCGGCTTGCACGGGCTTTGAATCGTGCATGGCGGCTATCACTCTGACCGATTGTATATTCGTGATTGACGGCAGCTTGGGGAGTGGAACCTGGGGAGTTCAAAACCACTTGTCGTTGACCTCAACCGGTGCCGACCGCCACGGCGGACGCCTGATGATTGTTGGCGGCGAGTGGCGCTGCGACAACCGAACGGCGATTGACGGCTTCTTTACCCTGCGTGTCCCTAGTAATGTCGCTTGGTACACTGACGGTTTGGCTACGACCCTGAGTATCAAAGATTCGGCATCTGGTGCGCCCAAAACAGCATATACCGTTACCAACGCTCAGTATCACGCATTGACGGCCGCTAGTCTGGCAAGTGCAGGTGTCACACCCGCCACACATTACATTGCAAGACTATCGTAAGGAAACGTACGAGGTTATACTAGACATATGACCAAGCAAGCTTCGATTGATGAACTGAAGAAGAAAATCATTGAAAATAACATCTGTCCCGATTTGGCTGCACAGGCGACGCAGCTAGTGATAGGGGATGGGAATCTTGATGCCGACATTGTCTTTATTGGTGAAGCGCCAGGTAAGAATGAAGATGAACAGGGACTACCATTTGTCGGGGCGGCGGGGAAGTTCCTTAATGAGATGCTAGCCGCAGCTGGCATGGAGCGCAGTGATGTCTATATCACCAACGTGGTCAAGTATCGTCCGCCGAATAACCGTGACCCACTGCCTGAAGAAAAAGCGGCGTTTTTGCCGTATCTGTTACGCCAGCTGGAGATTATTAATCCTAAGGCAATCGTGACACTGGGCCGGCACAGCATGGAATACTTTTTACCAGATGCACGCATTAGTCAGATCCATGGCCACGCCGTGCGCAAGAAAGTCGTCTATCATGACAAAACCGAGCATGATTGGTTGATTATTCCGCTCTATCATCCGGCAGCAGCGTTGTATAACGGGGGCATGCGCCAAACGTTGATTGATGACTTCGTCCGTGTACCAGAGATAATTGCTGCCTCGTCAGCCTTGTAAATGAATGTGCTTGACATAGTACTTATGCTGGCGTAGGATAGGGGCAGTAAGTAAATCTCTCAAAGAAACACTTACACCTGGTTACGGGGCACATTCCGATAAGCAATTGAGGAAAGGGCCGTGTAACATCCTTATCGCGATGAAGGGACTAAAATACCAGTTTGATCAGCTGGTATTTTTGTTTTTCAAGACAGTCAAACGCTATAATGGTAGACAGAGGAATCAGGGAGGCGATAGACATGGACAACATAGTGGTAATTATTGGCGCAGTACTTCTTATCAGTTTTATTACTTGGTGGTTTTTTGGCAAACACAAAGTAACCGAAGGAGAGGCGAGTCTATCGAATGATACGCAAAAGGTCACCATCACAGTCAGTGGCGGGTATACACCAAATACGGTCGTGTTGCGCCGTGGTGTGCCTGCACAGATTATTTTTGACCGCAAAGACTCGTCGGGCTGTTTTAACGAAGTGGTCTTTCCAGATTTTGGCGTTCATGAGACATTGCCAGTTGGGCAGCAACACCCAGTCGAGATTGATACTTCAAAACCAGGCGAATATCAGTACGCCTGTGGTATGAACATGTTCCACGGCAAGGTGGTCATCAAATAATGACCATCAAAACCCGCTTTATCGTATCGTTGATCTTCTCGCTGCCCATGTTGGCAGAGATGGTGTTGCGTCCGCTGATGGGGTGGGAACTGTCTGGTCATGTCTACACGATGTTTGCCTTGACAACTGTTGTTATGGCGGTCGGCGCATGGTCGTTTATTCGGACGGCGTGGGCTGCGTTTAAAAACCATCACGCCAACATGGATACATTGATCGCCATTGGCACGGGTACCGCCTATCTATACAGCATGTACGCCATGCTCCACCATCAGCCAGTCTTTTTTGAGGTGGCGGCATTTGTGATTACCTTTATTCTTTTGGGGCAGCTGTTCGAGGAGATGACAAAGGGGCGCGCCAGTAATGCAATTGAGAAATTATTGGGGCTACAAGCAAGCGATGCTGAGGTGATGCGGGGGGGCCACCTTGTGCGCGTGCCACTGGCTGAAGTTGTTGTGGGTGACATCGTCCGAGTCAAACCAGGTCAAAAGGTGGCGGTTGACGGTGTTGTCACCGAGGGGTCGTCAACGATTGATGAGGCGATGGTGACAGGCGAAAGCATGCCCGTGACAAAGACCAAGGGTGACACTGTGATTGGTGCGACAATTAACAAAACAGGCACATTCATGTTCAGGGCGACCAAAGTCGGTCACGATACACTGCTGGCGCAGATCGTCGAAATGGTCAAAAAGGCCCAGGTCAGCCGAGCACCGATTCAAAAGGTGGTTGATACGATATCTCACATTTTCGTGCCGACCGTTCTGATTATCGCCGTCATTACATTTGCTGTGTGGTATGTATTTTTAGGCGCAGATGCCGCCACGGCACTGATGTACGCGGTGGCGGTGCTAATTATTGCCTGTCCGTGTGCGTTGGGGCTGGCGACACCGACGGCACTGATGGTCGGGACGGGCCGTGGGGCAAAGATGGGAATTCTGATCAAAAGTGGTGAGGTGTTAGAGGCGGCTAATAACATCCAGACTGTCATCTTCGATAAAACGGGGACTATTACGATGGGCAAGCCTGTCGTGACAGACATTATTGGTGACAAGGCGGCTGTTCTTACGCTAGCTGCCAGCCTGGAATATTCGTCAGAGCATCCACTGGCGGCAGCCATTCTGGAAAAGGCACATGAACAAGGTGTCAAACCTAAAAAGACGTCGCAGTTCAAAGCCATTGAAGGCAAGGGGGTGACGGCGCTGGTTGATGGTGCGTCGGCATTCGTGGGTAATCGGCAGCTGCTTGATACGGCACTCGACGCCACGTTGGAGAAAGAAATGCAGCGCCTACAGGACGAGGCAAAGACGGTCGTGATTGTCGGGGTTGAGGACAAAGCAATTGGTCTGATTGCCATTCAGGATGCTGCGAAAGACACCTCGGCTGCCGCGATAACGGACTTAAAGAAACGCGGCCTTCGTACCATTATGATAACTGGCGATAACGAGCGCGTCGCCAAGGCGATCGCTGATCAGGTCGGTATTGATGAGGTAATTGCTGGGGTGTTGCCGGGTGATAAGGCGGACCGAGTGAAATCGTTACAGCAGCAGGGTAAGGTGGCATTTATGGGGGACGGGATCAATGATGCGCCCGCACTGGCGGCGGCCTCTTTGGGCATCGCCATGGGGTCAGGGACGGATATCGCGATTGAATCGGGTGGTATCGTCCTGGTCAAGAATGATTTACGTGATGTGGTTTCGGCATTGGCGCTGAGTCGAGTGACGTTTGGCCGTATCAAACTGAATCTATTTTGGGCCTTTATCTACAATACGTTAGGCATTCCTGTCGCGGCCGGACTATTCGTTTGGACCGGGGTATCACTGAGTCCCGAACTGGCAGGCCTGGCGATGGCATTTAGTTCGGTGTCGGTGGTGATCAGCTCGCTTCTTCTGAATAGCGTCAACCTTAAGGCGTAGGGTAAATCTTGCCCTGATGCGCTTAGTTTGCTATACTAAGGGTACTTACAAGGGGAAATTCTGACATTCTGACTGTATCCCACCTCTCGTATAACTTATTCATGCAAATATAATTTTTATTTCAAACTACAAGGAGCAGCAACTATATGGGTCAACGACGACTCGCAACACCTCAAAAGGATGACGCATCCAAACAACCACAGCGTAAACCGCAAAAATCCAACAATACCGTTCTTAATAACACCAGTACCCGCAAAGGGGAAGTGTTCCGAGCCCAGCGCCGTACCAGCGAGAACGTCAATGCTCGTGCTAGCCAGCACATGATTAACGTGCCGGTCAACAAATCGATCTACAACGGCTATAGTGGTCGTCAGTTCAGTATTGCTGATCAAAAGCGTCAACCACGCAGTAACGCGCCGACGCTTAGAGTGATCCCAATTGGTGGTTTGGGTGAAATGGGTATCGGCAAAAACATGATGGCGATCGAATACGAAAACGACATTATCGTGATCGACTGTGGCTTCTTGTTCCCTGGCGGTGATTATCCAGGTATCAATTACATTACCCCGGATACCACCTACCTTGAAGAACGTAAAGACAAGATTCGAGCCATCGTCTTCACGCACGGTCACCTTGACCATATCGGTGCGTTTCGTCATATTGCCGACAAGATTCCGGCACCAGTATACGGCAGTAAATTTACCCTCGGTATGGTGAAACGTACCATGGAAGAGGCAACGACTGAATACGTACCAGAATATATCGAAATGAATCCCGAGGCCCATGAACGAGTTGTCATTAGTGATAACTTCAGTATCGAATTAGTACGGGTGAATCACTCGATTCCTGATGCGACAGCAGTTGTCATCCGCACACCGCTCGGTGTCTTGGTAGATACGGGTGACTGGCGTTTTGAGGATGACCCTGTTGATGGTAAGAAATTTGACCTAGAGCGTTTGACGGAGATTGCCACCAAAGAAGGCATTATGTTGCTCATGAACGAATCGACAAACTGTGAGTCAGATGGTACGCACACTCATGGTGAATTCGACATCCAGCAGAGCATTGGCCAGGTTATGGATAAATATCCATCGAGCCGTTTGATCCTCAGCTGTTTTTCTAGCCAGATTCATCGTATGCAGGTCATTCTTGATGAGGCTCGCAAGCACGACCGTAAGGTGGCGTTTGCTGGGTATAGTATGCTGCAGAACCTTGAAATTGCGCTACGCACCGGTGAGATTAAGATTCCAAAGGACGTCGTCGTCAAGATGGAAGACGTTGTCAAACTGCCTGATGGCAAGGTAACGATTGTTTGTACTGGTTCTCAGGGTGAATTCAACGCTGTTCTGAACCGTATGGCTAGTGGTTCACACAAATTTATCAAGATCAAAAACAGTGACGTCGTTGTCTTTAGCTCTAACCCGATTCCAGGTAACGAGAAATACGTTGTTCGCACGGTTGACGGATTGATGCGTGAAGGGAGCGCCGTGATTCAGAATGGCAAAACCCACCTGACCGGCATTGGCCCACTTCACCTTTCAGGTCATGGCTATTACGACGATCATGTCAAACTCATCAACGCGTTGAACCCAACCTATTACATGCCGATTCACGGTGAGTTCCATATGTTGGTGCATAACGCCGAACTCGCTGAAAAAGAGGCAGCAATTCCACGCGACAATATATTTGTTTGCGACAGCGGTGACGTCATCGAGATCACCACAGAGGGTGCCAAGAAGAACGGTCGCATCCAGGTTGGCGGTATCATGTATGACGACAGCGGTGCGATTGTCAGCGAAGTCGTCCTGAAGGATCGTATTCATATGGCCTCGGAAGGGATGTTCGTGGTGGTGCTGACCGTCCAGCGTGGTACAGGTCGCCTGATGACGAGCCCAGATATCATTAGTCGCGGGTTTATTTACCTCCGCGACAGCGAAGAATTGATGAATCTAATGCGCCAATACCTCAAGCAAAAGGTTGCTCGCAGTTTTGGTGGCAAGCGAGTTGATATGGATCAGCTAAAGAAAGAGCTGAAGGACGAAATCACGCACCTTCTGTATGATCAGACTCGCCGTACGCCAATTGTTATCCCGGTGATCAACGAGATTGGGGGCGGTGGCAACCGTGACAATCGTGGTGACAAGCAACAAGGGCAGGGTGGTAATCCTCGTCAGAACGGTGAGTTCAAGCGCCCCGCACCCAAGAAGTTCCCAACACCCGCCACGCCTGACACCGAGGCAAACGATACGAAAGCCCGCGAGGTCCGCGAAGCTCGTTCGTATTAATTGACGTTGAGGGAGTTTACGCTATGTCGACCTTCCGTGATCGTGATTCAACCATCCCCGCAGAGATTGCCTCTGCGGGGTTTCCTGACATCGAGAAGGTAGTGTTGATGGGTGGGGGCGTGTTAGAACTGTACGGCCTGAGGCTGGCGACTGATATTGATCTAGTAACGACGACGGCTAATTCCGAGGGGTTGATTGCTACTGATCCTGATCGCTGGCGTAAGATCATCCGGCACTATACGGCCATCACTGATGGTCATCCATTTACACGTACCAGTATTAGTGACGCGGGAGGTCGTTTCGATATTTGGAATACTTGGTATGATGTGCGACGGCCCGTAGGAGATAGGCAGCTCTATCCCTTGCGTGATTTACGTGAGCGATCGGTGCAACACCCGATGGGATTTTACGTCATGCGGCTCGATGAAATGATTGCCATGAAGCAGGCGGCAGGGCGCGAGAAAGACCTCCAGGATGTTGCCCTCCATCACCGTCAGAAACCATAAGGGGTACTTGCAAAACGTTGCGATTTATGCTACAATAGAAATGTACAATCATAACAGATATGGCGTATACTAAATAAGGTTATGGCACAAAAGAAAAAATCATCACGAAAGAAATCGTCGGCAAAAAAGTCGCAGGCACCGCAGCATACATTGCCAAGTGGTTTTTGGGTGCAGGTGGGCGCCGTCTTTCTGATAGCGATTTCTATCTTGTTTGTCGTGGCATGGTTTGGGGCAGGTGGTCCCGTCCTTGAATGGCTGCACAAAACAGCCCTTGCGACGATTGGCTATGCGGTCTATATTATCCCGTTACTATTTGTCTATATTGCGGTCGAAATCTTTCGAGCCGAGAATAACCGCTTGCCGTTTGTCGTAAAGTTTGCCTCTTTTTTGACTGTTGTATGGTTTGCGGGTATTTTTGGCCTGCTGACTGACACGCCAGTTACTCCGGCAGGCGGGTTTGTGGGTGATATGGTCAATGGTGCAATGCTGTCGTTGGTCAATAGTGGAGTAGCCGCATTCATCTATATTCTTCTTATCTTGACGACGATATTATTTGTCATCCGCGTCTCGCCAATTACGGTCATCCGCAAGATTGGTGAGATGGTGCAGACAGATAAATCTGATGACGAAGCTAACGTGAAGGTGATGCGTAAAGCAGCTGCCGAAGACGTACCGAAATCGTCAGTGGTCAGTGACCTCAAGTTGAATGCTGGCGTTCCTATCCTTGATACCAAGGACCAAAAATCAGACAAAAAGCGCTTTAATGTTGCCAAAAATGACGAACCGCGCGACAAACCAAGCGATAGTGGAGCGGCTCTTGTGACGGTCAATGATCCTAACTGGAAGGGCCCAGATATTGAGTTCTTGGAAAAGAAACAAAGTCCTGCCGATGCCGGTGATGTCCAGCAAAATGCCCAAATTATCAAAGATACGCTCAGCGAGTTTAATATTGAAGTTGAGATGGAAGGCGCCAACGTTGGACCAAAGGTGACGCAGTATACCCTGCGCCCACCGAGTGGTGTAAAACTGACGCGTATCACACAACTTGAGACGAACATTGCGCTCAACCTGGCAGCACAATCATTACGTATCGAGGCGCCAATTCCAGGGCAAAAGGCCGTCGGTATTGAGGTGCCAAATCGCCGCGCTGCGGATGTGCGTCTATATGGTATTCTGGGCAGCAAGCAGTGGAAGTCGACCCACGAAGCCTTGCCGTTTGCGGTTGGTAAAGATATTTCGGGTGAAGCAGTGGTGGGTGAACTAAACAAAATGCCTCACTTGCTGGTCGCTGGTCAGACGGGCAGTGGTAAATCGGTCATGATCAATACGCTTCTGACGAGCTTGCTGTATCGTAACAGCCCGAGCGAGCTCAAACTAATCCTGGTCGACCCTAAACAGGTGGAAATGGCCCCTTATGAAGATATCCCTCATCTATTGACGCCAATTATTACTGAACCCGAAAAGA
Organism: uncultured Candidatus Saccharibacteria bacterium; assembly: GCA_964392265.1. Classification (GTDB taxonomy): domain Bacteria; phylum Patescibacteriota; class Saccharimonadia; order Saccharimonadales; family Saccharimonadaceae; genus CALMAK01. Next base: position 10,541 of record CAYMOS010000002.1, read on the forward strand.
CCGTCAGTGCCCTCAAATGGGCGGTTAACGAGATGGAGCGCCGTTATAAGCAAATGGCGGAGCTCAAGATCAAAAACATCAAGGACTACAACGCCAAGATCAAGTCCGGTGGCCACAAGATCGCCGTTGCCGATGAAGATGGCAACGTCCAGCAACACGAAGACGGCGCTATGCCATATATCGTGATTGTTATCGATGAGATGGCCGATTTGATGATGGTAGCCAAGCGCGACGTTGAGGCCTTGATCGTGCGTATTGCCCAGAAGGCGCGTGCCGTTGGTATCCACTTGGTGCTGGCAACCCAGCGTCCGTCAGTCGATGTCATTACTGGTCTGATCAAAGCCAACGTACCAGCACGTATCGCCTTTACCGTGGCCAGTCAGATTGACAGTATGACGATCCTCGACCAAGCAGGTGCCGAAAAGCTACTGGGGCAAGGTGACATGTTAATGAAGACGGTGTCGATGCCAAAGCCAAAGCGTATTCAGGGTGCGTGGGTGACTGACGAAGAGGTTGCCAAAATCACCGATCATTTGCGTATGCAGTCAGCGCCACAATACAATGACGACATCATTAGCCAGCCCGTGCAGCTGAACGGCAAGGGTGGTGTGGTGATGGCTGACTTTGATGGTGGCAGTAGCGAGGATGATATGTATAATCAAGCGGTTCAAGCGGTGATAGAAGGCCGCAAGGCGAGCACGAGTTATCTGCAGCGACGTTTGCGTATTGGCTATAGCCGTGCAGCCCGTATTATCGAAGAAATGGAAGAACAGGGCATTATTGGCCCTGCCGATGGGTCTCGTCCACGCGAAGTGCTGGTTACCAGCATGGACGAACTCGCTGGTAGTAGCGACGAATAATCGTTGAGTATCACCAGGTGATATTAGGCTGTAGACGTATCTCGGCGGGGTCGATGCTTGATGTGCCAGGCTGCTAGTAGCGAGTAATACAAAATCCCCCAGACGAGTAGTGTTTGTGGCTGCTCGACAAATAATCCGGATGCACCGGCTTGGCGTGCTGCATAGACGGCTTCGGGGAAGGGTATGATGATGGCAAGAAGCCAGCCAAACAACATGACAAATACTACCGTGCCAATCAATAGCACCAACTGCACCATCAGGAGATTATCCTTTGGAGTTTTTGTGACTGTTTTGTCTTGGCGAGAACGAGGGGCCGTAGCAGCCTTGGCGATAATGCTAAGTATCAAGATGAGCGCCGGATAAACACTCCCCAGCCCGATTGAAAACCCAAGCGCTAATACGATGTAGATGCTTATGACGAATATCGTTGTGGAAAGTTTTTGACGCGAGGACAACGCGCCGCCGCTATGGATACTGAGGAATTCGGCTACAAATACAAAGACGCCAAAACCATAGATAAAATCAAGGTGGTGAACTGGATCAATCAATGCTTGCAAAAAGAGAAAGACAATCAATCCGTAATTCAATAGAGCAACAACGAGGCGTGTAGACATAGCGCCTTCTACTATACAAGGCATACGAACATTGGGCTATAATAATCAGGAGTAATTTGACATATATTGGTACTTATGCTATGATCTATATATAACTTTCAATAAAAACATATATGGCACATTACGATAAACCTCACGACACAACTGACCCTTGGGATACTTTCCTTGAAGAGGTTTCTGATACAGCCCAAGAGCAGCAGGAAGTGAGGCGTAGAGTGCAAGACGCGACGACTCGACTATGGGATGAAATCGATCAAGAGGGAGTGCCTCATATTTTTAGTCCAGATCCAGACGAGCAAGACCGGCGAACGCAGGAAGCGATCGCACAAATAACTCAGTCATTGCAAGCAGATGGTGAAATCGATGCCGCATTAGCAAGGGAAAAGGCACTCGAGCAGGTCTACGCGCAAATGAGCAACGAGATAGCCGTGGCTGGTCATATTCTGATCGCGCAGGGATTTATAGAGGATACGCCCGATGAATCCATCCGCGAGCGTGACAAGAAGCGTCTTATTGCGCAACTCATGGTACGCCAGGGTGCCTTTCGTGATCCATGGGTAACCTTTGCAAACAAGATTGTTCCTGGAGAATTATTTGATATTACCAATCCTAGCGATGCTATCTATGTTTTAGAAGAGCAGATGAAAGAGGATATAGCAGCTGATCAGCGACGGAAAAACGAGGAAACCTACGCCCATGCCCTGGAGCTAGCTGGGATTGCTGATATCGATGATGCGGTGCAGCAGGCTGCCCTCACTCTAGCGATTAGTCAGTTGATGACGACGGCTGCTATCCGACGCCCTGTCGGTAACGCGGAGGCAGAACGTCAGGCCCAGTTTGATGAAATTATTCGCGACTCTCCTCTTGATCCTGCCACTGCCAAGCATATTGTTGAGTTACTCGAAAAAGCGTACCCTCTGTAAGAGTGGATTTTTCCACAGGGATCTGGTACAATAAAGAGGTTATTAACTCGATTCACATTATAGTGTGAATATCCATAAGGATTCCAGAGGAGGAAATCTATGAAGGCATATGAACTGACGGTTCTTATCCACCCAGATCTTGAAACAGATCTCGAAACTCCACTTGGCAAGGTTCGCGACATCGTGAAGTCTGCCGGTGGTACCATCACCAGCGAAGATAACTGGGGCAAAAAGCGCCTGCAGTATCGTATCAAGGGCGAGGATTTCGCTGTGTACGTGTACCTTGAGGTAGAACTACCAGCCGAAGCACCACTAAAAATCAGCAACACGCTAAACATTACCGACGAAGTACTTCGTTACCTATTGGTAACAGTTGACGAAAAGGGTCGCGCATTGTTGGCCGAAGCTGCCGCTAAAAAGCAAGACGAATCAAGCACAGACGCCGACGCGTAATAAATTAAGAAGAGGAAAGGGGTAGCACCAAGGGAAAAGAGCAGCCGGTCCCGAGTGATTCATTCACTCGCACCGCGCGATGATACAAAGAAATTGTATACGTACGTATAAAATTTCTTTTATCATAAGCCCTTGGGCGAAAGTAGTATGGCAAGGGGTATAAATCAGGTAATCTTAATGGGACGTCTGACACGTGACCCAGAGCAGCGCACCACAACGACGGGTAAGACGATCGCAAGCTTTAGCATCGCGGTTGATCGTGCCGGTCAAGACGATCAAGCAGACTTTTTCGATGTCACTGCATGGGAAAAGCTGGGTGATCTCGTGATGCAGTACTTGTCAAAGGGCCGACGCGTTCTTGTGCAGGGCCGCTTGCGTCAAGACAGCTGGGATGACAAAGAAACCGGCAAGAAACGTAGTCGTATCGAAGTGACGGCAACGGACGTTACCTTCCTGGATGGTCCATCAGATGGCCAAGGTGGTGGCAATAGTGCACCTCGCGCGAGTCAATCAAGCAACAATAGTAAAGATGTAGTAATTGAGGATATCGATGACAAGCCAATCGACCTCAGTGAAATACCATTTTAATTAAGAAAGGAGTAGCCCTAGGGAAAAGAGCAGCCGGTCCCGACGAATTTACTTCGTCGCGACCGCTCAGGTGAGAAAAACCGTAGGTTTGTCTCATAAGCCCTTGGGCGCAACATACCATGGCAAAACGATTCAAGAAAGACACACCAGCATACTTTGACTACAAAGATCCAAAGACGCTGATGCGATTTATCAACATTTACGGACAGATCGAACCAATTGCAAAGACTGGTCTATCTGCCAAGCAGCAACGCCAATTGGCCGTTGCCATCAAGCGCGCACGCCACCTGGCGCTATTACCATTCGTCGCACAAGGATAGTTGCGGCATGAACCAGGCGCTACCATTCACGCTTGATTCTATTTCTAAGGTTACGCGTACGTATCCGACTCCGTTTCATATGTATGATGAGGAGCGGATACGTTTTGTTGCCGACCGTTTGTCCCGCACGATGAACGAGGCAGGGGTACCGGGATTTCGTAATTACTTTGCCGTTAAGGCACTGCCGAACCCCGAGATTATTACAATTTTGGCGGATACTGGCATGGGTGTGGATTGCAGCAGTCTGGCAGAGCTGGCGATTGCTGAAATGTGTGGCCTGTCGGGTGAAGACATTATGTTTAGCAGTAACAACACGCTGGACGAAGAGTTCGCCTACGCGGCGAAACTCGGTGCGATTATTAATTTTGACGACGTGACGCTGGTGCATCGATATGTCAAAAATATTGGTGTGCCGGCCATGGCAAGTTGCCGTTACAACCCTGGCGATCTCGAGTTTGGGGGACTGAACGAATCAATCATTGGTTCGCCACGTGAGGCAAAATACGGCATGCCGCTGGATGATATGATTGCTAGTTACAAGGCCCTCACAGAGGCGGGTGTGACGAAGTTTGGTATCCATACGATGCTACTGTCGGCCGAGTTAGACTGGCATCACCATGAAGTGATCGCACGTGCATTATTTGCCGCGGTCAAGCAGATTGGGGCAGAGGTAGGGATTGAGTTTAGCTTTATTAATCTGGGCGGCGGTATTGGTGTACCGTATCGTCCGGCCGAACATGAATTTGACCTAGAGGCATTTGCTCGTGCCTTGGCCACGGTGTATCAAGAGATGGATATGACGTCGGTCGGTGCACCGCGTGTGGTGATGGAGAACGGTCGCTATATTACAGCTGATGCTGGATATCTGATAACGACCGCCGTGAACCGTAAGGACACATACAAAACGTATATCGGTGTTGATGCCAGCATGAGCGACCTGATGCGCCCTGGTATGTACGGCGCCTACCATCATGTAGCGGTTCTTGGTAAAGAGGATGCGCCAGCGTCTGTGGTCGTCGATGTTGTTGGTAGTCTCTGCGAAAACAACGACAAATTCGCAGTTGATCGTCCACTGCCAGCCATCGATACGGGCGACATTTTGGTGATTCACACGACGGGTGCACACGGCCAGGCGATGGGCTTTCAATACAACGGCAAATTACGCCATGCCGAGCTGCTGCTCGACCCTGGCGGCAAGGTGCGTTTGATTCGCCGCGCCGAAACACTAGATGATTACTTTGCAACACTAACTGAAAAAGGAGACTATCATGTACCAACCAACTGATCTAAAAAAAGGCACCGTCTGTCAGATTGACGGCAAACCATATCGTGTCATCGAATACGGTCAAAAAGTCATGGGGCGTGGCGGTTCAATCGTCAACGTTAAACTAAAAAACCTCATCGATGGCAGCGTTATTCCTAAGACATTCAAGGGCCAAGATAAGATCGAGGTGGCTGAGGTGAGCAACAAAACAGTTCAGTACTTGTATAACGACGGCGATCTGTTTTATTTCATGGATCCAACCAGTTTCGAACAGCTCGAGCTAAATGCCGATATCGTTGACAGTGCTGCATCCTATCTAAAAGAAGGTGACGAGCTGACTCTGCAGTTCTTTGATGGCCGGGTGATTAATGTCGACCTACCGAAGAACCTGTATCTTGAGGTGACGTATACAGAAGACGTTGTGAAGGGTGATACGACGAGCAGTGTCCTCAAAGACGCCACTCTTGAGACTGGCCTTGTCGTGAAGGTCCCAGCGTTCATAAAGACCGGTGATATCGTCTCGGTAGATACCGCAACTGGCGATTACCGCGAACGAAAGAAGGATTAAGGGCGATCATGACGGGGCATAGAGCGCAGGGTGAGAAGTTTCTCCCTGCGTTTTTTGTTGAGCCAGTCGAACTGGGGCAGGAGTTTCCGTTGGGTGAACTGCCACTCCATATGACGTACTTTCCGCCGGTGCAGGCACCATTTCGTCCGGAGTCTGCCAATCATCTACGGCGGTTGATCAATCCATTGCCGCCTTTTGTGGCCACGGTAGGTGACAGTGCGATGTTCGGGCCACCGGATAACCCCGTCCATGTCAAACGGATAATCAAGAATGATCGTCTCATGAATGTCCACCGCAGGTTGGTGGCCGCACTTCAATATTTGCCACATAGTCCGCAGTATCGCATGCCATATAACCCGCATATTACCATTCCGGAGGGTGACGACAGGGTGCAAACAGGTGATCAGATCGAGATAGGCGGCTTTTCAATTGTCGAGCAAAACAAGTTTCGTGGCACTTGGCAGGTCATGGCAAAGATCGGCCTCAAGGGCGCCGCTATGACGACTGACAGCCGTATAATCCGTCGTCAATAGATGCTACACTGGTCTATATGTCGACTAAAACAAAAGCGCCATCTTCGACAACTGACCAATTACATGTTCGTCTTCATAAAAAAGTAAGACATCATTACTACCGGGTGATGCCTGACAAAAAACACCACCGTGTCCTTATTTGGGTGGTGTTTTTTGTTATTGCTGGGGTGATTGCCGCTCAATTGTTGTATCCGCCGGATCGCGCCTTACCGCTGGCACGTATCGATGGGCAGCTGGTGGGGTGGCAACAGGAGAATGATATTGCTACGCGGGCCGAAGAGCAGTTCCAGACGACAAAACTGAAGTTGCAGGTTCAGGACGGGACAGCGAAAGAATATCTACTAGCCTTGGCGGGTGCCAATCTAGAGGCTGATCGCACTGCGCGGGCAGTGACTGAATATCCGTTTTGGCAGCGATATATCCCTTTTTCTGTGCTGTTGCCACGTGACTATGCCTCGCACGATAGTCTGCGTTTCACCGAACCGGTGCTGCGGGCGTTTGCCGATAAAGTGGCGGGCGAGCTTGGCACCAAGCCTGAGGATGCGAGACTGCAAATAAAAGATGGTGCCTTGGAGGCGCATAGCGAAAAGGCTGGTCAGACGGTTGAGGTTGATGCCCTGATGCAGCAGATCAAAGAAGCGGCGCTCGCAAACGGTCAAACGGTAGAGCTGGTGGTGCCATCACGCGAGGTAACGCCAACGACTACGGCAAGTGATCTAGAGAAGGTACGTGCGCAGGCCGAACAGGCACTGTCGATCCCGCTGTCATTAACCGCGGATGGCCAGACATTTACGCCCGATAAGGCCGAGCGCGCCTCCTGGCTTGTACTAGGCGAAAATGAGGCGGGATTGGTTGAGCTGCGATTTGATGCTGAAAAGTTACAGCACTACCTTGCGGAACTCAACAAAACGGTCGGGACACCAGCTGGTCAGACCAAAATCACTTTGGTTGATGGTAACGAGACGGGTCGGCAGACGGGCAGCGAAGGGCGAACGATTGATGCGGAAGTGATTGTTCCGGCGATAGAGATGCATCTGATGAAGGCAGAAGGTAATGGTACGATCATCATACCGTTCAAAGCAACCGCCCCACAAATTATCTACAACGAATCGTACACCGCGACGGAGGCAGGGCTGCGGGCGTATGCAAACGATGCGGCGCGCCGCTATAACGCAGCCATCGCTATTCAGCAGATTGATGGAGGTGGCTGGTCGGCTGATGCACGGGCTGACGTCAGTATGCCCAGCGCCAGCACTTACAAGTTATATATTGCCAAAATGCTGTTCGACAGAATGGACCGCGGTGAAGTGAAGTGGGATGATCGGATACTTGATACGACGGTGTCGGTTTGTTTTGATCGTATGACGATCGCCAGCACTAACCCGTGTGCCGAGGAATGGATCAGGCAGTTCGGACGTACGAATATTAACAATACGCTGTACGGGCTTGGTTTTAGCAGGGGCACTACCTTTACGAACGAGACGGCGACGCATACGACAGCACGCGACCTACGACACTATATGATTGGTCTCAATAACGGCTCGATGGTCGGCGGAGCAAACCGTGATCGCTTGTTGCATTCGTTATCGGTACACCCGTATCGTCAGGGTATCCCAGCTGGCAGTAAAGGACGAGTGTATGACAAGGTTGGGTTCTTGTGGGATTATACTCATGATGCCGCAATCGTCCATCATCCCAAAGGAACCTATGTCATGGTGGTGATGACGAAAGGGCAATCATACGCCAGGATTGCTGCCATCACCCGCGAAGTCGAGAAGATTATGTATCCATAACAGTGGTACAATGGGAATAATGAAACAACGTTTAGATCAATTAGTGGTGGCACGCGGGCTGGCACCGACGCGCTCGCAGGCTGAAAGTTGGATTCGCCTTGGCAAAGTGACGCTAGGGGGACGAGTGATTACCAAGCCGGGATTCTTTGCCGATGACGCGCAGGATGTTCAATTGCTGGCCGAAGAACAGTACGTCAGCCGGGCAGGGTTAAAACTGGCCAGTGTTGCCAAGGTATTTCGGGCTGATTTCACCAACAAGGTCGTGCTTGATGTTGGTTCGTCGACTGGTGGTTTTACAGATTATGCCTTGCAGCACGGTGCTCGCAAGGTCGTTGCGATTGATGTTGGTACTGATCAGCTACATCCCAGTTTGCGTGGTGATCAGCGGATTGAGCTACATGAAAAAACGGACATTCGTGATTTTACCCCTAGCGAGACCCCAGATATAGTGGTGATTGATGTATCATTCATTAGCTTGCGCCAAATACTGCCGCATGTGGCCAAAGTATCCGGCAAGTCGACACAAATTTATGCCATGGTCAAGCCACAGTTTGAGGCGAGTCGTCAGCAGATTACCAGCAGTGGCGTGATCAAGAACGACGGCGTGCGTCGTAGCATCCTAAAAGATTTCGAACAATGGGCGAAGAACTACTTCATTATTCAGGATAAAGCAGATAGCCAAGTGAAGGGCGCACGTGGTAACGTAGAACGATTTTACCTCTTGAAAAAATTATAGATATTTACTTTTTAATATACTATGATATAATATTCAAGTTATGGACCGCACCCGAGGTGGGGACCGTACGCGCTGGGATAAGCTCCTGAAGAGTTGAGCTGCCCAGCAGTTTGACAATTCATCATCTTATCTCAGCAAGTCCATTTACCGACACCCCCGCCATCAGCAGGGGAGAGAGGACGTCATGTCCCGGAAGTTCGAACCGCTGCGGTGGTTCTTGGCGGCGGCTCTGTCCGCCGCCCTCGTCGTGGGAGGCCCCCTGGCTGCCCACGCCGACCCGTCCAGTCCGTCTGACGAGCCGTCGACCAGCCAGGTCGACAACAGCAAGAAGGACGACAACAAGACCGACAAGGACACGAAGAAGTCCGAGCCGGCCCCAGCCCCCGACCCCAAGCCCGAACCGACCAAGACGAAGGAGCAACCGAAGTCCGACCCCAAGCCGGATCCGACTCCCAAGGTCGACAAGCCGAAGATCAAGACTGATCCCGTCGCCGACCCGGTGGAGAAGCCGAAGGCCGACGACGATGCCAACAAGCCGGCTCCGAAGTCCTCGGAGACGGCCAAGCCCAAGGCTGACCCGAAGCCGTCCGAGACGGCCAAGCCCAGCCCGGCACCTTCGGACCCGCCCAACCCCAAGGTCACCTTCGAGCAGGACAAGCCCGACTTGTCCTGCGAGTACGGTGTCCGGGTCAGGGAGCGAGCGATCCTCACTCCCTACGTCTGGGATGGCAAGCAGTGGGTGCTCGGCACGCCACTGCCGCCCGGTCCTTGGTCGGACTGGGCCTTCGAGCGTGATCTCACGCCCGAAGAGGCAATCCAGACGGGCTGCCTGGGCCCGAAGCCCTCGAAGGCCGACAAGGTCGTCGAAGGCAATTGGTCACCGTGGTCCACCGAGCAGCCCAGCTGCAAGGTGCCCACGGTCACGCAGAGCCGGACCCAGAAGATCACCACGACCAAATACACCTACGAGGCCAAGCTGGTCGAAGGCGATTGGGAGTGGGTCGAGAAGGCCACCACCTCCTCGGTCCCCAAGACCGAGAACCGTTCGGTCAGCCTGACCCCGGAGCAGTTGGCGGAGTGCCCGTCGAACCTGCCCAAGGTGAACGTGCCCAGCGTGGCCGTCACCAATCAGGTCTGCACCGTGGGCGATCAGGGTGCAGCCGTCTTCACCGGCGGCAGCATCGTGGTCACCACCCCTCAGGGCGTCAGCGTGTCCGTCACCGGTAACGGTGGTGCGGTCTCCGACCTCACCAACGTCGCGCCGGGGGCGTACACCGTCACGGCCACCCGGTCGGACGACACCCAGTGGGGCAATACGACCGGGTGGACGGTCACCGGTAACACCGCCACCAAGACCATCGCGGTCGAGGCGGCGGCGGACTGCACGGTGACTCAGCCCAACCCCAAGGTCACCTTCGAGCAGGACAAGCCCGACTTGTCCTGCGAGTACGGTGTCCGGGTCAGGGAGCGAGCGATCCTCACTCCCTACGTCTGGGATGGCAAGCAGTGGGTGCTCGGCACGCCACTGCCGCCCGGTCCTTGGTCGGACTGGGCCTTCGAGCGTGATCTCACGCCCGAAGAGGCAATCCAGACGGGCTGCCTGGGCCCGAAGCCCTCGAAGGCCGACAAGGTCGTCGAAGGTGACTACGAGGGGCCCAACCCCTCGTGCACGGCTCCGTCAGTCAAGTGGTACCGGACCATCTACACCACCAAGTACACGTACGAGGCCGCCCTGGTCGAAGGCGTGTGGGGCTGGGTGGAGTTCTCGAAGACCTCTGAGGCCAAGGACCCGACCCCCAAGGTCGTGACCCTGTCCGAGGAGGAACTGGAGGCCTGCCAGCCGGGTGAGTCGGCCGGTGCCGCCCTGTACTACGGGGTGGAGAAGTGTGAGGCTTGGGTGACCGCGTCCTACTTCGCTGACACGAAGAAGGACACGACCTTCGTCTTCACGGCGAAGATCGAGGGTTACGATACCTACCAGCACACCATCCTGCTCGCCGCTGGTGACTGGGACGTCTGGGACTACACCGGCTTCCCGACGGGCCGCGATATCCGCATCTCGGTTTCGACCAATGGCAAGGTGCTCGACAGCGGCGTCATCAAGGCGCCCAAGTCCTGCTCCAAGCCGGACAAGCCGTCCACGCCGTCCACGCCGGACAGCAAGCCGAAGCCCAAGCCGTCGTCCCCGACCGTCACCCCTCCGGGTGTCGACGAGGATGGTGGCGACGGACTCCGGGCCGAGGCGTCGTCTCAGCCGCTGGGCTGGGCGATCGGTGGCGGTGTTTTGGCCCTGATCGTGACCGGCCTGGTCTTGGCCTATGGCCGGGGCCACAGGGCCTCCTGAGAGATGATGAATAACAAGGGTGTGCTGCCTCGCTAGGTGGTGCACTCCCGGCCTCGGAGTCGTTGCCCCGTGCATCGACTCCGAGGCCTCTCTCATTTCTGAGGGTTTTACAAATAATTGGTATTATGCTATAATATAAGGTACGCCCACTTCACGTTCTGTGTCGACTGGGTTTACCTCAAAATAAACCCATCTAGGAGGTGGATATGTGGCGCAAGCTGCTCGCCATTTTGTGTGGCTCATTGGCTGCGATGTGCTTTGGGTACGCCGGTTGGTACTACGTCAACGTCTACAGTGATGTTGAAGTGCCCTCGGCCCCATTGCCCTCGGAGGTTCCGCGGATCACCGTGCCAGTGGACGACGACAGTGCGTCGACGCCTCCGGCTGTCCCGCATCCCAACGAACCTCGGGGCGACCCGACCCAGTTGGTCGTCTACCGCGGGTCAAAGATGATCGTCTCGATGGAGTTCGCACCGATGGTGCTGACTGCGGAGGGATGGGAATCTCAGTGCGGTAAGGTGGCCTGGCGGAGCGACGCTGACTGGCCGCGACCGGGTGCCATGAGCCTCAATCGGGCTCGGATCACCGGGCACGTTTGGTGTTACCGGGAGACCTACGACCTGGACAATCTGCGTCAGGTTCGTAAAGGCGACCGCGCCAAAGTCTATTACTCGTCTGGCGACATCGTCGTCGGTGAGGCTGAGGAGGCGGCCAAGTCCATCCCCAAGAATCAACTGAACGTTGAAAAGAAAGGGGAGCGCAACCCGGCGCTGCGCAACGCCAGCAAGGCGCGGACCTTCCGCGTCACGACGTGCGATACCGACTCGGTTCGTCGCGCCAACGGACATCTGTCCGAGAACGTGTACGTGCCGTACAAGGTCATCGAGATCTTGTACGCTGAGAAGAAAGGATAGTCACCAACGGCGGCTTAATCCAGGAAGATTTTGAGGTACCCCGCCAGTCGCCTGGCGGGGTATTCTCATTTAGACGTTAAATCGAAACTCAACCACGTCGTCAGGTTGCATGACGTAATCTTTACCCTCGGTGCGCATAGTGCCGGCTGATCGGGCGGCGGCCTCTGACCCGGCGGCGATCAAGTCAGGATAACTAACAATCTGTGCGGCAATGAATCCTCGTTCAAAATCAGTATGAATCACCCCGGCGGCCTGCGGTGCAGTGGCGCCTTTTTTGATGGTCCAAGCACGGACTTCTTTTGGTCCGGCGGTCAGATAACTTTGCAGTCCCAGTGTGTCGTAGGCGGCGTGGATCATTTGCTGCAACCCCGTCTCGTTGACGCCGTAACTTTCTAATAACTCGCGGGCGTCATCCTCGTCGAGGCCTTTTAATTCTTCTTCTAATTTTGCCGAGACGAACAACGAGGCGGCTGGGGCGACCAGGGCGGATAATGCTTTCTTTTTATCCTCATTCGTCAACGTGTCCTCATCGACATTAAAGGCATAAATCACCGGTTTTGCCGTCAGCAGGTGCAGGTCGGCGATGTGCTCTTCGTCGAGGCTGGGTAGGGCAGACAGCGGCGTGCCTGATTCGAGGTGACGCAGCAGGCTTTCGAGGTATCCCATCGTGACTTTAGCAGTGGGTTTGGCTTTGGCCTCTTTTTGCAGACGAGGCAGGCGGTTCTCGATGGTCTGGATATCTGCCAATATTAATTCGGTATTGATGATCTCGATATCGGCCTTTGGATCAACGACGCCGTTGTCGTGGCGCAGAATCTCGCTGTTTTCGAAGGCACGCACAATGTGGACGATGGCATTACATTGGCGAATATTGGCCAGGAATTTGTTGCCCAGACCTTCGCCTTTGCTGGCACCGGCCACTAGTCCAGCGATGTCAACAAAAGTAACGGTGGCGGGGATCAATTTGGTCGACCCATAAATGTCGGCGAGGTGTTGTAATCGTTCGTCAGGAACAGGAACGATGCCGGTATTGGGCTCGATGGTCGCAAACGGATAATTGGCGGCCAGGATGTCGTTATTAGTGAGGGCATTAAAAAGCGTTGATTTACCAACATTAGGTAATCCGACGATGCCAATAGAAACAGAACTCATAGGATGTAGTATACCAGCAACAGGGGTAAAAGAGAACCTATTGACGAGCAAAAAGTGCAGCAGAGGAAGCCTTGAATATGCTTTTGTCATCCTGTATGATGAAAGCATAAGTATGAAAAAGCATGTTGTTATTATCGGGGGAGCAATTATCATCATAGGGGCCTTGATTGGCTACGGAGTCATGGCGGGATGGGTTCAGTTTGGTAAAACAACAGCTGATCTAACAGATCATCGTGTCTGTGCTGACATGATTGGTCCATGGAATACACTGATGGGTGATGAGGCAACATCTCGTGGTACGGATGATCTCACTGCCAAGATTACAGAAATTGAATCGAAGGACCGATATGATCTCGATCCTACTTGTAATTACATGTTGTTTCGGGCCTACCTGATGACCGCTGGCCTTGAAGGGGCAACCAAAGCTTTTGATCGTCTCAAGGCGCAGACTGCTCAGGGGCTTAATCCATCAATTGAACTGGTTGATATTACTCGCATGAGTGAAGTGGAGCGTGTTCTGAAGGAACTGCGAGATGAACTAGAACATCCAGCTGAGATCAATGAAGATGGTCTCTCACAGGGAGGCTAGTCAGTATGTTGGCGCGAAGAGTTCTTGTTCTGGTCGCGAGCGTGACAGTAGTGACGTTTTTGGCTGCTATCGCTCAGAGTACTCCCTTGTACGCCTCGGTAACGCGAGGAAGCAATAATGATGCCGAAGCAACAGCATTAGGCCTTTGTCTTGCTTCGGGTCCTCCGACGCGTACTCGAGGGGCTCTATGGGTGAGTCAAGTTGGAAGTAGTTACTATAATGACACAGTCACAGTTGATTATACACAGCGCTATGTACAGGTAGAGCTGCGTGGTTCAGCGGTTAAGTGCGCACGTGTTAGTGGCCAGACTTCTGGTACAGAAAGCAATAGCATGGATGCGCACTATATTGATTTCCGAGGAACATACGGCTCTCGATTCGGTACGATTCCTAACTCAAGAATGCTCAATCGAGGTGACTGGACACAAAACTTGCCACTACCAAGGACCGGACAGAGAGGCGTGTGGACAACCCGGGGTGGGTCAATTGAGGTACGTTTTGATACTCAGGGTTTGGCGATGGGTCCAAGCGGCAGGCAGACAATTACTGTACCTATCTATCGTTGTCCGAGAAATGCGAGTCCACCATCCGCTGAGTGCTATGCGAGCAATCAGGAGGTAAACATCGTTCGTCTCCCGCCAGCTGCTCAATGGGAAATGGATCCAACTGCAACGATTACTTCTTCGGCCAGTGCGGTGGGGGATACGATTACATGGCGTCACCGAGTGACTAATACGGGAACAAACACGACGAATGCCACGATTACCTATCGTGCGCAAAATCAGGGCTATCTCGGTACTGGGGTGGTGGCGCCGTCACCGTGGACGGAAACAAATATTCCTGCTACTGGTACGAACTATCGAGAGCAAAATTCAACCCATGTGATTACTGCAGCAGATGTGGGGCAGACACTTTGTCGGCGTACAACAGTGACACCTGTGTCGTCAACCAATCTTACCGGAACCGCCAATTCGCCTAATGCGTGTATCACGATTCCGTTTGGCTATAACTTAATGCCTTCGATTACCGATCCTTCTGCGCCCAACAATCTGACAGATGGTGATGCGCGTACAATACCCGTAGCGGGAATGGTGAGGAATATGGGGCCGACAAAATCTGCACTCAACATTAATTGGCAGCTTTCACGGGTAAAATATGCACCAGGGACGACCATCGCCAATCGTACGGGCGGCACAGGCGCAGAGGCTTGCACATTCCTCACGGGTCAAACGGCGTGTACGGCGATTAGCCAGGGCACTGAAGGGGATGGGTACGGGTACGGCACGGTAGGGCCAACCAATCCAATCGACCGTCAGACATACAGTACTACCGCCGATCTTGATGATGATGCACCGGGCACGAAAACATGTTTTGTTATGTCAGTACAAGGATACACGTCTGGCACCAGTGACTGGCGTCATTCCGCCTTACACTGTTACGTGGTAGGTAAGGCACCAAAGGTACAGATCTGGGGTGGAGATGTTATTGTTGGTCGGGGATATGATGGAACGCTGAATACCAATGCCAAAGTCCAGACTGGCTTGACGGTGAAATTGTCAACGAATATGACGTTTGGATCATGGTCAGAATATGGTATCTTTGCACCTGCTACGATCAGCTTCATGGCATCGGGCTCTGGTCTCAATGGCGGCAATACTTCATCGACACAAACCAGCTGGAGTGCTTATAGTTTTACGCGCTCTGGTACAACCTATGGGCAGTATAATGTGACTAATAACAAACTGCCTGATGTTACGGAAAGTTTCCCGACGACTTCGGCAGTAGCCGAAAACAACTTTAATCTCTCAACGACAGGTAAGGGGCGTAATATTCGTCCTGCCAACCCAGCCGTTCGCAACATTACCCTGACGGCTAATCCGGGCAATACCTTGGGAGATAACCAATGGCTGGTCATCAATGCGATTGGTCATAACGTGACAATTGCTAATAACCTGATCTATGCAAACGGAAGCTATACGGATGCCAAGCGGCTGCCACAACTAATCATTCTGGCTGATAATATTACGATTAATAGCAACGTTACTCAGGTTGACGCTTGGCTGATTGCCAAGAATGACACGACGACTGCCGGTATGTCTCGAGGTGCCTATGGATCGATTGCGACCTGTGACCAGCAGTCTGGTAGCGGTGGCAGTAACGGTTTGGCTCAGTGGTTGGCAACGCCCGACGGAAGTGGTGGCACGAACTATGATAGCTCGGTGAATAGCCGCCTGACGCTTGACCATTGTACGCAGCCTCTGCGTATCAATGGGCCGGTGATGGCGAGCAAATTGTATCTTCGTCGTACCGCTGGCTCTGGGGCTGGTGCTGCTGCGGGAGATCCTGCCGAAGTTATTAATCTTCGTCCTGATGCCTATCTGTGGGCCCGTGAACACATGAGCCCTAGTGGTATTTACCAGACGGTCAATACGACAGAGTTGCCACCGAGATACTAAAAGTGGCATTTCAGGGTTGTCTAAAATGCTAATGGTTGAGTATAATAACTAACATGAGATTAATAAAAGGCGTGGGCGACTTTTTCGCACTTGATATCGGTACGAATGCCGTACGGGTGGTGCAGCTTTCTTCGGGTGGTCAAGATAGTTGGACGTTGCAACATTATGGCTATGCGCCACTGGATGAGAAGGTAGCGGTTGCCTCATCTGCCGAGGGCAAGCGACGCCTCGGTGAAGTCATTATGACCGCTATCGGTCAAAGTGGTATTCATACCAAAAACGTAGTGATAGGGTTACCGTCGAATAAGACATTTACGACCATTGTTGATATTCCGGCGATGCCTGATGCCGAGCTAAGGGCAACCATGAAGTATCAGATTGACCAGTATATTCCGATGGCGATTGATGAGGCGAAGGTTGATTGGGTGCCGCTAGGCAATTCACTGCACGATCCGAGCAAACAGGAAGTATTGTTGACCAGTACGGCTGTTCAGTACGCCGAAGAGCGTCTTGAGAGTATTGAGGCTCTAGGGTTTAACGTCATTGCTGCCGAGCCAGAGCCGATCGCCATGGTCCGTTCGTTGCTTCCGGCTGGCGTACAGGATGCCAGACTGATTATTGATATGGGCGAAACTTCTACTGATCTTGCGGTAACGTATGCAGATACGCCCCGGCTCGTACGTACGATTCCTACTGGGTTGCGCTCATTAGTCAAGGCGGCCACGCAGAACTTGAACGTTCAAGAGGATCAGGCAAGGCAATTTATCTTGAAGTTTGGGTTGGCGCCAGATCGTTTAGATGGACAGGTATATCGGGCGATTGAAGGTACGTTGGATAATTTTGCGGCTGAACTGACGAAATCAATTAAGTTTTTCCAAACAAGATATCCAAATATCCCTGTGGCCGGTATTTTACTGTCAGGCTATGCGTCAGTGACACCAATGTTTGGTGAATATGTTACCGCAAAAACATCAGTCCAGGCATCAATTGCCAATCCATGGCAAAAGGTTCGTATTGCACAGGCCGATCAGCAACAATTGGCAGCGATTGCGTCCGAGTTTGCTGCGGCTGTAGGGTTGGCGCAACGGAGGGGTGTGTAATGATTGAGATTAATCTTGTCCCGGATGTAAAACAAGAATTATTGCGTGCGCAAAAGCAACGCAACATTGTGATTTCTGTAGCGATTATTTTAGCGATTGCTGCGGGAGCAATTGTCATCATTGCGGCTGCCTACGTCTATGGTGCGCAAAAACTCATGATGGATACGGCTAACAAGACGATTGACGAACAATACGCAACGCTCAACAAGGTCGAAGATTTGGACAAAATGCTAACGATTCAAAACCAGTTAAAGCAGATTTCCAAATTGAATGCTAGCAAGAACGCGGGTTCTCGTCTGTATGGCATGCTCAATGTCATTATCCCAGCTGAACCACATGAAGTGACGGTTTCATCAATGCTGGTCGAGCCAGCCGGAACGACAGAGACGGGAACAGAGGAGACCGCAGAGGGCACAAGTAGCGGGGAAGGCGCCAGGATTACGATCGAAGGCCAGACGGTTGGTAGCTATGCCAGTCTAGAGGTGTTTGAAAAAATGATCGCCGCTGCCGTTATAGAGTACAAAGTGACCGATGGCACTGACAAGGCAGGAGACTTAAACTGTGGTAATCCGTTGAAACAATGCCGTCGTTTGGCTGTGGGTGATGGTGATCGTTCGCAAGCAATACATATTGCAGAAATGAGTTTTGGTGAAGACCAAGAGGGCAATAGGATACTGAGGTTCAAGTTGAGCTTTACAGTTGTGCCCGAGTTGCTCTCGAATACAGTATCTGACGTCACGATCAAAATTGGTGCGAACGGCAACGTTACCGACTCGTATCTCAATGCACCACGAGCGATATTCAAGGATCGTGCACGTGATGAGGGAGGAAAGTAATCATGCCTGAGAAGGATGCAACCGCACTACGAAAGCGAGCTCAGATTGCGAAGGCGAATCGTATCATGTTTATATGGGTCGCAGGAGCTTCAGTGATCGTTAGCGCCTCAATTGTCATGGTAATTGTCATGATCCAAAAGGGCGCGCATAATCAAAAAGCGATCGCCCAACTGAACGACACCGTTAAGGTGCTAAAGCAAAATAATAGCAATGTCGGTGAGCTAGAAAACTCTATTCGTAAATTAGGAAGTAACCAGTCTCTCCTGGGTCTGCGTGCCAATGAGTCAAATAATGCCTTGCAGGTGATTTTGGATGCGCTGCCTGCCGACGCTAACCCTTCGGCACTGGGAGCTTCAATGCAAGTCAAACTATTTCCGGCTGATCTCGAGGTAGAGAGTATGCAGGTGATGCCTATGGGAGAGACAATATCGAACGAGGGCACGAGCGACACGCCAACGAATACTATTGGATTTAGGTTTACCGTCAAGGGTGACGCTGCCCAGCTGAAAGTATTACTCGAACGATTCGAACGCTCAATTAGGACGATTCAGCTAAAACGAGTTGTTATCGAGAGCGTAGGGAATAAACAGTCTCTGGCGGTCGAAGGCGAGGCATATTATGAGCCCGCAAAACAGCTACAGTTAAAGAAAGTGGAAATCAAACCATGAAGAAAACAGATATCGCATTAATCATTATCATTGTCTCGATAAGTGCCGGGGTGGCCTATTGGGTAGCGAGTATGACAATCGGTAAGGCGAATGAAAAACCGATTACTGTACGAACGGTTGAGGCGATTGATGTTGCTGAGCAGAAGGTCGATGAGAAGGTGTTCTCGAAAGATGCGATTAACCCAACGGTTGAGGCGACTATCTCTGGAACAGATCTGACATCGTTTATCGATGATAATGGCACTGCTGCTGCACCGAACGGAAGCGGAGCGAGTGCAAGTAGCAACGCCGGACAAACGAGCGAGGAGTAATCCCTAGTGGCACTACTGACCAGTGATCTGCAGGCGAAACTGACCGCCCTTCTTGTGAGCGAAGGGTTGGTCTCGGCTGATGTGATTGCTGCCGCTGAGAAGGAATCGGCTGATGCGGCAAAGCCACTGATCATGCTGTTGACTGAACAGGGTGTTGTCGATGACGAGTTATTGACTCATGCGATCGCTCAGGTATCAGGAGTGCCATATGTGAACCTGTCAAATACGCTGATTGAGCAATCAGTCTTAGGTCTTTTGCCCGAGGATATCGCTGAACGTTTTATGGCGGTACCACTTGCCGAAGTACAGAACCGCCTGGCAGTGGCGATGATTGATGCCAACAATGTTCAGGCAGTCGACTATTTGGCAAATCGTATTCAGCGTCCACTCAAGGTATTTATGGCCTCAGAGGCGGGCGTGCGCCATGTCCTCGATCAGTACCGTACCGACCTTTCGGGAGTGAACGAAGCTGCCGCTGCGAGCGAGCAGGAAAATCAGGAGACACGGGGCAGTAATGTCAAAACGATCGTACAAGATTCGCCAATTAGCAAGGCACTCAGCACTATCTTGGAATATGCCGTCAAAACACGCGCCAGTGACATCCATATCGAACCACTAGAGAAGGCGCTGAAGATTCGCTGTCGTGTTGACGGCGTGCTGCGTGAGATTATGCAGCTCCCCAAGAGTATCGAGCCGGCACTAGTGAGTCGTATTAAGATTCTCTCTAATCTCAAGATTGACGAACACCGCATTCCACAAGACGGTCAGTTTGCAGTCGATGTGAGCGGTAAAGAGGTTGACCTTCGTATCGCGATCAGCCCAGTAGTGTGGGGCGAACAGGTCGTGATCCGTTTGTTGGATAAATCGGGTAACAGTTTTGACCTAGAGCAGATGGGATATGCTGGGCGTGGTCTGCGCGCGATTCGCAAGGGTATTCGGCGACCTAATGGTATGATCTTGACGTCTGGTCCGACGGGTTCGGGTAAGTCGACGAGCCTCTATGCGCTCATCAAAGAGATTAAAGACGATAGCGTCAATATCGTCACGCTAGAGGACCCAGTCGAGTACAAGATGGATGGTGTTAACCAGATCCAGGTGAATGCAGATGTTGGTCTGACATTTGCATCGGGGCTTCGTTCGATCTTGCGTCAGGACCCCGATGTCGTGATGGTGGGTGAGATTCGTGACGCAGAAACGGCTAACTTGGCGGTGCAAGCAGCCTTGACAGGGCACTTGGTGTTCTCGACCTTGCACACCAACAGTGCTGCCGGCGTGTTGCCGCGTTTGCTTGATATGGGTATCGAACCGTTCCTGATCGCCAGCACCGTTAATACAATTATTGGTCAGCGTCTGGTGCGCCGCGTCGCAACCAAACGCGATGCCTATCAGTCGAACCCGGTCGAAACGCAAAACATTTTGGCCACAGTCGGGCAGCTTTTACCGAAGACCACAGCCGAAGTCGCTGCAATATCTGATGACTTGGGGTATAAAGACTTGCCACTGGCGGGTCAAAACGCTTATACTTTAGTCAAGGGTAAAGATACCCCGCAATCTCCTCGAGGATACAGTGGTCGCGCTGGGCTCTACGAAGTGATGGATGTTAATGAGGATATCCAGAATCTGATTGTAAAGCGCTCAACCAGTGCAGAGATCCAACGACTAGCCGTTGCCCAAGGAATGGTGACGATGCGTCAGGATGGCTATCTGAAGTCACTCCAGGGACTGACAACGCTTGAAGAAGTGAATCGTGTTGCGGCGGATATCGCATGATAGAAGATATAAGGGAAGGGCAGTTATGACACAAGAATTACGAATCGAAGTTTTACTCGAAGAAGTGGTGCGTAAACGGGCATCAGACTTGCATATTCAGGTTGGATTGCCGCCGATGCTACGTGTTGATGGGTCACTAGTCCCCACTGCGGGACAGCCACCTCTGGACGAAGCAGCGGTTGAATCGTTAGTGTTTGCTATTCTTGATGAAGATCAGCGACAGATTCTGCTGAAGGACAAGGAGTTTGACTTTAGCTTTGCCTTTGGTACGCTCGGTCGTTTTCGTGTGAACGCTTACCATGAACGCGGTAACTTGGCTGCCGCCCTGCGTCTCATCCCTAACGAGATCAAATCAGTGACGGAATTAGGTATGCCGAATGTTGTCATGAATTTTGCCGACTTTCCGCGTGGATTAGTGCTGGTGACAGGTCCTACCGGGTCAGGGAAGTCGACGACGTTGGCGGCCTTGGTCGACAAGATCAATACGGAAAAGTCAGCACATATCATCACAATTGAAGATCCAATTGAATTTACTCACAAATCCAAGCGCTCGGTCGTAGTCCAGCGAGAGGTGCATTACGATACCTATTCGTTCTCGGCAGCTTTGCGTAGTAGCCTTCGTCAGGACCCTGATGTGGTCTTGATCGGTGAGATGCGTGACCTTGAGACGATTAGCGCGGCCATTACGATCGCCGAAACAGGTCACTTGGTATTTGCAACCCTGCATACCAACAGTGCGGCACAGTCAATCGATCGTATGATCGACGTCTTCCCGCCACATCAACAGCCACAGATTCGTGCGCAGCTGTCTAATATTCTGATGGCTATTTGTTCTCAGCGACTGGTGCCCGCAATCGGTGGCGGCCGCGTGGTGGCAGCAGAGGTGTTGGTGGCCAATCCGGCTGTCCGTAATATTATTCGTGAGGGTAAGTCGCACCAGCTGGATGCAGTGATTCAGACAGGGGCGGATCAGGGTATGCAAACCATGGACCGTACATTGGTTAGTCTCGTACAATCAGGGACGATTACCTACGACAACGCTCGTGAATTTGCCGTCGACCTGACTGAGTTCGAAAGGTTGGTAAGGGGATAGTATATGAAAAAGTTCTCCTACGAGGCGAGAGATCAGGCGTCAGGCCAGATCGTTAAGGCGACGGTACAGGCCGATTCAGAGACGGCTGCGGCGCGACTGCTGAGCGAGCAAGGGTTTAACCCACTGGTCATTAAAGAGTCGAGTGAGGAAAATAGCTTTTTCGCCAAATTAACGGGCCGTATCACGACGAAGGATAAAATTGTCTTTACGAGGCAGCTCGCCACCTTGATTGGTGCTGGTTTGCCGTTGTCACAAAGCCTCCGGACGATTATCGAACAGACCGAGAACAAGCAGTTGCAGAGCATTGCCCAGGAGATCTTGGCGGCTGTAGAAGGTGGTAAGTCGCTTTCTGAGGCATTTAGTAAACGCAAGGAAGTCTTCGGGCCAATCTTTATTGCGCTTGTATCTGCCGGCGAGGCATCTGGTACGTTAGACCAGTCCTTGCAGCGTATTGCGACGCAGCAAGAGAAAGATGCTGCGGTGATGGGCAAGATCAAGGGCGCCCTGACGTATCCAATCATCGTTTTGGTGGTGATCTTAGGGGTAGTTGTCTTTATGCTTTTGACGGTCGTGCCTCAGGTTGAGAACCTATACGAGGACCTCGGTAAGAGATTGCCGGCCTTGACGCAGATCATGGTTAATGCAGCTGGCTTTGTGACGCAATTTTGGTGGCTCGTGTTGGTGATTATAGGTATCGGCGTTTACTTCCTTATCCAGTACCTCAAGACCGAGAGCGGCATCAAGATGAAAGATACCTTTAAATTAAACGTTCCTTTGTTTAAAGGGCTCTTTCGCAAATTGTATATGGCCCGACTAACTCGTACGGGGCAAACGCTTCTTAGTACTGGGGTCAGCATGCTTGATACGCTGAAGATTACCGGTGATGCCCTTAATAATACCGTGGTACAAAAGAGTATTGTTCGCGCCGCCGAAAAAGTGAAGGGAGGTAAGGAACTATCAACTGCCTTGCAGCCAGAAGATTATATTCTGCCGTTGGTACCCCAGATGATCAAGATTGGTGAACAATCTGGCCGTATTGATGAAATGATGGGTAAGACTGCCCAGGTCTACGAGGATGAGCTTGATGAAGAAATCAAGGCCATCTCTACCTTAATTGAACCATTACTCATGGTGGTACTCGCGGTGGTCGCCGGTGGTATGGTGGCGGCAATTTTGTTCCCAATCTATAGCCTCGTCAACAGTATAAATGTATAAAACTATAGACAGTGTCTGTGGGTTGGTGTATTATTACCACAAGCGTTATGCTACAAGTAACTAAACTAAGTTCATGCGAAAGGTGGAATAAATTCCTATGAACGCACAACATAAAGAAAAAGGATTTACCATCATCGAAGTTGTATTGGTACTTGCTATTGCAGGTCTGATCTTCTTGATGGTCTTCATCGCACTGCCTGCGTTGCAGCGTAGTCAACGCGATACACAGCGTCGTGATGATGTCAGTACGTTTATCAGCCAGCTAACAAGCTATGCAACCAACAACCGTGGTAGCGTACCAGCTGATGCGACTGCACTCGGTACGTTTAAGACGGGCTACTTAAAGTGGGCTGCAGATGCTACTGGTGAATTTAAGGATCCAAAGACAGGTGTTGGCTATGTGATTACCTATGGTGATACTGCACCTACCGTGGATGGTGCAATCTCGTATCGCAACGGTCGTGTCTGTAACGGTGAGAGCATGACAGCAACAGGTGCAACTGCTCGATCTGCTGCCGTCGTGATCAAGCTTGAAGGTAGTGGTTTCTTCTGCCAATCAAACCAGTAATCATCACTATTGATGAAGACACTCAACATATGACCCGAATGGGTCATATGTTTTTTGTGGTAAAAATGATACCATAGTGCTTATGGAACAAGTCTTTATATATGTGGCGCTTGCGCTGTTTGGTGCAGCACTTGGGAGTTTTGCTGGTGCCCAGGTCTGGCGCCTCAGGGCACGGCAGCTGGTTGAAGAAAAGAAAGATGGTGAAAAAGTCGATGCCAAGGAATACAAGCGCCTTCTGCCACTGACGCAGCAATCGTTTTTCCATGATCGATCAATTGACCTTGATACGGGGAGGCAACTGCCGTGGTATGACATGATACCGGTGATCAGCTGGGTGATCTTGCGGGGTAAGTCTCGTTTTAGTGGTCAGCCAATTGGCAAGTTTGAACTGTTAATTGAGGTGGGAATGGCCCTCTTTTTCGTCCTATCCTACGCTTTTTGGCCAGCTACATTAGACTCACCGCTAGAAATCACCAAATTCATCTTGTGGTTGGTGGCTGGGGTGCTGCTAGCAATTCAGTTTGCGACTGATATGAAGTGGCAGATTTTGTGGACCCTGGTGAGCTATGCGATTATCGCAGTCGGTGTTGCCTCTGCGGCTCTCGTCGTCATCGGGGCAGACCAGCGATGGGAAATGCTGTATGCAGTACTGGGATCGGTTGGTGTTTTGGGAGGATTGTATTTTATCCTTTATTGGGTTTCGCGAGAGCGTTGGGTGGGGCTTGGTGACGCCATCTTAGGAGTAGGGCTTGGGTTGCTTCTCGCTGATTGGATGTTGGCGTTGGTGGCCCTATTTTTAGCGAACCTGATCGGCACGCTGATTGTTGCGGTGGGCTTTGCGACGAAGAAAATCAGCCGACACCAGCACATACCGTTTGGTCCGATGTTAATCTTAGGCGCAGTGATTGCTCAGTTTGCCGGCCATGCTATCATTAACTGGTATTTTTCGGTCTTTTTACCATAACCATTATGATATAATGAGGCGTAGTATGAGGGTGACGACGCAGCGTGGTTTTACGATTATCGAGACAATGCTCTTTTTGGCTGTTACCGGGTTGCTTACAATAGGGATTCTCGTGGGGGCAAGTACGGCGATCAGCGCCCAACGTTATAAGGATGCTGTGGCCACTCTGCAATCGGATATCCAACAGCAATACGAAGATACTCTTTCCGTCAAGAACGGTCGTTCAGGGGCAAGCACCATCCCAGCTTGCGCTGGCAACAGAGGTCAGACCGACTGCGTATTAATGGGCAAATTGATGACGATCTCGTCGGGCGGGGCAATCGTTTATTATGATATCTATGGCCGCGAACCGGGGACGCTGGCCGGGTCACCAACTGAATATCAGATAATGCAGGCATATAATCCTGCGGTCGTACCTTCATCGGATCGCTCGGGTGCGATGGAATGGGGCACAGGTATTGCTTGGCCAGTGTCAGGTGCCGAGGCGAGTACAGCACCTCGAGATATTGGTATTCTGATCATTCGTTCTCCTGAATCAGGGACAGCCTATACGTTTACTCGCAATACGACCAGCACAGCGAATCTTTCGTCTATGATTAACGGTGCGGCACGAGGTAAAAGAACCCTGTGCATTAGTCCTGCTGGGTGGGTAGTGAGTGATAGGATGACTGTTACGATTGCTGCCGGTGCTTCAACGGCGGGTGCTATCGAAATACGATCGAATCAACTGATTCCTGATACGGAGCTCGTATGTTAAATTGGCGGGGAAGACAACGCGGTGACACAATGATCGAGGTGTTGCTGGCGGTGACGATATTTTCAGTAGTGGCAGTGATGGGATTAACGGTGATGAATCAGGGGTCGGCGGCCTCTCAGCGATCGTTAGAGATTACTCTCGTCAGGCAAGAAATGGATGCACAGGCGACCGCTCTACGTTTTATGTATGATGCTGCGATTGCCCAAAAAGGAGCCTTAGGATATGACAGTAGTACGGTGTCACCGACAAGTCCTGCTGGTAAATGGAACGCGATCTTAGGGCTACGGAAGGCGAGTGCAATGCCGCTTGCTAACATGGTACTAGGGGGCGTAGACTGCGTTGCACCCTCAAGTGTTACTAATGCATTTGTGGTGAATACAAAGACGGCCAATGTTCAGAGTTATAGTATGAATACGGCCCTCTGGTCAAAGGCGGCGGTATATTCAAGAGTACGGTATCAACCTTCTCCGAGTACGGCGATTGCTGGGATTGAAGGTATCTGGGTTGAGGCTGTTGAGAAGGCCCCCGAGGTGCGTGCGTCGGTGACGACACCGGGCTACACAGATTTTCATATCCGTGCCTGTTGGACGACAGTTGGGCAGTCTCGTCCTGTCACGCTGGGAACGATTGTGAGGTTATATGAACCATAAAGTAGCACTCCGTGGGTTTACGCTGATTGAGTTGATGTTATCGATGTCATTTATTGCTTTTATGCTTATAGCTATCGCTTTGTGTATTATTCAGATGTCAACCATTTATAGTCGCGGAGAGACCTTGCGTAATATTAACCAGGCAGCTCGAGTGATTGCAACAGACATGGAGGACACTATTACTGCGGCCTATCCTTTTAATGTTGATCAGACCACAGTAAATGCAGGCCGGCTTTGTACGGGACAGTTTAGTTATATATGGAATACGCCCACGACAACCAATGCGTATACGAATCCAACAGCTGATGGGACGATCCGTTTTGTGCGCGTTGCGGATGCAAACGGAGCATTATGTAGCAATCTTTCTGCGCCAATTACAAAGGCAAACGCCGTTGAGTTATTAGAGGCGGGAGATCGAACGTTGATCGTACGCTCGTTTGCCATCACTCGCGTTGCTGAGGATGCCGCAACCAAACAGCAGTTATACACCATTGCTATGGCACTGGGAACAAATGACTTGAATGCCATTGACACAACCGCTAATACATGTAAACCTCCAAGCGATGCGGGTGCAGATTTAACCTACTGTGCGGTAAACGAATTTAGTATTACGGTAAGAGCGGGAATAAGGTAAAATAGAAGCATGAGCGGTATTTCTTATCGAAAAGGGGCAGTGTCTATTTTTGTGGTGGTGTTCACAGCACTGCTTATTACAATTGTGACAGTGAGTTTTGTGCGTTTGATGATCCGTGATCAACAGCGAGCCTCCGATAATGATCTGTCAAAAAGTGCTTACGATTCGGCGCTTGTTGGGGTTGAGGATGCAAAGAGGGCCTTGGCTAGATATTATGCGCTTGACCCAGGTGCGCGACCAACGAATCTAGGTGATTGCAATGGCATCACTGGGTTACTAACCGGTACGCCATCTTCAGCGGAGGTACCCGTACAGACAAACGCTGCCGCTGATGCCGCCCTCAACCAGGCCTATAGTTGTGTCAGGGTGTACACACAAACGGAAGATTATGAACGGCCGATGAGGGCTGACGAAACGGTGCTCGTGCCATTGCGCTCCACAGGGGCTTTTGATCGATTGCAGCTTCAATGGTTTGCCGATAGTGATCTTGCGAGCGGGACACCAATTGATTTGCCAAGCGGTACGTCGGAATTATCAACAACATGGCCAGCAGGGCGCCCACCTGTAGTAGAAACGCAGTTTATCCAAACGAATACTAATTTTAACCTTGATCAATTTGATGACATGGCGGGCACTAATTCAAATAGTAATACGCTTTTCTTGTATCCAAAAGCACTTGCCTCGACGCCGACAATTTCGTTTGCGAGTGATACGCGTCGCAGTCCAAAAACCACAGTCACTGATGTACGATGTCAGCCTTCCTTCGCCTCTAAATACTTGTGCGCAGCAATGATTAACCTTCCGAACCCCGTAGGTGGTACTGTAGGTTCACGTAATAATGTATTCTTGCGCGTCACCCCTCGTTACAAGGCGGCCCAGGTGAGAGTGAGCCTCTATATGGGTGCAACAACTACTCCTGTACCATTTGATGGAGCACAGCCGCGGATCGACTCGACCGGTCGAGCAAACGATCTATTCCGCCGTATTAGCGCCCGCGTCGAGGTAGGGACAAATATCGCCTACCCGGAGGCAGCGGTTGATGTATCGGGTAATTTCTGTAAGACATTTACTGTGACGGATGATGCTGGCGACTATGATCGTGGCACGTGTTTGCCATAGTTCTTAGTTAGAGTGAAACTGCTCGTATGCTTCACGTAAATGCTGGTCGGTGACGTGAGTGTATACCTGAGTGGTGGCAATGCTGCTGTGGCCTAACATGCTTTGAACACTTCGAATATCAGCCCCGTTCATCAATAGGTCAGTTGCAAAGCTATGTCGCATCGTGTGAGGACTGACATGTTTGGTGATACCAGCAAGACGAGCATACTTGCTAATCATGCGCTGGATGCTGCGGGCAGTTAAGCGTCGATAGTCACCGGTTGTTGAGGCAATATTATTTGTACTGTAGCTCAGAAAGAGTGGAGGGAGATTGTCGAGACGTGCAGCAAGGTATTCATCGACGTGAGTTGCTGCTGCTTGGCTGACGAAGACAGGACGGTCCTTTTGGCCTTTACCGCGTACCATGAATTCGCGGCGTTTGGTATTGATGTGGTCACGGTTGAGATTAACGAGCTCGGAGACACGGAGGCCGCTAGAGAACAGCAACTCGACGATTGCTCGGTCACGAAGGCCCATCTCTTCTGAACAATCTATTTGTTCAAGAAGACGTCCAATTTCATCATAATGCAGGAAGGTAACCTGTTTACGTGCTACTTTGGGAAGGATAATTTTTTCTGGACTTAGCGAGACAATATCACGATTTGATACGTAGCGTAGGAATCCACGTAGGGCAACCAAGTGATAATTCTGAGTAATAAGAGACAGGCCTTCACCTTGTTCATTAACATGACGGTTGAGCCAGAGTCGGTATTTACGGATTTGCTCTTGGGTGATGTTCTCAACGGGAATATCATCAAGGAATTCGACTAATCGCTCAAGATACCGCTTGTAATTTTCGGCAGTCTTAGAAGAGCGACCACCCTCTACCTCTAGGTGCTCGACATAGTCCAGGATCATCTCGGACAAATAATGCATAGTTCCAGTGTACTCTACTCGGGGCAAGGTTTGATACAATAGATTTCAGTAAGTTTAGTGAGGAGAGCTATGAAAGCAACCAGCAAAATGCAGAAAACACTTGTTCTATTCAAACCTGACGCGGTCCAGCGTGGATTAGTAGGAGAAATCCTGACGAGATTTGAACGTGTCGGATTGAAAATTATTGGCACCAAGATGATTTTCCCTGATCGTGATCATTACTACAAACACTATGAAGATATCGGACAGATGGTGACGCGCCGAGGTCAAAGAGCCTTTGACGTGACTTTGACAATGATACAGAGTGGTCCAGTGGTAGCGATGGTCTTTGAGGGTGTTGAGGCGGTTGCCTTAGTGCGTAAACTAGTGGGTGGCACCGAACCGAAATCAGCCCTACCCGGTACGATTCGTGGTGATTTTAGTCACATGAGCTTTGAATATGCTGACGCTGAAGAGAAGGGGATTCCGAATCTGATTCACGCAAGTGGTGATCCAGAAGAAGCCGAAAAGGAAATTGGCCATTGGTTTAGCAGTCATGAACTCTTCGACTACGAAGTAGCTCATGAGAAGTTCACTCGCTAAGTGATATAATAGACTGGCGTCTCGGTAGCTCAACTGGATAGAGCAATTCCGTCCTAAGGAAAAGGTTGCAGGTTCGACTCCTGCCCGGGATACCAAAATAGCAGCCTTTGGGGCTGTTATTTTGATGAGGAGATCTACGTTCGGCGTAGTGCAGTGAAATCGAAAAGATAGCTGCGATATCTTTTCGATGAGCAAGCGGAGGAGCGTAGCGAAGTGGAGCGATGTCGTGGTGGGGGTACCACCGACGCGAGGTGTTTTGTTGTATACTGGGGGATATGGGGCGTAAGCAGCAAGAGAAGCAGATGGAATTCAATGGCCAACGCGACGGCGAAGAGGTGTTGTTTGTGTTTCGTCGCCATATTATCGCGATGCGAAAAGGGTTTTATATGTTGCTCGTGCCGTTCGCTGTGTCATCGATCCCACCATTGATTTGGCAGAATAATCTTCAGTTATTTTTACTACCGCTTGGTGGGCTAATGCTAGGGTTAATACTATTTAGCTATCATTTTTTGATGTGGCGCTATACCTACTACATCGTCACCGATCAGCGTATTCGACAGGTGACACAAAAAGGGTTCTTTGGGACGGATGTGATCGAACTGCGACTATCAAAGATTCA
Source organism: uncultured Candidatus Saccharibacteria bacterium (assembly GCA_964392265.1). Taxonomy (GTDB): domain Bacteria; phylum Patescibacteriota; class Saccharimonadia; order Saccharimonadales; family Saccharimonadaceae; genus CALMAK01. The sequence continues at coordinate 40,449 of CAYMOS010000002.1, forward strand.
AAACATTAGCTATAATATACCAGGGTTCTTTGGTGAAATTTTTCACTTTGGGACAATCGTTATTCAGACATTTGTGGGCGACTTGGTGATTCGCAATGTCGAGCATCCAGAAGATACGTATAATAAATTACAAAACGCCGTTACGGACGCCGTTGAACAGCAGGGGGATCATGAAGAAGATAGTGCAGTCGCTGCGTAGGAAGAAAGAAGTCGAGGCGCCGCAGCGCATTACCAACGATACGGTGACAGAGCATCGCAAGCGTGTCCTAGCGGGCGGGCGTAAGTTCAAATATCCTATCCAATATTCTCGTCACAAGTTGGTGACTAATACCGTCATTATCAGTACACTCGCGTTACTATTAGTGGGAGCTTTCGGGTGGTGGCAGCTGTATCCCCGCCAGAACACCAGTGAGTTTGCGTATCGGGTGGTGGCCGTCGTGCCTCTGCCGGTTGCGAGTGTTGATGGTGAAAGTGTCCGGTACAGTGATTACCTGATGAAGCTTCGCAGCGCCGAACACTATCTGCGACAGAAAGAACAGGCAACCTTGACGGGGGATGACGGAGCACGTCAGATTGAGTACCTAAAACGCCAGGCAATCCGAGATACGATTGCAGACGCGTATGCGACGAGCCTGGCGCGATCTCAGAACATTGTCGTTAGTGACGATGAGCTCAGTTCATTCTTGAAGGCACAGCGTCAGTCTGAGGACGGCGAGATCTTGGAACGAACGTATTATGCAGTGATTAGTGATTACTATAACTGGAGTGCAGCCGAATATGCCCATGCAATGCGAGCCAAGTTGCTACGTCAAAAGGTGTCATATGCAGTTGATGGAAATGCTCGTACGATAGCAGAAACTGCCAAGAAACTCACCAACCAAGCAGGTGAGACTCCATGGGGTAATTTAGTGCAGGCTAACGCGCAAAAACTACCGGGGGTCACCTATGGTGCTTCAGGTATGGTGCCGCGGACCAATCAAGACGGCGGTTTAGCGGTCGAAGCAGCCAAGCTAAAGAAGGGTGAAACATCTGCCCCGATTACTTCATTGACAGGCGATGGATACTACATTCTTCGTTTGGTAGATAGTAACGAGCGACAGATCAGTTATGAGTTTATAAAGATCCCTCTGACGGTGTTTCAAAAGCAACTTGATGCCTTGTACGCTGAGGACAAGATCACTCTGTATATTAACGTACCGTTTAAGGATGAAGGACAGGAGAATACGAATGCAGCCAAGTGATAACCTTTTTACGCTCCCGGACCTACCCTATGAGTATGGGGCATTAGGCCAGTACATCAGTGCGGATATTATGCGCCTTCATCATGATAAGCATCATCAGACATATGTCGACAAGTTAAATGAGGCAGTCAGTAAGGCGCCATCATTAGAGGGAAAATCGCTCGTATCACTACTTTCTGGTCTTGCAGAGGTGCCCGAGGAAGTGCAAACGGCAGTGCGTAATAACGGTGGTGGTCATTATAACCATAGTCTTTTCTGGCAGTGGATGTCACCTCAGGGCGGAGGACAGCCGTCAGGGGAATTGGCAGATCAATTGATTCGCGTCCATGGTAGTTTTGAACAATTTATTAATTCATTTAACGAGAAGGCTCTCGGCGTCTTTGGGAGTGGCTGGGTGTGGCTCCAGCCAGATATGACGATTGTGACAACGGCCAATCAGGACAATCCGTTGATGGAGGGTGGGGATGAACCACTACTTGGTTTGGATGTTTGGGAGCACGCCTACTATTTGGATTATCAGAATCGTCGTGTTGATTACGTAAAGGCTTGGTGGGACGTGGTGAACTGGCAGTTTGTTGAGGAGAGGTATAAGGGTTAGGGCTGCGCGCTCGACCGGATTATCGCTTTGTTACACTTCGCTCTTTCGTTTGCTTGATTGAAAAAGTAAACTTTCTCAATCTTTGCCGCACTTCACGAACCGGCGATGCATGGTTTCACCATGCATCGCCGGTTCAAACCGCGGCGAGTGTGCAAGAAAAAACCTCACCAAATGGTGAGGTTTTTTCTTGGCGCGCTCGACCGGATTTGAACCGGCGATCTCCTCCGTGACAGGGAGGCGTGATAACCCCTTCACTACGAGCGCATCAGGTCATTCGACTTAGGCTATGATAACAAACTTGTGCCTCTGTTGCAAGGGCAGGGGGAGTGTTTATTTATTGGGTCGTAACTGGTATACTTTACCAAAGGAGCATGCCGCCTTAGCTCAGTTGGTAGAGCGACACATTCGTAACGTGTAGGTCGCCGGTTCAATCCCGGCAGGCGGCTCCAGGTGAAAAAAATTATGAAACAGCATATTACTGCCTCATTCAAACAACTCGTCGCCCACAAGCGCCTTATGTGGTTGCTGATTGTTTTGGTCCTTTTTATGCTAGGGACCATCATTTATATTGGCATGACGATTGAGGTGAGCGAACTCAGGATTATCACACATTACACTGCCTATGGCATCACTCATTTTTACAGAGACCAATGGGTGTACCTGATTTCATTCATTATCTTTGTTGCTTTGGTGACTGTTTTAGGGGTTGGGGTTTCTCTCAAGCTTCTCCATCAAGATCGCGAGCCTTTGGCACTTCTTTACGGCTGGCTGAGTGTCGCGATCATCGCTATGACGCTAATCACCTATATCCATCTGACAAGGTTTATCTAGCCTCATGGTCAATCTCGAAATTCCTATTGGCAAACGAACGCGCAGCTATCGCTTCTTTGAAATGCTCCCAGCAATCTGCAGCTACGGAGCAATTGCCTTGTTGGTTATTCTTTCGATTCTTAATCCATTACTTGCCGCGGTATATCTGCTGCTTGTTATTATGACGATGCTGACCAAGGCAATTATTATTGCCTATCATACTATTCGTGGACGCTCTAGCTCAGAACGAGCGCAAAAGGTGGATTGGCAGGCGCGCTTGATGGAGCTAGAAGACCCAACTGCTTCGTATGATGCACGTAGTGTCATGGCAACAAAAGTTTCCGCAAAGAGCGAGTTTGGTGCTCATGCGCATCTTGATAATCTTCGCTTGATGGCGGCCGCTCCCGACACCTTTCCTCGACCGTCAGAGCTATATAACGCGGTGATCATTGCTGCCTATAACGAGGGGTACGATGTACTTGGTCCTACTCTCGAGTCAGTGTTAGCCACTACTTACGACAAGCAACACTTGATCATTACCATCGCCTACGAAAAAAGAGGTGGTCCTGCAATCAAAAAGACTGCTCTGCGTCTGCAGCGTGAGTTTGGCGACAAGTTTTTTGCCTTTCATATTGTCGAGCACCCTGATGATATTCCCGATGAGGTAGTAGGCAAGGGCGGCAACATCACTTATGCCGGTAAGTTTTTGGCGGACTGGATTCCGACGGTTGGCATTGACTATAAGGATGTTATTATCACGACGCTCGATAGCGACAACCGTCCGCACAAGGGATACTTTGATTACGTTACCTATGAGTACATTGTGCACGAAGATCGTAAGCACCTGTCGTACCAGCCAATTTCGCTCTTTCTCAACAATATTTGGGATGCACCAGCGCCGATGCGCGTGATTGCCACTGGTAATTCATTCTGGAATATCATCAGTTCGATGCGCCCGCATACCTTGCGTAACTTTGCGTCGCATTCTCAGCCGATGGACGCACTGGTAGAAATGGACTTTTGGAGTACGAGGACGATTGTTGAGGATGGCCATCAGTATTGGCGCAGCTATTTTTACTTTAATGGCAATTATGCGGTGACGCCGATATTTGTGCCGATTTATCAGGATGCAGTTATGTCGAACACCTACATCAAGACGTTGAAGGCGCAGTTTGTGCAGCTTCGTCGCTGGGCCTATGGGGCCTCTGACGTACCATACGTGGCGACTCGCGTCTTTTCTCGCGATCGAAATGTGCCGTTTTTTGAAGGGTTCGCACGCTTCATCCGATTATTGGATGGTCACGTCACCCTAGCTACTGTGGCGATCTTGGTAGCGTTTGGCGGTTGGGTGCCGCTGCTGATTAATACCGAGGCAGCTCGTAATAGCATTATCGTCCATCAACTACCGGACACGATTAGTATTATTCAGCGCGTGGCCATGATCGGTCTCTTCATCACGGTCTTTCTGTCGTTCAAGATGTTGCCGCCACGACCAGAACGCTACAAGCGCCACCGATCGATCTTTATGTTGGCCCAGTGGGTGCTCATGCCAGTGACGGCCGTCGCCTATAATGCGTTTGCAGCGTTGTACTCGCAGATGCGCCTCGCCACTGGTCGCTATCTCGACAAATTTGATGTTACCGAGAAAGCAACGGTTGCCTCGGTCTCAAAGGAAAAGGCTCAAAAAGCCAAACGTAAGCAGGGTAAATCAGGGCAAAAATAAAAGCCGCCAGTAGCAAAACTGACGGCAAAGGGTAGCTCTAGACAAAAGGCAAAGAGTAGGGGTTCGTACTAGATAGTGCGAATCTTTACGCTGTGCTTGATTTCACGAAGGGTCTTGTCGTATTCGAACGCTAAGGGCACTTTCGCGAGTTTTGATGGGATGGTAGTCTTGATGTGATTTTCAACCATACCTTTATATTAGCATAACCATATATAAATGTCAATAGAACATAAACATTATGAATATATCATGGGGTGAATAACAGATGAGATGTGGCCTAAAAAGTACCGTGGAAAACTAAGTTGAGGATGTGGGGAAATGATTGCCGCTCTATGTGTCTATAAAAAAAGAAAAGACCACTTCTCGTGATCTCATCTTCATGGTGGGCGCGGAGGAGCTCGGCGAAGAAGTACTGACCGTTTATGGTCAGTACGCTATCCCCGAGTTTTGTGCAGCAAAACATCGGGGATTCAAGCGACACGTGATAATACAGAAGCTAGCTAATATAAAAAAGACTACCATCAGGTAATCTTCTTTATGTGGTGGGCGCGGAGGAGCTCGAATCCCCGACCTCGTCAACGTCAATGACGCGCTCTAGCCAACTGAGCTACGCGCCCATACCTGATGTATTGTAGCAAACAGGGGCAGGTGTTGCAACAATCTATTGCATATTTAGCGTAAGTATGATATAATAAACTATGTGAACCTTGATAATTAAGCACTCTACTGATGTATAGAGAATGGCGTTGTTTGTTTGTGCTGGGCACGAATGCGTAACGCTATTCTCTATACCCAGTTTTTTGGGCTACCGCCGATGGTCGGCGACTAGTTGTACGGATAGCAGAAGGGTGGACTACCATGTCGGTACCCACTGCCGCACAGGCGCAGAAGCTCCTGTCGCTCATCCCGAAGAATGCCAGCAGTGATCAGCTGCAGGCCATTCTGTCCAACGGTGATCTCTTTCAGATGCTGTTCACCGACAGCGATCTGGGGCTGGTTGACCGTCGGGTTCTCGGGGCTCTGTTGGCCCCGCCGCCCAAGCAGATCAACTGGCGGCCTATCGCCGAGTACGGCCCCAGGTTGCGCGAGTGGAATGCGTACTTCGGGCTCGGCCTCACCGAGGCCCAGATCGACAGTCTGGAGCTGCCGGACCACGCCGGTCCGCATCTGCCCACCAGCATCAATCTGACCTTGGGCAAAGGCCTGTTGAACGACCGCCAAGTCGTCCAACAGATCATCGCCTACGAAATGCGTCAGATCCGGCGCAAGTACACCGACTACATCGGCAACAATGGCTGGTCGGTAGCCTATTACCCGGGCTGCGAACCGACCACCATCAACCCGGAGCCGCAACTGGCCCCGGCGCTGCTGGACATCGGTCGTTTCTGGAACCCCAAGGATGGCGTGACCATCCCGGGGGTGCGGAACGAGCTGGCGGCCGCCTCCGAGCCGATGCCGACCCTGGAGGTTGACTGGCTGATGGCCTTCAACCCCCAGGTGTTGGCGGCCATCGATGGCAAGACCATCCCGGGGCTCATCGCTCCCGGCTTGGTCGTCGACTCCGACTACGCGCCCGGCTTCCGCCGGGACGGCGACGAGGCGTACGCCTACGACTGCTGGGACGGCTATCGGTGGCTCGGCCGCTCGGTCGTGGCCTTCAGGCGAGTGCAGAACTAGCTTCTCGGTTCCTTGGTGCCCGGAGGGCCTTGGGTTTTGTCCCTTGGTCCTCCGGCGCCTCGCCCCTTTTTCTGTTGACATCTCACATGAGAACGTCCGGAGGAGGGGCGTTTTCATTTGGTATGATAAATAAGGACAGGTTATTGCATGTATGTTCACGGATATTCATCACCTTTCCCGTGTTTTGAAACTGACGGAATCTTTATGTCTACGGATATAAAAAGCGTGCAGGCAAAATATCGAGCACTCCGTGTCGCTTGCTAGAAACGCTCATCGTTTCGCATAAAATACAGAATCTGGACGCGTCTGGGTTCGGTGGTTCATAGATGGCAAGTGGCATATACCGGCTTGGTCGTCGACTCCGACAACGCGCCCGGCTTCAACCGGGACGACGACGAGGCGTACGCCAACGACTACTGGGACGACAATCGGTGGAACGACAACTCGGTCGTGGCCTTCAGGGACTGCTCGAAATAGATTTCAGCCAACCTCCCAGCATACGACCGATCTCGCCGAGGCGAGCATCAAGTTGCTGGTAGGTTTGGTTGGGCATGCATTTACAATCTTTGGCAAGGCTAAGAAGCAGACGAGCGCTGTCAAGGTTCACGGATGCTTCTTGTAAATAGCGTAATTTTACCTCGTGATTACTGGTGCCGGCGGCACGTAGGCAGTGTTTCGTGAGTGTTAGAATTTCGTTTTGGCAGGTAGCACCCAAGCTATAGCGTTCGCTTTTGGGGAAGGTAATGAGGGTTTCATGAAAGGAATGGTAGAGATGATACAAGCTGACAACGATAGGGATGTCCTGAAACTGAGGCGGCAGCGTGATCTTCGGGGGGGGGGGGGGGCAACGTTAGCAGTACTCATGATGAAAGGGTAGATTTTAATGACATAAACTCTATTAAAGCATTATCGGTGGCATGGGCAAAATTTGCGCGTGGTAAAACATCACGGATAGACGTTATGGAATATAAAAGTCAGCTGAAAAAACGAATCGAACGACTGCATCACGCATTAGCATCGGAGAGATACCAACACGGTTATTATCAACGTTTTACGATCTGCGATCCCAAGACACGTCATATACACAAAGCAACGGTCGAGGATAGGCTGGTGCATCAGGCAATCGTCTCGGCGATTGAACCGGTGTTTGAGAAGCGGTTCATCTACGATAGTTACTCGTGCCGCCAAGGGAAGGGGACGCATGCTGGGGTGCGACGTCTCCATCAGTTCTTGCGCCAAGCAAGCCGTAACGATACCCAGAAAGTGTACGTTCTAAAGTGCGATGTCAAACAGTTTTTCGCCTCAATCGATCATGAATTATTAATGGAGCAGTTGGCGGCTCGCCTGGATGACGAACGGGTGCTGTGGCTGCTGCGTGAGATTTTATTAAGTCACGGGGCGGACACAGGGAAAGGTATTCCGCTTGGCAATGTAACGAGCCAGCTATTTGCTAATGTCTATCTGCATGAGCTGGATTGGTACATTAAACAGACCCTAGGCGTGCGGTGGTATGCGCGGTATTGTGATGATTTTGTCATTGTACATACTGATGAGGCTTATCTTTTAGGGTTGATTGGTCTGATACGTACGTTTCTGCGTGAGGCATTACGGCTTGAACTGCACCCAGATAAGGTGACGATTCGATCATGGCGGCAAGGTGTTGATTTTTTGGGTTTTGTCTTGCGGCCTCATGCGACGACCCTGCGCACCAAAACCAAAAGACGTATGATGGCGAAAGTGAATGCTAAAAATCTTTCATCCTATGTAGGGATATGCTCGCATGCTAACGCCTATCACATTGAGCAGGTGGTACGACTAGCGGCGTGGGAACGAGAGGTGTTGTCATAACGACAGTAATCAGGTACGATATAAATAAGCAACGAAGCGGCCTAACCATCCGCCGAGCACGTGAGAGCGATTGCGGCCACACGAAAAATGAGCCGGAATAAGAGGATAGCCAAGGTGGAACCGCCTACAGTATGAGGCCCGAGGCACGCACGTAGATACTACGAATATGCGTGCTTTTTGTATTAAAAAGGAGGTCTCCCTAATGAACGAAGAACAACTCTATGCGATGCGCCATAGTCTCGCACATATTACCGCCCAGGCGGCGCAACATCTCTGGCCTGAGGCTAAGTTTGGTGTCGGACCAGTGGTCGAAAATGGCTTTTATTATGATATTGATCTCGGTGAGACCAAGATATCCGAGGCTGATTTCAAACGGATTGAAAAAGAGATGCGCGGTATTATTAACCGTGACTTTCCCTTTGAGCGCAGTGAAAAGCCAGTCGACGGGGCCATTGATTGGGCACGTGAGGCACGGCAGCCATATAAAGAAGAGCTATTGAACGACCTTAAGCGTGCCGGCACGACGATTGTGAGGGACCTCGACAGCGCCGAACTGGGCCTTCAGGCCGAAGGTGACGCAGCGATTGAAAATGTCTCATTCTATACGGATGGTGATTTTACTGACCTTTGTCGTGGTCCACATGCCGAGAGTACAGGCAAGGTAGGCGCTTTCAAATTAATGCGCGTTGCCGGGGCGTATTGGCGTGGCAATGAAAAGAATCCACAAATGCAGCGACTTTATGGGGTAGCATTTGCGACGCAGGAGGAACTTGATCGCCACCTAACAATGTTAGAAGAAGCCAAGAAGCGTGACCACCGCAAGTTGGGGAAAGAGCTTGATCTCTTCATCTTCTCTGATCTAGTAGGACAGGGGCTGCCATTGTGGACACCACGAGGGACCCTGCTGAAGAATAAGATTGATGCGTTCGTGCAAGAGTTGCGTGCCAAGGTCGGGTTCGAGCAAGTGACAATTCCTCATGTAACGAAGAAGGACCTCTACGAGACCAGTGGCCACTGGGCAAAGTTTAAGGACGAGCTGTTCCGGATCGAAACGCGTGAAGGGCATGAACTAGCGATGAAGCCAATGAACTGCCCGCACCATACCCAGATCTACAGTGCTCGTCAACGTAGTTATCGTGACTTGCCAATTCGTTATCGTGATACAACGATGGTCTATCGTGATGAGCAAAGTGGGGAGTTGGGTGGTCTGAGCCGCGTGCGCTCAATTACTCAGGACGATGCGCATATCTTTTGCCGTACCACCCAGGTTGAAACTGAGGCCTACAAGTTATGGGATATTATCGAGACGTTTTACAAGACGATGGGATTCTCTGACCTTGAGTTTCGTCTTTCAACTCATGATCCAGACAATATGGATGCCTATGCTGGTGGTGCCGAGAAATGGGATTCGACGGTGGCACAACTAGAGAATATCCTTAAGACCAAGGTAGGCGACAAGTATTTTGTGGGTGTAGGTGAGGCCGCATTCTATGGCCCCAAAATCGACTTTATGGCCCGCGATGCGATTGGTCGTAAACATCAGGTTGCTACTATCCAGCTCGATTTCAATCAGCCTGAAGGATTTGATCTTACCTGTACAAACGAAGAGGGTGAGCCAGAGCGTATTGTCATGCTACACTGTGCGGTCATGGGATCACACGAACGATTCCTGAGCGTCTTTATCGAACACACCGCTGGCTGGTTCCCATTCTGGGCAGCGCCCGAACAGGTCCGTATTTTAACCATCAATGACACGGTCGTAGACTATGTTGAGGAAATAACATCAATATTAACAGATACGGTCCTGATGAAACCGATCAAATATAACGAAGTACGATTTCGGGCAGATATTCGTAATGAGAGTTTAGGCAAGAAAATCCGCGAGGCGACAGCCATGAAAATTCCGGTGCAATTGATTGTTGGACCAAAGGATAAAGAGGCTCGCGAGGTGAGTGTCCGCACGCAGGGTGGTGAAGAAAAGGTAGCACTGGGTGAACTAGCTGACTATCTGAGAGGGCTATAATGCATGGGTGATCAGCCTGACGACGGGATATCGGCTGTCGACCCATATGCGAGACGATTATCCGAGCGTGAGTTTCGTAAGAAAATTGAAGCACTGATGGCAGAGCTACCGGATGATAAAGTGACGACGTATGGCGATTTGGCGGCCATGGCAGGGCATCCACGGGCGGCGCGAATTGTCGGAGGCATTGCACATACCGGTCCGACGGAGCTACCATGGCATCGGTTAGTGAACGCCCAGGGAGGGCTGGCGGTTGGCTTTCCTGGTGGGCAAGACGTACAGCGTCAACTGTTGGCGACTGATGGCATTGAATGTGACGAGCAGTGGCGGGTGATAGATTTTGGAGAACGGCGATGGCGACCACAAGAGTTCGATCCGAACCTCCGCTTGTTGTAATTGTTGGTCCAACTGCTAGTGGGAAGACTGCCTTGGCCATTGAGTTGGCGAAACAGTTTGATGGTGAAATCATTTGCGCCGATAGCCGTACGGTCTATAAAGGTATGGATATTGGCACGGCCAAGCCTAGTCGTGAGGAACAGGCGGAGGTTCTGCATTGGGGACTTGATCTTGTCGATCCCGACGAACGATTTACGGCAGCAGACTTCCAGCAGTATGCACAGCAAACAATTACTGATATACGATCGCGTGGACATGTACCATTTGTTGTCGGTGGTACGGGACTGTATGTTGACGGGCTGTTATTTGATTATGAGTTTGGTGAAGATTACGATCCCGAACGACGCCATCAATTAGAATTGTTGACGGTCGAGGAGCTGCAAGAGTATTGCCATAAGCACAACATACAGTTACCGCGAAATAATCAGAATCGTCGACAACTTGTCCGTGCTATCGAACAAGAAAGCATAAACGAAAAGAGAAAAACCATACCCATCCAGAATACAGTAGTTGTTGGAATAGCAACAAATAGAGAGATTTTGCGAACACGAATTGCCACCAGGATTGAACAAATGTTAGCTCATGGTGTTGTTGAAGAGGCAATAAAATTGGGCAAAAAATATGGCTGGAAAGCGCCAGCGATGACGAGTAATATTTATCCGTTGATAAAATTACACCTAGAAGATCAGCTGACTCAAGCAGAAATAGTAGACAAAAACACAACTTTTGACTGGCAGCTAGCCAAGCGTCAAATGACATGGTTTCGACGAAACCCGTATATTAACTGGGGTAGTCCTGAGCAAATTCATGATTACGTTACCGCTGTACTTGAACAAAAGGTGTGATAGAATAGTACCAGAAAGGGAGACGAGAAATACATGATTGATGCACTATTTGGTTCAAAGACTCGCGTAAAGTTGCTTCATCTTTTCTTGAGTAATCCCGGTAAATCGTTTTACGTTCGAGAGATTACTCGTCTGATTGACGAGCAAATCAATTCTGTACGCCGTGAACTGGCTAATATGACGACGGTTGGTATCGTGACAAGTGACACCGCTGATAATAAGCTGTACTATGAGGTCAATCAGCGCTATGAGTACTATGTGCCGTTACGCGCTATTTTTGCTGATGAGAGGATGCCTGCAGTCGATAAGGTAGCGACAGCCAAAAAGACATGGCATGATGATTTACGGGCGTTGCCTGGTGTGCGTATTGCCATACTCGCTGGGGTGCTAGTGAAGGGATCGACAAGTGCGGTTGACGTCTTAGTTGCTGGAACTGTCAATACCGCGCGGTTCAAGAAGGTCATTAAGGCTGCCGAGACGACTGAGGGGCGCGAATTGAATTATGTCATGCTCTCCTATGATGATTTTTACTATCGCCTGAGTGTACGTGATAAATTTATCTCTGAGATAATTGCTGGCAAATGTACTACACTAGTAGATGACGAGAATATACTGAAAACGACCGAATAAGGAGAAAAAAAGATGTTTGATATTGAATATAAGGGTGGCAATACAGTAGTCATTGCAACGAAGAAAGCAACGCTGGTAGTTGACCCTAACCAGGCTGTTGTTGGTCTAAAACCGCTGGTAGTTAAAGACGCGATTCAGTTGGCGACAGAGGAGAGACTGACGGTACAGGATGGTGGCTATCGCTTGTTACTAGAAGGCCCCGGGGAATATGAGGTGTCGGACTTTTCAATTCGCGGCGTACCAGCCACCCGTCATATCGATACGGAGCATGATCCAAAAGTAACAACAATATATCGTGTTGAAGTTGAAGGGGTGAGTATTGCGATTCTAGGTAATATTGCGCCAAAGTTGTCAGAGAACCAGTTAGAAGAAATTGGTGTCGTTGATATGGTCATTTTGCCAGTCGGCGGGGCAGGCTATACGCTTGATGCCACGAGTGCTGCGAGTATTGTGCGCCAGATTGACCCGAAGGTCGCTCTCCCTATTCATTATGCTGATACGGCATTGGTGTACGAAGTACCCCAAGATACCGTTGATACCTTTACGAAAGAGCTAGGCGCGCCCGTGGAGGAAACGGCTAAATATAAGATTAAAGGTATTTCGGCCATCCCTCAGACGTTAACGACTGTCATTGTGACGCGTTCATAGTGGCAGAAAAGGTGGTGTATAAGAAATATCCCCGGCAAGGCCGGGGATATTTCTTATCTGAACAGGCTTACTGAGCGGCCTGAACGTCTTTCTTTCCAAGGATACCCTTTTTCTTGAGGGTGCGAATCGCACTGGTGCTCAAGATCATGGTAACTTTCTGACCATCAACTACAAAAGTCTTCTTTTGTAGGTTTGGCTTGAAAACGCGCTTGGTGCGTCGAAGAGAGAAGCTGACGTTGTTGCCGAATTGCTTGCCTTTTCCTGTTAGTTCACAGCGTGCTGCCATAATATTTCACCTTACTTTAATTATTACAATCTGTACGAGTATAGCGTTCTTTGCCGTTTTCGTCAAGGTGGTATACACTAGAACGAATGGATATAGGGTATATTGCGATTGTTATTGGCGTTATTTTGTTCTCGATGACGCTTCATGAGGCGATGCACGCGTTTGTCGGGTATTGGCTTGGTGATGATACGGCTAAACGACAGGGAAGATTGACACTAAACCCTATAAAACATATTGATCCTTTTTTAACGATCTTGCTGCCAGTCATGCTGGCGTTGATTCCGGGTGCGCCTATCTTTGGTGGTGCGCGGCCAGTACCGTTTAATCCTGATCGAGTAAGAGGTGGCGAGTGGGGTGCGGCGCTGATTGCAATTGCGGGACCACTAACAAATCTACTCATTGCGTTTGTTATCTTTGGTGTTGGTGTCGTCACTGGTATCATTAGTGCGGAAGGCGTGCAGGCAAACTTGGCGGGACAAATAGTCATCACAGGTATCTACGTCAATATAGGTTTCTTCGTCTTTAACATGTTGCCGATCCCCCCGCTTGATGGATCGCGTGTCATCTATGCCTTGGCACCAGAATTTGTACGCCGTGGAATGGAGGCAATCGAACGAATGGGGATCCTGGTAATCTTTGTTCTCGTCATGCTGGCAGGTTCGATCATAGGTCCGCTACTAAGCAGTGTTATCCTCGGTGTATGGGATGTCTTTACGGTGATTTTTCGGCTGTCATAATAGTCTCCCGGCGCAGGTTTCGTGTTACAATAGAAGTGTCCCAGAGTAGCTTCGGGCGCATATGATTTTCCTAACATCATATTGATAGGGAGTTCAAATGATTCGCTACCGTGGTAGCGCTTTGAGAACACCCACCTTGCATTTGCAGGGGAATATCAAGCGTCTAACGGCGATCTCTGGGATTTTTTGTGCAAAATATATCGGGATGTGGCGCAGTTGGTAGCGCGCACCGCTGGGGGTGGTGAGGCCGCTGGTTCAAGTCCAGTCATCCCGACCATAGAAATTATTTAACTTTGCCATAGGAGCGGTGGGTGAAACAACGAATCTCAGTACGTGCAATTATCCGGCAAGACGGTAAGACGCTGCTTTTAAAGCGTGCCGATGGCCGCCAGTCGATTTTAGGGCAGTATGAGTTGCCAGGCGGCAAGGTTGCCTATGAAGAGCAGCCCGAGGATGCCTTGCGGCGTTCTCTTCATGATGATGCTGGAATCCACATGCAGACGGCACAGCTGTACGATGCCGTTACGTATATAGATCGTGATGATAGGGATATTCAATATCTGGTTATTGTCTATTTGGTAAGTTTAGCGCCCGGGCATCATACTATTATGCTTGGTGAGCATTATAGTAAATATGAATGGAAAACGTTTAAAAATATACAACAGGATGAAGTAACTGATCTGACTTCATTACTGTTGGGAATAATACAACAACAGACTATAACAGATGAATCTGTGGAATCAGATAAGAATATTGTAGATAAAAATACATCAAATGGTATGACGATTGTCTATTCCGATGGGGGGTCACGAGGTAACCCAGGACCCTCTGCGGCGGGGTTTGTGATCGTTAATAACCAACAGGAGCTGGTAGAACAAGGGGGCGAATACCTCGGCATTACCACGAATAGCGTTGCAGAATATCATGGCGTACGCCTCGGGCTTGAGCGGGCACTTGAACTAGGATTGAAGCGAATTGATTTTCGCGTTGACAGTATGTTGGTAGTAAACCAGATGAATGGGGTGTATACGATAAAAAATCGTGAACTATGGCCTATTCATGAACGTATTCGTCAACTAGTTCGACAGTTCGAGGTGGTGAAGTTCTCACACGTCAAAAGAGAGTTTAACCAGCTAGCTGATGGCATGGTGAACAAGACACTTGATGCGCGTGCGAAGCAAAACGAGTAGTGTATACTGGTTAGTAGGCAGTTTATTAGACGATCGCTTGTAGTATATACAAGAGGAAAGTCCGGGCAGCATAGGATATGACAGTTGCTAACGGCAACCGGGGGTAACCCTAGGGAAAGTGCCACAGAAACAATACCGCCTCGACAAAAACCAGTACTATAAGGTCCTTCAGGGCTCGATAGTCACTGAGAGGTAAGGGTGAAATGAGTAGTGTAAGAGACTACAGCGACGCATGGTGACATGCGGAGGAGGTAAACCCTGTCAGCTGCAAGGAGGTCTGCATAAAGAGTGATCCGCTTGCAGGCCGATACCCGCTCGATTTTTTCGGCAACGGAGAAACTAGATAGATGATCGTCCACGACAGAACCCGGCTTATCGATAGGCTGCCAATTAAAAAATCCCCGTACGGGGATTTTTTAATTAAGAAGTAAAATTTCTTACTTTGCTGCTTTTACGACTGCGGCAAATGCTTTTGGCTCGTTGACGGCTAATTCAGCCAAAACCTTACGGTCAAGCTCAACGTTCGCTGCCTTTAGGCCGGCGATCAGTTTGCCGTAGGTTGTGCCTTCAAGGCGAGCGGCGGCGTTAATGCGGGTAATCCAGAGCGCGCGCAGATCACGGCGACGGTTACGGCGGTCACGGTAGCTGTACTGCAACGCACGAATCACGGCTTGCTTGGCAAGACGGTAACTGCGGGTGCGGTTATGTTGCATACCCTTGGCTAATTTTAGAATCTTTTTGTGCTTTGCACGTGCGGCAACACCTCGTTTTACTCGCATGTCGTTATACTCCTAGGGCTCGTTTAATGTTCTTTTCCATACCACCCTTTACAACAGCAGTTGTATTGATGGCTCGCTTGCGGCTCTTACTTTTCTTTGCAAGCATGTGGCCTTTGAACGCACGGCGGCGGGTAATCTTACCAGTACTGGTAAGCTTGACGCGCTTGGCGGTTCCTTTGTGGGTCTTTAGCTTTGGCATTACTTCTTACTCCTTACTACTATACTCAGATTGCGACCAGCCATCTGAGGCTTTTGCTCGAGAATTGCATCTTCATCTAACAGGGCAACGATTCTATCGATCAATTCGTATCCCAATTCTTTGTGGGCCATCTCGCGACCACGATAGAATATTTGGATACGGACCTTATGTCCTGCTTCAAGGAAAGAGCGAATCTTACGCAGCTTGATGTCAAGATCACCGCTGCCAATCTTCAGTCCAAAGCGCATCTGCTTCAGTTCAGCTTGCTTGCTGTTCTTGCGATTCTTCTGTTGCTCTTTCATCTTTTGATACTGGTATTTACCCCAGTCGACGATTTTTGCAACAGGAGGATCGGCATTTGGCGAGATTTCGACCAGGTCAACCCCGGCTTCCTCGGCAAGCTTTAATGCTTCAGCTCGTGAAACGATTCCCAATTGTTCTCCGTTTTGACCAATGACACGTAATTCGCGAGCGCGGATTGATTCATTGATACGAACTGAATTGTTACTGATTGTCACTCTCCTTGGTTACTTATGAGTTTGCTTTCTCGGGCGTTACTCATCGACTATTCTATCAAAATACCCCCCATAATACAAGAGGTATCAGTTCTGCCGATACTGCAGCGCCTCAGCGACATGAACAGCTTTGACATGATCCTGATCTTCGAGGTCTGCAATGGTTCGGGCGACGCGTAAAATTCGGAAATATGCTCGGGTGCTTAGCTGCATTTTTTCGGTCGCGGCGGCCAAGAGCTGTTTGGTGGCTTGGTCGAGGGTGATGAGTGATCGGATATCACGACTTGTAAGAGTATCGTTGTATTTATTACTATCTCCGTATCTGTTGTGTTGACGTGCAAGCGCAGTAGCGATAGATTTTTGAGCCGCAATATGTTGTGAATTTGTCGAAGGGGTGTGTTCAAGAAGAGTGTCATGGGCAACACGAGGGACGGTCACGACAATATCTATGCGATCGAGCAGAGGGCCAGAAAGCCGTTTTTGATAGCCATTAATTTGGATGACCGAGCACGTACACTCGCGGGCGGCGTCTCCGTAGTACCCGCAGGGACAGGGATTCATGGTTGCGACAAGCGTGAAATCTGCAGGGTAGAGGACTTTGCTTTGGGCGCGGGATATGGCGACCTGGCGATCTTCGAGTGGCTGGCGTAAGGCCTCAAGGGTGGAGCGGGGGTATTCCGGTAGCTCGTCGAGGAAGAGGACGCCTCGATGGGCCAGACTGATCTCGCCTGGCTGGGGGTGACTGCCGCCGCCGATGATTGCAGTGCGACTAGAGGTGTGGTGTGGCGTCCTGAAGGGTCGATGTGTCACGATAGCGTCGATTGCCTCACCTCCGAGACTTAGCATTTTAGTGATCTCTAGCTGTTCATCTGGCGAAGGGAGGGGTAGAAGGTTGAGGAGGGTTTGGGCTAGCATGGTCTTTCCGGTGCCAGGAGAACCCTTGAGGAGAAGGTTGTGTCGACCGGCTGCAGCGATAATAAGAGCTCGTTTTGCTTGAGCTTGTCCTACGATATCATCAAGTCGGGTCGAGGTTTGTTCGAGGGGTGGGGAAGAAATATCGTGGGATAGAGTGGCGGTCAACCGAGCCTCTCCCTTGAGATGGAGGAATAGTTCCTTGAGAGATTGGATACCAATAACTTCAATACCGGCAACAAGACTTGCCTGAGCGGCGTTATGTGCAGGGATATAAAGTGTTTTGAGGTTGGCTTTTTGTGCAATCTCAGCGATAGAAATAGCGCCTTTGATTGGTCGTACGGATCCATCTAGGGCTAGTTCGCCGGCAAATAGGCTACCCTCAACATCTTTTTGTAGTAACTGGCCGCTGGCGATCAGAACGGCTAATGCGATAGGGAGGTCGTAATGGGTACCTTCTTTAGGAAGTTCCGCTGGTGCAAGATTGATCGTCAGGCGCTTGGCAGGGTACTCAAAGAGGGAGTTAGTCAGGGCACTTTTGACACGTTCTTTCGCCTCATCGATTGATTTATTGGCGAGTCCAACGATTTGAATAGATGGAAGGCCTCTGGTGGCGTCGCCCTCAACTTCAATGACTTTTCCGTCAAAGCCTATGGGAGCTGCCGAATACACCTTTGCCACCGTCATGTGACTACAGTTAAGCATAACTGGAAAAGAAGGGCAAGAGGTGGTAAAATAAGCATATCTGGGGCTGATACAGCTTTCGACAGAAGGATATTAACAGATTATTTTGCAAGCCGACCATACACGTACGTATATTTTTAATTGCAACTAAATTTGCATCAGTGAAGGCTTTTGCTAAGGATCTCGTAGCTTCTGTTACGGCTCCAAAGCTTGCCTTTGCGCCAATCGCAGCCTAATCGCGCGATCATTCATTGCCCGCAGGTGACATAGCGGTAATGGGTGTTATATTTATGTCACTTACTGTGCCTATGCGCAGTGGCGTAGGTGTGGGACATTTTTCCACGCAACGAATCAGATATTTTTGTTAATCTTCCAGTCTGACAAGTTGTAAACAGTCAAGATTAACTAAGCTTGTAGACGAATAATCAGTTACCTTTTGGACCGGGGGGCAGTACCCCGCAGCTCCACCAGGTTGTATTTAAAATACCCTCATAATGAGGGTATTTTTTTTGCGTCCTAAAAAAGAAACAACCGCCTGCGAGGAACGGTCGTTTCAATGTGGAGTTTTTGGAATACTTTTTATTTTTGGCTCCTGTATAATTTTTTTACTCAGGAACTACCCCTATAATATGTCAGCATCCTGCTTACGTCAATACTATTTTTGGGGATTTTTTAGGTAAAAAATACCACGGTATAGCGCTAATATAATGGTAGGGTAAGACGATGCGTAGGCAACACTACCTGTAGCGTTGTTAGGCAATGTTGTGATGAGGATGCATACGAAACGTACATATATATAGTATATCTATGACACAGGGCAGGGCGCCATATTTGGATGGCGAGCAATCCTCAGTAGACAAGGCATGGTATAGTGGCCATATGAAAATACTGTTTATTTGTCGGGCTAATGTCGGTCGTAGTCAAGCAGCCATGGAACTCTACCGTCTGCGTGGCGGACGGGCTGATTCGGCTGGGACAAAAGTTGATATGCCTGGTCAGTCGCTTCGCGATCGTCCAGGTGCGACAACCATCGTCAATGTGATGCGGGATGATTATGGTATTGATATGTCGCGTAATGTGCGTACACAGCTAACGCTAGATTTGGCTGCAAACTATGACAAGTTGATTGTTATGGCAGAACGCGAAACGATTCCAGAATGGTTGTTGGTGATGCCGACTGTCGAATTCTGGCATGTCGACGATCCCAAGCAGCAAGACGAAGCAACAACGCGCAGGATTGTCCGGGAGATCGAACAATACGTTGCTGTGTTACCGTATGAAAAGCCAGCAGAATAGTTATTTGTTGTGCATATATCATGATGAATTTATGACAACATATAGTATATTTAAAAGTGTTATTACAATAACGATTCTCTAAATGTTGTTATAAATACCTTCATTATTTCGCATGCAACTATTGACTAAAAACCATAACCGTGCTAGTCTAAGACTAAGCTTTTAACAAAAACAAAAAAGCAAAAAACCTTAACAATTTGGCACTGTTACTATACCGAAATCTATTTGACGGAAACTCGGTGACGAACAAAAACAAAAAGAAGCAAACATAAAAACTATGCGTTACATGCGTATCGCACGCACCTTTCTGGTTTCCTTTTTCTTTGGCGTCACCGAACGCTCCGCCCAATGTATTGCGGTGTTGAGCCGCGTTCGGAGTACTGATGCGCCTAGTATATTCCTTTCTTCCCGTATTTGTGGAGAAATACAGCAAGGAAGACAAGATACTACTAGGCGTATCGTGGAAACGACGCAACACTACTTGCCCCGAGTTTTCTCGGAGCGGTCAGTAAGCCAACGAGCGACAGGCTGTTCGTACAGTTCACACGCCCTATTATTTGATATACAGGTGGCGTTTGCTGCAACTGGGGAACGTTTAGGCTTGTCGCTTTGGCTACCATGGATGTGTGTAGAGGATCTCGGCTCTACATCGTGTATAGTAAGAATGTTATGTTTATAAGGATTCTTACGACAGTAACGGTTGCCAGTTTTTGTATTTTGGCGTTATTGCTATCACTCACGGCACCTAGCAGTGCAGGTCCGGTAGTTATTTTAGCTGTCTTTATTTTGGCATATCTGTCACTACTTGGTGTAGTGACTTTTTTGCTTTATTACGGGGCAAAAACGGTTCGCTTTCTGACAAAGCTATTTACCAATCGTACGATGCGAAAGGAGCTAACGTTGAATCGGGCGTACCTGTACGCTACCGTCTTGGCGGTGTTGCCTATGATCGTTGTTGGTCTTTACTCTGTCGATGGAATGCGGTGGTATGAATTGCTATTGGTGGTGATCTTTGGTCTGACAGGGGTGCTGTATATTGCCCGTCGTGCCTAGGGCATAAGTCGTCTATTGTTTTGTGGCTCTTATGCTATAATTACAGATATGGAACCGAGTCTTAACGCGCCACGCATAAACTATGAGCAATCGCCGTCACTGCCCGCGCCAGTGCCGGAGATGATGCCAGGGGCACAACCTGAAGTTTATAGTGATCGCGAGCCGACTCAAGTCGAAAGGGCGCCACAGCAAGCCCAGTCACAACCGGACCCAGCAACTATTGCTGTCCCCGTCTTGCCACAACCTGTACCACAGGCGGATGATGCAGCTGCGACACCATCTCTCATTACTGACGTACCTGATACGGCTGCTGATGACGATCTGATTGAGAAGGAATGGGTCAATAAGGCAAAACATATCATTCAGCAAACTGTTGATGATCCGCGACGTCGTGAAGAGGCGGTGGGGCAGTTACAGCGTGAGTATCTACGCAAGCGATATGGTAAAGAGCTGGGAGCTGCCGACTAGGTGAAAAGATAGACGTTATGGCAGAGGCATTAATCACGGGATTTGTTGTTATCGTTCTCGCAATCACAGCGGGACTCATTGTGTTTAGTCAGTACCGCAAAACGTTGCGTGAAGCTAAGAACTACGAACGCGGGCTAAAGATGATCCCTATGTATATTCACATTCCACCGGCGAGTGATGATATTGAGACGGGCGGGCGTGATGAGCGTGATGTCACAGAGGAAGTCTTGTCTGAGGCCCAAGTACTCTATAACATCATTGCGAGTACAGCCACAAAAGGATTCAAGAGCCGTATTTATGGTCAACGCCATATTTCATTCGAGATTGTCGCGCATGAAGGGTTGGTTCATTATTATGCAGTCGTGCCGTTTGTGTTGGTCGACGTCGTCAAGCAGGCGGTAGCGGCAGCCTATCCTACGGCGCGTCTAGAAGAAGTCGAAGAGCGCAATATTTTTAGTAGCGAGGGCCGTATGAGCGGAACGATCGGTGGTGAGTTTACGCTAAAGAAGGACTTTATCTATCCTATTGCAACGTATCAAGAGACAAAGCGCGATGCGGCACGCGCCATGCTAAACGCGTTCTCAACAGCAACTCGTGAAGATGGGTTGGCGGTGCAGTTCTTGATGCGTCCCGCTCAAGAAGGATGGACGAAAGCATCTGTTGATGCCGTCGAAAAGATGAAAAAGGAAAAGGGAATCAAGGGGCCTCTTGGTGTCAAAGGAGCAAGCGGCCTTCTGGAGGCATTATGGAAACCGCCAGAGTCGGTTGATCAAATGAAACCGGAGGACCGCCAATTAACTGCGCTCGAGCAGTCAGCGGTTGAGGCGATTGAAGAAAAG
Source organism: uncultured Candidatus Saccharibacteria bacterium (assembly GCA_964392265.1). Lineage (GTDB taxonomy): Bacteria > Patescibacteriota > Saccharimonadia > Saccharimonadales > Saccharimonadaceae > CALMAK01. Next base: position 61,846 of record CAYMOS010000002.1, read on the forward strand.
ACGAGACACTCTGGCTACGAAGTACTCATTCGAGTCGTTGTCTCATCGAATACGGCAGCTCGTTCGCAGGGGCTATTAAAGAATATCGTGGCAGCGTTTTCTCTGTTTGACTCGCCAAGCTATAACGGGTTCCTCTTTACGCCGACAAAGAACGTTGATGAATTGGTGACAGCTTATATCTTTCGATTCTTTCCGCAGTCAATTTCAAAGAACGTCTTAAATACCGTTGAATTGGCAACGCTGTTTCACCTGCCAGATCAAAGTAGTATTCCGACTTCACAGGTTAAACGGCAAATGTCCAAACAAGTCGATGGTCCGACGCAGGTGATGGATGAAGGTTTCTTGCTGGGTTACAACGAATTTCGCGGGGTGAAGAAGCAAATTAGGCTAAGTACGAATGACCGCCGCCGTCACACCTATATCATCGGTCAGACGGGTACAGGTAAATCAGTCCTACTGGAAAATCTTGCTTATCAAGACATGATGGATGGCAAGGGATTTGCCTTTGTTGATCCTCACGGTGACTCGGCTGAATCACTGCTTGGCAAAGTGCCGAAAGAGCGCGTTGAAGATATTATTTACTTTAACCCTGGTGATATGACCAACCCGATTGGTCTTAATATGTTTGAGTTCGATCACCCAGACCAGAAAGACTTCTTGGTACAGGAGGCGATTAATATGCTCTATGGTCTCTACGACCCGGGTCACACCGGTATCGTTGGTCCGCGTCTTGAACATATCTTTCGCAATAGTGCCTTATTATTGATGGCCGATCCGCAGGGGGGCACCTTCATTGATATCCCTAAGGTGCTGATTGATGATGATTTTCGCAACAGCAAATTGAAATATGTCACTGACCGTACAGTGCTTGATTTCTGGACAAAAGAGTTTCCAGCTTCACAGAAGTCGAACGAGGCGGGCGAGGTTATTAGCTGGGTTGTTTCAAAGTTTGGTCCGTTCATCTCGAATGATTCGATGCGTAACATTATCGGTCAGACAAAGAGTGGCTTTAATTTGCGCGACATTATGGATAACAAGAAAATTTTGCTTGTTAACTTATCGAAAGGTAAGATGGGTGAACTAAACAGCAAGCTATTAGGTATTATCTTCGTGATGAAGTTTCAGGCAGCCGCCATGGGACGCGCCAATATTCCTGAACAAGATCGCGTTGACTTTAGTTTATATGTAGACGAGTTTCAGAACTTTGCGACCGAAAGCTTTGAGTCGATTCTGTCAGAGGCTCGAAAGTATCGCCTTAACCTTATTCTTGGTAACCAGTTCATGACCCAGCTCACTGATAAGATTCGCGAAGCGATTATTGGTAACGTTGGGACGGTGATTAGCGGACGTATCGGTATCACGGATGCGGAGATCCTCGAAAAGAAGTTCAAGCCAACCTTTGAGGCCGAGGATCTGGCAAAGCTACCGAATTATCAGTCAATTACCTCAGTGATGATCAATAACGTTCCTTCGGCACCCTTTAGCATGTCGTTTGTGCCTCCTATGGGCCAAGTGAATCCTGATCTGATTGATGCCTTGAAGAAACTATCGGCAGCCAAATACGGCAAACCACGTACAGTCGTGGAAAGAGAGATTACTGAGCGCCTTGGAGCGGGAGAGGCTGCCAAAAAGAATAAGCTCGAGGAGTTACGCAAGGCCCAGGCGAATCGATTTAGCGCTGCAGGTCCTGCTGGTGGTAGTAAGCCAACCCTGCCAGGTACCCCGGCGCCAGCTGCACCTGCTAAGGCAGGAGCTGGATCATCGTTCCTTGATGAATGGTTGGCGAAGCGCCAGCAATTATCAACACAAGCGCCAGCGGCTGCGGCTAAGCCATCTCAGGTACCTACTGGACAGCCCGTGGCGCCTCCGATGGCTCCTGGTGTGCCGCTAGTGACCCCAGCGCCTCTTCCGTCAGCGGCCCCTCGTATGCCTGTGGCACCTCAGCCTATTGCGCAAGCGCCACCACCCCAGCCGTCATCGCAACCGATGCCACCCGCCGCTGCTCCTTCAGTAGTAACCCCTGAGGTTCTTGCGCCACCACCGGTTGTATCAAGTGCAAAGCCACCTGTTGATGGGGTGCATACGTTTGACTTTCGCGGGGCAAATTCTGGCGATTCTGATGATGCCCAGGAATTTTCGATGAAGATTCGTTAACGCGAATGACGCCGCGTAGCGACGAAAAACAGGTCATATAATAAGCCGATTGCCCAGCCAAAGATAAAGGCTAAGAGCGGTTCTGTATTGTTATAAGGGGTGTCATAGAGCCAAGCGGTGACATAGATGCCGACTATCATAATAATGGCAAGACTTGCGCCAATAAGCAGCGATCGTGGTCGCAAGAGGACGGATCCGATCGTGATGCCGACGATCCTGCCAGCAGTCGAATGAACGATACGGCTCCAGATGCGTTCTGCAGGGCGGAGCTCTTGGCGCATATCATCCATCGTCTCTTTATAACTTGAGGAGAGGTCAGATCGATTAAGAGACGTCATAGTTAAAGGGCTCCTTGGTTAAGCTGGCGGCGGATAATACGTGTCTCTTTGACACGTTGACGTAGCGACAGATAGGTAAGAGCGTTGATAATGATCAAGCCAAAATAAATCGCGACACTGGTAATGTCACTCACTGGAGGTAATTCATCAATAAAGCCCTCAAATTGGGCAACCATACTAGGTGAGGGATGTGGTTCTTCGCTCACGATTGTAGAGACGAAGTCATTACTATTTTGTGGTTCTTGCCCGGTGATGGGGGAAGGGGGAGGAAGGGCGATGACAACGATCTGGGCAAAAAAGAGAACAGTAAGGACGATAAGAGACCATCCACTCAGGCGCTGTTTTTGCCTCACTCTGTGAGCATAAGTACTTAGTCGCTCTACCATGGCGGGACTAAAGGAGAGTTGTGAGACGATTTCTTTAAACATTATCCACCCTTTTCTATAACTCAAGCGTACCATAACAGATATACGGTGCGCAAGTGACTTGAGTGAAAGGCGATTTTTCGGTATAATAGAACTATTGTAAATAGCTGAATGACTGAATAAGTGAGGGGAAGCATGGCTAAAAAAGTAGATGACGGCTCGTATGATGGGTCGCAAATCCAGGTCCTTGAGGGCCTTGAGCCGGTACGTAAACGGCCAGGAATGTATATCGGTAGTACAGGGTATGACGGTGTCCACCACCTGATTAAGGAAATTGCTGATAACTCTATCGACGAAGCGATCGCCGGTCATGCGACGCGTGTTGATGTAACTATTCTGGAGGATGGTGGTATTACCATTTCTGACGATGGTCGTGGTATTCCTGTAGATAAGCACCCCAAGACAGGTCTTTCGACGCTTGAGACGGTCCTTACCGTTCTTCATGCCGGTGGTAAGTTCGGTGGCGGTGGCTATAAAGTATCATCTGGTCTTCACGGTGTTGGTTCAAGCGTCGTGAATGCACTATCGACGCATATGATCGCTGAGGTAGTGCAAAAAGGTCAGTTATATCGCATCGAATTTGAACGCGGTGGCGTAAAAGTACCCTTCAAAAAGGTTGGCCCGACTGATCGCCAGACAGGGACGACTATTACGTTCTATCCGGATCCAACGATCTTTAAGGAAACAGTAGAGTTTGACTATAAGTGGGTAGTGAATTATCTTCGCCACCAGGCCTATCTTACGAAAGGTATCTACGTTGCTGTCCGTGATAATCGAACGGGCGCACGCGAGGCATTTTATTTTGAAGGCGGTATTCAGAGCTATGTAAAGCACCTGAATATTGGCAAAGAAGTTGTCAGTGAGAATATCTTCTACGTTGAAAAGCAGATTGAAGATAGTATTGTGGAGGTGGCTGTCCAGTACAATGATACCTTCATCGAGATGGTAAAGCCGTTCGCCAATAACGTCCTCACCCCGGATGGCGGGACGCATCTTGTTGGCTTTCGTGCGGCGATGACGCGTGTAATTAATGATTACGCACGCAAAAACAGCCTATTGAAAGAAAAAGAAGACAACCTGAGCGGTGATGATATTCGAGAAGGCTTAACAGCGATTATTTTGGTTAAACTGCCAGATCCACAATTTGAAGGTCAGACAAAGAACAAGCTGGGTAACCCAGAAGTCCGTCGTTATGTCGAACAGGTCATGAATGAGTACTTCAGCTATTACCTAGAGGAGAATCCTGACGTTGCGAAGAAGATCGTTGGCAAGGCAATCCTGGCTGCTCGTGCACGCAAGGCTGCTCGTGCGGCACGCGACAACGTCCTTCGTAAGGGTGCATTGGATGGTATGGGGCTACCGGGTAAACTGTGGGACTGTAGCAGTAAGAGCCCTTCGGAGAGCGAGATATATATTGTAGAGGGTAACTCGGCCGCCGGAAGTGCGAAGGAAGGCCGTGATAACAAAACGCAAGCCATCTTGCCACTTCGTGGTAAGGTGCTCAACACCGAACGTGCGCGTCTCGATAAGATGTTTGCTAACAAAGAGATCGTCGCTATGATCCAGGCGTTTGGTGTTGGTATTGGTGACTCATTTGATATCAATGGTCTGCGCTATCACAAAATCGTTATTATGACCGATGCCGATGTTGATGGTAGCCACATTGCAACGTTGCTACTGACCTTCTTTTACCGATACATGCAAGAAATTGTAGAGGGCGGGTATGTCTATTTGGCAAAACCACCACTCTACAGCATCAATAAGGGTCAAAAGAAAATCTATGCCTACGATGAGACCGAGCGTGATCGCATCTTAAATGACATGATTGCCGAGAAGACCGAACGTGGTACGACCGTTAATGCTGATGATGACAAGATGAAGCAGGCTGGGGTCACCATTAGCCGATTTAAGGGTCTGGGTGAGATGGATGCTGACCAACTATGGGACACGACCATGAATCCAGAGAACCGTGTATTAGTGCAGGTTCGGGTTGAAGATGCTGAGAAGGCGGATGCTATCTTCACAAAACTGATGGGTGATGAGGTGCCACTACGCAAAGCATTCATCCAGACACGGGCCAAGGATATTGATATAGAGGAATTGGATGTATAGTCATGAATGATGATGAAATTACAACAAATATGAATAGTGATGCAGAAATAACAACGGGCCTTGAGCATCGTACTCTCGAGAACGTTATGGAGGACAACTTCCTCCGCTACTCCATGAGCGTGATTATTGATCGTGCTCTGCCGGATGTTCGTGATGGTCTCAAGCCAGTACATCGTCGTATTTTATACACCATGAACCGTGATGGTTTACGTGCAGGCGCCAAACATCGTAAGAGCGCCACGGTAGTGGGTGCGGTGATGGGTGACTTTCACCCGCACGGCGACAGTGCTATTTATGATTCGATGGTCCGTCTTGCGCAGCCATGGGCGTTACGTTATCCAATGGTAGACGGCCAAGGTAACTTTGGTTCGATGGACGGCGATCCGGCGGCAGCGATGCGCTACACTGAGGCGCGCATGACTCGTCCGGCAGACGAGATGATTGCTGATATTGATAAGGATACGATTGATTTTCGAGATAACTATGACGGCCGCTTGCAAGAACCAGTTGTCTTGCCAGCCAAATTGCCGAACCTGCTGTTGAATGGTCAGATTGGTATTGCGGTGGGTATGGCTACAAATATCCCACCCCACAATCTCGGTGAATTGGTGGATGCCTCAATCGAGCTGATTGATAACGAAGAAGCTACAGTTGACGATCTCCTTAAGCACGTAAAAGGTCCAGATTTTCCGACAGGGGCAATTATTTATGGTGGTGCGCCAATGAAGCAAGCCTATCAGACTGGCCGCGGAAGCGTCATGGTCCGCGCAGTGGCAAACATCGAAGAGACAAAGAGGGGGCGCCATCAGATTGTCGTCACCGAAGTACCTTATGGTGTAAATAAAGCAACACTAATTGAAAAGATTGCTGAACTCGTTAAGGACAAGAAGATTAATGGTATCAGTGACCTGCGTGACGAGAGTGCGCGTGGCGTTGTGCGTATTGTTATTGAGTTAAAGAAAGATGCTTATCCAAAGAAGCTGCTCAACCAGTTGTATAAGTTAACTGCGTTGCAGACGAGCTTTAGCTTTAATATGTTGGCACTGATTGACGGTATCCAGCCACGTATCCTGGGGCTTCATGAGATGCTGAGCGAGTTCGTTAAGCACCGCCAACAGGTGGTGCGACGCCGTACTGAATTCGAGCTACGAAAAGCGAAAGAGCGTGCACATATTCTGGAAGGTTATAAGATTGCCCTTGATCATATTGACGAGGTAATCAAGACGATCCGTGCGTCTAAGACGCAGGAAGAGGCCGAGAAGGCTTTGATTGCCAAGTTCAAATTGAGCGAAATCCAGGCTAAAGCTATCTTGGCGATGCAACTGCGACGCTTGACGGGACTCGAGCGTGAGGCAATCGAAAACGAATTGAACGAGCTGATTAAACTGATTGCAAAACTTGAGGGTATTCTCGCAGACGAGAAAGAGATTCTCAAGATTATCAAGACCGAGCTATTAGAGATGAAAGAGAAGTACGGTGACGAGCGTCGCAGTCAGATTATTAATCATGAGCTCGGTAAGTTCTCGGACGAGGAATTAATTCCTGAAGAAGAAAGCGTTATTTTGCTTACAACCGAGAATTACATCAAACGAACACTCGTGAGTGATTATCGCAAGCAAAATCGTGGTGGCAAGGGCAAGCGTGGCATGACCACCAAGGAAGAAGATGCTATTGATCAGTTGGTGCCTGCGAGTACGCATGACTACCTATTATTCTTTACGAATAAGGGTCGCGTTTTCCGTCTGAAGGCGTACGAGGTACCAGCAGCCGGGTTGCAGGCAAAGGGTGTGGCGGCAGTCAATTTGTTGCAGTTACAGCCAGAGGAGAAAATCACCTCTATTATCAAGCATGAAAAAGATGCCAATGATGAAGGTTATCTGTTTATGACAACCACGAAGGGTACGGTCAAGAAGACGCCACTCAAGGATTATGCGAATATTCGCACTAATGGTCTGATTGCCATCAAGCTAGATGATGGCGATGAGCTACGTTGGATTCAAAAGACGACGGGCCAGAACGATATTATCGTTTCAACCTCAGCGGGGCAGGCGATTCGATTTAACGAGGCTGATGCCCGGCCGATGGGTCGCTCGGCACGCGGTGTTCGTGGGGTGCGTCTCCGACCAAATGATACGGTAGTTGGTATGGATGTCGTGTGTGCGGACGATCAGCGACTTTTGGTCATCTCTGACTTTGGCTACGGTAAGATTACGAAGGCGGCAAATTTCCCAAGTCACAAACGTGGTGGAGTGGGTATTAAGGCTGCAGTGGTGACAGCAAAAACTGGTCCAATTGTCACCGTCCGTACGCTTGAAGCTGACGCAAGTGAGGTATTGATGATCTCCGGCAAGGGACAAACCATCCGTGTTGGTCTTAAGGATATCCCTGTACTTGGGCGCACAACACAAGGAGTGCGAATTATGAAGATGAGCGAAGGTGATGTTGTTTCGTCAGTCGGGCTCGTGCCAGAAAAGACAGAAGATGACATCGTAGAAGAGGCGGAGGCGTAGTGGACCTCTCGTTTCTCATGCCGTATCTTGTGACGATCGCCGTTGCTTGGACAACAGCGCACGTTATCAAGTACGTGATCGCTACTGTGCAAACTCGTAGCGCTCGTAACTTTGGACGTTTCTTCGCTTCGGGTGATATGCCAAGTGCACACACAACGACAACGGTTGCATTGATGGTAGCGATTGGATTGAATGAGGGCTTTGCGAGTGCGATTTTTGCACTCGCAGCGCTATTCACTGGTGTTGTTATGTACGATGCGGTGACCGTACGACGGTCTTCAGGCGAGCAGGGTCAGGCGCTCACGGCGCTATTAAAAGAGCAGAAGAGTAATGTGCCGGTACCGATGGTCGCAAAAGGCCACACGCCACTTGAGCTCTTAGTCGGTGCGCTATTAGGGGCATTGATCAGCCTTGTCATTCACATGTTTTACGTGGCTGCATAGGGTGGTTGTTTTTTTCGCTACAAAATAACACCGAAAAGGTGTTGACGTGACAGCCATATGTACGGTATGATGATTAACAGTCTGATTGCTGCGAGCAACACACAACGGAAGTGTAAACAATAATTTATGCGAGTTGGACAGATGTTATAATCGTCCTTTGACAATTTAGTTGTGCAATTAAATCGTGCAGATAGTATCGAAAGGTATTATTTGTACAATCATCGTCAATGTTTATATGAGCAATATAGACGTATCGTAAGATACATCTTTTATGGAGAGTTTGATCCTGGCTCAGGATGAATGCTGGCGGCGTGCCTAACACATGCAAGTCGAGCGGCAGCGCGTCTAGTTTACTAGATGGCGGCGAGCGGCGGACGGCTGAGTAACGCGTGGGAACGTGCCCCAAAGTGAGGAATAACTGCCCGAAAGGGTAGCTAATGCCGCATATGATCTTCGGATTAAAGTCTTCGGACGCTTTGGGAGCGGCCCGCGTCGGATTAGGTTGTTGGTAGGGTAATGGCCTACCAAGCCGACGATCCGTAGCTGGTCTGAGAGGATGATCAGCCAGACTGGAACTGAGACACGGTCCAGACTCCTACGGGAGGCAGCAGTGAGGAATCTTCCACAATGGGCGAAAGCCTGATGGAGCAACGCCGCGTGAAGGATGAAGGCCCTCGGGTTGTAAACTTCTTTTATGAGTGAAGAATATGACGGTAACTCATGAATAAGCACCGGCTAACTACGTGCCAGCAGCCGCGGTCATACGTAGGGTGCAAGCATTATCCGGAGTGACTGGGCGTAAAGAGTTGCGTAGGCGGTTAGTAAAGCGAATAGTGAAACCTGGTGGCTCAACCATACAGACTATTATTCGAACTCACTAACTCGAGAATGGTAGAGGTAACTGGAATTTCTAGTGTAGGAGTGAAATCCGTAGATATTAGAAGGAACACCAATGGCGTAGGCAGGTTACTGGACCATTTCTGACGCTAAGGCACGAAAGCGTGGGGAGCGAACCGGATTAGATACCCGGGTAGTCCACGCCGTAAACGATGGATACTAGCTGTTTGGGGTATCGACCCCTCAAGTAGCGAAGCTAACGCGTTAAGTATCCCGCCTGTGGAGTACGGCCGCAAGGCTAAAACATAAAGGAATTGACGGGGACCCGCACAAGCGGTGGATTATGTTCTTTAATTCGATGATAAACGAAGAACCTTACCAGGGTTTGACATCCTTGGAAGCACTACGAAAGTAGCGTGTGCCTTTTGGAACCAAGTGACAGATGTTGCATGGCCGTCGTCAGCTCGTGTCGTGAGATGTTTGGTTAAGTCCATCAACGAGCGCAACCCTTGTCTCCAGTTGTATTTTTCTGGAGATACTGCCCCGGTAACGGGGAGGAAGGAGGGGATGATGTCAGGTCAGTATTACTCTTACATCCTGGGCTAGAAACGTAATACAATGGCTGGTACAATGCGCAGCGAAGCCGCGAGGTGAAGCAAATCGCATCAAAGCCAGTCCCAGTTCGGATTGGAGGCTGAAACTCGCCTCCATGAAGTCGGAATCGCTAGTAATCGCAGGTCAGCAAACTGCGGTGAATACGTTCCCGGGTCTTGTACACACCGCCCGTCAAACCATGAAAGTGACCAACACCCGAAGTCCGATTCGTCGGCCTAAGGTGGGGGGCATGATTGGGGTTAAGTCGTAACAAGGTATCCGTACCGGAAGGTGCGGATGGATTACCTCCTTTCTAGAGGAGAGTTATGCCAGCAAATCGAGAAATCATTTGCTGAAGCTAGGTCGGTCTTGTTAATATGCCGAGCTTACATATTAACGTTTGTCCTTTTAGGACAAGACTAAGTTCAAGAAAGTCTTATATAGACTTGACGATGATCAATTGCACAACTAAGTTGTTAAGGAAGAAAATACCTCGGCATGCCGAGGTATTTTTTGTTGTTTTGCGGAGTGATCCAGTCTATCGACCAAACAAGCCGCCGAGCGCGAGGTTGAGGAGAAAGGCCGGTAAGTTCAGCATAAGAAGAAGGCCGAAACCGCAGACAATAAGTGCATACAGTTTGTACTTTTCATAGCTACCGACACCGCCGCCAAATTCATTTGCCAGTGCCCGGTGCCACTTAACAAAGGCGATACCTACAAGGATCACGCCTAATCCAATAAAGAATGTTGTTAGGTTAAATTCATACATACTTGCAATTATACACTTGTCAGTAGGGCTTTTCTACGGTAGAATGGGTAAAGTCTGGCAGTTTGTCAGAGCACTTTCATTCTTGGGGCGTTAGCTCAGTTGGCTAGAGCACCTGCTTTGCAAGCAGGGGGTCCGGGGTTCGAGTCCCCGACGCTCCACCATATGGGGTGAACTAGGCGAAAGTCTAGGACACTCCACCAAGTATAGTTTTGGTATTTAGGGGCGATTAGCTCAGCTGGTTAGAGCGCGTCACTGATAATGACGAGGTCGGAGGTTCAAGTCCCTCATCGCCCACCAAGACATGAAGGGCGCTTAGCTCAGTTGGCTAGAGCACCTCGTTTACACCGAGGGGGTCGGGGGTTCGAGCCCCTCAGCGCCCACCAAGAAAAAACCATCCCATTCGGGGTGGTTTTTTCTTGGTGGATCACCTCAGGACTCGAACCCCCGCTTTTGCGAAGCAAAAGTACGCGGGGTTCGGTGTAGCGAGTGAAGTAAAGAAAAGCAGCGAAGCTATTTTTCTTTACGAACAAGCGGAAGAGCGAAGTGTAACGAAGCGACCCCTCAGCGCCCACGCCTATGCATCAAGAAGCAGGTTCTTTAGCTCGTTCGCATCTTTCACGACATGCGTCGCACCAGCATCTTCAAACTCTGCCACCGTGCCATAACCGTGCAAGATACCAATAGAATCGACATTATTTGCCTGGGCTGCCTCAATATCATGCATGCGATCACCAATCATGACGGTTTGAGATAGTTGATCAGGAGTTACATTTAACTGCGTCAGCGCATCTGCAAGCGTAATTTCTTTCTTGATTGGATTACCCTCTTCTTGTGCACAGAATACCGAGAAGTAATCTGTCAAGCCAGCCTCATCGATAACAAGTCGTGCGATACGTTCGATTTTTGATGTGACGATTCCGATTGTTGCCCCGTTTTTGGCAAGCGTTGCCAGCAAGTCAGCAATACCGGGGTAGATCGTATAGGCGTGTAGACCTTCATGCACCAGATAGTGACGGAAATGGGCGACAGCCTGCTGTACTTGCTGCTCATCAAGGTGGTAATAGTCACGGAAAGAATGTTCCAGTGGTGGACCAACAAACCTACGTAGTGCTTCGGGGCTATTTTCGGTAATTCCCAGTTGGCCAAGGGCGTATCGGGCCGAATCGGTGATTGAAGGGCCTGGGTCAAGAATAGTGCCGTCTATGTCAAAGAGAATCGTTGAGTATTTCATAGGGTCAAGTATTGCACAAAATAGCCAGGGGTGCCACTAGCTACAGGGGCGGTCAGATTTCTGGAGATAAAACCCTTGCAAAAACTCTCCCCATCCTGTACTATAAATAACAGATTAAGCGAATGTTCCACCCGAACCTCTGGCGATACGAAATGCGAGTTCGTATCAGTGGTAGTAAAAACGCCACAAAAATTACAACGAAAGGGACTTTACAGACCTCATCACAAAGTGATAGGATGGTAAAGTTGCACTGCGAGGACAGAAAGATTTTATCGGCTACGATAGGTTCGAATGTGTTCTCGAGGTGAGGCGCAAGAATCTTAACAATTCAATGATGTAAGAAAATTTTTTAAAGATTGACGGCAAGTAATTGGTAATTACCAATTACTAGTTAAGTCAATGCATAAAAAGGTACTCAAGGGCACAGTAGTGGATGCCTAGACGTATATTACCGATGAAGGACGTGGAAGACTGCGATAAGTCTCGGGAAGCTGTCAACAAGCTTTGATCCGGGAATCTCCGAATGAGGAAACTCAGCATGAGTCATGTCATGTTACTTCTACCTGAACACATAGGGTAGATAGAGGGAACCTCCTGAACTGAAACATCTTAGTAGGGAGAGGAAAAGAAAGTAAATAACGATACCGAAAGTAGTGGCGAGCGAAATCGGCAGAGCCCAAACCTTTTAAGTTTTAATTACATCTTACGTTGTTTAACAGCGTCACATTTGATGGTTGCGTAACCGTCTTTTGTGCTTGGCCTTGTAGCTCAATGGACAGAGCGCCGACTTGATACGTCGGAGGTTGCAGGCGGAGGAGTTAGACCTGTCGAGTTTTTGTCAATGGATCCCACGACAACTATTTCAATGGTCTGATACCAATGTCTCTAGGTTCGAATCCTGCCTAGGCCACGAAGACAGTTTCTGTTGAGTTTTACTCACGATTTTGTCTCTACGCATGGTGGGCAGCCAAGTGCTGCCCACCAAATATCTAAGTTAAACAATTCGTAAGATGTAATTAATACGGCTGACAGGCCAATGCTTATAAGGGGTTGTGATATCACACGAGACCAAGTCAGAGCGTTGAACCTCGGTTCAATTATCTGATTTGCGATAACACTCTGTCAGGTGTTAGTAAAGTAAGAAAACATGCTTGGTTAGCAGAATAGTTTGAATGACTATCCAAAGAACGTGAAAGACGTGTACGCGAAAACCGAGCTGACTTTATACGTGTTTTATCGAGTAGGGCGGGGCACGAGAAACCCTGTCTGAATCCGGCTGGACCACCAGCCAAGGCTAAATATAATATACGATCGATAGTGAACTAGTACAGCGATGGAAAGGTGAAAAGAACCCCGGGAGGGGAGTGAAATAGATCCTGAAACTCTGTGCCTACAAGGAGTCGGAGCGGACTTGTTCCGTGACGGCGTGCTTTTTGTAGAACGATCCAGCGAGTTAATTTCAAGTGCAAGGTTAAGTCAAGTGACGGAGCCACAGTGAAAGCGAGCCTGAATAGGGCGACATAGTACTTGGAATTAGACCCGAAACCGGGTGACCTAACCATGGGCAGGCTGAAGCTTCTGTAACAGGGAGTGAAGGGCCGAACCAGGACACGCAGCAAAGTGTTTGGATGACCTGTGGTTAGCGGTGAAATGCCAATCGAACTCGGAGATAGCTGGTTCTCCTCGAAATAGCTTTAGGGCTAGCGTCATGTAGTAGCAGTCGGGGGTAGAGCTCTGTAAAGGACTGGGGGGAGCAATCCTACCCACCCTTAACAAACTACGAATACCGTATGTGTAATCATGGCAGTCAGAACGGCGGAGCTAAGTTCGTCGCTCAAAAGGGAAACAGCCCAGACCATCGTCTAAGGTCCCTAAATTTACGTTAAGTGGGAAACAAGGTGAGATTTCTTAAACAGCTAGGATGTTGGCTTAGAAGCAGCCATTCATTTAAAGAGTGCGTAACAGCTCACTAGTCAAGAGATCTTGCGTGGAAAATGTAACGGGGCTAAACGTAATACCGAAGACATGGATTGCCCCGTCTTCAGATCGCACAACATTTTCAAGAGCCACCCGGCAGGGCTGGCGTCAAAATCTTGAAGATAGACGTTGTGAGATGTGATGACGGGGCAGTGGTAGAGGAGCGTTCCTATCTGCAGTGAAGCAGCATTGGAAAGTGTTGTGGAGCGTTAGGAAGTGAGAATGCTGGAATGAGTAACCATAAGACAGGTGAGAATCCTGTCGGCCGTAAGAGCAAGGTTTCCTGAGCCATGGTAATCATCTCAGGGTTAGTCGGGCCTAAGCCGAGGCGCATAGCGTAGGCGATGGACATCAGGTTAATATTCCTGAACCGGTTAAATTTTGTACACTGTTTACGGGGAAGTAATCGAAGCGGATTCATGGTATGTATCCGTCCAACCGAGCGGGAACGCAAAGGGAGTGAAAGCTGGTCTTCGGACTAGCGATTTTGGTGAAAGCCCTGGCTAGAAAAGCAGGTGTACGCGTGAATTTAGCCGCCCGTACCGCAAACCAACACAGGTGCTCGAGTCGAGTAGACTCAGGCTTACGAGAGACCCTTCGCTAAGGAACTCGGCAATACAGCGACCGTAACTTCGGGATAAGGTCTGCCCCCACTTCGGTGGATATAATGTCGCGTTCACTCAGCAAGAGTTAACGGTTAGAAGAACGCAATATTAGGAAGATAAAAGCGCCTAATGTTGTATGTGAGTACGCATCTTTTGTAGACATTTCAACTACGTTGATTTATTTACAACTGGTGTGATCAAATCCTTTTATGAACCAATAGATTTTTTCTGAGATAAGTAACATGAATTTTTATGTTCTTTTGAACGCGTAACCCTTTGTATCTAACGATGTGGGGGCCGCAGCAAAAGAGCCCACGGAACTGTTTATCAAAAACACAGGTCTCTGCTAACACGAAAGTGGATGTATAGGGGCTGACTCCTGCCCGGTGCCGGAAGGTTAAGGGGAGCGCTTTACGGTGCGAACTGAAGCCCCGGTGAACGGCGGCGGTAACTATAACCGTCCTAAGGTAGCGAAATTCCTTGTCAGGTAAGTTCTGACCCGCACGAATGGAGTAATCATGTGGGCACTGTCTCAGCGAAGGCCTCGGTGAAAGTGCATTGGCGGTAAAGATGCCGTCTGTCCATACCAGGACGAGAAGACCCCATGGAGCTTTACTACAGTTTTACATTGATCCGGGTTACAACATGTGTAGCATAGCTGGGAGGCTTTGAAGCAGATACGCCAGTATTTGTGGAGCCACAGGTGAAATACCAGCCTTGTTGTGATCTTGATCTCACCTGCACCATTATCTGGTGTGGGGACCGTGTATGATGGGTAGTTTAACTGGGGCGGTTGCCTCCTAAAGAGTAGCGGAGGCGTTCAAAGGTTGGCTAGCTTCGGATGGAAATCGAAGTGATAGTGTATGCGCAAAAGCCAGCTTGACTGTGAGGAGTACATTCCAAGCAGATACGAAAGTAGGAGCAAGTGATCCGCTGTACGTACATTTGTACATGAATGTGGGATCGACAGCGCAAACGGATAAAAGTTACCCTGGGGATAACAGGCTTATAGCGCCCAATAGTTCACATAGACGGCGCTGTTTGGCACCTCGATGTCGGCTCATCACATCCTGGAGGGGGAGCACCTTCCAAGGGTTCGGCTGTTCGCCGATTAAAGTGGTACGCGAGCTGGGTTCAGAACGTCGTGAGACAGTTCGGTTTATATCCGGTATGGACGTCAGGAAATTTGAGGAGATCTGTCTCTAGTACGAGAGGACCGAGATGGACGAACCTCTGGTGTATCGATTGTGGCCACCTGCTGCATTGTCGAGTAGCTATGTTCGGAATAGATAAGCGCTGAAAGCATATTAAGCGCGAAACTAACTCCAAGATGAGATTTCCCTATGAGGACACTGAAAGATGATCAGTTTGATAGGCGCAAGGTGGAAGTGTAGTAATACATGGAGCTGAAGCGTACTAACAGTCCCATTGCCTTTTTATGTCCTTGTCACCATGGTTATGCTTGTCATAACACCGGTGATGAGGTAGACTTAACTAGTAATTGGTGTATATCACCAACGTCAATTTTAAAAAATTGCATCAACCGTGACCAGATTTTATGGTCATCGAAGCGAGGTTTGGACCCACTGATTTTGTTATATCAGCGCAAAGCGTCTTCAAACCTTACTTCGGTGCCCATGGCGCAAGGGAAATACCTGTTCTCATTCCGAACACAGAAGTCAAGCCTTGTAGCGGCGATTATACTGCCACAAGTGGGAAACTAGCACGGTGCCGAATTATATAAAACCCATCCGAACAGGATGGGTTTTATCTTTTTCTGGAAAAGATAAAAGACACCTGGATGGTTTTATATAATTCGATTTCGTAGTATTTCCACCTGTTGTAGTGTAACCCGACGGCAGAAGAAACGACGCAGCGAGAGAATAAAATTAGCTTGCTCATTTTATTCCGAGGAAGGGTGTTTTGCCATTCAATCTTTAGATTGAATGATTATACTGCCTCAACCAATTTGCTATAATCCTAGGCATGAATAAAGCCAAAGAGAGGCTCCTGATAGTAATCCACCTACTACTCGTGGTAGTTGCCTATACGTCGTGGCTCTGGGTAGATTATAGAATTATTCTGGTGCTAGCTATAGCCCATATAGCTATGCTAGAGGTTTTGCGAGGGTGTCCTTTATCTCACGCACAGTTTCCAGATGATAAAACCAAGCGTTTTTATGAATGGTGGCTCGCTCGACTAGGGATAGATGTAACTCGCACACCCAAAAGGCGACGTATTGTGCGAATTTTTATGCAGTATGCGTTACCCATTATTATCGTTCTCCTAGGTGTGATACTTCAGGGCGTCTTGGGGGTTATTCCGCTCATAAACCTTCCTCTGTGATTGTGTAGCCGAGATAAAGACGGTCGTAAATTGCGTACGCGGGTTTTGACTTTTGAGGCAGATTCAAGGACTTGTTAATAAAAATAGAAAAACTACAATCAGGTATATGAAAGAGCTGATTGTACAAAAAGATGACTACGGGTGTGGCGCGGCCTGTGTAGCCTTTATAGTGGGTAAGTCATATGACGAAACTGTTCACTTGCTCGGTAAGTATGGTGCTATAGCAAGGGGCTATTCATTAAAAGAGCTTGTAGATGTGCTGAGATTTTACGGATATAGCTACGCCTACAAGCGTGCTGATCCTAAGAGTAATGCGCTCAATTATGTTAATGGAACAATTGTATATATTGATGTGCCGCGTGATTACGATCAGGGGCACTACCTAGTGAAATGTACAGAGGGTTGGTTTGATCCCTGGATAAATTTGCCGCATAACAAAGATGTTCTCGAGGCAAAGGCTGGCATTGTAAAGTATCTTACGTCCAAGCCTCTCTGGATTGCCTATCCGCGACAGACAGGATGATAGGTTATCGGTAAAACATTGGCGAAATTTTCATCCAAAACGCTATTGCTTTTGCCTAGCGTAGCATCTATACTAAAAACAATCGAAATCATAAACAAAAAGAGGTGTAAAATGAAAATATCTGTGGAATACATTGCAAATGAGCTGGCTGTTGCCGTTCGTTGCTAATTTAAGTCGCGCATAACTGTTACAAGCTCCGCACAGAGAGGCGAGTGCTTTTAGCGCTAAACAGGGTAGCCATAAGTGTTATACTAGATAATAGTGCAAAAGGTAAGACAGATGGCACACTGGCTTTGGAATACTGTTCGTCGCCATCCCTGGCGGTCCAGTTTGGTGATAGCTGGCACTGTGGTGCTTGTATCGGCTGGCGTAGCCATGATTCCTCGTACGATTCACTTTTCTTATGCGGGCGAGAGCTGTATAGGCAAGGTAACATTCTTGCCAGGGCTACTACGATCAAGTGGCAATGGGTATGAACTTGCGGTCAAGGACACGATAACGATTGGTGATTTCCCGCTCGTGGGGCGTAGTGTCTGCGTGAGTCCTCTGATGGTGCCACAGGCCGGCACGCAGTCTGCTAGGCTCTCGATTGGAGGGATTGGCTTTCCGGCACTGTATTTCAAGGTAGCGACGCCAGAAGCGCCCGTGATAACGCTAGACGCGATTAAAAAGCCGATCGCCGCTGTACGGCCGTTATCCCTCGCCTTGTCCACTACTGATACTACGTTTGAGTATGTGCTTTCGTCGGCTGATCGTTCAGTGGACTGTGAGGCGGCAGATGGCCGTGTCGACTGTCATGTTGCGACGCTGCAATTGGCACAGGGCGAGCAACAACATCTCAAATTAGAGCGCCGATTTGCCGGTGAAAAGGTGGCAACACTCTTTAATGATCCCGTTCAAGTCCTGCCGGCTACTACTGTGGTTGATAGTTCAGTAAAAAACGATCAGACTGTCTATAGCAAGAACCAACCATTTACGATTGTGACCGACAAGCCGCTTGTCAAAGCGGCCGCAAAGCTGATTCAAAAGGACGGTGATAAAGAGGTAAAACACGACGTTACCGTGACAGTCAAAGGAGACCAGGTCGTTGTGGCGCCAGCTGAAGAGGATTTGCCACGCAGTGCGCCGTACGTTCTTACGCTGACCGAAGTTGAGGCAACGGATGGCAGTGCCTTGGCTGCACCGCATCAGATAGCATTTACGCTGTCAGGTGGTCCAAAGGTTGCCTCTGTAAATGTTGGTGCTACAAGCATTGACCCAAATGCCCGAATTGTTCTTAAGCTGGATCAGACGCGCAAAGAAGACCAGGCCATCACGGACATCGTAAAGGTTCAAGGAGTGCCATCGACGGTTACTGCCACGAATGACTCAATCATCGTGTCACTCTCTGGTGCTGGCCGCTGTGTCGACTTTACTATCACGGTCTCTAAAGACATTACCAGCGAGCACGACATCAAATCAACCGAGGATTGGGCGTTTAAGGGGCGAACACGTTGTTATGTGGTCGAAACTGTCGGCTACTCGGTAGGGGGGCGCCCTATCAATGCCTATATATACGGGAATGGCGCCACAACGTATCTCTATACTGCTGGTATTCATGGCAACGAGCTCAGTAGTGTGTATACCGTCCAGAGTTGGATGAATGATCTTGAGGCAAACCCCGGTAAGATCCCAGCGCACGTGCGCGTGGTTGTGATACCAAGTGTGAACCCCGATGGGGTAGCCAAGGCAAGTCGCACCAATAATAACGGTGTTAATCTGAACCGTAACTTTCCTACCCATAACTGGACGGGGAATATTGTGACGAGCACGGGAGAACAGTCGGGTGCCGGAGGATCGTCAGCAGGCTCCGAGCGTGAAACACAGGCCTTGATGAATGCGACATATCGCTATGGGCCACGCTTTATCATTACTTACCATAGCTCTGGCTCGTTGGTAAATTCGAATGATGTAGGTGTCTCTATTGCGGGCGGACGTGAATATGCTCGTCTGGCGCGTTATGCATTTGTCCCGAACAGCGCAACAACCGGGACCTTTGGTTTTGAAATGACCGGGACATATGAAGACTGGCTCTTAGAGAGAGGTACAGCAGCTATCCTGATCGAGTTGAACACTGATCGTGGCAATCATTTTGCACAGAACCGCAGCGCGATGTGGGCGATGCTTGGCTATTAGGTGTGGTGGAGCGATAGGGCTAGATAGGGGCGAGCATATTGACAAATAATCATAAGTATGCTAGGATTATATTATAAGTATCATAAAACAAACAACTCAACGAGACCACCACAATGCATGATCAATTAGGAACAAAACCTGACAAAGCAGAGATCGAGCATCCACCTACAGTGGTAGGCACGGCAGAGTTTCCATATGAGCCGCATCCTGCCTTTCGGTATGCACATTACACTGCCCGACCAGGGGCGGTGATTGACCTGACTGGACAAGGAATGAAAGGGGGTTTAGGGCGCGAAACGGATGCTTTTAACCTTCGAAATGGTGTGCCTCCTGCTGAGGTTGGACTTGTATGTACGGATTATGAGGGTAATCAGTTTACCTTTGGGCTTTTTGGTGAAGTGGATGATCTGGTGTGCAAGCACTACAGAAATAAGATGACTGGGCGGGTGACTGTGGAAATGCTTGAACTGGAAGGTTTTACAGATGATCTGACGAGCAAGCCCCTCACGGTAGGTGCACGGCACAGTCGACTGAGTGACCTCAAGCTGGTGGGAGTGCTTGCGATGCCGCAAACAGGTATTATTGAGCCGAAAGTCGACAGTCGTTCAAAGGGTGCGCGTAACCCATTGTCTATCGCAAACGATCATTATTTAGCCTGGCTAAAGTCTCATCCTGGTAGGTAACTGGGATACATATAAAAACGACCCATCTCGCAGATAGGGTCGTTTTCAATTTTCATTTGTCGTCTAATTTGGATGACAAACAGGTGCCGTCATTTCTGACAATTACTAGTGTACACGCCTATGTTTTTTTTTTGCGCAAGACTTTTTCACAATAAAAAAGTGGTTACGTAAATGTTGACAAAAAGGCTAAGCTATGCTATAGTGAAACTATACACATATCGAAAAGATATCATGTGTGAGGTAATAGTGAGGGTTTCCACGGCAAAATGCATGTGGAAACTTTTTAAATGAGGAGGAAAAGTCTCATGGCAGGAACAAAAGCAGGTGGTTTGAAGGCAAAAGCTAAGAACCTCGCAAAAGATCCAAACTTTTACGCTAAGATCGGCGCAAAAGGTGGTAAGGCATCAAACACTGGTGGTTTTGCCGCTAACCCTGAACTAGCTCGTATTGCTGGTGCTAAGGGTGGCCGTATTAGCCGCCGTGGCAAGAAGACGACTGCATCAGCAGCCTAATCTTCCAGGTGTATAACAAGATACCCCCGCATTCGTAGCGGGGTTATTTTGTTATATAGCGTCGTAACTCACAGCCTTTGGCTTCGTTGACCCTCCAGGTGGTGCTGCAAGAGACGCAGCGGTAGGTCTGCGGTGCTGATTGAAGGCCAGTGAGGTGACATTGAGGGCACGTGCTTCTGGCGTGGAGCCATTCCCGGTAGCTGTCGAGGGCGTCTTCAATGGTATCTGGGGTAATAGGGACGGCGTATCGATCTGCCAGGTGCTGGACGGCATAGGTCCAGGCATCACGTTCGATCGAAAGGAGTTCGATGTCGTGCGTGTAGCGGTCGTGATGGAGAAGGGCATGTCCTAATTCGTGTAATAGATAGACAGCATCGCCGCCAGGATCGTAAGCGATAGCAGACTCTCCAGGAAGCCAAAGAAAATTACTCGCAGGGCGTAGCTCGATGGCCGGATAGTCGGCGCTAATCTTTTTGATGAGTCCAGTCGCTACCATAGAAGAAACATCCATAAATGACAGCCTTTTCGGCGTCTTTTGCCTCGACAAATGTTGGGATGGGGATGTGAGGGGGCATCTTCTCTCGCAAGATGTCGAGCAGCATCTCTTGGTACTGCGAAAAATACGTCCCCATACTACCGCCAATGATGATGACATCCGGTTGGGCGAGAGGGATGATTGCCAGAAAACCGCGACTAATACGATCGGCGATCTGGCGCCAGATACGTTTGCTGTGGATGTCTCTGGCGAATTTGCCGTAGGCAGCATAGACACTACTGCCGGCGCCAAACATCTCCCATTCTTGGACAACACCATTGTATTCAACAAGTGAACGTCCGCCTTCGCTGAGTCGAAGGCCTGGATCGATATGACCATCTGATATAAAACCGGTGCCAATACCTGTACTAATCGTGACATAGAGGGCGGAGGCTGGGATGGTCTTCATGCGGCGAACTTCGCCTAGGCCACCAAGATTAGCATCGTTTTCAACATGGACGGGGATACCCGGAAAGGCTTTTTCAAGCGCAGACTGAACGTCAAAATTAGCCCAGAGCAGATGATTACACCAGATGGCGACACCATTCTTGACGATACCGGGCACAGCGACGACAATGGCATCAATTGCTCCCTCGTGGGCAACATCTTCGACAGCTATGTGGAGCTGCCTGATCCATTCTGCTTTATCTTTTGGTGTAGGAAATTTAACCTCTTCTTGGATAGCGCCGTCACTTGTAAATGCTGCAACAAGTGTCTTAGTGCCCCCCGTATCGACTGCTATAATCATGGCCTCAGTATAGCACAAGTGGCGGGCCGCTTGCCTGGGCTGGTTATTTGGTGGTATAATGACACCAAATCTAAGTAGAGGTGAATATGACAAACCGCACAGCGCGCTATCAGGGTGGATCGATAGTATCTTTTATAATTATTGCGATCCTGATAGCGGGGGCGATTGGTGTTGGACTATTCATGCTACGTCAGCGCTCAGAGCAGGCAAATGGCCAGCCGTCAATTGCGAGCCAGACCGAAGAGACACCACAGACCCTGCCTGGATCAGATGGTGCGACGTCTGAGACATTCCCAAGCTCTACGAAGGACTCGACAAACGAGAACAAAGACACGAAGACCGATGAGACAAAAGATAATAAAGACGCCGCAAAGAATAACGCGGGGAGTGAAAACGCAACAGATAATAAAAGCACGAACGAGGCTCCCGCCACGACTACCTTGCCTGAGACGGGTCCTAAACAGCTTCTCGTCCTTCCAGTGTTGGCAGCTGTTGCCTACACCGTTGCGGCCTATCGTGCATCATTGCAACGCTTGTCTCGTGTCCGTCAGTTGTAAGCTTTGACTTGTGACCATATCTGAGGTACAATAGACCTAATCTAGGGAGCGTGTTTTTGACGTGCTTTCACGGAATAATAATTTAAGGAAGGAGTCTTACAAAGACTTATGGCAACTAACGCCACTATAACAATGGACGATCTGCTCGCTGGTGACAGTGTCAAGCAGCTTACAGCAGGTGAAGTAATTACAGGAACCATTCTATCGGTTCGCAAACACGAGGTTTTGGTTGATCTTGGCGCGCAAGGTGTTGGTGTCGTACCACGCCGCGAGGTAGGCTATTCACGTAACCTGACAGTCGGTGACGAGGTAACAGCGAGCATCGTTGATCCAGAGCTTGAGGGTGGCATGTCGCTCCTCTCACTGCGCAAGGCCGCTAAGGATCGTGGTTGGGATGAAGTGACAGCGAAACTAGACGGAGCAGAAATCATCGAGGTCACGCCATATGACGCTAACCGTGGTGGTCTATTGATCGAATATGAAGGAGTGCGCGGGTTCCTGCCTGTTTCACAACTTTCTGCCGAACACTACCCACGTGTTGGTAGTAGTGATAAGGATGAGATTTTGCAGCGTCTGAACGTGCTGATTAACAAGCCACTCAAGGTTCGTATCCTTGATGTCGACCGCAAGGCAAACAAGCTGATCTTCAGTGAGAAGGAAGCAATCAAGGATGGCCTAGCGGCACGATTTGAAAGCCTGAAAGTTGGCGATACCGTGACTGGTGTGGCAACTGGTGTGGTTGACTTTGGTGTCTTCGTCAATGTCGACGGCATTGAGGGTCTGGTGCACATCTCAGAAATCAGCTGGGAGCGCGTCAACAACCCTAACGACTACGTCAAGGTTGGTCAGCCAATCGAAGCGAAGATCATCGCTATTGATAAGGACCGTTTGTCACTCAGTATGAAGCAGCTTTCTGAAGATCCTTGGATGACTGAGGTTGATCAGTTTAAGGCTGGTGATACGGTTGAGGGTACGGTGACCCGTATCACGCCATTTGGTGCCTTTGTTCAGATCAGCCCTGCAGTCGAAGCCCTCGTACACGTTTCAGAACTCGGTGGCGATGGCGCTGATCCAGAAAAGGTCTTTACGTTGAACGAACGCAAGTCATTCATCGTCCTTGATATCGAAAAGGAGAGTCGCAAGATTTCACTGAGCCTTCCAAAAGGCAAAAAATAACACATAAATCCGCGTCTACGCGGGCAGAAAGGAGCACATTACATGGCTGAAAAGGTTATTGTTGTAGCTGATTCAATTACTGTAGGTGAACTGGCGGAGACGCTGAATCTGCCCGTGACAACGCTGATTGGTGAGTTGTTTAAGAATGGTATTGTTGCGACCATTAACCAACGCATCGATTACGAGACGGCAACCATCATTGTCGAGGAACTGGGGCTAGATGTTGAGCTAGAGCGTAAAGCAGCTAGTACAGTTGCCGAGCGTAAAAAGCACGAGATTAGTGACCGCGCTGTTGAGCGCCCGCCAATTGTAGCGGTGATGGGTCATGTCGACCACGGAAAGACGAGCTTGCTTGATGCGATTCTTGGTCAAAAGGTTGTTGAAGGAGAGGCGGGTGGCATCACCCAGCACATTAGTGCCTATCAAACTGTGCGCAAAAAGCGCCCGATTACCTTGCTGGATACACCAGGGCATGAAGCGTTTGCCGCACTTCGACAACACGGTGCAGTACTGACGGATGTTGTCGTGATTGTGGTGGCTGCTGATGATGGCGTCAAGCCACAAACAATTGAGGCAATTCGATTCGCACAGAACGCAAACGCCAAGATCGTTGTCGCGATTAATAAGATTGACAAAGAGACGGCTAATCCCGACATGGTAAAGGCGCAGCTTGCGAGCGAGCACAACCTCAATCCTGAGGAGTGGGGCGGTGATACGATCATGGTGCAGGTGAGTGCGAAGACAGGTGAAGGCATCGACAAGCTACTCGATATGGTACTGCTGATCGCTGATCTGGAAGAGCTTCGTGCTGATGTTGATACACCGGCCGAAGGCCTGGTGATTGAGGCGCATATGGAGGTAGGTCGCGGTTCAGTTGTTGGCTTGTTGGTCGAGCACGGCATGCTACGCCCAGGTCACTTCTTGGTAGCGGGAACGGCCTACGGAAAAGTACGCACCTTACTTGATTACAAAGGCGACGTCTTAAAAGAGGCTGGCCCTTCAACACCGGTGACAGTCACTGGTTTTAAGGAACTGCCACAGTTTGGTGATACATTCACGATTGTGAAGAGTGAGAAAGAAGCCAGACACCAGGTGGCATTGGCACGACTGGAGCAAGAGAAAAACGCCGCAAGTACCAATGTGACGGGTGCCGACCTCTTGAAACTTATGGACCAAAAGCACGAGTCACAAGATTTTAACGTCATCGTCAAAGCTGACGTGCAAGGTTCATTAACTTCGGTCCTCGATAGCTTGCGACTGATTGATACTGATGGGCAGGTCACCTTGCGTGTGGTCGGGAGTGGCGTCGGTGCTATTACGGAAAATGACATCCGTCTCGCAGCAAACGACCAGACGGTGATTTATGGATTTAATGTTGAATTACCTCCGGCAGTCAAGCGCCTCGCTATGCGAGACAAGGTGCAAGTTCGCATTTATAAGGTAATTTATGAACTGCTTGACGATGCTCGCACCTCAATGGAAGACCTCTTGGCGCCAGAGGTAGTTGAAACCGAAGTTGGCGCGCTAACGATCAAGGGAGTATTTCGTACCTTGAAGGATGAAGTGATTGCCGGTGGTGAAGTCACCAAGGGCAAGGCGGTGGCAAACGTCTTAGCGCGTGTCATTCGTGGTGATGAACAGTTGGCAGAAGTGGAAGTTGAAAAAGTCCAGCGCCAGCAGACCGAGGCGAAAGAAGTATTTGAGGGTGAGATGTGTGGGCTGAGTCTTAAGACGAGCAAGAAGCTGTTGCTTGAAGAGGGTGATAAACTGGAATTCTTCACTCGAGCGCTCGTAAAGCGTACCCTTTCCTAAACGAGGGTTCATTGCAACACAAGCAGAATGATGCTACAATCGTGGCAAAAGTAAGAGAGGGGACGGCATGTTTCAATTAGACGATAAGTTTCTCCAAGACCTTGGTCTTGACCAGTTGCCAGAAGCGCAGCGGCAAGCGTTTTTGCAACACATCTATGATGAGTTGGAGCTGCGCGTAGGGACGCAGTTGAGCGAAGGGATGAGTGATGAGCAACTCGAGCAATTTGAATCAATCATCGATAAAAACCAGGGAGTGATTGAGGGTTGGATTGCTCAATATGCCCCTGATTACTATAACGATCCGGCATTTCAGCGCCTTCAACAGGCAACTGGTCTTGATGCTAATGATCCTAACCTTCGTGATGAATTTGTTGCGACTAAGTGGCTCGAGGTTAACCGTCCTGACTATCGAGAAGTCGTTGCAAGTGTTCTTGAGGCTCTCAAGCAAGAAATCAAAGCCAACCGCGAAGCGATTCTTGGCGCACTATAATCTATCTTTATAGCCAGCGAGAAATGCCTGTATGGGCATTTCTTTTTTGCCAACGGGTTTGATGCGGGTGACCTGCAAGTAAGCGTCTTTGGCTGCGATCAAGAGAGTCTTCTCTCTGTCCCTGTCGGCCTGTTCGATAGTACCAGGAGTAACGCCGACTGGCGAAGGCGTAACGCTAGCTTCGGTGATAATCACATCAACATCACCAAGTGTGGTGCGGCTCCCGGGCCAGCCTCTGTAGGCGCGGATCTCGCGTGCGATCTGTTCGGCGGGTTTGGCCCAGTCAATCACCCCGTCTTGTTTTTGAATCATATGGCAGTACGAGGCGGTGGATTCGTCTTGTGGCGTAGGCTGCAGCTCTCCTGACATGATTTGAGGTAAAACACTCACGAGTTCATGCGCACCCACCTGGCTGAGCGTCTCATACAGTTTTGGCTGGGTTTCCGTGCCGGTAAGAGGGTGTGAAATGAACGAATAGACAGGACCAGCATCCATACGGGCAGAGAGTTGCATGATAGAAACGCCAGTTTCACGGTCGCCCTGTAAAATTGCCGATTCAATCGGCGAGGGTCCACGGTACTTCGGGAGGGGAGAAGGGTGGACATTGATGATTCCGGGGGTAAAGAGGTCAATCGTTGAGTGAGGAATGATCTTACCAAAACTGACGAGCACTCCGCAGACTGGTTGTAAGGCCTTAATATCATCGGTAATATCACGCAGCTTGTCCGGTTGCCAGACGGCAATGCCATGCTCCTGGGCAATACCTTTAACGGTTGGTGCAACGAGTTTGTGACCACGCCCTTTTTTGCTATCTGGCTTTGTCACGACGGCAGCAATGCTAAAGCCTGCCTCGATGACTGCACGTAATGATGCGGCACTGAACTCCTCGGTGCCAAAAAAGATGATACGGTGAGCGTTAGTCGGTCCAGAGGTCATGGTTATCTTCGATGTGTGTTTTGTAATCAAGAGGTTGTAGTTCACCACTATCATCAAGCGTGTAGAATGCCTCCTTTTTATCACGGATATGGTCGATAAAGACAATGCCGTTTGTATGGTCGATCTCGTGCTGTAAGACGCGCGCTAAAAAGCCATCGGCCTTGAGGCGGATTTCATTTCCATCAACATCTAGTGCTTTCACTCGAACCCTGGAGTAACGTGGTACTTTGCCGTAAATCTTCGAGACACTGAGACACCCTTCGTAGTCTTCAATCAAAGTGCCCTCGTATTTAACGATCTCCGGATTAATTAGGGTGGTGAATTCACGGACGGATTTGTTATCAAAGTCACTACGGATAATGACGACACGGTCGAGTCGGTCGATCTGAACCGCAGCCAGGGCGGCACTGATCTCGTGTGGTCGGCTATCTTCCCAATCGAGAGCAGCGCTGGTCATATCGTCGATCAGTTGCTGTACTTCATCGGTGATGACATGAACCTTGGCCGATTTGTCTCGTAAGTGTGCATGAGGGAGGGTGATAATGTCGTCTTTAGTCATTACGACAAGTATACCAGAGGTCAAAAGGAAGGCATAGGGGAAAGTATCACAGAAGTGACAAGGGATCGAGTTCAGTTTGCCAGTGCGTGGACGGAACATGCGTGAGGGCCTCAATGAGATCGCTACGGCGGGGAGATTTGAGGACGAGTTGCCAACGATACGTATCGTGCTGGCGTTCGTAAAATGAAGGGGTAGGTCCAAGGATCTCAACCGTACGCGGCGTCACTGATCGAAGCTCTCGGGCGAGTTTTTGAGCGTTGCGAACAGCGGCTGCTTCAGTCTTGTATACGCAGGTCAGTTTTAAAAGGAAAGTAAAGGGAGGAAAGTTGGCTCGTTTGCGCTCCTTGAGGGCATAACGGTAGAATTCGGCATAATCCTGACGGAGGCCAAATGTAACGGCTGGATGTGTTGGCTGATAGCTCTGCACAACAACCGACGTGGCGTGATGGTTGCGTCCGACACGACCAATGGCTTGGGCGAGTAACTGGAAGGTGCGTTCACTAGCGCCGTAATCTGGCAAGCTGAGGCCGGCGTCAGCCTGAATAATTCCTACAGTACGCAGTTGAGGGAGATCAAGGCCTTTGGCAACAACTTGCGTACCAATAATGAGGTCGATTTCCCCTGTGTATAGCTCTTTGTATTTTGCTTGAATGGAGGCTTCTTGGTCGCTGTCGCCATCAAATCGCACAATGGTCTTATCTGGGAACAGTTTACGAAGCTCTGATTCAATCAACTTAGTGCCAATCCCCTTATGAAGAATATTCGCATCGCCACAGGCAGGACAGCTGGTCGGGACGCGGTCCTTCAATCCACAGATATGACAACGCAATTGATGGCTATCAGCGTGAAGCGTGAGGGGAACAAAACAGCGTGGGCAACCCGCCTGCCAGCCACAGTTATCGCAGAGGGTCATGCTGGCACTGCCACGACGGTTATGGAAGATGAGGGCTTGTTTGCCCGTAGCAAACGTCTTATTAAGCCGGGTGAGGAGCTCATCAGACAGAAAACGATGTTTTTTAAATGAGCTGCGTTTAGTCATATCAACCAGGGTGATATGCGGAGGTGTGACAGTTTGTGCCGGATCTGGCAAGGAGATAATAGGGCGTTTGGCACCGAGGGCTGTATAGTAATCGGCGACAAGGGGGGTGGCACTACCGAGCAGTAGTTTAGCGTCCTGTTCACGGGCGAGAATACTGGCGGCACGCAAGGCGGAGTAGCGCGGCGACTGCTCTTGTTTGTAACTGGGCTCGTGTGCCTCATCAATAATAATCAGGCCGATGTCTGCGAGAGGCAGAAAGAGGGCTGAGCGTGGTCCGATGGCAATATGAGGCGTGGTTGCTTCAAGGGCTTGCTGCCAGGTGAGGTGACGCTGGGCCTCAGTTTGACGTGAATGGGTCAGGAGGATGGTCGTAAAATGTTCGGCAAAATCATCAACCAACTGTGGTGTGAGGCCGATCTCAGGAGTCAGCACAATAACGGATTTGCCACTGGCAATCATTTTACGAGCAGCTTCGATATACACGGCAGTTTTACCTGACCCAGTGACCCCATGAATCAGTGCCGATCCTGGACTCATCGTTTCGATTTGTCGAAGGGCGGACTGCTGCGCATCATTGAGTACAAAGCTTGTTCGATCGCGTAGCTTCTCTCTTACCTGAATGGCTTGGTCACGTCGTTTTTTGGTAATGCCGCGTGGTAGAATGGTCTGCCAGACTGTCCCCGGGTGGGTCGAGTAGTAGCTGCTCATCCATGACGCGAGGGCGACCAGGGCACGAGGGAGGGGTGTCTCGGTAACGACGTTGGTGATCTGCTTGGTGTCATACGATGGCTTCTGCGAGGCGGCAACGATAACTCCGACCATATGTTTTTTTCCGATCTCGACTTCAACGATTGTTCCGATTGCGAGCACCGCTGTCGAGGCATACGTGAATGAGGCGCTGTCTTGCCTGACAATGCCCACCGGACTCACCTCATAGTAGTTCATATTCTTAGTATACGGCATTCGCTTTTACTCTGTCTGCCTGTTACAATTAAGGAGGTTATGTATTTTGAAGATAGGACACAAGCAGGTGGCTTATTGGCTGCGCTGCTACTTGCCAAATACCGGTATGAAAACTGCGTGGTGGTTGCTCTTTCCGACGGTGGTGTGATTGTCAGTGAAGAGATCGCTGCGCAACTTCACTGCGTACTGATGATGCTACTGAGCGAAGAAATTGAAATTCCAGGTGAAAATATGATCTTGGGTGAGATTTCTCAAAGTGGTAATTTTACGTATAGTAGTGAACTTTCTAGCGGTGAGATTGATGAATATACAAGCGAATTTCACGGGTATCTGAGCGAACAAAAGCGCGAGGCATTTCAACGTATTAATCGATTGATTGGTGATGGTGGGTTGATTGATCTTGAGTTGTTGCGTGACCGAGTGGTGATATTAGTGAATGATGGGTTTGGTGATGATGCGTCAATTGGGGCGGCATTAGATTTTCTCAAACCAGTGCGTATTCAGCGCCTTGTCGTCGCAGCACCGGTAGCCACTGTGCCAGCAGTTGATCGCCTGCACGTTGCTGCGGACGAATTGCATATCCTTGATGTAAAGACGAACTATCTTGGAGTAAATCATTATTACGATAAGAATGATTTACCCTCACATGAAGAGACAATTGCACATATTAATGAGGTTATTCTGAATTGGCGTTGATACGGCCTTGCGAAACGTTGTAGATTTGTGTAAGATGAAAAGAGCTAAGGGAAAAAATTAAGGGAGAGCTGGTGTTAGACGTTTTTATTACATCTCGGGTGAGGCGAAAAATTGTCGTCGTGTATGCCAAGTATCCTGATTTCCGCACTCACGTTCGTGGTCTTGCAAAACTTATCAAGGAAGACCCAGGTAATATTCAGCGCGAATTAAAAAAACTTGAGAAGGTTGGCTTTTTGGCGAGCGAGAAACAGGGCAATACGAAGATTTATTCAACCAACAAGCAATTTGCTATCTTTAAGGAACTGCAAAGTATCGTGATCAAGTCGCAGCAACACGCCGCTCGACCAAAGCGTCCATCGGCAGATGTCTAATGTCTTCGAAGAAATATTAAAAGCTCGCGGTCTTAACGGCAAGAAACGCGATGCTTTTTTGAATCCCAGTTATGATGCGAAGCATGATCCATTTTTATTACCAGATATGCAAGCGGCCGTTGATAGACTGGTGGTGGCGCGTGAAAAGCAAGAGTACATTACAATTTATGGCGATTATGATATCGATGGATTGACTGCGAGTACGGTACTCATCGATGCGTTTGAGAGTTTTGGGTTTCAGCACGTTGATATTTTTATCCCGAATCGATTTGTTGAGGGGTATGGGCTGACGGTGGAGGCGGTAGAGAAGATTGCTGCTAGCGGTGCACAACTGATTGTGACGGTGGACTGTGGATCATTGAGCGAAAAAGAGATTAAGCGGGCGAGTGAGCTAGGCGTGGATGTGATCGTGACCGACCACCACAATGTCGCGCCGGTGCAGCCACCGGCGATCGCCGTCATCAATCCAAAGCGATTGCTACAGGATTACCCGGAAATGTATGAGGGGTTTACGCTGAAGAGTTCGCCTTCTTCGCCAACGAAGCTGTATCCGTTCCTCGACCTTGCAGGCGTTGGCGTTGCCTTCAAGCTGGTGCAGGCACTGCAAACACGTCTGGAGGGTCTGCTAGACGGCCAAGAGAAATGGCTGCTTGATTTGGTGGCGCTGGGAACGGTGTGTGATGTGGTGACGCTTGTCGATGAAAACCGTGCCAACGTGTATTGGGGGCTTAAGGTGATGGCGCAAACGCGTCGACCGGGATTGAAGGCGCTGATGGCGGTAGCAGGTGTAGAGCCAGAGAAGGTGAACGCGCGCAGCCTAGGCTTTGGATTGGGGCCGCGCATGAACGCCGCAGGGCGGCTAGAGACGGCACAGTACGCGTTGGATATGTTGCGGGCGACTGATAACGAGACAGCACTTGAAAAGGCGCAGCTGCTGGATGACATGAATAAAGCCCGTCGGGCCGAACAAGATAAGATTCTTAAACAGGCAATTGTCGAGGCGGAGCAGCGCGCTGCTGATCCCGTGCTGGTCGTCTCGGGCAAGGGTTGGAATCACGGGATTATTGGTATCGTGGCAGCAAAATTGTTAGAGAAATACAAAAAACCAACCTATGTGCTAGAGGAAATGGGCGAGGAAAGTAAGGGTTCAGCGCGAAGCTACGGCGATTTCAGTGCCGCTGACGCCATTCGTGCCGCTGACGATCTCATCACCAAGGGTGGTGGGCATAAATTAGCGGCTGGCGTAACGCTGCCGACCAAAAATATTCAAGCGTTCAGAGAGCGCGTCAATCAATATTACCGCGATCAAAAGCTATTTAATCAGCAATCATTACTACTGCCAAAGGCCGATGCGAATGCAGACTTTGGTGACGTTACTGAAGAATTGATTGAAAAAATCGCCGAGTTAGAACCTTTTGGGAATGGCAACCCGCAGCCCATTCTGACCAGCGAAAAGGTACTTGTTATTAACGTTCGACGCATGGGTGCCGACGCGCAGCATGTCAAATTGGAAGTGCAGGGCACTAGTAGAACGACATTGCAGCTGCTTGCATTCAGCGCACCTGAACACTTCTTTGTTGAACCAGGTGAATACGTGACGGTCTGGTATCAACCAGATATCAATGAATGGAATGGCCGCCGCACGGTTGAGGGTCGGCTGTTGCACCTAGAGCTGCAATAAGGTAGGCGCTATTTAAAAAGTAAACACTTACTTCTTAAATAGCTTTGACAGCTTGATAGTGCTACCAAACTCGAGGGCACCCAGTCGGAAGGCCTTGACGGCAATCCAGATACTGATAACCATAAAGACGGTCATTGTCAGGAGGGCCAACCATGATTCCAAGAGGCTCATGTTGCCAACGGTGTTGCGCACAAGAGAGACGACCGGTGAGGTCAAAGGGAAGAAAGTAAGGAACTTCACGATAGGATTATCTGGGCTAGTTACAAGCAGCATGATGAAATAAAACGGAATGAACGCCCCGATGAAGAAGACGGCTGAGAAATTATTCGCTTCTTTACTGCTGGGTGCAGCGGCTGCGGTAGCAGTCATATAGCCAGCAAACATCAGGAATCCAACCACCAGGAAGCTAAAGCCAAAGAAGATAGGCCAAAAGTCGAAGACAATGCGGCTTGGTTCAATGCCCGCAGGGAGGGCAACACTACCATTTGTTTGTTGCAAGACGAAGAATCCGATAACTGCAAGAACGGCAAAGAAAGTGATCTGCGTCAACGTTACCAGGCTGACGCCGAGGAGCTTGCCGACGATAAGTGTGCGTGGCTTGACGTAGGTCAGCACCATCTCCATACTGCGGTTTTCTTTTTCTTCGCTGACACTGGTGAGCATATAGCTCACAGAGAAGGCAAAGATGATATAAAACAGCAGGACAAAAATACCAGGAGCAACATACTCATTAAAACCAGCAGTCTCTTCACCGTCTTTATAGGAGGTGATCTGGCTCGTTGCGCCGTTTTGTGCCAGGGCGATGATCTCTGGTGATTTCAGGGGCAGGAACACACTGGTTTTTAGCAGGTTGTCTGCCAGGGTGGAGACGCCGCCCATTTTAGTGAGGTCATTACCACTGAGGTAGATTTGATAGACGCGGTCTTGTTTGAGCGTTGTCGGGTATACGACCAGTGCTTCGCGCGTTCCTTGGCGCACCTCTTCACGGAGCGTGTCTGCCTCGCTGGCAGGTTTCATCGTAAGGCCTGCACCAGTGATTACCTGGTCATTGATGAGGCCACTTTCATCAACAATAACGACGTTCTTGAGATCTTTCGCCAGTTCGTTAATGCGATCCTCGCTTGCCTTGTTACCAATAATACTGAGTGCAATCACGACACCAATAAGGACCGGAATCGCAATCATGGCAATCCAGAAACTTGGTTGTTTAATGATGGTGAGATATTCGTGGCGAACCACTGTACTGAGCTTAGCCATGGGACACCTCCGCACCGATGATGGCGCTTTTTTCCTTATAAATCGAGACAAAGATATCTTCAATTGATTTTGATTTGAACTCCTTTTTGACCGCAGCAACCGTGCCGTAGGCGCGGGCTTTGCCATCTTTAAGAATAAGCAAGCGGTCGGCGAGGCGTTCGACCTCTTCCATCAAGTGGGTAATGTAAATGACGGCGACGCCATTTGACTGCAACTCATCGACGATGTCGAGGAGGAGTTTGCGGTTCACGGGGTCGAGGCCTTTGGTTGGCTCGTCGAGGATGAGCAGTTGCGGATTACCTATAATAGCAACGCCCAGCTGTACTTTCTGCTGTTGACCGCCACTGAGTTTCTTGATTTTGACGTTTGCTTTGTCTGCTAAGTCCACGCGCTCTAGGAATGCCAGAGCTTCTTCGCGTGCATCGTCACGGTCCATGCCTTTTAGTTCACCAAAATATATCATGACGTCGAGGACCTTTGCTCGGGTATAGAGGCCGCGCTCCTCGGGGAGATAGCCAACAGACTTGGCCGCCTCGGGACTGAGCTTTTTGCCATTAATCAACAGCTCGCCACTAGATGCCTGGTAGATACCGAGGAGGCTGCGAATCGTACTGGTCTTGCCCGAGCCATTTGAGCCTAAAAAGGCAAATACTTCTCCTTTGAACACCTCGAAATCGAGCTGTTCGACAATCTGCTTGTCACCGATGCGCAGACTAAAATCTTTCACACTCACGATAGGTTTTGTCATGGGTCTAGTGTAACACGAACTTGGGACTTGCGACTATTCGTTTCATCTGTTACAATACATACCGATATGGTACAAGTAACACGTAAAGACGAACGCGAAGCGAATGAGAATATTATTCGTCGCTTCAACCGCAAGGTCTTGCAGAGTGGTGTGCTTGCAAACGCAAAGGCGTCAATGCGATTTAGCAAACCTCTCAGTAAGCCCGAGCGACGCCAGAAGGCAATTATCCGCAAAGAGCGCAAGGCAATTAAAACTGCCAACGCACGTATGGGGATTCGCTAAACGGTGGCTCTGAAAGAGCAAATCAATAACGATCTAAAAGCCGCCCTCTTAGGCGGCAATCGTTTTGTTGCAGATACACTACGTAACCTCAAGGCAGCTATCTTGAACGAAGAAGTAGCCCAAGGGCGACGGGATGATGGGTTGAATGACACAGAGATTGAAGGCGTGATTGCCCGCGAGGTCAAAAAACGCAATGAGAGCAAGACTCTTTACGAACAGAATGATCGACCTGAACTGGCCGAACAAGAACAGCAAGAGATTGATGTGCTCGTGACCTATCTTCCACAACAACTGACCGAAGAAGAGATTCAAGCTGTCATTGATCAGGTGATTGCCGGAATTGGTGACGTAGATATGAAAGCCATGGGTCAAGTGATAGGTGCCGTAAAAGCAAAATGCGGCACGGCAGCTGATGGTGCAACCGTCGCTCGCCTTGTAAAAGCAGCATTGCAATAAAGACAAAGAACCTAAAGGAGGATAACATACATGATTTTACTTTTTGGCCCAACTGGTGCGGGTAAGAGTTTGCAGGGGCAGATAATGGCGATTCGTCAGGGCTGGAAATGGCTTTCGACGGGTGAGATGTTTCGTGCCAGCAACGATCCAAAGATTATCGAGCAATTAAAGACGGGTGAGCTGCTCAGTGACGAGCAGACCTACGAAGTATTTCAAGAGGCTATCAAAGATGCGCATGACAAGAATTATCCGCAGATCATTGTCGATGGATTTCCTCGCAACAAAGCGCAGGCCGAGTGGTTGTCGCAGTACATGGAGCGTGAGGGTGAGAAGATCGATATTGTGATTGCCCTTGAGGTTCCAGAAAGTGAAATTATGCGCCGTCTTGAAAAGCGGGCCCGTATGGAAGATAGTCCAGAGGTGATTGCAAGGCGTATGAACATTTATCGCCAAAAAATGTATCCAGTACTCGGTACTTTCGCTGAGGGCGGGGTACGTGTGGTGCATGTTGAAGGTGTTGGTACTGCCGGTGAGGTACACGATAAATTGTATGCCGAGCTCGATGCTAACGGACTAGTATAGGGCGTCACTATGGGTTCGCAGCCATCAAAAACACCAGCTCAGATCCAGGCCATGCGCGAAGGCGGCAAGGTGTTGGCGCAATTGTTGGCTGATATCAAAACCTACGTGCAGCCTGGTATGAGTGAGCATCAGGTGGATGATTGGGTAGGCAAAGAAATTGTAACGCGAGGTGCAATTGCTACCTATAAAACCAGCGAAGTAAATTTTCCTGGTAATATCTGCATCAGCGTGAATGAGCAAATTGTTCACAGTGTCCCGAGTGATTACGTGTTTGAAGTGGGCGATGTGGTCAGTTTCGACCTCGTCATTGAATACAAAGGTATGAAAACGGATGCAGCTTTCACGATGGTGGTCGGCCAAGAGCCAAAAGGGGCCACCAAGCATTTATTGCAGACGACCGAACGGAGTCTCTATGCCGGTATTGATGCAATTAAGGGTGCAGGTACGCGGACGGGGGATATTGGGGCAGCTGTTGAGGCGGTGTTAGTGGCCGGTAAATTAGGTATTATGCGCGAGCTGGTCGGTCATGGTGTCGGATTAGAGATGCATATGCCACCGGATGTACCAAATTATGGCCGCAAAGGTACAGGAACGGTTTTAGAAGTTGGCGATACCATTGCAATTGAGCCAATGGCAACCCTCGGGGGTGAAAAGATCATTATTGATCAGAACGACGGCTGGACCTATGCAACCCGCGATGGTAGTTTGGCAGCACATTTTGAGCATACGGTGCTGATCACAGAAGATGGCGTCGAAATTCTCACGCAAGTTTAGTTGCTATTATTCGTCGTAAGCATCGACGTCAGCAACGGGCTGATAATCATATTTTTCCGCTAATTGCTCGCCAATGTCGGCATATGACTTGCCACACAACATTCCACCAGCCACAAGGTTGTCGTGAGTGACATCGGGACCAACAAACGATGGTGGTACGAATGAAGCCATCGCCTGATCGTTATTGAATTCAAAATCAATCACGACCAGACCCGCCAAGTCTTCGAGATAAACATCTACTTCAGCAATATGTTCACCAACCGGATAAGCGAACCGACGCTTTTTAAAACGTTTGCCCGGAAGTTGATTGAGGGCGGCATACTCTTCGGCTGACAAGTCGATGGTGTGCTCGGTCATGCGTGAAGAATCATTACCGTTCTCAGGTGACTTCTTGGTAATGACAAGTCTATCGCCATTGCGGCGGATACGGATCTTTGGATGGTCACTACTAGCTGGAATGAAATTATCCTCGATGATCTTAGAGGGGAATTGCCCAAGATCGGATGGTAGGGCGGTCATAAGGAAAGTATATTCTCGTTCAAGTTCAACACTCATAGTAATGTTATTCTAACATGATTAATCGACCTTCAAAAGTCCTTAGTTGTCGTCATGTCGGTTAGTTTGCCTGCTGTTTCAGTTATGACTGGTTGA
The DNA here is from genome assembly GCA_964392265.1 of uncultured Candidatus Saccharibacteria bacterium. GTDB lineage: Bacteria > Patescibacteriota > Saccharimonadia > Saccharimonadales > Saccharimonadaceae > CALMAK01. Next base: position 98,393 of record CAYMOS010000002.1, read on the forward strand.
GACCCTCTGAATGCTGACTGTTTGCTCAGCCTAGCCAAGTCAGCCGGATAGGAATACTTGACTTTTTAGTTAAATAATGCTACAATTTTAAACATAGCTTATAAAAATAAAAAGGAAAAACTATGACACATGATGTTCCAGAGCAAGTTCATGTCTCCCCTGATCAAGAGATAGCCCCGCCTACCCATGAAATGGGTGAAGCTGCTCGTGTTGTTACGGAGCGTTTTGATGCAGTGGCGGCGAATTTACAGCATCCGCATTTTGGAATTCAATTAAAGACTCAAGAGTTGCCGGATGAAAGTGGTACCCAGCGTATACTAGAGCACTTCTATCAAGGTGGTCCTATGGACGCTCTCAACAGACATATTGAAACTTATACGATTAGCCCTGATGGTATCCCATCGGCTACTTTCTTGGTTGAAAATGGCAAATCTGGAGAAGTCAGTCAGAGTGCACAGGCTCCCGAGAGCCCTGAAGATCAGGAAAAACTGTTAGGACGTATTCTTGGTCTTGTTGATAAAGTTGAGGCAATAGACAAGAAGACAACCGAGGCGGCAACGACAGGCGCTGTTGAGCGTCCTCGAGTGCAACGGCGTGGTGCTGGTGCACGATTACTGAAATTCCTTGGCCTTGGGTCAAGGTAGTAATTGAACAAGCCTATCCAAAAAACGCCATAAGCGGTATAATGACCTTATGCAAGAAAATTCTCGTTATGCCGTCGGGCTGGATATCGGTACCACCGAGGTAAAGGCTGTGGTGGCTCATGTTGACGCAGCGACTGGTACCCCAACAATTGTTGGAGTGGGGGCTGCCCCTAATACAGGAATGCGAAAAGGCGTTGTTGTTACTCTGACGGGGCCGGCGCATGCCATCGATGAAGCGTTGGGTGAGGCAGAGCGCATGAGTGGGCATCAGGTGAATGATGCAGCCGTCTCGATTAATGGAACGCATATTCTGAGTACGAGTGCTGATGGCATGATTGCCGTTGGTGCGGCTGATCATGCGATTACGAGGGACGATATTATGCGCATTGAAGAGGTGGCTACCGTCGGAAAGGTGCCGCCAAATCGCGAAATATTAGAGGTGATTCCTCATAGTTATCGTTTGGATGGTCAAGATAACATCAAAGACCCGATTGGCATGACAGGTACCCGATTAGAGATAGATGCTCATGTTGTATCCGTGCTGACCCCTCATTTGGTGAATCTCCAAAAGACGACCGAACTCGCCAAGGTACAGCCGACGATTATTGCCACTGCCGGTATTGCTGCAGCCCGAGCTGTACTGTCTGAACAACAGATGGAAAACGGGGTTGCCTTGATTGACATTGGCGGTACAACCACCAATATTGCTGTCTATGATGAAGGTGATCTGCAGTTTACGGCGGTCCTCCCTTATGGTGGAGTGAATATCACCAATGACCTAGCGATTGGGCTCAAGACTGATCCGGAGATTGCGAATCAACTAAAACTGCGTCATGCGGTGGCGGTAGCACGCACAGAACATGAAACGGTGACGATCAAGCACGAGGGTGAGACAGTAGCGTTCCAGACGCAGGAAATTGACGATATTGTTGAGGCGCGCCTCGAAGAGATGTTTGAAGAGATTCAAAAAGCACTGAAAAAGGCAGGCTATGCCGGACGGCTTCCTAGTGGAGTAGTTCTGGTCGGAGGCACTGCCCGACTAAAAGGCCTCAGCGAATACGCGAAACAGTCACTAGGGGTAGCGGCACGCACTGGTAAGGCAACTGGTTTTGGTGGTGTCGCAGAACACATTGAAGAGCCGCAGTACGCTGCGGCTGTCGGTCTCATGTTGCTGGATAGCGAGGGATCACCCATCGTTTCATCAAAACATAAGGGCGCATCTGTCGGACAAGGTATTATGAGTAGTATTGGCGGCATCTTGTCGAAGGCCTTCGGCGGTAAAGCAAAATAACCACCACCTTGTGGTATTTTTGTGTTCAGGTGGTATACTGGAAACTAGTAGAGAAAAGGAATTTTAGGGGACAATAATCGCATGCCAGAAGTAAAACCGAGTGATATACAATCGTTTGCGAGCATCAAAGTAGTTGGTGTTGGTGGCGCTGGTGGCTCTGCCATCAACCGAATGAAAGAAGCAGGCCTTGCAGGGGTGCAGTTTATTGCAGTGAATACAGATGCGCAGGCCTTGCACAACAGTAAGGCTGACATTAAGGTGCACATTGGTCGCGATACCACCCGTGGTCTTGGTGCCGGTGCTGATCCTGCGCAAGGTGAAGCTGCCGCCAATGAATCTCGTGGCGAACTGAAGGAAGTCCTTGAAGGGGCAGACCTTATCTTTGTGACGATTGGTGCTGGTGGTGGCACAGGATCGGGTGCTGGGCATGTTGTGGCCGAGATTGCCCGCGAACTAGGCATCTTGGTGATTGGTGTCGCAACGAAACCATTTAGCTTTGAAGGTGAAAAACGCCGTCAAAATGCCGAATGGGCAATTGCTCAGCTTGGCCGAGCAGTAGACACCTTGATTACGATTCCAAATGATCGTTTGTTGCAAACAATCGACCGACGCACGCCGTTACTTGAGACGTTCAAGATTGCCGATGACGTTCTGCGCCAAGGTGTGCAGGGCATTTCAGAGCTGATTACCGAGCACGGGTTGATTAACCTCGACTTTGCTGACGTTCGTGCGATTGTCTCAAACGCCGGCTCAGCCCTCATGGGTATCGGTCGCGCTAGCGGTGATGACCGTGCCTCGCAGGCTGCTCAGCAGGCAATCGAATCACCACTGATCGAAGTCTCGATTGATGGTGCGAAGGGTGTCCTCTTTAACGTGACCGGTGGATACGATATGAGCATGTCAGAGATCCAAGAGGCTGCCGAAATTATTACCAGCGCTGTTTCGCCAGATGCGAATATCATCTTTGGTGCCACCCTCAAGCCTGACCTTGAAGATGAGCTAATTATCACGGTGATTGCGACTGGCTTTGACAGTGCATATCTGCACGAACAAGCTGACGCTATCCTTGGTACGACTTCGTCTTCTCAGGGTGCTCAAACGACCGATGAGGTGAGTGACGATGTGGTTGCGGCAATGGATCTCGAATTGGATCAAGCGCAGGCTGCTGAAGAGTTCGCCAGCGAGCCACAAGAAGATATCTGGAATCAGCCAACAGAAGACGACGAGTCAGATACGCCAGCTTTCCTGCGCCGCCGCAAGCGCAACAAAGATAAGAATGATTCTTAGGAGGTGACTGATATGACAGCACTCAATATTGGTGACAGCCGAGTTATCGAATCTCGCGAAGTAGGTGACGGTGTGACGATTCGCCGTCGCCGCGAGACGCCGGACGGCAAACGATTTACGACCTACGAACGTATTGAAAAGCCAAATCTAGCCGTTATCAAAAAAGACGGTACTCGCGAGCTGTTTGATCGTGAAAAGCTGGCCAGCGCCGTTAAACGATCAGTAGGTAAATTCTTTGACTCTGAGTTGGAGGTTGAGAAAATCATTTCTGATGTTGAGGATGCCGTCTATGCGCTGGGCGAGACAGAAATTCTGTCAAAGCAAGTTGGCGACAAGGTGCTTGATGAGTTAGCTATCAAGAATGAAGTGGCCTATGTCAGGTTTGCCAGCGTCTACCATGAGTTCAAGACCCTCGACGATTTTGTTGAGATCCTTGATAGTCGTCGCAAAAATCGAGGAACCGCGTAGGTGATCGTAAAGGTCGTCTATAAATACGACAGCGACCACGCGAGGGAGGTGCTGGATTTTTTGCGTGATTTCGAGCGCCAGACAGGACATCCTCTTGAAGAAGTTGACCCGGACAGCCCAGACGGTGCCCATACATGTCGGACGTATGACATTGTCGAATATCCCAGTATCATTGCGCTCAGTGACGATGGGCAATTACAGCATTTATGGCGCGGTCGACCGCTGCCAACCATTAGTGAGGTGAGTTATTATGTGGCAGGCCGTTAAAAGTTTTCTGACGCATCATGATAAGGTGGTGCGTGACAATCGTTGGATATTTATCAGTATGCTGGTTGGTGCGATGCTCAGTCTGTTGGCGTCATTTGTCCTGTCGGTTGAGGCAGTAGTCCTGGCAGGTGATCCTGGCGCAGCATTGTCATGCAGCGTGAATATCGTTCTGAACTGCGCGACGGTTGCCTTGCACCCAAGTGCTGAGTTATGGGGTTTTCCCAATAGCTTTTTGGGCCTGATGGCCGAGCCTGTGGTCATTACCGTGGCAATTGCGGGTCTTAGTGGTATCAAATTCCCGCGACTGTTTATGTTCGCGGCCCAGATTGGATATTCCTTGGGGCTGATTTTTGCCTGGTACCTTTTCGGTGTTAGCTTCTTCGTGATTGGCGCCTTGTGTCCATGGTGCCTGCTGGTGACGCTGACGACAACGTTGGTATGGTTTGCGATTACGAGGTATAACATCCGTGAAAATAATCTCTATCTTCCGAAAAAGACGCAGAAGAAATTGGAAGGATTCATCAAAAAAGACTATGACAAATTAGTTATGTGGTCAGTTGTCGTCCTAGCTATTGCAGCGATCTTTGCCAAATACGGCAGCGACTTATTTGCATAAACCCCTGGGGTTGCGCTACAATACCAGGTAGAAACGTTATTAGTGGCTATCACCCACGAGTTTTGGGAAGAAATCCTTCCAAGGAGATTAGACCCCAACGGCCATCGACCCGTCAGATCGAACAATGAAGTGCGAAAAGATCCGGGGTCCCCGCAAAAATCCTTTTTGTGGGGCGCGGTATATCTCTTTTTCGAAACTGGATGGTACCGTCCGAGGCAACCCGGATTCCAGTAGCGAGAAAGGGATTTTTTATTTGGAGAAACAGCCATGAAAATTACAGGACAGCCATTCGAAAACAGCTCAACTTGCCATGGAATAAGCTATACAGTCCCAGAGGCGCCACTTGATTTGGCAGAGATTACCATTGATGGGCGATATCCTGAAACAGGATGGGCAAGAAATCGTGATTGCCACGAAATAGTGCGAGTACTGCGAGGTGCGGGACGTCTGGCGCTGCGTGACGGCGTCGTGACGCATATCGAGGCAGGTGACGTCATCCACGTGCCACCTAGTGAATGGTTTGCCTGGAGCGGTGATATGACGATACTCATGGCCTGTAGCCCAGCGTTTGATCCAGAGCAATATGAAATTGAGGAGGTGAAATAATGAAATTTAAACACGGAACCCGCAGGCGCGCACTAGAATACGAAAAAGAGTGGGCGGCGACCTGGAAAGAAAACAAGACCTTTGAAAAGTCCGTCGAGGGGCGTCCAAAGGATGACAGTTATGTCTTTTATGACGGCCCACCGTTTATTACGGGTGTGCCGCATCACGGAACGCTCCTTAGTTCTATCGTCAAAGATGCCGTGCCGCGATATTGGACGATGAAAGGCAAGCGCGTCGAGCGTGTCTGGGGGTGGGACTGTCATGGGTTGCCAGCCGAGAACTTTGTCGAAAAACAGCTCAATATTACTGACCGTCGTCAAATCGTGACGAGTGCTGATGCGAAGGTTCCTCTTGATAAAGACGGCAACGAATTGCCGACAATTACGCTTGAACAATACATCACCAAGGCACGTGAATCGATGGTAGCAAACAGCGCCACCTGGGAGGGCGTCGTCGATCGTGTGGGGCGTTGGGTTGATTTTAAGGGTGCGTACCGCACGATGGATAAAAACTTCATGGAGAGTGTCTGGTGGGCATTTAAGACGCTGTACGAAAAGGGCAAAATCTACGAAGGTGAAAAGGTGTTGATGTACGACACCAAGTTCGCCACACCAGTGAGTAAAAACGAAGTCACCATGGACAACGACGCCTACCAGACGGTCACTGATCCGAGTGTATATGTGAAGTTCAAGCTGCAGGGTGGCAGCACGTTGCTTGCCTGGACGACCACCCCATGGACATTGCCCGGCAATACCGCACTGGCTGTCAATAAAGACCTCGACTATGTGGAGGTAGAGGTGGGTGATGAGCAGTTTATCTTGGCGAAAGATCTGGTCGAGAAGGTATTGCAGGACGAAAAGCACCAACCACTTGTATACGAAGTATTACGTACGCTTAAGGGCGAAGAGCTGGTAGGCAAATCATACGAACCGCTCTTTGCCGACCATGGCAAAAACGGACACAAAGTCTGGGCGGCAGATTATGTGAGCAGCGAAAACGGTACCGGTATCGTGCACTTGGCGCCGATTTATGGTGAAGAAGACTTTGTACTAGCTCAGGAAAACGACATTCCACGTGTGCACGTGCTCGATGATAATGGTTATTATTACCCAGAAGTCGCCGCCGAGTTATATAAGCTAATGCCATGGGTAGATAGCTCTAAGCCAATAGAAGTGTGGGAAAACAACAAGAATATCGCCAAGGGCCTCGAAAAAGCCGGCGTGGTTTGGAAGACTGAATATATTCGCCACGAATATCCCTTTAATCCGCGATCAAAACAGCGCATTATGTACCGTGCGATTCCATCATGGTTCTTTGATGTACAGGGTAGCAAGCCACTGATGTTGGAACAAAACGAGAATATCAATTGGTTCCCGGCCCACCTCAAAGAAGGGCGCTTTGCCAAGAATATCGACCAAGCGCCAGATTGGAACCTCAGTCGCGACCGCTTTTGGGCAACCGCCATGCCAGTCTGGAGGGGTGACAAAGGCACCGTAAAAGTCGTCGGCAGTTATGCCGAGCTGAAAGAACTCAGTGGGGTAGAATTAGAGGATTACCACCGCCCATGGGTGGACGACATCACCTTCGAAATCGACGGTGAAAAGTTCACGCGTATCGAAAAAGTGTTGGATTGTTGGTTCGAATCTGGTTCAATGCCATTCGCGCAGTTCCATTATCCATTTGAGAACAAAGCCAAGTTCGAGGACAATTTCCCGGGTGATTTCATCGTTGAATATGTCGGCCAGGTACGTGCGTGGTTTTACTACGTGCATACGATTAACACGACGCTATTTGGTAATAATGCCTTTAAAAACGTTATTACGACGGGGGTTGTTGCTGGTAATGACGGTCGTAAGATGAGTAAGTCGTTGGGTAATTTCACTGATCCAAACGAACTGATGGACAAATTCAGCGCCGACAGCCTGCGCTTCTTACTACTCAGCAGCCCGCTGTTAAAGGGCGAAGACTTTGCCTTGCACGACAAAGATGTTGGCGATATCGCACGTAAGTTGTCTATGGTCTGGAATATGTACGACTTCTTTACAATGTATGCCGAGGTCGACGGATGGGAGTTTGATGCCACAAAACCATTCACCCTCAGTCCAGACGATGTCACCAACCCAATGGATAAATGGATTATCAGCCGTGTTCACCAACTGAACCGGCAGATTAGCGAGGACATGGATGCGTATAACATCCCCGACGCTATGGCAGATATCTTACCGCTGCTGGATGACGCCAGCAACTGGTATGTGCGCCGATCGCGTCGCCGTTTTTGGAAGTCAGATGATGATACTGACAAGAATGAAGCCTATCGCACATTGCATTACGTCCTGTTAAAACTTAGCGTTCTATTGGCACCATTCACACCATTCCTGGCCGAGGAGCTCTACCAAAACCTGGGTGGCGACAATGAATCAGTCCACTTGCTCGACTGGCCAACGAATTATACGGTTGACCAACAAGTGCTGGATGAGATGGAACAAGTGCGTACCTACGTCAATGAAGGTCTGAGTTTGCGCGCCAAGGCGGGGCTCAAGGTTCGACAGCCACTGGCAAGTGTGACGGTGCCAACAGTAGGAGAAGTCGTGGACTACAAGACGATTCTGCTCGACGAACTCAATGTGAAAGAAGTGAAGATGGGCGAAGAGATTGCGATCGATGAAACCCTTACTCCAGAGCTACAACGAGAAGGCTTGATGCGCGAAGTCATTCGCCATGTTCAAGCCGCACGTAAAAAAGCCGGCCTCAATGTTGATGACCGTATCAACCTGCATCTTTTAACAGAGGACTCTGAACTAACCGCAGCGATCAGCGAGCATCATGATGCTATTTACGCCGAAACATTGGCGGTTGGTAGCGAAGTGGGCGCCACGGATGCCGAAATGGTAAAGATTGATGGCATTGAGCTAGCAATCTCATTGGAAAAGACGCTAGCGTAAGGAGTGGTACTTGACATTTTATTACCTTTATGCTTAAATGAGAGTATAAAGGTAATAAAACAAACATGTCACTATTTCACTATTTACAGCTACAAGAAGTCGAACCAGAAGATGCCGATAGCACCTTGGATTATTTCGAGCGTGACGAGATGAGCTTGGATGATACGATTGATGGCGAAGCCCTTGATGCGTCGTGGGGGAAAATTGTCGAAAGTGCCCAGCACGACCCTTCGTGGCAGCCATTCGTGTCCGAGGACGAATAAAGGTGGGGTCAAGTGGCTGAGCACATACGGCATAACTTGGTAGAAGAGTCAGGTCGCCGGTTCCAGCCCTACGTTCCTCCTGTCAAGCCTCCCGAGCCGATGAGGTATATGCCTGATATCACTACTTCTGACTACTCGCGCCCCAGTAAGCCAGAGCGTGACAAGTATGACAGTAAGATTGATTTTATTTTCTGTGAACACGCGCTGAGTCATATGGATCGTGTGTGGGAATACACCCGTGGTCTCGAACCCGATATCGTTGCGATTGAGTCGCCACACAGAACGGCCGAGCAAAAAGTAGAAGAAGCGGCGGCGATTAATAGAATTATTGCTACGGACGCGCCTGCTCCTATAATTGCCGATGGCTTTGAAAGCTTAAGTTTTCAGGGTCAGCAAATCTGCCAAGCGTTTCACGGCAGTAAAGTTCGTGTTCAGTTTATTGACGTAGATAAAGACTCTTCTGATAGTCAGTTGTATGTAGAGCCTGCTCTGAAGAAGATAAGAGAACGCCCTTGGGAAAACGCAACGACGAGCAACCCTGAAAAAGAATATGACGCTTTTCTTGAGCAGTTCGCCACATCGGTGATATATCGTGAGGATGTAGTGATAGATCAAATCAAACAAATCGCACACGACAACCCAGGCAAGCGTATAGCGATTGTGGTGGGTGGGTCACATATACCTTTGTATGCTCGTCTTGCGAGCCTCATTCCTACCTCAAAGACGTTTATCCCAATACCCAGGGAAACGCCATGGAGAGGTGCCGAGAAATATCGCTATGGACCAGAACATCGAGATATTTTTAGACGACGTTACCAAATCGTTGCGCGTCAAGCGCTGCAGGAGTCGGTAGAGTAGTAAGAACGTCCTCTTATTCGCTATACTAAATAGATGCAGTTAACTGATCGGCAATTTGACGCCCTGATTACTCGGGCAATGGATGAACTACCTCAAGAATATATCAAGGGGCTGAAGAACGTCGCTATTGTCATGGCGGATGATCCGACAGACGAGCAGCGCCAGAAGATGCACCTGGACCATAGCTTGTTATTGGGGTTGTATGAGGGCGTCCCGTTGACCCAGCGAGGCAATGGCTGGAGTGGTATGCTGCCCGATAAAATTACGTTGTTCAAGAACCAGATTTTGGCGACGGTTCATGATGATGCTAGTCTGTTTGAACAGATCAAACGGACGCTGTGGCATGAGATTGCGCATTATTACGGCCTTGATCATGATCGGATCGACGAGCTGCAGTCGCAAAGCATGTCATAGACATTGATTTTTCGGCCAGAACAGAGTACAGTGGTGGTAAATCAGTTTATCGCCCAGATGGAGTGGAGTCCTGGCGGGCAGGTGAGGATACGTGTAATGAGCCTGAAATTATCTATCAACCCACCCCAGTTCCAAAAGCGACTGGTGGTATTTATCGCAATCTTCGCGTTACTGCTGTAGCCGATGTATGCATTGATGGCGAGCCAGAGCGCTAGCGCAGCGGGAGACATCGTAGTCCGACCATCTAGTATGAGTGGCTGGAATCAAAACGGACGTAATATTAGTTTCACTGATGCACAGGCCAAGATTGGCAATGGTAGTGTACGCTTCTCCACAAAGGGTGAGACACAAACGACTGGCGGCCAAAAGCATGTGCGAACAAATGCTTTTGCCAATACGAAGTTAACCGACATTACCGAGTTGAGCTATTCATCGTTTGTCGAAGAGCGAACAGGTCTGACAGTTGCTCCGCTAATTCGCATGGACGTAAGGTTGTTGAACACTAATACGCAGCTAGTATGGGAGCCAATTTATGGGGCTGGTATTACGCAGGGGGCCTGGCAGGATTATAATCCTCTCACTCAAGGGAAATGGAATGTTACGACGGCCACGGGTGCAGGAACGATCTTCCCTAATAAAGAGACCTGGGTCTCATGGAGTGCAATTATTGCCGCTGACCCTAGTGCGTATATTCGCTCTGTCAGTACTGGTAGTGTATCCCTCAGCGCCGGACAGAACAATAACACACAAGCTCCATGGACTGGTTTTGTTGGATATGTCGACAATTTCAAATTCAATGGTACTAGCTATGATCTCGAGCCAAATGTCGTTGCGCCAGCCGCCCCAACAATCACCTCTCCAGCAGAAGCCGCAGACGTTACAACCTTGAATGGTGAAGTGACAGTTGAATGGAATACGGTTACCGGTGCAGAAAGCTACTTGGTTTCTATCGATGGTGGCGCACCGTCTCCCGTCATTGGTGGTGGCACTGAGTTTACAACCGTTCTTGCCGCGGGTCCTCATACCGTGACAGTCCAATCTGTTGGATCATCTAATCTTCTTGGCGGCACTAGTCAGCTCCGTCACTTTAGCATCGTTATTCCACAATCACCGACTAATCTGAATGTTAAAGAAACAGTTTCTGGTAACAGCGTCGTACACCTTGGTTATACGAATAAAGACAAGCTGACTGCTAGCTGGACTGCTCCAGTAAACGGTGCGGATTCGTATATTTATACCTATTGGAACGATGTGACAACGTCACCGTATACGGCCGCTAGTCCCTGGACAAGCCCGACTTCAGCCACGTCTTACCCGGGTACGGTGAATCAGGGTGAGGGTGTGCATCACTGGGCTGTACGCTCTGTCAAGAACGGTGTAGCGTCCGACCTCAGTACCACTTATACATATACGTATGATAAAACTCGTCCAGAAGTAGCACTTGTGTCGCCTGCGGACGGGGCACAGAACCCTGCTAATTATGTCGTGAAGGCAACCGATAACTTTGCCTTAAAGACGGTGACGGGTCACATTTACAATGCCGACAACACTGTTTTTGTGAAGAATTGCTCAAAAACGGCAACGCCTGCTGAAACGAATGAATATCTTCTTGACTGTGCGACAGCAGGTCTTGGTGACGGTACCTACACGATTCGTTACAACGCGCTAGACATGGCAGGCAACCTATCAGCCACAAAGACCAGCAAGTTTATTATCGACCATACCGCTCCAACAGCGACACTTTCTTACTCACCAAATGGTCCAGCCTGGACAAAGAATAGCGTCACCGTTACGCTGACGGCCAGTGAGCCGATCAAGCAGTCTGCATTACCGGGAACATGGTTAAAGGTGAGCGATACTGTATACAAAAAAGTATACCCAGTAAATGCTGTCCAGAATGTTACTCTCGAAGATCTTGCGGGTAACACAGGCAGTGTGACTGTTGCTATCGATTGGATCGACAAGGTCGCACCAACGGCAGCTATTAATGCCCCCGCGCTGACAAATAGTAGCAACCCACATATCGAGGGTATTGCATCTGATACGCTTAGCGGTGTTAATTCGCACTGGTTCGAGATTAAGGCTCCAAACGGCACATTCTATTATGTATATGGCACCAATAACTTCGATTTATCTGAGGCTAAGGATAACACCGTTGATAAAAACCCGATCGTTATCACAGAAGGTGCATACCAGATCCGATATGTTGTGACCGATAAGGCTGGTAATCGTAGTGACGATCCGAACTATACTCACTCAACATTGCATACCATGACGATTGATATGACGGCTCCAACGGTAGCGATTGACTCAATTGCTGACAGTACTAACACCGCACCAATCATCTCTGGTGTTACAAGTGAGAAGGGTGGAAACGTCAAAATCTCCCTTAATGGTACAGAAGTTGCGGTGGTGACGAGCGATGTAGATGGTAATTGGTCATGGACGGTTTCACCGGAACTTGCAGTGGGTGACTATACGGCTGGTGCGATTGCGGTTGACGGGGCTGGCAATGAATCAAGCGTCGCAACGACTGATTTTGCCATCCTAGCTCAGCCAACTGGTCCGACGGGCCCAACTAATCCAACTAATCCTGGTAACCCCGGTGGTCCAACGTCTGAACAGCCTGATCCGGATGCCGAAACACCTACTCAGACAGAAAATGATGAAGATGATACGACGCCGACGATTGCCTTCTTGCCACAAACTATCAGCGGTGCAAACCCTGGTGCCGCCGGTACGGGTGTGCTGCCTATTGGCGACGGAAATCAAAGTGTTGGTGATGTCGCAGGTGCGACAGCTGATGCAGAGGCTGGCAAGACTGACATTCTAGGAACTGAAGATACCAAGGCTGGTTGGTCACTGATCAACGCCGTCATGGCTGGCCTAGTGGTACTGCTTGGTGTGGTAGCTCTGGCTGGGATCCGCCGCAATAGTGAGGGTAACCATACGGGTACTCGTGTATTGACGGTTATTCCTGCGGCAGCGGCGGCTATTGTGTTCTTCGTTGTCGAAACAGTTTCCGCACCAATGACATGGGTGAATGTGTGGACATGGCTATTTGCTGCTATCTTGGTGGTGCAGATTATCCTGCTATCAGTTGCAAAACCGACGTCAGACAGTTAATGCGTGCATTATTCATCAAAGGAACCTCCCTCGAAGGGAGGTTCCTTTTTTGTATATGAAATGATAGACTAGTGGCAAATGAGAAAAAAACAAACACAGTTTTGGCATCGCCGTCTAAAAAGGATGGGACGCAAGGTCCATCTGTTCTTGGTGCCGCACAAACAGAATCACTATCGTCCGCACTTGATACGACGATACGGGTTGTTAGCGCTTGTTGCGCTCGTGGTTGGTTTGCAATTTGGCTATAATTATACACAGACGGGCTCTGTCATGGGAAAGGTGACGGTTATTACACCGGCAGGACTCCTGGCCAGTACGAATGATCAACGACTAGCGCATCATCTTACTGCATTGCGTCTCGATCCACAATTAAATGAAGCTGCTGCAGCCAAGGCACGTGATATGCTGCAAAAAGGTTATTGGGCACATTCGGCGCCGGATGGAACTGAACCATGGGTGTGGGTAGAACAAGCCGGCTATAGCTATAGCAAAGCGGGCGAGAACCTAGCAAAGAATTTTGCTTCAGCTGATTCGGTTGTCTCGGCATGGATGGATTCGTCTTCGCATCGCGACAATGTCCTGGGGGCGGCGTATCAAGATGTTGGTTTTGCGACAGCAACTGGTCAACTGAATGGTGAACCTACGACGGTGACAGTGGCATTCTATGCTGTCAGACAGCAGTCTTTGGTGGCTGGGTTTACGACACCGGTCGCTGCAAGTAAGGCGGCCGTAGATGCTCCTCTGACGCCCGCCGCACGTATTGGTATAGGACTTCAATCACTGACACCAGCGGCAATCACAAGCCTCGCCCTGTTGTTCGTTGCCGTTACTGTGGCAATTACGGCACAGTTTTATCGCAAGCAACTGCCACGCAAGCGTCAGGCAAGCTGGTATAAACATCACGGCACAGTTAAGGCAACTGGGTTGCTATCGATCGCAGCATTTATCATTCTCTTGTATGGTGGCGGACAGTTATAGTCTTCTTCTGGGGTAGTGGTACAATGGTTGTATGAGTATTACCAAAGCAATTATTCCAGTAGCAGGATGGGGCACTCGTATGCTGCCCATCACGAAGGCGATCGAGAAATGTATGTTACCGATCGGCACCAGGCCGGTGATTGATTATGTCGTACAAGATGTTATGAAGGCTGGCATTCAAGATATTTACTTTATTGTCGGTGAGCAAAGTTCACAGTTGCAGAGTTATTACCGAACTAATATTTTACTCAATGATTACCTGAAACGGAACCATAAAGAGGACAAACTGCCCCTCGTGGCTCCTCTCAAGGGAGTGTCAATTCACTTTATCACGCAGCCCAGTACTGGTGGCTACGGCACGAGTATTCCCGTTGGACTGGCAAGTGAGTTTATTGATCAGGATGAGTCGGCAGTGGTGATTATGGGTGACCAGTTCTTTCATAGAGGAGACGACGGATCAAATACGGCGGATCTGATTGAGCTTGTTCAGTCACGCGGCCTGAGTGCTGGATTGTTTGGAAATCCTCTTCCGGAAGCACTGATTCCAAAATTTGGCATCATCGAAAAGGATAGCGAAGATAATTTTGTGCGTATTGTTGAAAAACCAACGATTGAAGAAGCGCCTAGTAATTTAAACAACTCTAGTTTTTATATCTTTGATAAAGAAATTTTTGAACTAGCCCGGACATTACCTGCCAACCCGGCGCGGGGTGAATACGAAGTGACTGATGCTATCAATGCCTATGTAGCAAGTGGTAAGAAAATCGCGGTCGGTACGGTCAAGGGTGACTACATGGAATGCGGCAGTGTCGACGGTTGGCTGCATGCCAATAACGTTGTGCTAGGTAGTAGTAAATAATACTACAATTGGTCTTGTGTTATCGAAAATGCTTGTGGTACGATAGGCGTATATAGCTGTAGGTAAAAATAAAAAGGAATATTACAATGCGCGAAACACCTCCTAATGCATCAGCCAGCAACGAGAGCCCTGATGAACTCTATACCACTTATAATCCGTACGACGCACGTGACGAGCAAGGAAACTTTGACTCGCAGAGAGCTCGACAAATTTTGACCGAGAACGGTGTTTCGTATAAAGAGGCGCTGGAGACACCAAATACACTTTTGCAAAATAAACTTGATCAGTTGGTACCACCAGCTGAAACTGTTGAAGATGAATCTGCTCGTACCTACAGCATCGCAGACGCATTGGATGAAAACGGAAACTTTGATTCAGCCAAGGCACGCCAAGTATTGGTTGAGCATGGTGTATTGACCTATCAAGAGGCCCTACAGACAGAAAATTCACTCCTTAAGAGTAAGTTTGAAGCTCCAGCCAGCCCCGAGACACAGGATGCCGATCCTCAGACGCGTGTTATTGAGGCGGTTGTTGAACAAGGAGAAGACACAGAACGACGAGTTCGTGATCTTGAAGGCCGAGTGGATGCCCTTTCGGAAGAAGTAGAGCGATTAAAGGCAGAGCTCGCCCAGCGTACCGAACAGACCGAAGTGAGTAGTGTGGCCGAAGCACCAGATAATACCCCTGCTGAACAAGAGGTTACATCAAGTGAGGCTGCACCAGAAGTAACCGAAGCTGTCGCTGGTCAAACACCTTCGGATAACGAGGCAAGTCCTAGTGATAGTACTGCGGTCGAAGAAGCTACCCCAAATGAAGAGAAAGAATTAGCGCCTAACCAACCACGTCTTGTCCGTAAGGAAACGAACGGTCCAACCGAGCGCTTTGTGAAGTATGCTGATGGTACCTCTGCTTGGGTTCCTGTCGGGCCAAGAGTAAGTGAAGCGGTAGCTGGCCAGGAGGCTGCGCCAATTGACGTCGTCGAGCAGGCTGCTGCAGCACAGCCCGAAGCTGAACAATCCGCTGAAGCTTCTGCTGAGGAGCCAAAGCAAGAGACGGAAGCTCAGCAGATTGCCAAAGCATATGATTTGACCGATCCTGTACAGATGGGTCAGTACCGCTTTGCGCTTGAGGCTGCTGGTATCTCAACGGTTGGAAAAGACGCACGTGAGTTACAGAAACTAGCCGAAGGCATCCAGGAAGAGCCAGAGACCGCTGAAGAAGCGACTGAAACAGAAGAAGACCCGGAGGTTGCTGCTCGTGACAAGCGACTTTCTGAAATTGCAAAGGGTTATGATCTTAGTGATCCTGCTCAGATGGCAGAATATCGCCGTGAAGTGATTGATGATGGTACCTATTCGATTGATGATCTTGACGATGATGCTCTGCGCGCAATTGTCGAAAAGAACGTCAAGACTCCTCAATCAGAAACTGAGACACCTGCACCTACAGAAGAAGGAAGTACTGATGACGCAACTGAAGCGGGTGCTGCAGAAACTGAACTACCGTCACTTGAAGAACTTAACGAGCGTGCTAAAAAGGCCGCCGCTGAACTTAATCAACTACGCCTTGAAAGCCTGAAAGAGCAAGTTGAGAACATGCGTGCAGAGTCCGACAGGCTACGCGCCAGTGGTGATGAAGAGGGCGCTGATGCCTTAGATAATAAGATAGTGTCTTACAACGTCGAGATTAGCGCATTAGAAGAGGCAGTGGCCGAGAGTGAGACCCCTAGTCTGGCCGATCTTAACGAGCGTGCTAAAAAAGTGTTGGGTGAATTCGAGAGTCTGAATCAGAAGGCTTTAGACGATTTGGATGGTGAAATTAAGAACCTGCAGGCGCAAGAAGAACAGCTGCGTGCCGAAGGTAAGGATGCCGAGGCGGATGAGATTGCCAACCGAATCGTTGCACTGAATCTTCAGGCTGAAGCCTTGCGTGACAAGACAGAAGCTGAGGCTGATGTCAATGAGGGTGAAAAACCTATTAACCCAGGCTTAGATCAACTGCCGGCCCGTCAAGAAGGTGAATCTGATGAGAAGAATCGAGCGACACCAGGTACTCGTAATTGGTTCTTGAGGGCTGGGGCGATGCTAGGATTAAGTCAGGCGTACCTTGGCAGCGCGAAGGCTGAAGCGGCTGATGTCATGTTCGGTCAATATCAGGAGGCGATAGCAACAAAAGAGCCGCGTCTCGAGAGGTTCGAGGCGTCATCACGCGCAGAACTTGGTGAGGACGCCTCCGACAGGGATGTTGCTCGGTTGGTGAAGAGGAAAGAAAAAGCCTACCAAAAGAGCATTGGCAACACGGGCTGGAATCACTTAAAGAACCTTGCAAAAGAGGTTCGACGCAAGGTGAATCGTGATGATTTTGAAACAGATGAGCAATATGCTGACGCCAAACGGCACAAGCGCAAGGTAATTCTTGGCGCAGTAGCTTTGTCTACTCCTGTCGTCCTACTCACTACGTATGCTGCAATGCGCATTACGGGGACGATAGAGCATATGTCTGCAGGAGGCGCACCAGCGGGTGCTGGACCGGAGCACCCACGGGAAACACAACTTGACGAACTACCATCTGATCCTAAAGCATCACCCGTCGATCAAAATATTGATACGCTGGATCCGCGTCACCCCCACTCAACAGACGGCAATCAAGCTGAAGGTCCGGGTCATGACGGACATCAACAGAATAATGGCGAAGCAGAGCTAAAAATGGTCGTTCCTGGTGAGTACACTGCCGACGACATTAACGTCAATTATACGGAATATCTCGAAAAAGATAAGGTATCGCAATGGGCAATGGGCGTAAAGATGGATATGACTTCAACCGAAACAGCAATGGATGATATGTGGAATCTTGGTGAAGCCGATCCTGCCCACGCAGCACAGATGAGTGTCGGATTCCTGAGCGACGAGCAGATCAAAGAGCTTGGCCTGGGAGGTAAGACGCCACAGCAAATTGAACAAGCCCTGCACGACGATGCGACCCGTGCCGCAGCCCTCAATATGATTGCAGAATCATTAGAAGGTGGTGCAGCCAAGGTGGAGATTGTTGATAATGTTCATGGTGACTTTTATAACTGGGGAGCGCGTCCGGTTGATAGCCATGGCCACACGATTAGTATGGAAAGCGCACGCGAGCATGGCCTGAAGGATACAGAACTTGTTCAGTCTGAAAAGCACTTGAATGGTGTGTCACTACTCCGTGTTACTGATGAAGACGGTAAAGTGTCTTACTTTAATTGCGAGTGTAAGAATTTCTTGACAGAAAAGCCCCATCCAGATGTGCCGGTTGATAAGGAGCCAGAGCAGCCTCCGCATGTACCAACTGAGCCAACAGAGCCGACAACTCCAACAGCCCCAACCGAGCCAACTGAACCTACCACGCCTACACAGCCCACTGAGCCGACTGAACCCACGCAACCAACGGCTCCAACCGAGCCAACGGAGCCAACGACTCCTACTGAACCAACAGAGCCTACCACGCCTACACAACCTACTGAGCCAACTGAACCAACGGAGCCTACTACTATGCCTACCGAACCTACACAACCTACCGAACCGACGACTCCTACGCAACCAACGCCTGCGCCGAAAAACCCAGAAGACAGTACCCAGAATGATAATAAAAACTACGACGGCAATGGCGATGACAAGTTTGAGGCAAAGCCAGAAGACGCGACAAACGAGTCAGCTGATGACAAGATTAAGAACGGTGGTCACGACCAAGGTGGGGGTATTTCACAAGAGGAAGCTGATCGTCAGGCGGCAGCCGATCGCAAAGCAGCCGAGCTACAGAAACAAGAAGAAGCTCGCCAAGAGGCTGAACGACAGCGTATCGCTGCCGAACAAAAGGCTGAGAGGGAGCGTCTCCAGGCAATTGAAGATCGCAGAGAGCGCGAAGCTGCTGAGGCAGCTCGTAAAGCCGAAGAGGCACGTCGTGCTGCCGCAGCCGAAGAAGCTCGTAAGGCGGCTGAACGAGCTGCGCGAGAGAATAATGCCCCTGATGTGGCCAAAGACGAGCCAGTTAATGACGGTGAAGTAGGAGAATAAAATAAAATGAAAACACAAAAAATACTAACATCAACGAATAACTTTGGCACTGCGTTACTCAAATGGATACTGCCAATGGCACTCGTATCGACTGTTTTAGTAGCGTTGCTGTCAATTGTATCGGGCGCGTGGGGACCTAGTGATCGAACTACTTTCACGATTGAGAAACCTGCCTCGTATGTGACATTTAATTCAATCACTAATAATCCAAACCATGGCGACGAACGTAACTTCGTTCAGGTGAAGGAGACGTCAAATACTTCGGCCGGTGGCTGGAAAGACGAACTAAAAGTTGAGATTGGTAAAGAGTATTGGGTACGAATCTATGCGCATAACAATGCTGGTGAAAACCTTAATCTCGTCGCTCAAAACACGCGTCTGACGGCGGCAGTTCCTAGTACGGTTGGCAAAAAGCTGACGGTGACAGGGCAAGTATCAGCCGATAACGCTAACCCGCAAAAGGTGTGGGATGAAGCAACCTTTACTGGTGATAGCGATTTCAAGCTCGCCTATATTACTGGCTCGGCGGTCTGGCGCAATAATATCTTTACTAATACGACAAAGCTCGATGATAGTATTGTCACAGCGCAAGGAGCATTAATTGGCTATGATAAATTAGATGGTCGTATCCCTGGTTGTTTCAAATATGATGGTGTTGCCACTTTCCGTGTTGTCGTGCAAGCACCAACCAACCCTCAGCATTCTGTTGAGAAAAAGGTGCGCAAGAGTGGTACAACTGAATGGCAAAAGAATGTCACTGTCAGCCTTGGTGATACTGTCGAGTACCAAATTGGCTACAAGAATATTGGCAATACAGTGCAAAAAGACGTACAAATCTTCGATAAGTTACCTGCTGGTATCAGTTTTGTCTCAGGGTCAACAACGCTAAAGAACGCTAATAATCCTAATGGCGACGGTCGCTCGGTCCAAGATGGTGTGGTAACGACGGGTATCAAAATTGGTGATTACACGACTGGATCGAATGCCTTTGTGCGTTTTAAGGCAAAGGTGACCAGTGAGAGTAAAGATCTGAAATGTGGTCAAAATACACTGCGTAACTTTGGTCATGCTACAGCTGACGGGTCAACCAAACAGGATTATGCTGACGTCACTATTACGGTGGAATGCCAACCAAATGAATGTAAACCAGGTATCCCAGAGGGTGATAAGCGCTGCAACCCTGAGCCATGTGTACCAAAGGATGGCGAGGTTATCGATAAGAGTGGTAACTGTGTTCCTGCTGCATTGCCAACGACTGGCCCTGCGCAGATCATTGCTGGTATCTTGGGTGTGGCCTTGGTGACGCTCGGTGTAGCCTATTGGATGCGTAGCCGTAAGGCGTACAAGCAAGCACTTGCTGGATTCACCGAAGATTTCAAAGACGAGCCGGTGAGAGATCTGTTGGTCGCAAAGACCGAAGATCATGAAAAGCATGAGGCTCACGCTAATAAATTCCACAAATAAGTCATACGAGTAAATCAATATGAATGATCAAGAGGCTATCATAGCGCATAAGACAATCTTTGTGCAGATAGCCTCTTATCGTGATGATGAGCTGGTAAAGACTATCGAATCGTGCCTTGGGGCGGCTAAGCATCCAGATAGGTTACGTTTTGGCATTGTTCATCAATGGGATGAGGCTACCCAACATGACTTGGAGCGCTATAAAAATGATGCAAGATTTCGGATAAAAGAGATGCCATGGCAAGAATCTCGAGGGGTAGGGTACGCTCGTCATCTTTGCAATATGTTGTATGTCGAAGAAGATTTTATGATGCAAATCGATTCACATATGCGATTTGATGATGGGTGGGACAGTGAGGTGTTGAGTGAGTGGCATAGCTGCCTTAATCAAAAGGCTGTGTTATCTGCTTATCCGTCACCGTTTGAATACAAGGATGATAGAGAAAAAAGGCTTCCTTACGGCCCTACACAACTAGTAGTGAAAAAATTTAGCAATGGCAAGATACCGATATTTAAAGGAGTTGCGGTTACGCGTAGACCCAATGGCGGCTTACGACGAGCAATGTATGTGGCGGGTGGCTTTGTTTTTGGTGAGGGGCGTATCTGTCAAGATGTACCGTATACGAAAGAAGTATGCTTTACGGGCGAGGAGATGGTGTATTCTCTGAGGTTGTTCAGTCATGGTTATACGGTCTATACGCCGAATACTTTAGGGATCTATCATTTATATGATCGTCCCACGTCATCACGGTTTTGGGATGATATGCCTAAGGCTGAGGAAGATGCAGTACGAAAACACCATGCCGAAATGATGACATCAAATGATATGTTCCTCAAACGTCTGTTTAATGGTGAAGCCAATGATGTATTAGGGATGGAAAGAACACTACAGGAGTTTGAAAACTATAGCGGTGTTTCATTTGATAAAAAACTCGTTCATCCTGATCAGACGGCACATAAAGAACCACCATATGCGTATTCGGATGAGTGGACAGAGAAAGCTTTTCGGCTGCGTGATATGGAGATGGAACTCCATTTAAAGACTTTGTATGAGAAGTATGATCGCTCGCGGACGCCAGTCATGTGGCGCGTGAAACTGATGGCGGATCATGATATAGAAGTATACTCGGTCGATGTACCATTTGATGATTTACAGGCGAATGATTTTCATGTGTCGGTAAAAGCGACGGTACGGCAGACACCAGTGGTATGCAGAGTGCGGCCATATTTTGGCGACGACGATTGGGATGACCCCAAAGTAAGTACGCTTGATATGGTGGTATAGAATCTTGCTTTTCCTATGCATATCTGATACAATCTACACTTGATTGATTAACAATTTAAAGGAATGATATGACAAAAGCAGTCGTAAAGGTTGGTGGCAAGCAGTACGTTGTCGCTGAAAAAGAGACCCTCCTGGTGGACCTCCTCCCGGAAGGAACAAAAGAGCTCACCCTTGATGCACTACTTGTTGTTGACGGTGATAAAACCACTGTCGGCACCCCAGTAGTCAAAGGTGTGACTGTCAAAGCAAAGGTAGTTGAGGAACTCGTAAAGGGTGACAAGATCCGCGTGATCCGCTACAAAGCGAAAAAGCGCGTTCACAAAGAGAACGGCCATCGCCAAAAATACTCAAAGATTGAGATCTCATCAATCAAGTAACGAAAACCGCCCCTCGGGGCGGTTTTTTTAGTAGAGACTATACGGGTATCATGCTACAATAGGGATTAGCAAAAGGGGTATATAGCAAAGCGTGACGACAGTTATTTCGGTGACAAATCAAAAGGGTGGCGTTGGTAAAACAACGACCGCTGTTAATTTGGCATATTATTTGGCAAAACTAGGCAAAAGGACCTTGTTGATTGATTTTGATCCTCAGGGTAATGCCACCAGTGGACTTGGTATTGACAAGCAGGGTTTGCAGCAGACAGTCGTCGATGTTATTACGCAGCGTACCACCCTCGACCAAGTGGTCGTCGCAACTGATCATAAGAATTTGTGGCTTGCCCCAACAACACCGCATCTTGCCAATACTGAGGTCGAACTAGCACAGGCGGATCAGCGATTTGCCCGCCTCCGTCACGCGATCGAACAGAGTGGGATTGAGTACGATATTATTATCATTGATAGTCCACCAAGCCTTAGCTTGCTGACGGTCAATGGTCTTATTGCGGCACACTATGTGCTGCTACCAGTGCAGGCTGAATTTTATGCGCTAGAAGGGTTGGGACAGCTCCTTGAGACGATGAAGCTGGTCCGCAAGGCAACCAATCCAACCCTTGAACTACTTGGCGTGTTGCCAACGATGGTGGACTCGCGTACGACGCTCAGTTCACAGGTCGTTGCCGAGATTCACAAGCATTTTCCAGGTAAGGTGTTTAAATCAACGATTCCGCGCAATATTCGTCTCGCAGAAGCACCAAGCCATGGTGTCCCTATTGGTGTGTATGATCGCTTTTCAAAAGGGGCGCGTGCCTACAAAGCACTGGCAAATGAAGTAATAGACCGGATAAAGTAGGGGAGGCATGATGGCAAAAAAAGGCTTAGGACGAACATTTGACTCATTGATCCCGACGGATTTATTGGATGAGTCGTTTGACGCGAGCAGTGTTCAAGGCGATCAGGTATCAGAACTGCGCTATCTTAAATTAGATACCATTGCCGCTGATCCCGATCAGCCTCGACGACATTTCGATGAGACATCAATTGCCGACTTGACGGCATCGGTACGCGAACATGGCATCTTGCAGCCAATTGTCGTTACAGTGAGCGGTAAAGGCTATCGAATTGTTGCTGGTGAACGCAGGTACCGGGCAGCAAGCGCTGCGGGTTTGGAGAAAATCCCTGCGATCGTACGGACACTTAGTGATCAACATCGCCTCGAGCTGTCATTAATCGAGAACATCCAGCGGCGAGACCTCAGCCCTATCGAGACGGCTGTGGGTTATGCCAAACTACGCGACCAATTTAACTTAACACTTGATGAGATTGGTGAACGGGTTGGCAACAAATCGGTCAGTGCGGTAAGTAACACCTTGCGTCTTCTGAAATTACCGAAAGAAGTCCAACAGGCATTGTTGACGGGTAAAATAACTGAAGGTCAGGCGCGTCCGCTGGTTGGTATGGACGAGGCATTCATTCATGATATTCTGCCACGTATTGTTCGCGAGGAATGGAGCGCGAGGGCGGTCGAGCGGTATGTCGCCCAGTTAAAGCAGGGTGAGAAGACACATCGAGTCGTCAAGCAAAACGACTCAGTTATTGCCGACGCCGTCAGGATTGGCGAGCGACTACATGCTCCTGTTGATATTCGTGTTGCTGCGAGTGGGGCAGGCAAAATAGTTATTTCGTTCAAGGATCAGACTGAACTCGATCGAATAAAAAAAGTGTTCGATCAGTAAGTTTGCTAGAAGAATCGTAAGCCGTTGAATGGAAAGATTC
Organism: uncultured Candidatus Saccharibacteria bacterium; assembly: GCA_964392265.1. Lineage (GTDB taxonomy): Bacteria > Patescibacteriota > Saccharimonadia > Saccharimonadales > Saccharimonadaceae > CALMAK01. The sequence goes on from CAYMOS010000002.1 coordinate 121,963, forward strand.
TCATGCCAACGGGTCCAACAACATCATAAAAGGGAATAGTCCCGAGTCCTTGATTGCCATTGCGTGAGTCGTACGAGAAGCTCCCTTCGCGGTGATCACCGGAAACGAATAATTCTCCTTCGGGCACGACGATGTCTGCTTCGCCGCTTGTGATCGGACCTGGTTCGCCGTGATTATTGTCGTCAGGATTAAACCCATTGGGATGCTCACTATTGTAGACGACAAAATGTTCATCCTGAATGGTGACACGTTCACCTGGGAAGCCAATGACACGTTTGACAATATACTCATCCCCAATACCTGTATTGTAGCGAGGATTTTTAAAGACGATGATTTGCCCACGTTTTGGTACATAGTCTTTATTTTGTACCTGCGCCCACGTGACAGGGAGGCGATTAACGATCAGGCGGTCGCCAGTATAGAGAGTCTGCTCCATACTGGGGCCGACAACGTTAAAGCTGCGAAATACAAATGTATTAATAAACAACGTTCCAAGAACAACGCAAATAATGAAAATAATGACGCCGATAACGTCTTTGAATACAGGGTGTCTCTGAAAAAAAGTTGCTTCCACTCATACTACTATACAGCATTTGAAAACATTTATATCTGAAAAACATAACTAGCACGATACGTTGATAAAATCTAGAGTTTTCAGAATATACCCAGCCAGGTATAGTAGATATATACTATGAGCAACCGACGGCCATCTATCGACGGGTTTGTCCCCCGACGAACTACTACCACAATGGGTGAACAACACCAGAAGTCTCTTAAGGGTGCTCCGGCACGCCAAACATTGCATACGGGTGACGAAAAGAGAGTGACTGATATCGCTGATGCTACATCAGAGACAACATTAGGTCGTTCGAGCATCCGCGAATCCCTACAGTCACTCGACGAGGAATTGCCGCCGCAAAAACGTAGTCGTCGTGAAAAACGTCGTTTACGCCGTGAGAGAAAGCAGGCACCATCAAAGAAACGTCGTATCATTAAGTGGACCATTATTGCCATTGTAGCTGCAATCATCGGGGTGGCGGCGTATGTGGCGTTTGTTACTTTTGTGACGACAAGTAAGGTCTTTGAAGGTGATATCTTCGGATTAACGCAAAAGCAAGCTCTGAAACAAGACGCGAATGGCCGTAGTAATTTCATTATTTTTGGTACGGCTGAGGATGATGAAGGTGGAACGCACGGAGGCGCCAACCTGACAGACTCGTTAATGGTAGTTAGTGTGAATCAAACGACGAAAGATGCGTTTATGATCAGCATCCCGCGTGACTTGTGGGTAGAATTCGGTATGGCCTGTCTCTCTGGTTATCAAGGTAAAGTGAATGAAGTGTATAGCTGTCACTCTAATGATGGAGCCGATGAAAAGGCAGGGGCAGCGGCTTTGAGAGAGAAAATCGGTGCAATCGTCGGACTTGATATTCAGTATTATGTGCATCTTAACTTTACTGCCGTGACCGAGTTGGTTGATGCGGTTGGAGGTGTTGACGTCACGATTGAATCCAATCCAAAAGGGGCGGGCATCCTCGATCGTAACTTTGACTGGAAGTGTGGCTATCGCTGTCACTACGTTAAATACGAAGATGGTGAGACGGTACATCTTGATGGTGAGCATGCCTTAGCGCTTTCGAGAGCTCGTAATGCTAGTGGAGGTTACGGACTTGCTGCCGGGAACTTTGACCGCGAGAAGAATCAGCAAAAAATTATTAAAGCGCTGCGTGAAAAGGCGATGAGCGTCGGGACTTTGACCAATCTTGGCAAAGTGACGAGTATTATGAATGCGCTTGGTAATAATCTGCGTACCAATATCGACACCAAAGAGATCCAGACCATCATGGCGGTAGCGAATGACATGTCAAACGACGCCATTACTTCACTGAGCTTGGTAGAAGAAGATGCACCACTGGTAACAACGGGAAGTGTAGGTACGGCTAGTGCTGTCATTCCTGTGGCTGGAAGATTTAATTACACGGCCATCCAAGCCTATGTTGCCAAGCATGCGAGCAGTAATCCTGTGACGCGAGAAGCAGCGCCGATCGTCGTACTCAATGCGACTGATACCCCTGGAGTAGCTCAGAAGGAAGCGGATACGCTGACGGCAAAGGGCTATGCAATTGCGGCATACGATAATGCTCCGGAAGGCACTTACCCTGCAGTAGAGATTTATCAGATAGGCCAGGGAAACACTGCCACGGCCGAAGCACTAAAGAAGCAATATAACCTAACAACTATCAAAACAACTAGTCCGCCGCTAGCGGTCGCTGATGACGTCTCGTTTGTGATCGTAATTGGTGAGGTGCGCCAGTAGAAACGGTCCGCGCCTGACGAGGTGTGTGGTATAGTATAAAGTATATGGAGTTTCTAAAATCATTTCGGCGTCGATCCGTCCTGAGTGAGCTTGTCTATATTGGGCTTAATGTGGGGCTGGCTATTGCGGTGTTGATCATCGTTCGGACTGTCGAGTCGCCTCTCCCGGCGTTTATCTTGGTATTGATTAGCAAATGGCGCGTTTTTGCGGTGCGCCCACGTTATTGGCTCGCCAATATCCAGGCTAACTTTGTCGATTTTATTGTGAGTATCAGTACGGTGGTGCTGCTGTACGGCGTCGGGACGATCGGCAGCCAAGGCTTGTTGCTGCAAATTGCTCTGACGATTCTGTATGTTGCTTGGCTGATTTATCTCAAACCGCGTTCGTCGAAGCGTTCGGTAGTTGCACAGGCATGGACGGCTGTTATTGTCGGCACGACGGCATTATTTATCTCGTCATATAATTGGCCTATCGAGCTGTTGATTATGGGACTAGCCGTCGTTGGCTACGTTGCTGCTCGACATGCCTTGACGCAGTATGAAGAGGACCACCTGCAGTTTCTGTCACTCCTTAATGCGCTGATTATGGCCCAACTAGGGTGGGTGCTGTATCACTGGGTGATTGCTTATTCTTTGCCAGTCATTGATATTCGGATTCCGCAGGCAACCTTAATTATTGCCGTGACCTCATTTGTCCTCTTTAAAATATATGATTCGTACAAACGAAATGACCGTATCGAACCAGCTGACGTTGCACTGCCGATTTTGTTCGGTGTTAGTATCATCTCCGTGCTACTTCTTTTCTTTAGCGCCATACCTATCGGCGTTCTCTAGGCCCTTCATCTCAGGTATATCTCAGGCGACATGCGCTATACTAAGCATAAGTATGGATACAAAATTACCTTCGAACCCTACGCAACCATCAACCGAACCATCAGCCTATACGGTCATGCCTCCTGCGGTGGATCACTCTCGGGCAAAGAAAAATAAAACCAAGGGAAAATACGTCAGCCTTATTGTTCTGTTGACTCTTCTTTGTATTGGCAGTGGGGTCGGCGGTGGCTGGCTGGCAGTAACGTTTGGGGGCTTAGTGCCGACTAACGCAAATCAGATGATTGAAGCAGACGGAAGCACTACTGTGACGACAGAGGAAGAGGCAATCGCCAATGTTGCTGCCAAGGTGGCGCCAAGTGTGGTGTCAATCGTCACAACAACCTCGGGACGTTCACCACTTGGGTATAGTGCTCAGGGGGCGGGCACAGGGGTCATTGTGAGTAAAGATGGATATATCATGACGAACAATCATGTCATTGATGGCGCTTCAAAGGTATCGGTCATTCTTTCTGATGGCATGGAGTACGACAACGTCAAGGTGGTCGGGAGTGATCCGTTAAATGACATTGCGTTTGTGAAAATCGATGATGTCTCTGATCTGAAAGCGGCCGAGCTAGGTAATAGTGGTAAATTGCGTATTGGTCAACGTGTCGTCGCGATCGGTAATGCTCTCGGACAGTTCGACAATACAGTGACAAGTGGTATTGTCTCGGCCATGGGGCGCCCACTGGTTGCTTCGTCATCTGATGGTCAAAATTCAGAGAGCCTCACCGACCTCATTCAGACGGATGCGGCAATTAACTCAGGTAACTCGGGTGGCCCATTAGTTGACTTGTCTGGACGAGTGATTGGTATTAATACGGCGGTAGCAACAGATGCAAACGGGATTGGATTTGCCATTCCAATCAACGCGACCCGAGGCGTGTTGGCTGAAGTATTAGAAAACGGCAAAGTGGCAAGGGCATACCTCGGGGTTCGCTATCAGGACATTACGCCGGCACTGGCGTCGTCCGAGGGGCTTGCCTCAAAACAGGGTGCCTATGTGTCATCTGATGGTAACGCAAAATCCGTTGTCAGTGGCGGTCCTGCTGACAAAGCAGGTGTCAAAGAAGGCGATATCATTCTAAAAGTAAACAGTGATGTCATCGGCACGAGCGGTAGCATGTCGAGTATCATTGGCCAATATCGCCCGGGTGATGAGGTGAAATTAACGGTGCTGCGTGACGGCAAAGAAACGACCCTGACGGCAAAACTGGCCGCCTATGATGACTGATACATCACAATAAGGCCGTCTGTCGCCACGTGCAACAGGCCATGTTTCTCAGCGTAATGAGTAATGGCATGATGCTGGCGTCGGTCGGCTTCGAGGATGAGGTGGCCTTGAGGTTGTAGCTTGCTTTTGCATTGATCAATCAGCTGTTTAATGAGCTGGAGGCCATTGTCATCGGCAAACAAGGCAAGAGCTGGTTCGTGATTAGTCTCGGGCGAGCGCTCCCATTCCTTGTCGACGTAGGGGAGATTGGCAACGACAATATCAGCAACGTACGGGTACGAGGTGAGGAGACTCCCTTTGAGATCGGTAACAACTGCGCCGAGCTGATCGGCGTTTCTACGTGCGACAGCCAAGGTATGCGCATCAACATCAATCAAGGTGACATCTAGGTCGGGATACTCCAGCTTGGCGGTGATTCCTAAACAGCCAGTTCCAGTACCGACATCAACAAGTTTACTGCCGGGAGTTATCGGTAGTTCGCGTAACAGTTCAATAATTGCCTCTGATTCGGGCCGTGGAACCAACGTAGCGGTCGTGACAGTAAAGCGACGGCCGTAGAATTCCTTGTGACCGATGATATACGCAATAGGGACACGATCGAGCCGCAAATCAAGGCGGGCATTAGCGATTTCGCGTTGTCGTTCGTCGAGTGTCTCGTCACCATGTCCATGGAGCCAGGTGCGGCCCTTACGTAGGGTGTGGGCGAGGATGAGCTCGGTATCAAGGCGTGCTGAAGCAATGTCTGCCGCCGCCAGTTGAGCAGCTGCTGTCTGTAACCACGCGTCAATTGTCATGATTTCATTATCTCACCTCTGTTATTATTTGGCAATGGGGCGAGAATATACTACAATAAGGCTAATGGCTTTCTTTCAAACCATCTATTATTTTTTTACCCGTTATACCGGCCCGGCCGAACGACGAGTGGGGAAGTTCTTCGGGCGAGTGAGTGAACAAACCAGTCCACATCGTTTAGAGAAATCACTCGTGGCGTTGTTACAGCAGGATACGGCCGTCATCAATCTCTGGACGGAATATCGCTATAAGGGATATAACTATCTCACCAAGAAAACGCGCAAGCAACTATACGATAACCTTGCGGCTATTCAGACTGATTTTATGGCCTTTGCCACTACGCAAGAAGTTGATGTAAAGAGCGAGATTGCTCGTATTGCCCAGCAGGGTATCGACACGGCAAAACTGCGTATGTATCCCGATCAATTTCGACATCTCGTCTTGATCCAGCGCTACTTGGCGCCAAGGCGAGGTCTGTATACCTATCGTGCGTCTAGCTCATTTGGGCGGTTATTACGTGATCCGACCAAAGAAAAGTTAGAAGGAGATTGTAATCAGATTGTGACGTTATATCTATTTCTGTTTGCAACGAGACACAATGTGACGGATCTAAAACTCACCTTGTATCCCGGACATGTTGCCCTTCATTTTGAGGGTGTTGATGTCGAGACGACAAACGGTACTTTCTGTCGGTATCAAAAGGAAGGGCAGCGTACGGCGCCGATTCACGAGATCGTCAGCGTTAACCTCCTCGATACATCGGATACTAACTTTGAAAAATCGGCTATTAATCCCGAAGTGTTCCTGGAATCAGCGCGGCTTGCCTATGTGGTAAGCAGTAATCGCCAATTAGTAAAGAAGAACCTCGAGATCGCCTATCGAAACGCCGTTAGTCATCTTTTGAAGTCGCAGCAGTACAAAAAGGCGCTTGATTATGCCAAGCAAAGCAAGGATCAGGAATTGATTGCTATTTCGGCCTACAACGGCGCACTGCATTTTATGAAGCAGCAAGATTTTCGTCAGGCGCGTGATTTTGCTGGCTATTCCATGAAGAAGACAGAGTTATTATCAATGATTGACCGTCATGAGGCGGCAATGTTATATAACGCTAAGCGGTATCAGGAGGCGATAAAGGTATTCCAGCGGTTAGGTGATCGTGAATGGGTGCAGCACTGTTATCGAGGACTGTATCACCAGGAGCAAAAACTACTGACAGGAGTAAAAACAGTTGCCGATATCAAGGCGCATGCCGGAACAGTGCGCAATATGGAGCGCTATGCAAAGTCATCTGGCGACTCGCGATTGATTCAACATGCCCAGTCGCTAGTAAAACACTTGTAGAGGTTAGCTACTTGCGTTCTGAGCTTTTAGCTCACGTTCATAGGCCTGGAGATGCTCGATAATATCGTCAATGCGTCCATCCATTGCCTGAGGAATACCACTGCGGCTATAGCCGATCCGGTGATCGGTAATGCGGTCCTGGGGGAAGTTATAGGTGCGAATCTTTTCACTGCGGTCACCACTACCGATCAAGCTGCGGCGCTCGGCAATCAGCTTGGCTTGTTCCTCGTCGATTTTTTGCTGTAAGAGACGACTACGTAGTACGCTCATAGCCTTTTCTTTGTTCTTGATTTGTGATTTCTCGTCCTGGTTGGTGACAACGAGGCCGGTCGGCAGGTGGGTAATGCGCACGGCACTGTCGGTGGTATTAACTGATTGTCCACCATGGCCACCACTACGATAAACATCAATCTTAAGATCGTTTGCATTGATCTCGATGTCGGTTTCTTCTGCTTCGGGTAGGACGGCGACAGTGACGGTACTGGTATGAATGCGTCCTTGTGATTCGGTCGCAGGGACACGTTGAACGCGGTGGACGCCCGATTCAAATTTTAGGGTGGCATACGGTGCATCACCCTTGATCAGGAAGACCACTTCTTTGTAGCCACCAGTATCATTAGCGCTTTCGGAAAGTTGTTCGGTTTTCAGGTCATGAGCCTCGCAATAACGGAGGTACATGCGGTAAAGCTCGGCGGCAAAGAGGCTTGCTTCGTCACCACCCGCACCGGCACGAATCTCCATAATGACATTCTTGTCATCGTTTGGATCCTTTGGTGCCAGCATGATGAACAACTCGTCTTCCAGGGTGGCAAGCCTTTGCTCGGTTTCAGCCACCTCTGCTTTTGCAAGCTCCGCCAGCTCATCGCTGCCCGTCGCTAGTTCCTTCGCTTCGACGAGCTGTCGTTCAAGATTGGTGCGCAAGGTTGCCTTTTCGATGATACCTTCTAGTTCAGTGAACCGTTTGTTCTTGGTGGTAAATTCGGGGTCGTTGTAGGCAGTAGGGGTGGCTAAGAAATCGCCCAGCGCGGCTTTCTCGGCATTCAGTTCATCGATGTTGAGTTCAATTTTTGGCATATTCTTCCTTTATGGTAACAAAAAAGAGATACGTCTGCACGCATCTCTTTGTTTGTAGGGCGCTATTTCTCGTCGGTTGTCTTCTTTGCCTTGTTGGCGGCGGCTTTCTTGGCTTTGTTGGCCAGCTGTGCCTTACGAGCCTCGGCAGCGGCAGCGCGTGCCTTAAATCGATCAACGCGACCTTCGGTGTCGATGATCTTCTCTTCACCAGTAAAGAACGGGTGAGAAGCTGATGAGATATGGATCTTCACGAGAGGGTACTCGTTGCCATCTTCCCATTTAATGGTTTCGTCGGTTTGTGCGGTTGACTGGGTCAGAAACGCAAAACCAGCCACATCGTCGCTAAATACGACCGGGCGATAGGTTGTTGGGTGTATACTGCTTTTCATATCTGAATCATTATATCTGTTCTTTGCGTAAAAGTCAAAGGGTGGGGTGCGGTGACCTCGGGGTGATATACTGAAAAAGAATAACCATAATATATGTAATCATGACTGAGACACTTGTACGTAAAGAATTGACAGATGATAATGATCATGAGCGGTGGGTCGAGGATGCGGCCGCCAGCCTTGAGGTGATTACCGATGCGGTTCAGGCAGAGCTGCCTGCCGATGCAACGTCGCAAACCGTTGCCGACGGTGTTGACAAGGCAGTTGCTGATCTCATCCATGATGCCTCAGTATCGGCTAATCCAATAGACCCTGAGAAAGCACTTGAAGTGGGTGCCCTTGAGGTCATTGAAAACGAAGAGCTTGGAATGATGGCAATTGACGATACGGCAGCAGCTTTAGGCGAGGCTGATATTGAATCGCTTGGGCGTATGCTGCGACTGGTCGAACGCGAGCTGGGACCCGCGAGTACGTCAGCGGTAATGAGCGCCATCGACGCTGCCCATCACGACACGCCGAATGTTGTGTACCAAGAAGGGTCTGCAGTGGCACATAACCAGCCTGGATGGGAGCAATTTGATAAAAGTATGGAGGTCCCGGTCGTCGCCGAACGAACGCCGTCCCAGAGGATGGAAGAAGCCGTCGCCGAATTGATAGCGCAGCACAATGCTGCGACCCATCGATACGCCACCACAAAGGACCCTTCGGCAATCGACAATTTGTCTCTGTCACGATTGAACGTCCTAGGCGAAATCCGGACAGCCGAGATAGAGACCGTCGATTTGTCTCTCGTGTCCGAGGCATTTAAGGCAATACAACGAATCGATCGCCACAGTCACGAGGTGGTGGAGCATCACAACCACTCATATCAACGGCAGCTCACGATGGGGCTCCTCGACACCGTACCAGAAGATGTCTTGCAGGCTATGGTACGATCACCAAAGGATAGCGAAGGTGGCGCTGTCCGGTATACATTGAACGAGCTGGCGCGTCATGCAGAGGAGGGCGATCTGATGGTGGCGCGCACAATCGTCAGGGCATATGGAATCGAGTCATGGGATAGTTTCTCAGCGATGTATCCACTGGGTACCAAGATGGATAATGAGGCGCTTCAGTTTGTCAGGGATCATCCTGCATTTTTGATTGCCGGGGCTGTTGAGAATGAGACCGAGCATGCGTCGACAGAAGAAGAAAAGATGGCGATTGTTAAAAACTTTTCAAAAGAACACCTGACGACGCTCGGACTAAGTTCGGAACTTGTCGATAAGGCGATCCATGCGATGAGAGGACGGATTACTATTCCTGATAGGGTTCAATCGGACGCTCGCATCATAGATGAATGGTATGCGGCGAAAGAGCTTGCAAACTTTACCGAACGAGCACAAGCACTAGGACTCGAGAAGGTACAAATTTTGGCCGAGAAGGCTGGGATTGTGAATTTTGGTAATTTCACTATTGATCAGTTAGAGACGACCCTTGGACTAATCCAAGGTGATCAAAACGTCATTGACCGCCTGCGTGAAGGTGATTGTTCGTTGTTGGTTTTTGATGGTACGGAAGACTGGAATGGTTCGTTTGGGAGTGCTGGAAAAGAGCTTGAGGGGGCCAAGGGGAGGATGATCGCCTTTGAGGTCAGCTCGATGGCCGAAGATGCCGAGGAGCTTGGCACGAGAATTGCATTATTGGAGACAAACGGCGTGAAAGTATCAACCTTGGTTTTGGGTGGACATGGCGCGCCAGGGCTTGTGGGTATGGGTGACGGGGCCTTGGCGTACAGGCGGATTCCCGAAGATCCGTCGATCATCCCGGTGGCGCAGTCCGATACATTCAAACGCCTCTTCAAACGATTAAAGCCGAGTCGTGAGACGGGCAGAGCTAGCATCATCATACAATCATGTTCGCAGGCCGAGCCTGGTATCAAAGGAGTGTCAACGGCAATGAGGATTGCTCGTGAGGCGGGACGTCATGTGCCCGTCGATACGTATGCGACCGATACTGCGACAACGACGCGTCGGTCCAGTGAATCGTCTATGACCTATGCTCACGGTGATGCGGTAAAATTTTCTGTTGACAATGCTGGACTACCAAAACGCAGCAGGGTGTCGGAGATTCCGCTCGACGGAGCATTCAGGCGGGATGATAAGGCAGATGATAGACTAATCTCGAAAAGTGATCTCTAGCATAGGGAGAACAAGACGATACAGCAGAGATTCCTATACAGATTTTTTACGATAGAGAGTACTGGTATAGAAGGCGGCACCAATAAAGACAAGCCCAATAACGCCAGTAATAATTTCGTTCACATGGACGGAGATACTGACAAGCAAGATAATCGCTAGGGCTCCGATTGCCCAGTGAGCACCGTGTTCAAGATGGACGAATTCATCAAGTGTGCCTTTTCGTACCATAAAGACCGTCAGGGAGCGTACGGCCATCGCGCCAATCACTCCTAGACCAAGGGCAATAATGACTGGGTCGGGGGTGATGGCAAACGCGCCAATTGCACCGTCAAATGATAGAGTAGCATCAAGAACTTCAAGATAGAGAAACATAAAGAACCCGGCTTTGCCCACAGCCAAGGCGGTGTTGCCCATTTTCTTTTGACTGTATTGCTGAAACAGATCTCCAAGGCCTTTGATAAAGATATATAGCATAATGCCCAGGAGGCCGGAGATAAGAATAGTTGCCTGAGAGGCATCGGGTGTCGTGAAGGCCACGCCTAGCAGGGCACTAAGGGCGACAAACACTGACACGGTCTTAAGGCGGCCGATTCGAGCCAGCGGGCGCTCGAGGTGGTAGAGCCATTTGATGTCACGGTCTTCAAAAACAAAATCAAGAAAGAGTAGCAGCAAGAACATACCGCCGAATGAGGCGATGACCGGATGTGCCTCGGCTAAGATGTAGCCGTACGTGCCGGGAGTGTGCGGGTCGCCCTTGGCAAGTGCTAACTGCAGCGCCTCAATAGGACTAAGACCTGAGACGACACTGACGATCAAAAGAGGGAAGACGAGGCGCATACCAAAGACGGCAATCAAGATGCCGATAGTCAGGAACATCTTTTGCCAAAAAGGGCTCATTTTGCGGAGGATACTGGCGTTCAAGACGGCGTTGTCGAATGACAAGGAAACCTCAAGAATACCGAGAACGATACAGGTAAAAAGGGCCGCCCAACCACCATAGAAATAGGCGATAATCAATGAAGCAATGGTAGCAATAATGGTCCAACGAAAAAATCTGAGGAGTTGCATAAACGTTATCCATTGTACCATGCATCTTGCGTCAATACCGGATATTTGGTACAATAACTCGGTAACAATTTATAACGACACAACCGATCTGGATACTCCTGAAATCTCAGGCCAGCCGGTGAGGAAAAAGGAGTAACAACCATGGCAGTGAAAACTGACATTAAAGCTTTGTTTGAAGCTGGTGTTCATTTTGGACACAAAACAAGCCGCTGGCACCCTAAGATGGCTGCGTATATCCACAGCAAGCGTCAGGATGCACATATTATTGATCTCGCCAAGACGGTAGAATCCCTTGACGTTGCGTTGCCGTTTTTGACCAGCGTGGCTGCAAGTGGCAAGAAGGTATTGTTCGTTGGTACGAAAAAACAAGTCAAAGACATCGTCAAGACAAGTGCAGAGGCTGCCAGCCAGCCATATGTGACTGAGCGTTGGATCGGTGGTATGTTGACGAACGTTGCGACCATCACAGCACAGCTAAAGAAGCTACGCGACCTCGAAAAGCGCATGACATCAGGTGACCTCGAAAAGCGCTACAACAAGCTAGAAGTGCAGCGTTTCCAGGAAGAAATCGATGAACTCAACCGCAAGTATGGCGGCATCAAAGAACTAAGCGGCAAGCCAGGTGCGTTATTTGTCACCGACGTGATTGCTGATGCGAATGCCGTCCGCGAAGCGAAGACATTGGGCATTCCAGTGGTTGGTATCGTCGACACCAATGCTAACCCAGATGACGTTGACTATGTGATTCCTGCGAATGATGATGCGATCAAGAGTGTTCAAATTCTGCTTGACTACGTGTCTGCCGCGATCAACGAAGGTACTGTTAAAAAAGAGGAGAAATAGGATGGGCGTATCTCTAGATGATGTAAAGAAGTTGAAAGAACTGACTGGCCTAGGTCTTGGCGATGCCAAGAACGCGTTGGTTGATGCGAATGGTGACTTTGACAAGGCGCTCGAAGCACTCCGTAAAAAGGGCCTGACGAAGGCTGAGAAAAAAGGTGATCGCGAGACCCGTGAAGGTATCGTTGACAGCTATGTTCACAGTGATCGCATTGGCGTGGTCGTAGAAGTAAACTGCGAAACCGATTTCGTGGCCCGTCTTCCTGAATTTCGTGAATTTGCTCATCAGATGGCTATGCAGATTGCCGCTATGAGCCCCGTATACCCAACGATGGAAGATGTTCCAGCTGATGTCTACGAGGCAAAGAAGGCTGAACTACTTGCCAGTGATTCGCTGAAGAACAAGCCTGCTGAGATGGCCGAGAAGATTGTCGAAGGTCAGCTGAAAAAGCATTTTGCCGAGCAAGTATTGGCCGAGCAGGTGTTTGTGCTTGATGACAGTATGACGGTTGGTGAGCGCATTAAACAACAGATTGCCATGAACGGCGAGAACATCCGTGTCAGCCAGTTCAAGCGTATCGAACTAGGCGTTACTGAATAAAAAGTATTCGCTTATCATGATAAATACCGCAGACAATGTCTGCGGTATTTTTTAATAAGGGCTAGGGATTGCAAACTTTTGCTGGGGTAGGAAAGATAGAGACAGAGACGGGGAGTCCATCAACATCAGAATCGGTATACTCTTCACCTTCGTCTATCTCTTCGGTGTCGGTACTTTCACGCGACTGGTCTAGAGGGGTGATGATCTTTATGGCGTCCTCGTTCAAACCAGCTTTGATGAGGATTTGTTTGACGGTATCGAGGCGGCGGCCAGCAAGGTTACTGTCAAGGTCATACGATTCAAGCTGGACGGTAAAAGGAACGTCTTGGTGATTTTCTTTGTAGTATTTACCTACAGCTTCTAATAATCCAACAGGGTTACTGGCGATAGCGAGGTTAAAGTCAGTCATTCCAGGTTGAAAATATACCTCATAAATATAGAGAGGTTCGTCCGAAACAACACCCGCCAAGGTGAGAGATTCGGCAGCGTTGTCGTTGATTGTCTTTAGAAGGTAGCCATAGGTTTTTGGCTCAAAACATTCGGCAGTAGTCGTATTTGAGGAAGAATCTTTCCGGGAAACAATAATAAGGACAACACTAGCAATAAGAAGAGCAAGAATAATAACAGCAATGATGATACGAGCCGCTTTACGCTGGGGTTGTTTCGGAGGCGTGGGTGGTGCTACGTTTGTTTGGGTGAACCACTCTGGAGGTGTCATCGGATTGGGTTGTTCATTTGTCATAGAGCTATCCCTCTAATTTCTTACATAGACTTTTATCAAGCTTGGATGGGCCCCAAGCCTTATGACCTGGAGTTAAGTTACGGGTCCAAAATCCTAACTGATTGGCTAGTTTTAAGGCCTGTTTGGCACCGGGCTTGGTGTCAAAAGAGGCGATATGTGTCTTCACTTTATATTGATTCACGAGTGCAGCAAGCTCTGGGAGTTTTTCTTGCCAGTGAACAGAAGATTTTAATTCAAAACGAATATCGATTCCAGACGCTTTGGCTTGTTTAAGGATGTCTTCAACCCTGTGGATGGTGTATCCATCCTTGTGCTTGAGTTTACTCACCTCGGCCCATGTCATGTCTTTGATTTTCACTTTTGAACCTGCTTTGTATTTACCAGAGGTATCGGTAAAGCCGCCCCAACGGACATCTTTTTGGAGGGGATCAACAGTGTGGCTGGCAACAATGACGCCATCCTTCGTGACCTGCAGGTCAATGTCAATATAGCTGTAGCCATTCTTTGCCGCATGCTTGACACCTTCAGGTGAGTTCTCGAAGGCATAGGGTACCTTGGAGGGTTCTGGGGGAATGTGATACATCTTTCCTGATGGTCTTCCTTGGTTTGGGTTCCAATAGCAGGCTGTTGCGGCTTTTGCGGGAGGGGTGGGGGTAGTAGGTTTAGGATCAGTTGGATTTGTTGGCTTTGAGGGGGTGTCTGGGTTTGAGGGATTAGTAGGATCATTAGGTTGGGTACGAGAGCGGTCGCCGAGCGAGGTGTCGCCGTTGAGGACTCCTCCGGGCATAAGCCACTGCAAGAGGGCATACATACTACCAAAAGCAATGATACCGATAGTGACATTAATAAGGATGGTGCGGGCCTTCTTAACCTGGGAGGGTTCGCCACCTGCAGTAGTGTAAACAATCGCGCCATAGACGATTCCACCAATTGCGGCAATGGCAGCCCCGACCGCCAAGATATTAACGGCCAAGACGAGGAATTTCCAGACCCCTGTATCAGCAACGGTCTTCGCCTCGTCATTGTCGGCTGACTTGCAGATCGTCTCAGAGAGAATACCACAGTCAAGGGCACTTGCTTGGGAAGCGATAGGAACAATGAGGCTAGCGGAGATGACTATCGTTGCAATAAGAAGGGCATGTATGTGTTTTTTCTTCATTTTGTAGAGTCTATTATAGGACAACTGGTTGTAATGGCAATGCTTTGTGGTTGATTTTGGGTAAGGTTACGGTAGAAGGGTAAAATCTGCTACACTGGATATAACTAATTAGTGAGGAAAATATGTTTGATACTGATGAATACGAACTAAGAATGCAAGCAGCAGTCGAGCATTTTGAGGCGGAACTGAAGAAGGTTCGTACTGGTCGTGCACATGCCAGTATGCTTGATAGCATCCAGGTTGAGGCGTACGGATCAACAATGCCCCTTAACCAGGTGGCAAATGTGACGGCACCCGAGCCACAGATGCTATTGATTAGCCCGTTTGACCCAAGCAATATTCAGGCAATTGCCGGGGCGATTCGCGCCGATCAAAGTCTTGGATTTAACCCGTCGGATGATGGTCGTGTGGTTCGTGTCCCAGTACCACCACTGACCGAAGAGCGCCGCAAGTTGCTGGTACGTCAAACTGGTGAAAAAGTTGAAGAAGCCCGGATTGCCCTGCGTAATATTCGCCAAGATGCCTTCAAAGAGATCAAGCGCATGAAAGATGGCAAGGAATTCTCTGAAGACGATGCCAAGCGCGCCGAAAAGGCCATTGATGACGTCATGGCGACGACGAACAATACTATTGATGAGCTGTTCAAGGCGAAAGAACGGGACATCCTAAAGATCTAATGGCGAGCTTGCCAAAACAAATCTTGGCGTATCGATCTGCTATCGATGCAATGCTGCCACGTATTATCGACGAGGCCTTTAATGATGTGCCTGCCTTGTCGACTGCAGCGCATGAGGGGCGTCAGCTTTTGGAAGAATATATTGCCCGCCCAGGCAAGAGGATCAGGGGCGCCTTGGTCGCATCGCTCTATGATGACCTGACGGGGACCGAGCTAAATGAAGTGGGGTTACGTGCAGCAGCGGCACTGGAGGTGATCCAGGCACACTTGCTGATGATTGATGACGTCATGGACGAATCCCCTACGAGACGTGGCCAGCCAGCGCTTCACCGTGCCTATCAAGACAGTGCGCGGGTATCGCTACGCGAGGCCGAAATGGCGACGATTTTGTTTGCTGACATTGCCTATGCTATTGCCAATCACGCAATTAGCCAGCTTGACGTGCCTCCGCAACATGTGACGAGAGCACTGGGCTGGCTGCAAGCTGATATTATCACGACGAACCTGGGGCAGTTTGACGACATGTCACAGTCGCCCGCTCGTCAGCCAACATTTGATGACATCATGCGGCGCTATCAACAAAAGACCAGTTACTATTCGTTTGTCAATCCGTTAACGCTCGGTCTATCGCTTGCTGGCAAGCAAGATGAGGGCAGGGCTGCCGCTGAAGCCTTTGGTGTTCCAGCGGGCGTCGCCTTTCAGTTAGGCGATGATCTCCTCGGGATGTTTGGTGATCCTGATCAGACAGGCAAGTCCAATCTTGATGATCTCAGGGAGGGCAAATATACCCTGTTGATGCATTGCGCCTATTCGGTCGCGGATGACACGGGGCGGATGACGCTTGAACGGCTCCTTGGCAAAGCAGATGCCGATGCAGCTGACCTCAGTGAAATGCAACGACTGCTTGAGTCTACCGGTGCAGTCACGCATGCCCGTCAGCAAGGTCGCGAGGCGGCCGACCAAGCGATCGAATCTGCGATGAGTAGTACGGTATGGAGTAAGAACCATGGTAATCTGCTAAGAGATCTCGTAGAGTTTTCAATTGAAAGGAGTATATAGGAAATGGCGACAGAGCAATTGGTTCCTCGGCATGTTGGTCTTATTTTGGATGGCAATCGTCGGTGGGCAAAGCAGCACGGTTTACCCACCTATGAGGGTCATCTTGCGGGGTATAATGCCCTCAAGGATGTTATTGCCGCCCTGGCTGACGCTGGCGTGCAGTACATCTCTTTTTATTCGTTTTCGACACAGAACTGGAGTCGCGCTGAAGAGGAGATTACGGGGATAATGTCACTCGTACGACGGGCATTTAAAAGTGACATCAAGCAACTAGTGAAAGACGATTATAAAGTCGTGGTCATGGGCTCGCGTAATCGTTTGCCAGCCGATATCTCTGAAATGATTGACAAGACCGAAGAGGTCAGTCGGGGAGGCACCCGAGCGACACTCGCCATGTGTTTCAACTACGGCGGGCAAGAAGAGATTGTACGGGCTGCTCGGCGATTGATCGAAGATGGCGTGTCGGCTGCTGAGGTGACGCTTGAATCATTCGCGGGTGCTTTGGATCATCCGGATATCCCACCTTGCGACTTGATTGTCCGCACTAGTGGAGAGCAGCGTCTGAGCGATTTCATGTTATGGCGCAGTGCCTACAGCGAATTTCTATTCCTTGAAAAGTTTTGGCCAGAGATGACAAAGGAAGACGTAAGCGCTATACTGGAAGAATATGCAAATCGCCACCGGCGATTTGGCGGATAAATAAGGGGGAGGAATGTTGATTCTCGGTATTATAACGGGGCTAATTGTACTGGTGATCTTGATCGTCGTGCACGAGTTAGGGCATGCAATCGTGGCACGTCGAAATGGTGTGGTGGTCGAGGAATTTGGCATTGGGTTTCCTCCTCAGGCATGGAAACGCAAGCTGAAGAATGGCATCATCTTTTCATTGAACTGGCTTCCTTTGGGAGGATTCGTCAAACTAAAGGGCGAGCATGACGCCGCGACAGGCAAGGGGACGTACGGGGCAGCTTCGTTTTGGCAAAAGACAAAAATATTGCTGGCTGGTGTCGTAATGAACTGGCTGGTGGCGGCCATTCTCTTTACGATTCTTGCTTGGGTAGGGCTGCCAAAGATTATCCCGAATCAGTTTGCCGTGCCGGCGGATAGTCGTATTGACCGCAGTGCGATTACCTTGACGCAAATTGTCGAGGACAGTGCGGCGGCACATGCTGGATTTGAAAAAGGTGATCAGATTGTTGCTGTTGAAGGTGCACCTGTAGCAACAAGCGCAGACTTTATTGCTATCACCAAGCGGTCGGTTGGTAAAACAGTCGATATCACCTATGAACGACAAGACGCTCGCCATACGGTGCCGGTGACATTAGGGACAAATACGGCGAAAGGTGCCTTTGGCGCTTCGATAGGTCAGAGTGAGACAATTCACGCTACCTGGTCAGCGCCAATCGTTGGCATCGCAACAACCGGTCAACTTAGCTGGGAGACAATTCAAGGTCTGGGCGGACTGCTGGGTAAACTAGCGAGCGGTGTTGTTCGGCAGTTCAGTGGTGACGAGGCAGTGAGGCAGCAGGCAGGTCGCGATCTTGAGGCGGTGAGCAACAGCGTGGCGGGACCGGTTGGCATCTTGGGAGTGATTTTCCCTTCAGCACAACAACAAGGTCCGGTACAGGTGTTGCTACTCACGGCAGTCGTGTCGTTGACGCTCGCGGTCATGAATGCGCTGCCGATTCCGGCGCTTGATGGCGGACGCTGGTGGACGATGGTGGTATTCAGACTCCTGAAGAAGAAGCTGACCAAAGAACGCGAAGAGACGATTCAAGGGATAGGATTTCTGGTACTGTTCGGGCTGATTATTGTCATAACGATTTCAGATGTGGTAAAGCTATGGTAGAGAAAACACCTCCACACAAACCAGCCAAATCTCAATACAAGAGAGGCGCCTTGATTGTCGTCGCCTTTGCCCTCTGGACGGCTATCGGATTTTATGGGGCGCAGTTCCTCGTTGTCGGGGTATTATGGGCATTGCAACAAATGGGCGTTGATTTTAGCCTGGTTAACGAAACGATATTTAATACAGTGCTTGCAGCGGTCGTCTATGTGACGGCGCTGGTGATCGTCATCGGTGGTCCTTGGGTAGTAAAGCAGCAGCGCACTACCAAGCAAGATGTTGGCTTGCATCGTCTGCCAACCTGGGCGGAGTTAGGGCTGGCGCCAGCAGGGCTGATCGTTTATTTCATTACGAGCGGGTTAGTAACCTATCTTATTACACTCCTTGTTCCTGGGTTTGATGCTGGGCAGGCGCAGGATGTTGGGTTTGAACAGTTAGTCTTGCGGCAGGACTATCTCCTTGCCTTCTTTACACTTGTCATCGTGGCGCCTATCGCCGAGGAAACGCTCTTTCGTGGCTATCTGTATGGCAAGCTCAAAAAGTACTCACCGCGCTGGATAGCGATTATCGTCACCAGTATATTGTTTGGCCTAGCGCACGGCCAATGGAATGTTGCGATCGATACCTTTGTGCTGAGCGTCTTTCTCTGTATACTAAGAGACATAACAGGGAGCCTGTGGCCTTCAATTATGTTACATATGCTGAAGAACGGGATCGCGTACTACTTCCTGTTCGTCAACCCCTATCTCATTCAATCATTGCAATAAGGAGTCTATCGCATGCGAGTAACCAAATTATTCACCCGTACCAGTAAAACTGCACCAGCCGACGAAGTGGCCAAGAATGCACAACTGTTGATTCGTGCTGGCTTTGTCTATAAAGAGATGGCTGGGGTGTATGCGTACCTGCCGCTTGGTCTGCGTGTTGTTGAGAAAATCAAGCAAATTGTTCGCGAAGAAATGGACACCATTGACTCTAACGAGCTTATCATGACGGGTCTGCAGCGCAAGGATGTTTGGGAAAAGACTGGTCGCTGGGATGACGAAGTGGTTGATATTTGGTTCAAGACAAAACTCAAGGACGAGACTGAATTAGGGCTTGGTTGGAGCCACGAAGAACCGATTGTCGAAATGATGAAGCAATACGTGCAGAGCTACAAAGACCTCCCGGTCAGTTTATACCAATTCCAAACTAAGCTCCGCAACGAACTGCGCGCCAAAAGTGGCATTATGCGTGGTCGCGAGTTTGTCATGAAAGATATGTACAGTTTTCACGCCACTAAAGAGGATCTTGATGCGTATTACGAAAAGGCAATTGAGGCCTACAAACGTGTTTATGATCGTCTTGGCATTGGCGAAGATACCTACGTGACATTCGCGAGTGGTGGTGCATTTACGAAATTCAGCCATGAGTTCCAAACAGTATGCGAGGCGGGTGAAGACGTTATTTATCTGCACCGCGAGAAGAATATTGCCATTAATGAAGAAGTCATCGATGACGCTGTGACAGAGCTCGGTATTGCTCGTGACGAATTAGAGCCAGTTAAGACGGCCGAAACTGGCAATATCTTTAACTTTGGCACGCAAAAAACTGACGAGATGGGGCTGTATTATACCGGTGAAGATGGCAACAAACACTCGCTCTACATCGGTTCGTATGGTATTGGTGTGACTCGCGCCATGGGTGTCATCGCCGAAAAGACGAGCGACGACAAGGGGCTGGTGTGGCCAGAGGCAATTGCCCCATATAAGGTATATCTGGTATCAATTGGCGATCAGGGGGTGACCGAAGCAGACAAGCTATATGAAGAACTGCGTGCCAAAGGTGTTGAAGTACTATATGATGATCGCAATGAACGCCCGGGCACAAAGTTTGCTGATGCCGAACTGATGGGTATCCCGTATCGTTTAACGGTGAGCGACCGTCTCATCGCTGAGGAAAAGTACGAACTGACTGTCCGCGCCAGTGGTGAAACACGTCTATTGACACGTGCTGAACTGCTTGATACACTATAGTACAATGTAAACGATCTTGTGGGGGTTTACACTACATATAGCGTATCAGGTGCTAACGGTAGCACCATTTATTATGGAAAAGGAGTTAATGTGATGAAGAAACAGTTTCAGATCACCGCAGAAGGAAAAGGGGAGTTAGAGGCAGAACTCACGCAGCTGAAGGCGCGTCGTGGCGATATTGCCGACAAGATTGCCGAGGCACGCGACTATGGCGATTTGTCAGAGAACGCCGAATACGATGCTGCTCGCGAAGAGCAGGGGCTAGTTGAAAGCCGCATTGCTGAAATCGAGGATATCCTCATGAATGCCGAGCTTATCAAGGGCGGCAGCAAGACCAAGGTCGGACTCGGCAGTGTTGTCGAGCTCAAGACAGGCAAAAAATCAGTGACTTACACAGTTGTTGGTCCTGTTGAAGCCAACCCACTAGAGGGCAAGGTCAGCAACGAATCACCTATCGGTGCAGCACTGTTCGGCAAAAAGGTCGGTGAAAGCGCCGTCATTGCCACACCAAAGGGTGAAGTCACCTACGAAATCGTCACTATCGGATAACGGTACTATGATATACGAAAAGAGCATCCATAAGAGGTGCTCTTTTTAGATGATTGACAAATAATAATGGTTGTGTTATAATTAAATTAGTTAGCGATGGCTAACAAGTAACTTTACAGTTTGTCTATCAGTAGGATCGAGTACTCCTCATTGACTGCTTGTCAAAAGTTGTTACTGAGGAGTACTCGACGGACCATGGTCGTGTACTCTTTTCTATCCACAAGAAGGGTTTTAACCCTAGAAGGAGGAGACGACCGTGTCTCTCACCACCAGCTACACCACCCAGATCATCGCCAGCGAAGATTTCTGGGCTGATCTGCATACGTGGCAGGAAGAGTTGTTCGCCCAGGCCGTCATTGAGGCAAAGGACGCTCGCGTCCGCGCCTTCGTGGCCGAAGTGGACAATGCCCTAAGGTGTCAACAGGGCACCATGCAGCTACCCGAGTGGGCGCCCTGGCTCGACGCCATGGGCAGTCCCGAGGAGCTCATGAGGGCAGTCTGGGAGGGCATCACGGCCTACTCGCCCTACGTCCCGATGTGTTTCTCCACCCCCGACGGGGTGTGGACAGTCAGGTCGGATGAGGAGCGGGACGAAGGCCGTTGGCAGGCCACGCTGTACGCGGTCGAGGTCGACCCCGATTGGGGGGTCGATGACCGCGACTTGGCATTGCCGGGCGCACACGGTGCGCTCGCCTTGTCTTGGCGGGCCCCTCATCAGATCCCGCCGGCGAGGATGCGGGCCGAGCTGGGCACGGTCTTCGAGTCGGAAGACTGTGTCATCATCTACCTCAGGCCGGAGGCTGTTTCGTACGGCCTCAGTCTTGAGGAGGTGGAGGCCTACGCCCAGGGGGCGGCGGGCAACTACTGAAGGTAAACTGCAGGGGTGATGCTCCCGGGGTTGAGTAACATCGGCCAAAGTGTATCGCCGTGAGGCGGGGTGGTTTCTAGAGGATGCAATGCGTCCTCCCACCCTGCCTCCGGCAGGAAGTCCTTGAAGTCTCATCGATGAACAGATTGTTTATGCATGAGTCTTCAAGTCCGTTATACTAAAGCCTTCAGTAGTTCAGTGAGCTCACAGAGCACAATATTGACTTTTAATAAATCTTATGTTATTATGAAAACATATGGCGCATCCAGACATACCAACACCACAAAAACCCGAAATAAATGAATCTGACAACGACAAACCGGAGAAATTCTGGACGCGTCGAAGGGTTGGTGGTCTTGCGCTGGCGGTGATTAGTGGGGCTATGTTGGCGCCAAAAGTCTATGCCGAAGGGGCCAAGATGTCTGAAGACAGAAGTGAATCTTACTCTTGGGGCCAGTTTTGGCGTGATATGCGCGGCCCCACAAAGGGTCATGGCCACACTGAACGCGATCAAGGAATCACTCAGCGGGTATTTATTTACGGCAAAGATGGATGGCGTCCTGACGAACAGGGTGTGAATGACCTATTGGGTGCTAGCTTTGTTGCTGGATCGGTCGTTGCAATGAAAGGTGTAGTCAGACGTGCCTCAAAGAAACGTAAAACGGGCGAATCCTAATATGCTATACTGTAACAGATATGGCGACACTACAAGATTATCGAAACGAGCGACTGCGTAAGCTACAAGAACTACGCGATTTAGGGTTTGATCCCTATCCAGCAACCAGCCACCGTACACACGGGGCGGGTGATATTGCAACGCACTATGACCAACTAGAAGGCCAGACGGTCACCGTTGCTGGGCGTATTACCGGTCTTCGCAAGTTTGGTAAGCTTGCATTTATTGTTGTCAAAGATGCCAGTGGTTTGGTGCAGCTTTTCTTGCGCGACGGTGCAGTAGCCGAAACTGATGCGGCGAGCGGTATTGTCGGATTGAAACAAATTGCGCTACTCGATACCGGTGATTTTATTGAGGCGAAAGGTGAAGTTATTACGACGAAAACTGGTGAAAAATCAGTCGGAGTGAGTGAACTACGTCTTTTGACTAAAGCCTTGCGTCCGATGCCAACCGAACTGACCAATAAAGAAGAACGTTTTCGTCGCCGGTATGTCGACATGAATGTGAATACTGACGTGCGCGAGCGCTTTATTCGTCGCAGCAAGTTTTGGCAGGCAACGAGGGACTTCTTGAACCAAAACGGCTTTACCGAAGTGAATATTCCAGTGCTTGAACACACGACCGGCGGTGCCGATGCCAATCCATTCGTCACGCATATGGATGCACTTGATGACGAGCTGTTTTATCTGCGCATTAGTCATGAGTTACCGCTAAAGCGTCTTCTTGGTGCTGGCTTTGAAAAAGTCTACGACCTCGGGCCACGGTTCAGGAATGAGAATTACAGTGACGAACACCTGCCTGAGCACATTGCGATGGAGTGGTATTGGGCGTACGCTGATTGGGAGCAAGGTATCAAATTCCAAGAGGATTTGTTTAAATACATCCTCAAAGAAACATTCGGGACATTACAATTTACCCTCGGTCGATTTGAGGTTGACCTTAGTGGTGACTGGGAGCGTTGGGATTATGCAGAGACGATCGAGAAACGATATGGCATTAATCCGTTTGACTGCACCCTTGATCAGGTAAAGGCAGCTCTTAAAGACAATAATCTTGAGGTAGAGCAAACTGAGAACCTGTCACGGGGTATTGATAAACTCTGGAAGAATATCCGCAAAGATGTTGCTGGTCCGATTTGGCTCGTCAATACACCGACGTTTATCTCGCCGCTATCAAAGGTGAACCCTGATCGTCCTGAAACCACGCAGCGTGCGCAAGTGGTAATTGCCGGATCAGAACTATGTAATTTATTCAGCGAGTTGAATGACCCGATTGACCAATTGAACCGCTTTACCGAGCAGCAGGCACTCCGCGAGGCGGGCGATGACGAGGCGATGATGCTCGATATCGATTATGTCGAAATGTTGGAATACGGTATGCCGCCAGCCTGTGGCCTTGGCTACAGCGAGCGAGTGTTCTGGATATTTGAAGGAGTGACGGCTCGCGAAGGCGTCCCGTTCCCGCAGTTGCGTCACGAATACGATCAGACAACAATTGATATTTATGGTGATATTTTGCGCGACAAAAAAGCCAAAGAGGATAATTAAACGATGCCACAGTTCACAAAAGGGAGGGCAGTGGTTCATGTTGCGATTGCGGTCATTGCGGTGATCGCTATGATCGGCGCATCGTTAGTGGTGTTGCATGCTAATTCCGCAGGACTAGCTGTGTTTGAACTTATTACGTTTAGTGTTGGTATTGCTGCTTTGTTACTAGCGGTCATTGGCAGTGTCAACGGTGCGTACCAGATGCGCATCACTCGGCGTATTTCGCAGGAAGTAAAAAGCGCCATTGCTGAGCTGAAAGATATTGATCGGACAAATGAGGCGATTCGTCGTCGATTAAATCAGGATTACGAGTTGGCCAAAGATATCGCCGAGGCGTTGCAGGAGGCGGGCATTATTGATGATGACAATGAACGTCACGCAGTTGCCTCAACGATTGAGCACAAAGTGCGCACGCGTATCAAAAATAGCTAGCAAGTTCGATCATCTGCCGTCGTAGTTGGTCCAGTCGGTTGCGAGGTCGAACCCGTGGGGGTGTCGCGCGGCAAAGCCACCGGTGTCGTAGACTTTGCCGGGACCAAGACTGGTTTCGACAACGGAACAGCGAGGGTAGTTGCCATAATTGGCGGCAATAATGATATAGCCGTCGCGGTCAACCTTGGCGCCATCGGGGCGTACAGTGTAATAACCACCTTGGCCGCATGCACCCATCACCACGCCCATTGGGAGGTCGTAATACGTCTCACGGTGTGAAATGCCGCGGCTGTCAGTAAAATACTGCGCCCCTTTATTGACTGTCAGGCCTTGACCGTCGTTTTTGAGGCCAATCACTTCGGTTCTTTCCTGAGGTTCATTATTAGTAATGGCAGAAATCTGGGTACGTGATATCTCTTTACCTTCGCGGATCTCTATCTGGTAGGTGATCGTGCGCTGACCAGGTTTGCCTTCATTCTGAGCTGCCCGGTATCCAAGTGGACGATTAATATCGTAAATCAAACGGGTCGGTGGAGCGATGGCTTCCTCAACACTCAATGTCTGAACGCCTTCTCGCCAGATGCGGACTTCCATACCTTCATGGATAGGGCTAGTGAGAGGCAGTGATATGTTGTCGAGTGGGCCGAGACTGAGCTGTTTCTCTTGCAGGAGGGCCTTGATTGTCGTTGCCTGGGTGCGCACAAGAGTCTTTTTGCCATAGAGGTCGAGCGTCAGAGGAAGAGCTCGTGTGATGGTGAGGATCTGACCTGCGCCATCACTGTGAATATCGGTCGCAAGTGAGAAATCTGTCCGATCCTCATCGTAAAGGGTGACGCCGGCGTCTTTGGCGATATGTGCGGCCGTTTGACGTGCTGAAAGGACCTTCAGACGAACCTTGCCGTCGACCACAATAATAGGCCGTACCCGATAGATATTCACCTGATAGGTTGAGGCAACTAGCTCTTCATCGAGCGAGGGCTCGACGCTGTCGCGTTCGTCGATAGCAATGCCGGCCGCTTGGAGGGCGGCGCCAATTGTTTTTTCCTTGGTCAGAAAGCGATGGTCATTCCCTTGGTCGTAGACAGAAATAAGACGAGCACCATCATCTGCCTGGACTGCCAGCGCCATACCAATGCTCGCTAGTCCTATAAAGATAATCGCCACCACACCACGTCGTATCATTACTACATATTGTACCAATTTTTGATACGATAGACATATGAAACGACTCATTCTTTTGGTAGCGGGACTGGTGATGGTGGGAGCAGGGGCAGTGTTCGCGCCACAAATTGTGCAGGCGGGGGTCAATGACTTTACGTTCAAGGATTTCGAAGGTCATTATCATCTGTCTCGTGATGATGAAGGCCGTGCGACGATGCGGGTTGTAGAGACATTTACGGCTGAATTTCCTGACTTTGATCAAAACAAGGGCGTGGTGCGGGCTATTCCGAAGAGTTACGATGGGCACCCGGTATCGGTGAAGGTCGTGTCGCTAAAACGTAATGGTGCCACCGAGCCGATCTACGATCAGTACCAGCGAAACGATCATTGGGTAGTAGAGACGGGCGATGATGAGTACGTGCGCGGTAATCAGACGTATGAATTAACCTATACCTTGCGTGATGTGACGAAGGATTTTGGTAATCATCAGGAATTTTACTGGGATACGGTCGGTACGGGCTCTTCGCAGCCATTTGGGTCAGTAAAGGCTGTTGTCCATCTTGATGCTTCGGTGCAGGATCTCTTTACCGGTAAAACTGTATGTTATGAGGGTACACAGGGGTCAACGACGCAGTGTCAGGTTAGTCAAGACGGGTCGACAGTTACCTTTATGTCTCTCGGTGAAATTGGCGCCTATCAGAACGTGACCATTGTAATGGAGTTTAAGGCGGAGAGTTTTGCGGCCTATCGGGTTAGTACGATGGAGCTACTCAAACAGTTCGGTTTACCTATAGCTTCACTGGTAACTTCTGTTATTGGCCTGATTTGGGCGGTGCGCATACGGGTATCGCGTCGATTTGAGGCGAAGGGACGAGGAGTTATCGTACCAGAGTATTTGCCACCACCAGGGGTATCAGTATTTGAGGCCAGTGGCATCAAAGGCAAAATGCAGGCCGCAATTCCAGCACAGCTGATTGATCTGGCTGTACGCCATAAATTACGTATTATCGAGCGACCAGGGTCATTCCTGCGCAAATCAGAGTATAGCCTCGAGGCAGTATCAATCGATGATCTTAGTGAAGATGATAGGGCAGTGATGCAGGCGACGACGGGGTTGGAGGTTGGCGCCACCTATACATTGTCATCGACAGATTATACCGTCGGCGCTTTGTTACGTGCCGCACGTGATAAAACAGCTAAGGCGGGGCTCCTCGCAAAAGGCTATCGCCACTCACCTGCAGGCAGCAAGCGACCTAAGAAGACAGCCTCGGCGTTGCTTATTCTTGGGGCTATGGTACCGTTTGGCTCGCTGTTTGTGCTTGTATTCGCATCAGGTAATGGCATGCTGGAAGATTCGCTTCTGACGTTGTTCTTCGTTCCATTCATCACATGGCCAATCATGTTCATCGGTCTTGCGCTCATTACGACGCTTAAGGACCCATTGACACAAAAAGGCGCCGAGCTGAAGGAGTATCTTGAAGGCCTTGAGATGTATATGAAAGTAGGTGAAGAAGAGCGTTTGCGTATCTTGCAGAGTCCACAAGGTGCCCAAAAGACTCCCATTAATACTGATGATACGGCACAGGTCGTTCGGCTTTATGAACGAGTGTTGCCGTACGCCGTTCTCTTTGGTATTGAGAAGG
The DNA here is from genome assembly GCA_964392265.1 of uncultured Candidatus Saccharibacteria bacterium. GTDB lineage: Bacteria > Patescibacteriota > Saccharimonadia > Saccharimonadales > Saccharimonadaceae > CALMAK01. The sequence goes on from CAYMOS010000002.1 coordinate 149,044, forward strand.
ACTGGGCCAAAACCTTGGAGATTGCCTATGCCGATCAGACATCCACACCGGATTGGTATCAAGGCACAGGAGGCGCATTCAATGCGGCTATGTTAGGGAGTGCTATTGCCAACTTTTCTCATACGGCCTCGGCCTCATTTACGCCTCCTTCCAGCTCTAGTTCGAGTGGAAGCGGCTTTTCAAGCGGCGGTGGTTTTTCGGGTGGCGGCGGTGGCGGTGGAAGCTTTGGCGGTCGTTAGGGGCCCTGTCACAGGGGTGTAATTACGTTTTTGTGTTTATGATACCGCATAGTTTCTAGGCTACTTTTGATCTATTCGCAATAATGGTGCCGATACGATTTCCGTAACGGGCCGCTATCGTATGGTCACTGCTGATACTCTGAGGTGATATTTTGTGGGCAATAGAGTGGTTAAGCCATGTGCCTATATGAAGTGCTGTACGATAAAACAGTGCATCAATTGAATGAGGAGATGCCATAGGTCCAAACACTACTTTTGCGATAGCGTGGGTCCATACATAATACGCGTCGCCTGCTGAGTCTTGGGGGTGCGAGGCGTCACCCGACCATTGTTTGAGGGCCACAATTGATCGGTTCCAGGTTTCCATACGGGTTATTATCTCATGACGCGATAATTTCGGCATACCTGCGATTGCTCCGTCGTCGTACCAGCGTGCATACTGGCGACTAGTGACAAGTAAGAGCCATAACGCTTCTTCAAGAGATGGTGCAATACGTAACGCCTCTACTAATTGACCATCGAAGTCCACCGGTTTAGATGATCCTTTAGTCGTAATCTGACGATAAAGCTGCTCGACATCTCGGTACTCGGCACGAAAGTAGGACTGGATGGTAGGAAGGTACATCGTAAATTGCATTAAGACGGCAAAAATCCCCATGCGTTCCTTGGTGGTCAGTCGAGTCCAGTGGGCAGTCTGAGCTGCGACAATTCGGGTAATAGAGCGGTCAGCCTGCGTTAGGGGTATCGCAAGGGGTTGATGATGTGTTGCAAGATTATCGGCCACAGTGCGATGGAGGACGCGGTCTTCATGAGGAGGGGTCCAGATGACAGTGCGGGCTGCTCGTAGAGTGCCTCGAAGGGTGACCCAGACTGAAATATCGGTCGGAGTGCTAAATCGGCAAGGGTAGTATTGACTTTTTTTCATGAAAATGCTATAATTAACTACATAGATTAGTATACATAAAAATTATGACGGAAAATCTCAGTAAAGCAAAACGCGACGAAGTCACGCCTGATATTAAGGGTCAGTGGCCCACACATACTCGACAGGTGGTCGGCTCTGTGGCTATGAGCGTCTATACTTTGTTTGTGACACCAGATCATCCAGACTATCATCGCGTAATGGAGGAGGAGTCTGCTGAGCAGCCGCTGCAGCCACCGATCGACGTGATTATGCAGAGGGTTGCCGGAGTGGCGCGTGACGAGTCATCCCACGAGACCTTACGCGAGCCAACGCTCGCAGAAGCTTTAGTCGATGCCAGCCATATGATGCAGTTCGTGGATCATTTTCCTCACCAACAGGCCGCTGGTGACTATGCAATTAGCTACGAAACGATGCAGCAACTGAAAGATGACTTTCAGGAACTAGTAGATCAACAGCAAGGGAGGCCGCTTGATTATGCGCAGCAGCTTGCGATTGCTCTTCGCCAGACCGATGGTGATATGGCACAGGCGTTGACGAACCTTTGGCTGGTATCTCGCCAATACGCACGCTGGCTAGATACTGTGGCGATTGCCGATATACCACCACTTGATGAGGATGGGATTTTGCGTGAAATGAAAGAATGGCGATCATTACTAGCCGCATGCAAACCAGCAGGCGATAACGAGTTTCAAGACCCTAGCGGTGATACCTATTACACCTGGACACATGCACGTGCAAGGGTTTTGTTTGGGCAGGGACGTCGGGTACATACGCAATTGGGCCGTGCAATCTTTGGGCGTGGCACTGATGTTATGCACTCGGTAGTTCATACTGTTAACCAGCAAAGTGCGCCAAATGATCATCGCCGTGCTGCTGCCTATGGCAATGCGATCGGCGATGCAATCTTATCGACATATCAAGTTGCTTGATGTCTCGCGAGGAAAGATAACTAATGCATAAAAGTAACCCATTGTCACCTCAGAAAAGTCTGTAAACAGTCTTTTCGCTTGGCTCCTAGTGCTATAATGAGGGAAATGGGGAAAAGCATAAAGATATTTAATCAGCTGCCAACGCTTGATTTTAGGAATAAAATCTGCAAAGCGGTAGATGAGAATCAGGTCGTGATTATTACAGCTGAAACAGGGGCGGGTAAAAGCACCCAGGTGCCGCAATATCTGGCAGAATATGGCTATACCCGGGTAATTGTCACCCAACCGAGGATCTTGGCGGCGCGTAATTTGGCACGTCGGGTTCGTGAAGAATGGGCCGAACGTAACACCGAGGACAGCAGTGAGATTATTGGCTATCGTACGGCGCACGAGCGTGACGATAGCGGGCGAACAAAAATTTTATACTGTACAGATGGACTGCAACTTGTACGAGAACTAACAGGGTCGGGCACCAGTAGTCAGCAGGTATTAGTACTCGACGAAGTGCACGAGTGGAATGAGAATATGGAAGTGTTGGTCGCCTGGGCGAAGCGGCGAGCCGAGGAAGAACCTACCTTTAAGGTAGTTGTGATGAGCGCGACCCTCGACGAGCAGGCTTTGGCAGAGTACTTTGCGACTGATGCTGTCATCAAGGTGCCGGGACGGCATTTCGAGGTGACAAAGCGGCGTGGTACGGATGTTATTGACGAATTGATGAAGCAATTAGAGAAACCGCGCCACAATATTCTGACGTTTCTACCGGGCAAAAGCGAGATCCAAAAGGTAACCGAGGCGATCGAGGAAAAGGCTAAAAAGGCAGGCGTGCCCATTATTCCTCTCCATAGTCAGTTAGAGGCCGAAATGCAACAAAAAGCCTTTGCGGGGTATCCGCATGGCAAAATCATCTTGGCGACGAATATTGCTCAGACCAGTGTGACGATTGATGATATTGATCTGGTGCTTGATAGTGGCCTCGAGCGTCGTGCCGAAGTGCGAAATGGTGTTGAAGGGCTATTTATCGCGCAAATTTCACAGGCGGATTCACTGCAGCGAGCAGGGCGGGCAGGCCGCACGAAACCGGGTGAATACATTTTAGCGCCGTATGACGTTATGCTGTGTCTGCCGTTCGAAGACCGCCCGGAATACGCAGTTCCTGAAATTATGCGTACTCATATTGATCGATTGACATTGCGCCTCGCTAGTATCGGTATCGATATCGAGACCTTGGATTTTTATCATGATCCGTCGCATAGTGCCATCAAGCGCGCCAAACATACCTTAGTAGCATTGGGGGCCCTGACTCCACGCGGTGAGATTACCAATATTGGTCGTGCCATGGAAAAGTTCCCGGTTGAGTCAAGTTATGCACGTATGCTAGTCGCCGCCCAAGACTATACACCTGAAATACAGTCCAAATTGGCGACAGTGATTGCGATTCAAGAGGTAGGGGGTATTGTTCGTGGAGGAGCGAATTATATCGGCTGGCAAACGCATGTCACGCAAAAACAGTCTGATTTGTTAGCGCAATATGACGTATTGATGGCGATGCCACAGATCCTGCCGGATACCTATGAGGTGATGGGTATTATTGCCAAGAATATTGATAAGACCGAGGAAGTGGTTGAACGGTTACATCGTGACCTTGGTCTCGAGCAGGGTGAGATGACGGCGATTACTCCGGATGAGGCGGCGCAGCTAATGCGAGCGATTGTGGCGGGTCAGATTCATCAGTTATGGATGGTAGATGATCACGGACGGTATGAACATGTGACGACGCACCAACAACGAGAATTATCAAGTAGTTCAGTGGTGCGAGGCGCACGGCTGGTATCGGGCACACCGTTTGATTTAGAGGTGCCGACGCGAGGCGGCGAACTAGAAACACTGCATCTTTTGCAGAACGTGACGGTTGTCGATACAAAATGGCTTTTAGAACTCTCACCCGAACGATTTGCTACCCGCAAACCAGAAATGTATTACGATCCACGACTAGGTGGGCTGGCGCGCCGCCAGCGGGTACGGTTTGGCAAGATGGTATTAGAAGGTACGGTCGAACCGGTGATGGATACGTCATCTCAGTCGCAGCACCAGTTTGTTGACGCGTTTACCGATTGGGCGCATGGCAAAGTTGATCGTGAACTGCGTATCCTGGGGCGGTATAATCGTAACGTTCCAAATGTTACTCGTAGTCAAGTACAGCAGTATGTGCGTATGCGCTCACCCTGGGTGACGAACCTGCAGCAGTTAGAAGCGGCTGATAAGAGGGCACTTTTGGCCGCCGCCGAACCAGAGACCTATCTTGGTCGGGATTTTCGCGTTGACCTAGAGCGCAAGGGTAATCGCAGTGAACAGCATCATCATCCGCATGAACATCGTCGTCGTGGTTGGCAGCCACAGCACAAGCGCAAATACAAACGCGATGAATGGTAGTACCGCTACCGGTATGCTATAATAGAAGTACACAATATGGAGGAGGGCGAAATGAGTAGTTCAGAATCTCTATATCAATCTAAAGGGTGGATGGGGTATGGCCCGGCATCAAGGCCGACGGCCTACGAAGTGCTTCTACGTCAAAGCCGCCTGATGGGCAGGTCTGCTGCCAAGGCATGTGAGGTCAAGCCAACTGTCATCGAAGCCTTCACTGATCAGTCCTCCCAGCCTTTGCCGCCCTCTCAGGGCTCTGTGAACGAGAAGTCTTTTTACGAGCAGAATCCTGATCGGATACATAAAGTAGTTGAACAATCACAAGAGATCCTTGCGGGTGCCAAAACGGTGATTCTCCCCTATAACATCTTTCCTGATACAGTGACGGTTGACCGAATGAAGGTAACTATCAATCTGTGGAATTCACTGTGGTCGCATGAGGTAGTCACGCTACGCATCGAGGACATCCTGAACGTCTCGGCACATATTGGGCTATTGTTCGGTTCACTGACAATCTCGACGAGGGTGATGAATTCGACCGATCATTTCCAGATTGATGGGTTCTGGAATAAGGATGCTAAACGCCTCAAGCACGTTATTCAGGGATATATGATTGCCTTGCATCAAGGGATTGATGTATCAGAGCTTTCGACCGAACGTTTGATTCGCAAATTGAACGAGCTTGGCAACGACCCGAGTGTCGTGAAGTAGCATTGACTTTTTATGATACTTATGCTAATATAGAATTATATAGGTAAAAACAAAAAGATGACTGGCGACACCGCTGAAAAAGATCCTGCACTCCGTAACAAATCTCCCGAAGATCAGGGGTGGTCATTGGGCGAGTATACGACCGATGATGTAAATAACCTGTATGGTAGCAGCGAAGTACCAGCGAGTGATGATATGATTGCGGTAGAAGACCTAGGTCCACGTATCGACCCACGCCATGTGGCCGAGGGTGTCGATGGTGATTCGCACCTTGATGAGCTAGGTGCGCGCCGTATCAATGAGTCGGGTGTGTCTCAGGACGCTCGAGATGTTCAGGCTCGTGCAAATCAAGTGCTGAGCGAGCTGGGCATGGGTGACCGTCCTGAGTCTGGTGTCACCGAGAAGGATGCCATGAATGAGACGGTGGCAGAAACCTTGACGGCTGGTCAGGATGCAGAATCGGGTCGGTTAGGATATGAAAGCCGTCGAGATGCGCGCGATGCAGCGATTGCGACTGAACTCGATAAGGCGCTACGTCGTGGTGATGCAGAACCATTAGAGCATTTACCGCCATCGGTCGCGATGAAGGTAACGGCCTGGTTAGGAGAGGTTGGTCGCACCTACGGCGGGGCAGAGTTTGCTCCGAATGATGTCACCGCAGAGATTGGTGAATACATTGCTTTTGCCGAAAAGGTATCTGACGAATCAGAAGGTGAAACAGTGGTACGGATCGACGAGAAGACAGGCGAAGCAGTCGTCGAAGCGACCGATGATATTATCATGCGCGTGATTGATGGCGATCCAGAGGCAACCAAGTTACTTGATGAAGAATCTCGGGCAACAACACTGGCTCTTAAGAATGATTTGATGCGTCGAGAGGGCGGTCTTTATGCTTCGCGTCAAAATAGCGATAGTCAAAAAGAACTGATCGATCATATCCGCAGGGCACTGCTGACCTCAAACGCCGAACGTCTCGCGGCGTAATGAACACCTACACGAATCTTACCCAACACCAAGCTCTCTGAGGTGTGAGCGTAAACGATCGATTCGCCTATGCGCTTCTTGCAGTGCTTCACGAGAGACCTCCTCGGAGATTGTTCGTGCATCGTTTGAAATGAGTGAGCGACCAGGGTTATCAAAGAATCGCTCAATTGCCACAAGTAACTCTATGATCCGAGTGCGTTCGAACTCGTCTAATCCTGGGTGCTGGACGAGGTAATCGTACGAGCGGTCAGCTACATCATATAGTGAGAAGAGGGTGTGGTAATAAGAAGGAGTTGTTGATGCCGTTGATGTGGGTATGTCGATGATCGCATATCGGTGAACATAGGTAATATGCGTGTCACCGAGGGTACGCATCATTGTTGCTTCGGTAGGATAGGTGTGTCCATGAAGGAGGAGCTTTGGTTTGCTAGCTAAGACATAATCGCGTAGGGCATCAAACCCTTGATGGGCAATTTCCTCTTCGTCATTGACGCCACGAGGCGGGCAGTGGGTGATCATGATATCAACAGGTGGAAAATCTTGGAGAAGTTGACGAGCCTCGTCTTGGGTGTACATGATTGCGTCAGGATTTTCTTTATACCTCACGCATCCCTCGAAACCGCCAAACCGTAGGCCATTAATAGCAAGAGTTTTGCGGTGCATATTGGTGATACCAAGCTCTGACATATAATTACCGCTATCATGATTGCCGTACACGCCGATCTTTGGAATATGAGTTATTTCAGCTAATTGGAGGATATCCGAACGCTCAAGATCACCAAGGGTGATAATGAGGTCAATCTGCTGTTCTTTGACAGTTTGAACGATGTTTATTTGAGGGTTACGGTCAGCGATAACAAGTGCTTTCATAGGGGTAGTATAGCAGTGTGAAAGGAACTGGCGCAAATAGTATTGACATTATAAAGTACCTTGTATAACATAGTACTATGACAAAGGATACTATCAGTAGTGAAAGTTACGCGGAGCAGCTTGCAACCCAGCTACGAAAAGGGTTTTTGGCATACTGCGTATTAAAAGTGTGTAGTCATCAGCCAAAGTACACCAGTGATATCATCATTGCCTTACGTGAAGCAGAGCTGGTGGTCGTGGAGGGAACGATCTATCCGCTGCTGAGCCGTCTCCAAAAAGATGGCTTACTGGCACACGAGTGGCAAGAGAGTGAGCAAGGACCGCCGCGAAAATACTATAAAACGACAGATTATGGCGATGAAGTGATTCGTCACACGGCAAAGAAAATTACTGCATTAAACGCAACCCTAAAGAAGTTATAAAGGAGCTAATCATGAAAGAAATTACCCGCATTCATCTCGCGAAAATAGCCTATGATATTGAATTGGATGCTAAAAAAGATATCCAAAAATATATTGCCGCCTTGGAAAGGTATGCAGATGATCCAGAGATCCTGGATGACATCGAGATTCGCATCACTGAATTATTGACCGAGCAAGGGGTGGCGAGCGGTGGCGTTATCACCCGTGAGGATGTTGCTGCGGTTCGCGCCCGTTTGGGTGAGCCGAGTGATTTTGCGGCCGATGGGTCGGGTGATGTTGCACTTGGTGCTGAGTCGTTAGCATCTGAGGGGAGGCGTGTCTATCGTGATACCGACAGTGCGTTAATGGGAGGAGTATTGGCTGGGTTTGGTCGTTTTTTCGGCATTGATCCATTATGGGTGCGATTGATATTTATCGTGCTGTTGTTGGCATCATTTGGGGCGGCGGCTGTTGTCTATGTGATCTTATGGCTGATCATCCCACCGGCGCGAACAGCGGCTGAAAAATTACAGATGCGTGGACAGCCGGTGACGCTCGCTTCGATCAAAGGCTTTGTCGCGGCCGAGGATCAGGTTAATCCGTCAACTGTTACGATGCGACGGGTGTTGCGCGGGATTGCCGGAATACTGTTGGTCGCTGGTGGCATTGCTGCGATGGCTGTCACGGTGATTGTGGTTGCGAGTGTCACATTCGGCGCTCAGTACTTGCCGACATTTATTCCTATGGGGTTAGGTGACGCATGGTGGGTGAGTGTCGCATTCATTCTAATGGCGCTCGCCGGAGTGCTGCTGGCAATTCTTTGCTTTATCCTAGCGGACGCAGTGTTTCGCCGTCGTTGGAGCCGGCGAATCGGGGTCACTGTTGTTGCAATCATATCGGTAGGAATCATCTCTTTTGGGACAGCGATGGTGATGGGCTATAGCGGGGTTCAATATGAGCTCAACCAAATAGAAAAGTCCATGGTGGACACAAAAGTAGATCTTCCCGTCGAGTTTGCCAATGCAAAAAAACTGGTTGTGACGGCACATGCGATTCGATCGGCGAGTGGCGCAAGTAGTGAATTAATGGTGCAATATGTCGTCGACCCAGGAAAGCCACGATACGAGCTAACGGCACTGCCTGGTATGAAACCAGAGATTACCGTCAACGGTGATGAGGCGCGCGTTGCGTTCAAATCAACGACTGCTCATAACCGGGCATTTGGATGGGTACAGCCACAGCTGATTATTCGCGGTCCAGCACTAGATGAAGTGACGGTAAAGCAAGGTAACCTCAGTTATTCGGCGATGTATCCAAACGGTCAAGAGCAACTGCGCGTATCGACCGGTTCGATAACAAGAGCAACGGTGATGGGTCGTTATGGGCATATTATCACACAAGGTGCTGGTGAAGTTGACGCCAGTCAAGCCAGCATTGCGGATCTAGCAATTACGATGGATGGCGGTTCAGTAGTGGCGGGTGTGGTACGTCACCTAGAGGTGACACAACCGGATACCTGTCCTGCAAATACTATGCATGGCTATGATGGTATCAGTGTTCGTATTCAGGCAGTATCGAGCGGCGAAATAATCTATAATGGTAGTAAGCAAAAAGCGCAGACAATTCGTCATGGATGCGGTGCGGTAATTGTTGGTGAAGAGAATTATTCTCGTCATGAATATGATACACAACAGGAAGGTAATGAGGAGTAGGGCGATGAGAACAGCAGATGTAATTAGACGAGCCGGTCGTAATCTGCGGCAGGCGAAAGGTAGGACGATCCTCACGAGTTTAGCGATTGGTGTAGGCGCATTTACGATTGCCCTTGCCATGGCGGCAGGTAATGGAGGGCGAAGCTATCTTGATAGCGTCGTCAGCGGCGCAGGAGATATGCGCACGATTCAGGTAAGTGCGAAACAAGATTTTGATACCAATCAGGATGACAAGCCAAGGAAAGTTGGTGAAGAGGCGCCTGTTGCAAGTACGAATATGTATAAAGAGCTGACGCCAAGCGATCGTCGTACAATTGCGGCAGTGAATGGTGTCGAAAAAGTATTGCCGGTATTTAGTGTTGATGCCTATTCGGTGGCGGCCAACGGTAGCGATGAATACGAAGGCCATATGCAGGTGCAATATGACAGGACGGCGATTGACTTGACGGCAGGGCGTTTGGGCGAAGGTAATGAAATCCTACCCGGCCAGGTAGTATTACCGCACAAGTATGTCGAATCCTTTGGTTTTGCGAATGCCGAGGCAGCTCTGGGCAAAAAAGTGACGGCAACATTTACTGCCCCAGATGGCAGTCAATTCACGCGTGAGTTTACTATTGTGGCAGTCGATAAACAACCAACGAGCCCATTGGCTTTTTATCAAGATGAATTCCGAATTTCAAACCAAGATGGCGAGGCAATTGCAAAGCTACAACGTCCAGCAAGTGCTCCAGAAAGTTATTTTGCTTTGATGGTAACGGCACGAGAAGGTGCAAATGTTGAAGAGGTCAAGCAAAATGTGTTGGCAGCAGGCAGTTTCGAGGCGCGGACATTCGCCGAGATGCGCACAAGTATTATGCAAATGGTCAACATCGTTCAGTACGGGTTAATGGGCTTTGGTGCCTTGGCGATTCTCGCCTCAATCTTCGGCATCATTAACACCCAGTATATTTCAGTCCTAGAGCGAACCCAGCAGATCGGTCTCATGAAGGCACTCGGGATGCGTCGGCGTGATGTTAGTCGGTTGTTCCGTTACGAGGCAGCCTGGATCGGGTTCTTAGGTGGGGTAATCGGAGTAGTCTTGGCCTACCTCGTCACACTTCTTAATCCGGTCATTGCCGATGCCCTCAACCTCGAGGAAGGAACCGGGCTGTTGCGGATGGATTGGCTGATGAGTGCGGCATTAGTGATTGGCCTCATGTTGGTAGCTATCTTGTCAGGCTGGTTCCCGTCGCGCAAGGCGGCTAAGCTGGACCCAATAGAAGCCCTGAGGACAGAGTAGGGGACTATCCCTCCGGTCGAATAATCAAAGATGATATAATGGAGATATTATGATTGAGGTTAAAAACGTCACGAAGACATACGGAAAGAAACAGAATGCCTTTGTGGCACTTGATAACGTCACGCTGGCGATCCCAGAGGGTTCAAGTGTGGCTATCCTGGGAAAGTCAGGCAGTGGTAAATCAACATTGATGCATGCCATGAGTGGTCTCGATCGACCAGAAACGGGAGAGGTCATTATTGATGGCGAAAATATCCTGACACTAAAACAAAAAGCGGTGGATCGTTTTCGGGCAGAGAAAATCGGCTTTATTTTCCAGAGTTTCTTTGTGCAGGCAAACGAGAGCGTGGCTGATAATGTCAGCCTCCCTCTTGAGATTGCTCGGGTGCCTCGTCACAAGCGGGCCGAGAGGGTGCGAGCTGCCTTGGAGAGCGTAGAGCTCACCGACAAAATCAAAAGCAAAGCGCGTAACCTCAGCGGTGGACAAAAACAGCGCCTCGCTATCGCACGAGCGATTGCAAACGAACCAAGCATTATTTTTGCCGATGAGCCAACTGGTAACCTCGACAGTGTGACGGGCGCAAAGGTCGAAGAACTCCTCTTTGGCTATAACAAAGATAAGGGCGTGACGCTAATCATCGTCACGCATGATCCAGAGCTGGCCGCTAAGTGCGATATGCTTGTCAATATCAAGGATGGCAAGATCGAGTCAATTGATCATCGTCAATCATCAACAGCGAAAGCCGCTACAAAGCGTTCTACGAAGAGAGTGCAATAAGATGATGCAAGTATTTGTCGTTTTGACACCCCCGGTCCCGACACCCATGTAGCAGCTGGGGTTGAAGCACGATAATTACTCATCAATGAAGTCAGATCCAACGCCCCAGTCAAGGGGCGTTATAATTGTCCGAATCTACTGGAGCTGACATTGAGGAAATACGTATGAAGCAACAAACCGAGAAAGATTTGATTATTGTGAAGGTTGGGACCAACGTCCTGGCTGATACGACGAAGGGAACAGAGCAACTAGACCAGCCGTCATTTGCACGCATTGGTCGAGAATTGCGGCAACTATCCGACGAGGGGAATGGTATTATTCTGGTGTCATCCGGCGCGGTAACGGCGGGTGTTTTGGGCGAGAAAAAGCAGCGTGAAGCTATTCGTAACGTGGTTGAATTGCAGCGATATGCAGCGCGTGGCTGGGATAGTGTTGTCCAGCAGTGGAAGGTAGCAATCGGTGAAGGATATGTAAGCTCGGCATTACTCACCAAGCGAGAGATCCATACTGAGACGACGCGAACCAAGGCGCTGGATGTGATCAATTGTTGTTTGGCACATGGCGATATTTTTGTCGTTAACGAGAATGACACGATTAGTGATGATGAGATAAAGTTTGGTGATAATGATACGTTGGCGGCGGCGCTGGCGGTTGAATGCGCGAGGGCAGAGCTGTTTCGATCCGTGACGTTGGTGTTGCTGACGAATATCAATGGACTACGCGCAGATAAAGATGATGAGTCGAGCCTCATCAAAAAGGTAGGAGACATCGCTGAGGTTGAGCATCTTGCCGGGGCGGCGGCTAACGGGCATAGCCGGGGTGGCATGATCACCAAGGTGCGAGCGGCAAAAACGGCCAGGGCGGCAGGAATATGGACGTATATCGCTGATGGGCGTGTCGATCAGGCGATCACAAAGGTTCTAAGGAAAGAGATTGGCACTTGCTTTGCTGTCGAAGACGCCAGTAATACGCAGTTTAGTGATAAAATAAAGGGTAAGGACAAAACTGTGGGTATAGAGGAAGGTAGTAAGAAATAATGAAACTAATGGATACGATTAACCGTGCAGGGCGGAGTTTGCGCCAAGCGAAGGCGCGAACATTGCTAACGAGCTTGGCAATCGGTGTGGGGGCGTTTACAATCACGTTGGCGCTAGCGGCTGGTGAGGGCGGGCGTCAGTATGCCAGTGAAATTATCAGTAGCAATACAGATGTGCGTGAGTTATATGTACAGCCAAAACTCGATGAGAGTATGGACCCAACAAAGCCACGAGAGTTTGTCGAAGGTCCTTCAATGCAGTTTGGTGGTGGCTTCTCGCAAAAGATGCTATCACATGATGATATAAAAACGCTTGAGAAAGTTGATAATGTTACAGAGGTGGTGCCTATCTATAACGCGTCGGCATTATTTGTGACTCGTGAGGGGCAGAAAAAATACCAGGCCGGTCTTGAACCCTACAATAGCTCGGTGCGGTCAGAAGTCTTGGCGGGAACAATTGATCATATAGATAACGAGCAGATTATCTTGCCGTCGGCGTTTGCCGATGTCCTAGGCCTGCCTTCAGGCGAGGCCGCAATTGGCCAGACGGTAGATGTAGTAATGGAGAATGCGGTAAATGGTCGGCGAAAGACGTACACCCTGCGGGTATCTGCCGTCGTGAAGAGCTCCGTGCTATCGGCAGTTGGCAGTACAACCCTACAGGTAAGCCGGGACACAGTGGCGGATACGTATGCTTTTAGTATGGCAGGGACGCCAATGGCTGATGCTTATATGGGTGCAAGTGTGAAGGCGAAGGACGAGGCAAGTGTTGAGGCGGTCAAAAAGGCGATTGAAGATAAAGGCTTTTTGGCACAGTCGGCCGAAGACCTGATGGGATTCTTGTTCCAGTTTATCAATGTATTGATGGGGATTTTGATTGGCTTTGGTGCGTTAGCGGTGCTGACATCTGTGTTTGGCATCATTAATACGCAATATATCTCGGTACTGGAGCGAACTCAGCAGATTGGGCTGATGAAAGCCCTTGGTATGCGTCGGCGTGACGTTGGTCGACTGTTCAAGTTCGAGGCGGCCTGGATTGGATTCTTGGGCGGTGCGTTAGGATCGGGTGCGGCCTTACTGGCCGGGACGCTGGCCAACCCATGGATATCTGATACGTTATCATTGGGTGACTCGCATCTGTTGATCTTCCAGCCACTTTCGTTCGTGATTATCATTGGTGGTTTGATGTTTGTTGCTGTCGTGTCGGGTATTCTGCCGAGCCGCAAGGCGGCCAAGCTTGACCCAATCGAAGCCTTGAGGACAGAATAATGATGGAATGGTGGCACGCCGTTATTATCGGTATCATCGAAGGGATTACCGAGTTTTTGCCGATTTCTAGTACGGCGCATATAGGGTTCTTTACAGGTCTGTTCGGTTATTCTGCGACCGATCTGAGTATCGTTGCGTTTAGCGCCATCATTCAAAGCGGCGCAATTGCGGCAGCAGTGATTTACTTTTGGAAAGATATCTGGCGTACCGCTAAGGCCTTCTTTGCAGGGCTATTTAATAAAAGTAAACGTCATGGGTTCGACTATCGTTTTGGATGGCTGGTCATTATCGGTTCGGTGCCGATTGTTGTTGTGGGTCTTTTCTTTCAAGATGTTGTCGAGACGGCGGTGCGTAGTCTGTGGTGGATGGTGGCCGGTCTGATTGGTTTTACGTTTGTACTGTGGTGGGCTGACAAACATGGCTCACGCCAGCGGACAGAAAAAACGATGACACGCAAGGATGCGATTATCATCGGTCTGACGCAAGCCGTCTCTCTTATTCCGGGTGTTTCTCGATCGGGGGCAACAACGGCAGCAGGATTGCTGCAAGGGTTCGATCGGGTGGCCACCACGCGATTGGCATTTTTCTTGGGTATTCCCGCCTTGGTTGGGGCAGGGATGTTACAGATTATGTCGCATCATCACGAGATTAGTGACGGCGTCGGCTGGACCGCGACCGTCATTGGGACGGTTGTATCGTTTATCGTGGCCTACGTCTGTATTGATTGGCTGTTAAAATTTGTCTCGCGTCATAGCTTCTCGGTTTTCATTTGGTATCGGTTTGCCCTAGGGGGTGTCCTGCTGGTGCTACTACTGACAGGAGTCGTCCAGTAGTGGTACAATGACACTATGTTAGATATTCGTTACATCCGCGCCAACGCCGAAAAGGTCCAAGAATCAACTCGACAAAAAGGGTATGATGTCGATATCTCCCAGTTATTAAAGCTTGATGACGATCGCCGTGCCTTGGGGCAGCGAGTCGATGATTTGCGTGAACGTCGCAATCAGAACGCCGCCAAGATGAAGGGTGGTCGTCCTGAACAATCTATTATCGACGAGGGCAAGCAAATCAAAATCGAACTGGCCGAACAAGAAGGTTATTTGACCAATCTCGATAGCGAATACAAGGCTTTGTTGCATAGCATCCCAAACGTCATTTTTGATGACGTGCCGTTGGGTGGCGAAGAAGACAGTGTTGAGATCAAGACCTTTGGTGAACAAAAAGCAGGTGCAAAAGATCACTTGGACTACGCGATTGGACGTGACTGGGTTGATTTTGAGCGCGGTGCTAAGGTGGCGGGGGCGAAGTTTTACTATCTTAAGGGTGATTTGGCCCTCCTTGAGAACGCGATTACGCAATTTGCGCTAGATTACATTACTAAAAAAGGTTTTACCTACATGACAGTGCCGCATATGGTGAATCAGCGAACCATGACCGGTACGGGCTTTGCGCCGCGTACCAGTGATCAGTCGGACGAGTATGCCATTGAGGGTGAAGACTTAGCCCTGATTGCAACGGCCGAGATCCCCCTGACAGGGTACCATGCGGATGAGATTATTGATGAAGACAAATTGCCGTTGCTCTACGCCGGTTTGAGTCCTTGTTATCGTCGTGAGGCGGGCGCATCAGGCAAGCACACTCGCGGGTTGTTCCGGGTCCATCAATTTAACAAATTGGAAATGTATGCCTTTACCTTGCCTGATCAGTCAGCTGAGATGCACGAACGTATTTTGGCAATCGAAGAAGAGTTGTGGCAGGCTTTGGGTATTAGTTATCATGTTATCAATATTGCGGCAGGAGATCTGGGCGCACCAGCGGCAAAGAAGTACGACATTGAATATTGGTCACCGGTTGACGGTAGCTACCG
This sequence comes from uncultured Candidatus Saccharibacteria bacterium, assembly GCA_964392265.1. Taxonomy (GTDB): domain Bacteria; phylum Patescibacteriota; class Saccharimonadia; order Saccharimonadales; family Saccharimonadaceae; genus CALMAK01. The sequence continues at coordinate 164,468 of CAYMOS010000002.1, forward strand.
TGAACTAACTAGCTGTAGTAACTGTACGGATTTCCAGGCACGTAATCTCAATATACGTGTGCGTCGCAAGGACGGCAGCGTCGAAATACTTCATACGCTAAACGGCACTGCTGTATCATTGGCACGTTCATTAGTAGTCATTCTCGAGAATTATCAGAATGATGATGGTAGGCTGACTGTTCCTGACGTACTTCGTCCCTACATGGGTGGCCGCGAAACGCTTTAGTTTTGTGCTATAATAGACCTACAAAGCACCTAACCGTTAGGAGGGTAGAATGATTCACATTACCGAAATCACTGGCATCAAATACGAGGTTGATGAAGCGACACGCAAATATGTCATTCGCAAGATTGGGGGGCTAGAACGGTATCTGCCACGCCATGCACGCAAGAGCGCCAGTGCTGATGTGAAACTCAAGCAGATTGATAAATCTCACGGTAATAAATATGAGGTTGAAGTCATCTTGAATGTACCTGACAAAACACTTACCGCCAAGGATACGGCGAGTAACATCTTGGCGACGGTTGATATTGTCGAGGCAAAATTAGCCGGACAGTTGCGACGATATAAGATCGAGACGATTCCGCATCTTGGCAGGGGACGCATCCTTAGTCGTTTCAAGCGCAGCTACGCTCGCGAGAGTCAGTAAACTCTTTACCTCTTTATTATTTGCAGAAACCCGCGTATACTAGACCCTAGTTTATACAGAATTTTCAGAGAATAAGCGAGGGAACTCTTAGAATGGCAAACGTACGACAAAAGACACTGACGAAGGTTTTTGGTGATCCGCAAAAAAAGATCCTAAAACGGCTTGAAAAGCGTGTCGGTGAGATTAATGATCTAGCCGACAAATACAAGAAGATGAAGAAGTCTGAGCTGCGCGAACAGACGGAAGTGTTGAAGAAAAAGCTTGATAAAAAAGGTGTGACACTCGATACGATTCTGCCTGAGGCTTTTGCCTTGGTGCGCGAGGCTAGTGACCGCGTTTTGGGGATGCGTCATTTCGATGTCCAGCTGATTGGTGGTATGGCTCTGCATGATGGCAATGTTGCTGAGATGAAGACTGGTGAAGGTAAGACGCTGGTTGCAACCCTGCCAGTGTACTTGAATGCCTTGTCTGGCAAAGGTGTCCACCTGGTGACAGTCAATGATTACTTAGCACAGCGTGATGCCAGCTGGATGGGCGAATTGTATGACTTTCTCGGGTTGACAACCGGGGTGATTATTAACGACGCATCGTTTGTCTATGATGCGAAATATGATAATGAAGCGCATGATGATGCACGAATGCGCAAGCTTCGCCCTGTGACTCGTAAAGAAGCATACGCGGCAGATATTACCTACGGTACCAACAACGAATTTGGCTTTGATTACCTTCGCGACAACATGGTGAACGAAGTTGACTTGTTGCGTCAGCGTCATCTTAACTTTGCGATCGTCGACGAGGTAGACAGTATTCTGATTGACGAGGCGCGTACGCCACTGATTATTAGCGCACCAGCCGCTGAGAACCCTGACAGTTATTATCAGTTCGCCAAGATCGCCGCAAAACTTGTTCCTGATGACTATATCTTGGATGAAAAACGCCGCAGTGTTGCACTGAGCGACCAAGGTGTCGAAAAGGTGCAGAAACTTCTGGGGATTAAGAATCTTTACTCACCAGATCATGTTCGCCCGGTTTATCACCTTGATCAGGCACTAAAAGCGCAAGTTTTGTTCAAGCGCGACAAAGACTATGTGGTGACAAGCGATGGTGAGGTGATCATCGTTGACGAACATACTGGCCGTTTGATGCAGGGCCGCCGCTATAACGAAGGACTGCACCAGGCAATTGAAGCCAAGGAAAATGTCCCTGTCTTGCAAGAGAGTATGACATTGGCGACGGTCTCGTTCCAGAACTATTTCCGCCTGTACGACAAACTGGCAGGTATGACAGGTACGGCCTTTACTGAGGCTGAGGAGTTCCAGCAGATTTATAGCCTTGATGTGATTCAGATTCCATCGAACAAGCCAATTGCTCGTATCGACAAGCAAGACCTGATCTTTAAGACGGAGAAGGCGAAGTTAAAGGCAGTCGCCGAGGCAATCAAGGAATACCACAAAGAGGGTCGTCCCGTATTGGTTGGCTCTGGTTCGATTGCCAAGAACGAACTCATTGCTGAATACTTGAAAAAGCAAGGTATTAAGTACGAACTCCTGAACGCCAAGAACAACGAGCGTGAGGCGGCGATTATCGAGAAGGCTGGCCAAAAGGGTGCCATCACCCTTGCAACAAACATTGCTGGTCGTGGTACCGACATTAAATTAGGCGAAGGTGTCAAAGAGCTTGGCGGCCTCGTGGTGCTCGGTTCTGAACGTCATGAATCGCGTCGTATCGATAACCAGCTGCGTGGTCGTGGTGGTCGTCAGGGTGATCCTGGTGAGACACAGTTCTATGTATCAACCGAGGATGACCTCATGCGTATCTTCCAGGGCGAGCGTATTGCTGCCTTGATGGACCGTTTGGGTGTCGACGAGGATACGCCTATTCAGAACAGCGCTGTTTCAAAGACACTAGAGGCCGCACAAAAGCGAGTTGAAGGATATAATTTTGATACGCGCAAAAATGTTGTTCAATATGACAACGTCATTAACCGTCATCGTCGCGTGGTATACGTGATCCGTCGTAAGATCCTTGAAGGTGAAAATATCAAAGATGAGATCGAACGCCTGATTGATGCTCGTGTTCGTGAACTGACACAGTTACCAAGCAAGAATAATCCAAAATTTGCCGAGGAGTTTGAATCAATCTTCCCACTGCCTGATAAAAAGATCCAAGCTATCGGTAACGAAAAGAAGGACAAGGCGCGTCTTGAACTTGCCAAGAAAGAAGTCAATAAACTATACAAAACAAAAGAGACCGAGCTAGAGACTGAGAACCTGCGCCGTGTTGAACGTGAGGTCTATATGGTAGTTCTCGACAATCTATGGATGCAACACCTTGAAAACATGCAGCACCTCCGTGAAGGTATTCACTGGCGTAGCGTTGGTCAGCGTGATCCACTAGTGGAATACCGTAGCGAATCACAAAAGCTATTTGATAGCTTGCAGCGGACGTTGCAAGAAGAAGTCCTTCGTGCTGTCTTCCATGTTCACAAGCATGACGCTGTCGTCAATGAGGCTCAGGATAATGAATATGAAACCGAACTGACACGTCTGTCGGAATCTGCGGTTGAGAAGGGTGTCAACGAAGTCACGGGTGGTGAACGTAATCGCGACGGTGACTTTACGGTGAAAAAGGCAAAAACAACTGCCGAAGTAAATGCTGCTAAGAAATCAGCACAAAAGAAGAAGAAAGCCCAACGGCAAAACCGCAAAAAAGGCCGAAAATAGTACCGTCCCATGCATCATATAGTAGAAGAAGTACGACTAAAAAACGGCGCACGGGGATTGTTGATTGATATCCCCGATGCGACCGTTATGAGCATGCAGTTTCATTTTCGGGCCGGGAATCGCTTTGCTAAATCTATTGAGATTGAACAGGTGGCCCATATCATGGAGCATATGGCATTCGGTGCTAACGCCAGGTTCAAGACCGAGCATGATTTTGAGGCAGAGTTTACAAAAAATGGAGCTGACCACAATGCCTATACCTCTGATTTCTCAATGGTCTATGAGGCTGATTGCGCTGACTTTGAATGGGACCGGATTTTGGATCTACAAAAACTATCGATTTGTCAGCCAAAGTTTAATGAGACGGAACTGGTGGCCGAGAAGGGAAATGTACGGGCGGAGCTTACTAACTACCTCAATGATCATCATCGTATTCTATGGCCACGTATTCAGCAGCTGTTGGGCGAGGACGTGCTCACCTTTCGTCAGGCTCTAGCAACGATCAACAATGTCACGTTGAGGGATATTCGTGAACATCACAAACGGACGCATACGACTCGCAACATGCGCTTTGTGATTGCTGGCAAGTTGAAGGGCCGCAAGGCAACCGTTATTCGTGAACTCGAAAGCTTTGAGCTGCCCGAAGGCGAGCATTTTGAAGTTCCCAAGGACGAGCTTCACAGTGCTGGGCCAGCCCTGGTGAGGCGCAAGGACGCCTCAAACCTAACGTTTGGCTGGTCGCTAACAATACCTTATACCTTGGACGACGAAGATCTGGATGCTCTGCATTATCTGAATCATATCTTAACCGGAACAATGCACTCACGCATCTTTGGTCGCGCTAGGTCAAAGGGCTTAGCCTATCATGTTGGAGCCTATGCGGGCATTCGACCGTATGACAGCAGCTGGGATATCACGGGGCAGGTTAATCACGATACGGCGGCAGAACTATTCACCCTGATGCGTGATGAGATTCGCCAAGTACTCGATGGCAAGATTACCGAGGCAGAGTTGGAGGCAGCCAAATCATACGCCTTGGGCCGTCACCAGATGGGGGCGCAGACAGTGGCGCAGGTCAGCGGATTTTATACCGCCAAATACTTCACCGATGGATCGATCAAGAGCTATGACGAGGTACCAAGTCGTATCAAGCGAGTGACGCGTGATCGAATGGTATCGGTCGCAAAGAAATTCATCGAGGGTAACGCCTGGGTGCTTGCCGGGGTAAGTAGCGGCGACAAAACCGAATTAGTGGAATATAACACAATTTTGCAAGAATTGTTTGAGGAGTCGTAAGGTATGCCACTCCGCCACACCGTCAACGAGCTCCGACTGCAAACTGGCGCGCGTGGTCTTATCGTCAATGTGCCAGATAGCACAGTGATGAGTTACACGATTCATTTCAGGGCAGGAAACGACTATGTCAAGCGCCCTGAGATTCACCAGACGGCACATCTGATGGAGCATATGGCGTTTGGGCCGAATGAGAAATTTGCCACCATGGAGGCCTTCAGCCAGGAGTTTAGTCGTAACGGTGCATATTCAAATGCCAGTACGTTTGATACCAACATGCATTATTATGCTGACTGCGCCCAGTTTGAATGGCGGCGTATTTTAGAGTTACAACAACTCGCCATTACTAGGCCACGATTTCTCCCCGATATCTTACAGGCGGAAAAGGGCAACGTTCGCGAAGAGCTCGTAGGACAGGCCCATAATAATCCACGTGTCATGTGGCAGCATATTAATCGTGCGATGGGCGGGCATTCACTGCTAGATACTGAAAAGATTGCGACAATCGATGCGGTGACCGTTGATGATATTATTGAGCATCACCGGCGCACTCATACACACCAAAACATGCGTTTTGTGTTAGCGGGTGATTTTAGCGGGCACGAGCAAGAAGTCGGTGAACTATTAGAATCATGGCAGCTGCCGACAGGTCAGCGCCTCTTGCCGATTGTTGATACCATCACCAGTGCACCGCCAGTACTATTAAAACGAAATGATCAAGAGAACAGTAACTTTGGGTTTGTGATGGTGATCAAGCGTCATCTTTCTACCGATGACCTGGTAGCGATGTCGGCACTGAACCATATCCTGACAGGAACGATGCACTCACGTATATGGGGGAAGGCACGTGCTGATGGTATCTGTTATGGCATGGGATCAGGATCGAGTACGGACCTGGACGGAACGTCTAGTTGGGAATTTTATGGTCAAGTTCGACCGGAGAACGCTGATGCGCTCTATCGCCTCATCGTCACTGAGATCAAGCGGGTTGCCGCAGGTGACATTACAGAGAAAGAACTCGACGAAACCAAACAGTTCCTGACAGGTGATTATCAGATGCGTGGCCAAACGGTCAGTGCTCTTGCTGGGTGGTACAGCGGTGATTATTTCTTTGATGAGACGATTGATCCTATTACAAATGCCGATGAGCGAATCGCGACCGTCACGTGTGAGCGTATGGTCAGCCTCGCCCAAGAGTTTTTGCACGCTGGTATATGGACACTGGGTGAAATTGGTAGTGTAAAGAAGGCAGATAATACTCGTCACTACGCGACGCTCCGTGAACTTTTCATTTCATGAACAGCTATGATCATTAAATAGCACTTTTCCTTATTGACAATCCTCGGGGGGGGGGGGGGGGGTACCATAGAGGCAGATTAGCCACAAGCATATAGCACAGTGCCAACAGCATCTGGATGCTAATACTAATTCTATGGAGGTGAAATAACAAGCTAATGCCACGACTACCACACCCCGGAGGAGACCAAGGCCAATGGGGCCAAATCCTCAACGACTATCTTTCCCAAGCCCACAATGCAGACGGTACTCTCAAGTCAAATACTGTTGCCACTTCTTCTATTGTCGATGACACTATCACCGAACCCAAGCTATCCCCTGCAGTCCGCTCCAAACTTAACTCTGGCGGTGGCACCCAAGGAGCCACTGGTCCCGTAGGACCGCAAGGTCCTGCTGGCGCTTCAGGCGCTACTGGTACGAATGGTCAACAAGGTGCCACCGGTGCTCAAGGTATCCCAGGCGCTACCGGAGCCACTGGCCCTCAGGGTGCTCCCGGTACCACAGGCCCAACTGGACCCGCCGGCACTCCAGGCGTGGCAGGTCCGACGGGTCCAATTGGGCCGAGTGGCAGTACGGGAGCGACAGGACCACAAGGCAGCCCTGGCACACCTGGTGCAGCTGGCAGTGATGGTGCAACAGGTCCGCAAGGCCCACAGGGAGCAACTGGTCCAACCGGTGCCGCTTCTACAGTTCCTGGACCAACCGGAGCTACTGGCCCACAAGGCCCCACTGGTACAAACGGTACCCAAGGTGCTACCGGTCCCCAAGGACCAACAGGCACAAACGGCACGAATGGTCAAAACGGTGCAACGGGTCCCCAAGGACCAGCAGGCTCACAAGGAGCTACGGGGCCGGCGGGGGCGACGACGATAGATGGGATTAGCGGGCTGCGCGGAGAACTGGACTCAAAAACCACAGTGGTCGTCGACCCACCATCGACAACCGGTTTGGCCAATGGAACATTAATCGCGTATACGAGTTAGGAGAAGCGCCATGGCAATTACTTTAGGACTAGATACCTTCGGCCGGACTGTCGCCAATGGTTCGTGGGGCAGCGCTAATACTGGCGGCCCATGGACGCTTATATACGGCCCAAGTGGTTTTTTGGTTGATCCAGGAGCAGCCAAAATGGTCCTCCAGCCGACCTATGCTCGCGAGGTGAACCTCGGTGCTATTTCTAAAACAAATGTGGTGATACGTGCGTCGTTTGCGTCAAGTTCGGCGTATTCTGGTGGGGCGCAGAATATTAATATCATTGGTCGCAAGATTTCGACTTTCTACTATATCGCTCGTGTACGTATAGAGAGTGGGTTATTACGCCTCTATATCATGCGAATGAATAGCGCTGGCGGCGAAGCAGCGCTCGTCAGTTCCACCACGATAAGCCATACGTATGTCCCTGGCGAAGTGATATGGTGCGAACTGTCAATCAGCGGGGTGAGCCCAACAACGATTGCAGCTAAAATGTGGCTCGCTACTGACGCTGAACCGGGCACCTATCAGCAATCAACAACGGATACGACGGCGGGCTACCAAGTAGCGGGCACGGTGGGGCTGGGGGCAAGTATTGGCGCCTCGGCCAGTAGTGCAACGATTTCATTTAGCTATTTTTCAGCTGTTGACCCCACGATGGAGATACTGGATGCGCCGGTGGTAACGCTTAATTCGATAAATCCGACTACTATCGGTGGAAACAATGGAAGCGTTACGGCAACATGGCCGGTTGTGCCTGGTGCCTACCATTACGAAACGTGCCTCGTATCCGGCACGCAGACGACAGGCTTCGTGGCTGACGATGGCGATGCTACCAGTCCCAAGACATATACAGGACTCACGGCTGGTAGCTATACCGTAGCCGTCAGGGCGAAAGCGAGCTAACGATGGACTCGAATTGGAGCTACGCTGTACGAACGCTTACTGACCCAAACGGGCTAGATTCAGCGTGGCACTACGCTGCGTTCACGCTTGATGACCCGGGCAAGCCAAACCTTGTGGTGAGTGGTCAAGAAACTGAGGTATCGTGGCAGGTCATGAAGGACGGGGTGAGTACGCCTGTAGTGCGCTGGACCGTCATGAAAAATGGGAGTGAGACGCCGCTTGTTTCCCACGACTAACCTAATTAAGACAAGAAAGATATACTAGTAACCATGAGTATAGCCGCGCGACGCTTGCAACGAACAACAACCCATCCAACGGTAGAATTCCAGCCAGAAACTGCTGGGGCAGTGGTGCTTGGTATGGCAAGCTATGCTATTCCAGGGGCAAATGTCATCTACCTAGCCACAGGTGGGAATGATAGCAATGCCGGTAGTCTCGCGGCACCAAAAGCCACGCTGGCCGGTGCGCTTGCTGCCGTCCCGGCTGGTGGTACCGTTGTAGTGCGAGCGGGCGAATACCGCCAAGCCGCGCAAGATGAAACAGGTGCCGTGCGGAAGTCATTTACCTTGCAGAATTACCCGGGCGAGGCAGTCTGGTTTGATGGCTCGGACCCAATTACCGGCTGGACATACGATAGCGCCAGCGGCAGGTGGTGGGCGCCGTCGACCACTGAGTGGACACATGCCGACCCAAATGGCTTATCTGGTTCACTTAACCCTTTGGCCACATGGCCAGACATGTTGTTTATGGACGGTGAGCCGCTGTGGCTGGTAGCGTCGAACCCGACGACTGGGCAGTTCGCGGTTGATTATACGACGGATAGGGTATGGATTGCCGATAACCCAGCCGGACGTCAGCTGCGTATTTCGACGCGCGGACGGTTCCTTTTGGTTGCCAATACAAGCAACGTAACAGTACGTGGCATTGGCGTGCGGAACTTTACCTACGCAGCGTGGGGTGGCAGTATCCAGGCCAGCGATTCGACGAGCAATGTGACATTTGAAAACCTGCACATGCGTTATACTGGCGCTATCTCGATGGATGGTAATAATCATACGACGACGCACTGCACATTTATACATACCTTGTCGCACGCCATGAACGGCAACAACGGCACGGATTGTGAATGGTCGCACAACCTGTCTGTCGGCGCGGATTACAAATTAATACAAAACCACGTGGCTGGTTCGCTGAAGATAACGCGCCACGTACGACCCATTATCAAGCACAACATTATCCGCTCCTTGCATTTTGGGCTTGGTATTTGGCTCGATGTTTCGTGTTATGAGCCGATTATCGTTGGCAACAAAGTGAGTGGTGCCAATAACACCGCAATCTTTATTGAATGTTCGGAAAAGGGTATCGTTGCTAATAATTATGTCGACCAGGCCGGCACGCAAACTGGCGAAGGCAAAAGTCTCAGTTCGTACAATTCGGGGAGCCAGCAGTACTGGAATAATTATGTCGAAAATGCCGATGATTATAACGTGCATATCGGTGGTGATGGTCGGCGTAACTCTGCGGATGCCAAAGCCAGTGACCAAGCACCGGGCATACCCTGGCAACAGATACCCTGGTACGCGCAGAATATCGTTATCTGCAACAACGTGGTTGGCCGCAACAACGTCAACTTCCAGTTCGGCGGGACACCGGATGGGGTAGATATGGTAAACGGCATTGCGCGAGTGGAGGGCAATCTGGTGTATGGCAATCAGTCGGGCGGGACGGCAAACAGCGGGCTGTTTCGGTGGTATAACGGTTCGACAACAACGACTTATACTACGTGGACGGCACTCAACGCGGCTCGTCCCGGCAAAGGCTTTGGCGGGAACCGCATGACCGCTACCCTGCATCCGTTGCAGACAGAAATCGCGGCAGCTGCCACGGCCATCGGTGTGCCACTGCCCTCAGATGTGGCGAGCGCCATTGGTGTCCCAGCTGGAACGGTTGCGATTGGCCCCATTTTGCCACCACCCGTAGAGCTATAAGCTCGGCTCCTCAGCCAGTTTTGGCATATCCTTGACAAACTCCTCTGGGGGGGGGGGGGGGTACCATAGATGTAAACTAACCACAAGTACCATGGGGCAAGGGGCGTTAGCCCCTTCCCATCGTACTTCTAAGCTAACTACTATCTATGGAGTAACCAACAAAACCATGCCACGACTACCACACCCCGGAGGAGACCAAGGAAATTGGGGCGACATTCTCAATGACTACCTTTCTGTCGCTCACACAGCTGACGGCAGCCTCAAACCAGGTTCTGTCTCAGAATCCACCCTTGCCCCCAACACCATCACCACTCCCTCCATCCAAAACGACGCCATCACCGAACCGAAACTCGACCCGACTGTCCGCTCCAAACTCAACTCTGGTGGCGGTACCCAAGGCGCCACTGGTCCAGCTGGTCCTCAAGGCCCACAAGGCCCTCAGGGTCCCCAAGGAACCCAAGGTCCAGCTGGTACTCCGGGAACCAACGGTACCAATGGTCAACCCGGTGCTACCGGACCCGTCGGTGCCACAGGACCGCAAGGTCCTACTGGCACCCAAGGCCCCAGTGGAGCTAGTGGTACTTCCGGTCAACCAGGAGCGACCGGTCCCAAAGGAGACCAAGGCAATCCTGGCACCCCAGGTACTCCCGGTACCCCCGGCGCAACTGGACCCGCCGGCACTCCAGGCGTGGCAGGTCCGACGGGTCCAATTGGGCCGGGAGGGAGTATGGGAGCGACAGGACCAATTGGCTCCCAAGGAGCAACTGGTCCTCAAGGCCCAACAGGCACAAACGGTACCAATGGCCAAAACGGTGCCACCGGTCCACAGGGACCAGCAGGCTCACAAGGAGCTACCGGCCCTGTCGGCAACGCCTACACCCTCGCTACGCAATCTGGCACCAGCTATACCTTCCAATTGGCCGACGCTGGACAGTTCATGAGTTTCACAAGTAGTACAGCCGTTACTGTCACGGTACCCTCAAACGCAAGTACAGCCTTTCCTATTGGTACACGCCTCATGCTCTTCCAGGCCGGTACTGGCCAAGTGACCATTACCCCAGCCAGCGGTGTTACCTTACAAGCCGACCCTGGCCTCAAGATTGCCACTCAATACGGTGGTGCCGAACTAGTAAAACGAGCAACTGACACATGGGCAGTTGTGGGGCGATTGGCGGGATGAGTTTTGGGGTAAGTGCAGCTAGCTATATAGACCCTGTAGCCAGTGGTTTGGTACAGCAAAGTAGCGGCACGTGGTCGGGTACGACTATGTCTGTTGCGTTGCCAGCTCCAACGCACCCAGCCTCGACTCTTGCGCTTATTATTGCTGGGAACACGACGGTACCAACACCTAGTGGTTGGACGCTGCGAGAGGCGCAAGTAAATTGGACGGGGCATTATTTATTTACTCGTAGTGGCGGCAGTAACAACTGGAGTATTCCGACGGCAAATGGCATGGGGACGTGGTATGTGGTTGAGGTAGGAAACGCCACCTATGGCAGTAGTGTTTCGGCGAATGAGAGTTGGGACTATAGCGAGTATGCAACTCCTTCTTTGGTGCCGTCGGCTGGTAATTGTTTGCTACTAGCATCAATTGCATCGAGTACGGATACTAATATTGTCCGCACACTCTCTGGATGGACAGGTGGGTTTGTGGAGGTGGCCGATATTTGCAATCCGACTGGCGACTATCCTATGCAAGGAGTGGCGATACTTTCGGGAACGGGAGACGGTATAGCAAGCTTTGCGACGAACGCTACATTTTCGTCATTGAGCGTCGGCAGGTCAGCGATTATCACAGCACTTACATTATAATAAGGAAATAGGAGAAGGACACGATGGCAATAGCGGCGCGGCGCATGATGAGACGACAAGGAATATCAGGCACTGTGCCTGGTGGTGAGCTCATGGGCTGGCAAGTGACAGCCAGCAATATTGGATTGGCCGGACTTGGTATTGATGGTAATTCGCTACCGCTATATAACGGTTCGAACGTCGTGCCCGCCGGTACTGTCATTGAGGGTCGACGGATTACTGGTGGACTTGAGCTTTACCAGGGTAATATTACGATTCGTCGCTGCTTGATTCGGCCTACGTCAGCGGGCCAGGGTATGCCTCTGATTACGACATCAAACTACAATGTCGAGCCAGTAGGAGTGACGCCTGCGACGGTGACTATCGAAGACTGCGAGATTGATGGCACAGGACTAAGCGACTTTAGTGCCGCATGGTGTACTGGGTTTATGGGGGTGGCGAATCTCTACCGTAACTATATTCACCATTTTGGCAGTGGTGTTGGCTTTATGCCTACGGGTACGCAGTTAGATGCTGTGGTAGAAAATAATTACATTACCGACCTGGTGTCGTGGGGTAATGGCGCCACCAATGGTAACCACTGCGATGGGTTTACGATTCGCGACTTTTCTAACTCTGCTCGACCAACGCGCAGTATGACGGTGCGCAATAACCGCTTTGATTGTAATACTGAAAATGCCTCTGGTGCTTGTTTTTTGCAGGCGTATTCCGGAACGATTAATAACGTGACGATTCAAGGTAATTTGCTAGAGGGCAATAGCTACAATCTCGTGCTCGAAAATCTCAACAGCTCCTACAGCAATATGCGCTGCATCAACAATCGTTTCAATGTCCAGGGCTATGGCCCGCATTATTACTATGGTCCCGGCTGGACGCAGTGGAGCGAGAACTATCGCAACAACCCTGCTAACCCCGACAATAAAGGCACGAGTGTGGGCATGTAGGGCCGATTTATAGCACTCTTCACTTCTGCCCATACAGTATAACTAAGTGTGACCTGTCGTAGCGCAGTGCTTTGGCAACAATAAAGTGACACGTGAAAATGCTATACTGATGACATGAAGATCGCTATTGCTGGTTATGGCACCGAAGGAAAAACCAATTATACTTACTGGAATACGCCAGATAACGACGTCATTATTGTTGATGAGCGTGATATTCCTACCAGTGAACTACCCCTTAATGCCAACGTCATAACGGGCGAGGGGGCGTTTGAACGACTGCAGGTTTTTGATATGGTAATCCGTTCACCGGGCGTAGCACCTCGCAAGATACACACAGACGGCAAAGTGTGGTCAGCGACCAATGAATTTTTTGCCAAATGTCCTGCGCAGATTATTGGCGTGACAGGGACAAAGGGAAAAGGGACAACCAGTAGTTTAATTGCTTCGATTCTTCGATCGGCCGGCAAAACGGTGCATCTGGTGGGGAATATTGGTCAGCCAGCACTCGATGCATTATCTGATGTTCAGCCCGAGGATATCGTTGTCTACGAACTATCAAGTTTTCAGTTATGGGACCTCGACAAGTCACCACAGGTGGCAGTAGTACTGATGATCGAACCGGACCATTTGGACGTACATGCCGACTTTACTGAATATGTGGCGGCTAAGGCAAATATCGCCGCTAACCAACTGACAACCGACCGGGTGGTGTACTATGCTCATAACAAATGGTCGACGCAGATTGCCGAAGAATCGGTTGGTCAGCGTCTGCCGTATCCGACCGAACGAACGGCGCATGTGCGAGGCGACTATTTCTACTATGGTGAGACCGAGCTTTGTGAGGTTGAAAATGTCCAGCTAGCCGGTGCTCATAACCTTGAGAACGCGTGCGGGGCAATAACAGCGACGTGGCCCTGGGTGCAGGATCCATTGGTAATTGCCGAAGGTTTGCGTAGTTTCGATGGACTTCCGCATCGGCTGAAGCTAATTCGTGAGCTAGATGGTGTTGCCTACTATGACGACAGTATTGCAACGACGCCAGGATCAGCGATTGCTGCGATCAATGCGTTTAGCGCACCAAAGACGATTATCCTTGGTGGTTCAGATAAGGGGGCGGATTACAACGAACTGGTCGCATTATGCAAAGCGACAGCTACTCGAGTCATCGCTATTGGTCAGACAGGCAAGGGTATTAAGCGCTTGTGTGATAAAAATGACGTCGTATGCGAGCAAGCAAGTAGCATGATTGATGCCGTAGAAAAAGCGCGTCGCAGTAGCGAGCAGCAGGGGGGAGTTGTTATTCTGAGTCCAGCCAGTGCGAGCTTTGACATGTTTAAGGGGTATGCTGATCGTGGCGAGCAATTCATTGCTGCGGTGGAAGCCCTATAATCCCTCTAGGGCAGCTGCTACAATAGATCTATGCAACCTTTGAAAAAACGAGTTGAGGCCCTACAAGAGGCGGTGCGGATAGCAATGAATCAGCTGCAACTAGATGAGAAGACCAAGCAGCTAGAGGCGTTGGGACAAGAGATCTCGGCGCCGGAGATTTGGAATAACCCTGCCTATGCCCAAGAAAAAACTCGTCAGCATGCGGCATTAACGGCGATGGTCGCACCATGGCGTACGATACAGGTGCAGGTGAATGATATCTTAGAACTTATGGAATTGGGCGATGACAGTTTGCTTGCTGAATTTGAAGGCCAGGTGAGCGCCTTGGAAGAAGAGTTTGCTGGTCGTCAAAAGGAACTGATGTTCAATAGCCCTTATGATGATCACAATGCAATTATCCGTCTGAGTGCTGGTGTGGGCGGTACGGATGCTCAGGACTGGACGGAGATGTTAGAGCGTATGTATCTCCGCTGGGCGGAGAAATCCGGTATGGCAACAGCCTTGGTCGAGCGCTCACCGGGCGAAGAAGCGGGCATCAAGTCGAGTGTCATTGAGGTGACCGGCCCCTATGCCTACGGAAAGTTACGTAGCGAACATGGGGTGCATCGGCTCGTACGACTTAGCCCTTTTAATAGTGATAACTTGCGCCAAACAAGCTTTGCATTAGTCGAGGTACTACCACAGATTGATGCACCAGACGAAGTGGTCATTGATGATAAAGACGTGAAGATTGATGTCTATCGCAGTGGTGGCCACGGTGGTCAGAGTGTGAATACGACAGATAGTGCCGTACGCGTGACGCATTTGCCGACAGGCATCGTGGTGGCAATCCAGAACGAACGGAGTCAATTGCAAAACAAAGAAACGGCAATGAAAATCCTCCGTAGTAAACTGGCCCAGCTGCAGATCGAACAACATACTGAGACACTGGGCGATCTTCAGGCGGGTGAAAGCGCCAACTGGGGAAGTCAAATTCGCAACTACGTCCTGCATCCGTATCAGATGGTCAAAGACACGCGCACAAAACATGAGAGCAAAGATACCGCAGGCGTTCTTGATGGCAAGATCGACGGTTTTATTGACGCCTTCTTGCAGCAGTAAGCTATATTTATCACCATGGTTATGGTTAAATGGGGGTAATAGAAGTAACAAGTAGGAACAACATGAACCCTCAAGATCCCAATACCTATCCACCAACACCGGTCGGTCCGACGCCGCCACAGCCGTCGACGCCACCAGTTGCGCCTGTGCAGCCACCGCAACCTCCTGTTGCCGAGGCAGCGCCTGTCGTACAGCCAGCGGCTCCTGTTGCTGAACCGATGCCCGTTGTCTCGGCCCCGGTGACACCGCCACAAGAACCTGCAACGATGGCAGCGCCCGAAGCCTCGCCCATGGTTGACCCAGCTGCAACAATGCCAGCACTAGCACCAGTGCCAGTGCCAACACCGGCTGTCGATCCTATCGTCACGCCAGTTGCTCCGCAACCGCCTGTCGCCGGGCCGGATAGCGTGATCCCAGCGGCGCCTCCGATTGCTGGCCCTGTCGGCACGGCACCTCAGGCATTTGGCACTGGTCCTGCTGCTGAGCCGCCAAAAAAGCCAAAACTCGATAAAAAGCGCGTGACACTGATTGGACTTATTGTCGGTGGTGCTGTTTTGATTGGCGTGGGACTTTGGCTGATCTTTGGTGTTCTTCTTGCGACTGTTCCTTTGGAAAAGTACGAGGGCAAAACCTATTCGGTGATGGTACCAAAGGAATATACGCGTGATGAAGTTGGGACGATGATTTCATTTGACGAACCTGATGAAAATTCTGACACGCGTTCAAGGATAATGATATCGTCATATGATATTACGTCAGCATTGGAGTATACGACAAAAGACAAGCTGGTCGAACTCTACGACGAAACATTGAGCGAGAAAAGTATCACGGGCTCGAACGTATCGGGCAACAACAAGATTGTTAACTTTAAAAAAGAAACCATCAAGTACCAAAACCACGATGCTCGCATGATTACTTTTGAAGCCACCGAAAATGATAAAAAGGTAGGGCAGGGCCAGGCGCTCGTCGTTTTTACCGATAAAGCAATTTATACAGTAATCATTATTGTGCATATTGATGACACATCGCTGGCGCGTACAAGCGATAAGATTATCCATTCTCTGAAGATTAACGAGTAGGTTCCTCTCACGCTGCTTGTGCTATACTAGAAACATATGATTCTTCTTGATCGAGTAACAAAAACCTACGCTAAATCGCCAGGGCATCCAGCGATTAATCGTATTAGCCTTTTTGTTGAACCAAAAGAATTTGTTATTCTCGTCGGCACCAGTGGGGCTGGTAAGTCAACCTTGCTAAAGCTATTGACGCGGGAGGAAAAGCCCGACAGCGGCAAGATTGTGGTTGGCGGTATCGATTATGATACTCTGCGCGATAAACATATCCCGCTCCTGAGACGCAAGATTGGCGTTGTCTTTCAGGACTTTAAGCTACTTCCGCAGCGTACTGTATTTGAGAACATCGCCTTTGCACTTGAGATTGCTGGTATGACCAACCGTGAAATCAAGAATACGGTACCAAAAGTGATCGAACTGGTTGGGCTAAAGGGCAAGGAAAAGAACTTTCCGCACCAACTCTCAGGTGGTGAACGCCAGCGCGTGGCAATTGCTCGTGCGATTGTCCGTCAACCAAAGATTTTGATTGCTGACGAGCCTACTGGGAATCTTGACCCAAAGCACAGCTGGGATATCGTTCGACTTCTCGAAAAGATTAACAAATACGGCACGACGGTGCTCCTGACAACTCACAACGTTGATATTGTTAACAAACTAAAACGTCGCGTGATTACACTTGAAAAGGGTAAGATTACCAGTGATCAGGCACAAGGGAGTTATCGGCAGTGAGCAAGCGTAAATTAGATTCAAAAGCATTTGCCCAACAGCGCCGCCGTCGCCGTCGATTGCTGACGTTTATTCGTATGGTGCGCTACGGTGTCAATAACTTTAGTCGCAATGCCTGGTTAACGATTGCGGCGACCGCCGTGATGACGATTACACTTCTTATCATTTTCGCGACCTTTGCGGCAAGAGACATCTTGACCAATACCGTGAGTTCGATTCGTGACAAGGTCGACATGACCATCTATATTGAGTCGAATGCCAAAGAAAAAGCAGTGAATCAGGTAGCCGACGAAGTTAGGGAATTGAATAGTGTCCTATCGGTTGCCGTTGTGACACCGGATGAGGCTCGCTCGCAGTTTGTCGAAGACAATAAGGCAGATGCAACGACACTTAATTCGTTAAATAACTCGGACCCTTCGTTCCCATGGCGTCTTCGCATTAAGGTAAAAGACATTAATAATACCAGTGAGTTACAGACCTTTGTCTCGGACAATGAAAACCTCAAAAAGATTATCGATACTAGCCAGCCACCGTCATTTGCTGGTCCTCAGCGGACGGCGATCGAGCGTATTGGTGGTTGGGTGAGCTTTGCGGATAAGGCAGGTCTTATCGCCGGGTCCGTTTTTGTGGCGATATCATCATTGATCATCTTTAATACCATTCGTATGGCAATCTTCAACCGCCGCGAAGAGATCCAGATGATGAAACTTATCGGGGCCGAGCGCTCTTTTATACGAGGTCCGTTTGTGGTTGAGGCGGTGGTATACGGATTTATTGCGGCGATTATTGCCACAGGTATCGGCATTGCTGGGCTCTATTTTGCTCAAGACACCCTGAGTGCGAACGGCGTGGTTATTGATGCAACGGTCAATTGGGTGATCTTTTACTCACCATTTGTCCTGCTGGCGATGATCGTGATAGGGGCCTGTATCGGGATTATCTCTTCATTACTTGCTACCAGACGATATCTCAGGATTTAATTTGACGGTCGCATAATGGTTATGCTATACTAACTATACGTATGATGAAACTGCGTTCCGCCACACCAGCTTCAGATCTCTCGTTCATCGGCCGGATGCTGATTGTCGTTGCCGTTGTCACGATGGCAGTTGCCGTGCCTGTCCAGATGTTTAGTGCACGTCCTGCGAGTGCGGACGAATATGATGCCCGTATCGAGGCGTTACGTCAAAAGATTGGCAATTATCAGAATGAAGCTAATGCTCTACGCGAACAGGCCAATACTTTACAAAACACTCTCAATCAATTAGCTGCCGATAAAGCCGCGATTCAGTTGGAGGTTGATTTGTATCAAACGCAATATGACCAGCTAGTGAAGGACATTGCGGCTACTCAAAAACGAATCGAAGAGAACCGTAAGGTCTCGGGTGATCTTATTGTACGGAGTAGTCTTTCGGATGATATACCACTGATTGTGCGTCTAGCCGCCAGCGAAAACTTAGCTGACTACATCGACGGGGAAGCAAGCCGTATTTCAGTTCGCGATACGATCGTTCAAAAGACCGAAGAAAGCAATCGTTTGAAAAAAGAGCTTGTTGTCAAGCAGGCCAAAGTTAAAGTCGTCCTTGACGAGCAGAAACTGAAGCGTGACGAGCTAGCCTCAAAAGAGGCCATCCAGGCCAATCTTCTGGCTACTACTCAAGGTAATGAAGAGAATTACCGCAATATGATCGCAAGTAGCGAGGCTGACATCAAGAAGGTGCAGGCCGAGCAGCAAGCCGCCTACGAGCGGGCGAGGGCAGCCTGGTCGGGTGGCTATGTCACGAGCGGTGGCTCGGGTGGCTATCCTTGGGGCGGAGTGCCATATCCTTGTTGGAGCGCCTCATGCGTCGACCCATGGGGAGTCTATTACCGTGAATGCGTGAGCTATGTTGCCTGGAAATTATCGAGCCAAGGCTACGGCGTCCGACATTTTGGTGGCCGTGGTAATGCCGGAGATTGGCCGTCAACAACGTCAGGCTACACATCGCAGACCACCGGCTCGCCTCACAAGGGTGATGCTGCCGTCATTCCTTATAGTGGCAACTTCCCATATGGACACGTTATGTATGTCGAAGACGTCTACGGTGACGGTTCGATCAAGATTAGCGAATACAACTTCGCGGGGCCTGGCATGTACTCGGAACGGGTGATTCCAGCGGGCCAGTATAGCTACTATGTCTTCATTACATTCCCACGCCGATAGAGTATCTATCTTTGCCAAACGAATGTATACTAGAAACAGTTAATGAATGAGAGGGGGCAGGGATGTCGTCGCAGATGACTAGTGTTAATGAGGGGGCAAAGCGTTCCAAACAGCGAAAAGGTATCAGCCCTACTATCTTTTTTGTATCGATTGCGGCGATGTTGGCAGTAGGTTTTGCTGTTGGGGTGTACCGTGTACAGATATTCGCTTCGGTGGCGTCAGTATTTCACCTGCCCGCATCAGCCAAAGTGCTCGACACAGAGTTATTGCAGCAGGCATATCGTCAGCTTGATGCAAATTTCGATGGCAAATTGGATGAGCAAGCGCTCATTAACGGTGCGACCAAAGGCATGGTGGAAGCAGCTGGTGACAAGTATACCGCCTTCTTTGACACCGAGGAGGCCAGTAAGTTTAATAATGACCTTGAGGGCTCAATTGGTGGCGGTGTTGGTGCACAGGTGGGGACTCGTGATGAGGTGGTGACACTGGTCAAGATCATTCCTTCCACGCCAGCCGAGCGCGAAGGCCTTAAGGCGGGCGACAAGGTACGAGCAATCAATGGTGAGTCAACCAAAGGCATGACAACTGAACAGGCGGTTGAGCGCATCCGCGGTGAGGTAGGCACGACAGTAAAGCTGGCGATCGAGCGTGATGGGCAGCAATTGGAGGTTTCAGTAACGAGGGCAGAGATTACTGCTCCGAGCGTCAGCAGTGAAGTAAAAGACGGGATTGGCATTATGACTATCAGTCGATTTGATCAGTCAACTGGCGATCAGGCAAGTGCGGCGGCGCGTTCATTCAAGGAAGCCAATATCAAAGGGGTGATTCTCGACTTACGTGGTAATCCTGGTGGCTATCTGACCGCGTCTCGTACAGTTGCCAGCATCTGGCTGGACCAAAAGGTGATTGTCACCGAAAAGACGGACGGCAGGGTGGTAGAAGAGCTTCGTGCGGGTAAAAGTCCGATTCTTGCAGGAGTGCCCACTGTTGTGTTGGTCGATGGTAATTCGGCGAGCGCTAGTGAAATCGTGGCCGGTGCCCTCAAGGATCACAAGGCGGCAACTTTGGTGGGAGAAACCACGTACGGCAAAGGTACGGTTCAACGTCTTATTACCCTCAGTGATGGATCAATGTTGAAGGTGACCGTGGCGCGATGGTTCACGCCAAATGGGGTAAATCTGTCCGAAGGTGGCATCAAACCCGACAAGGAGGTCAAATTGAGTACGGAAGATATTCAAAAAGGCAATGATGGTCAAATGACGGCCGCTAAGGAGCTCTTAGCCCGCTAAAGCGCTTGTGCTGGTAATAAGGGTGTAGTAGTATAGGAGGTAATATGGATACGAAGAAACGCATTTTGTTAGTCGAAGATGATATTGCTCTGTCTGCTGTCTATAAATCACGTCTTGAACTAGAAGGATTTGAGACACGAGAAGTCAATAACGGCGAAGACGCCTTATCTGCCGCCCTTGACTATAAGCCTGACCTGATCGTTCTTGATGCGATGATGCCAAAAATTAGTGGTTTTGATGTCCTTGATATCTTGCGTAACACACCCGAAACGGGCAATATCAAGATCGTCATGCTGACCGCACTCAGCCAACCAAAGGATAAAGAGCGTGCTGAAACTCTCGGAGTGGACGATTACTTAGTCAAGTCGCAAGTCGTCATCGGTGATGTTGTCGAGCGCGTCAAGTATCATCTCGGTATGCAAAACTAAATCAAATTCCATTTGACATATATATCAACCCATGATATATGGGTTGATTTTTTATAACATTTATGCTATAATGAAACTATACATGACAGAGAAACCAACATTTAATCAGATATTTGAGCAACACGCAAGTGACCCAACAACAGAGCCGACCGTGCTGGTTGAGCATGAGGACGGAACGATTCATACCGCTCGTCTTAGTCCTACCGTAAATGAGCGTAACCAATTTTCTGTTACGTACGAAGTGGAAGAAGACGAAGTGTCGGTTGAGGTACATAAACCGGTGTCGCGAAAGTTTCTCTCAGATGAGGGGCAGGCAAAGCTTGCTGAGGCCTTGGGTGGACCGCTTGGTCATGACGAAATAGAGGATACTGTCGAGCGAGTGCGCGATATTCCCGCCGAAGTTGTATATGAAGCAGGTGAGGGGGCTCTTGAGTTGAGTGAGGTCGTAAGGCCAGAAAACTCGCACGTTGCAATTCTTCCTTCTCTTGATGACATATTGCCCGCAGTTGAGGTAGGAGAACAGCCCGAAGACCCAAAGGAGGCATTCCTTTCAAGAGAGGAGATTAATCGTCTGGGTGGATTTATGCATGAGTTGGGTGATCAATCTCGCGTTGCTCGTAGTAGAGGCCCGGATGCGATCATGCATTATGATGGCATGATCGCCTCGTGGGCACACAATCTCCTTGAAGGTCTTGAAAAGGGAAGAGAGAGCTCTGCAAGTGCCCTCGTGACGATGAGCACCATGCTTGGTGCCCTCACTGATCGTACGCAAAGGGAGGCTGTTTTTGGTATGATACAACGGTCAAAAACCCTGTCAGATGGGGATATGAAGAGATTGGGCGAAGAACTGCAGCATTTGGCATCACTGGATCATCAGCCTGGTCAGGCAGCAGATGATCAAAAAGCAGCCTATGCGAATCACTTGAACAGCAAAGCACGCAACATGCTTGTTGCAAATAACCATGTGCCAGATGATTACTATATCAGTACCCTCGCCCTGACTGCTGGTGTTGGTATGCGTATGGACAATCGTCTCTATGGAATGAAATTAGCTGAAGATGCATTCAAAGCAATCACAGAAACGAAAAAATAGAAAAAGAATTATCATTAACAAAATAGCCTTTAGATAAAGGCTATTTTGATCTATCAGTAGAGCAGTTACTTAACGATCACTTGCGTACGAGGGACAGTCTTGCCAGTAAAGGTTGACTTGCGTACCTTGGTGAACTCAACGACACCATCGATGGCAGCGTGAATCGTAAAGTTCTTGCTGATATAGGTGCCAGGTCCGGCAATTTTAGTGCTACCAGTTTGGCGTACAAGTACCTGGCCAGCAGTAACTTTCTGGCCGCCAAAACGCTTTACGCCAAGGCGAGCACCTGCGTTGTTGTGGATGTTTTTACTTGAACCGCCAGCTTTGACGTGTGACATAAACAAACTCCTTATAGTTGCTAAAATCAATCTGTTCAATTGTACCCGATGAGGCGTGTTTCGTCAAGTCTTGACGAGAACGAGTAGTTCACGGGCAACGACTTGGTCTTCACGGTAGTATAGAAGCTCTGACGAACGAACGGTGGTAAAAGGAACGCTGCGATAACCAAGTGTTTCTAGCTGAGAGGTGAGAGGCAGGTGAGTAAACGACCCGTCAGCCGACTTCCAGGCAGGGACGGCGACGCATAATGGCGTGTCGGATGCCAGCTGCTTACCGATGTTACGCAGAAATTCACTCATAATATAATTGCAGTTTTTGCGTACCTCGGCTAACTTGGCGGGTGAGGGCGGTGCGCTGAAAGGCTGACCTAAATAACCTTCGCAGGCAACTGCGCCAATGGGTTCAGACCAATGATGTTTCATGGCGTCACCTTGTTCGACAATACTGTCGATCGTGATGCGGTGACTTGTTGCCAGCCACTCAAGGTTCTTGGCGGTATAGTCAATCATCTTGTCAGATAAATCAGTACCGTACACCTTAAATCCCAGCAAACTGGCTTCTTGCAAGACAACACCGGTTCCACAGAAAGGATCAAGCACACGAACACCAACCGGGGGCCCGGCAAGATTAAGGATGATCTGTGCCAATTTAGGGGGGAGCATGCCAACGAAGGCATCGCGTTTTGGCCGTTCTTGATCGCGGCGAGCATAGGCGGTGATATTTTGAGCGCCAATACTTTCAGCGATAACGATACTACCATTTTTGTTGCGTACAACAATCAGTTCGATCTTATTATCGGATAGCCCCAGTTTGTTATGATGGCTGGTTGCGGTGCTTAGTGCGGCCTCGGCATTTGGCACGAGGCGGAGGCTTGGTCCGGCTGATTTTAATTTAGCCTTGAGGATAAGGCCCGTCTTTTGTACTTCTCGGGCGGAGACGTTACATCCATAGGCGCTGATGCCCAGCGTTAGTTTACCGCTCCGATCGTGCCACTCACGTGTATAGATCTGAACGATTTTGCGGCTGGCAGACAACCAATCACCGCGAGGCAGCTCTGCAATGATGCGGCCAGCTTTTTGGCTGCCGCCAAGGCGCTCAAAGTCAAGCCGCGGCGTATCGATAATGGCTGATTCATTTGAGAACCAGGTGACATTGCCATATAACCGTTCCAGCTCGGCGATTCCTAGTGCGGGCTGACGCCCCAAAATTGCAATAAACATACTGCCTGTAGTATACAGCATAAGTGATACGAAAAACCTGCGGTTTCGTGGAGTGTGCCGTCATCTCGGAAATGCAATCAAGCTTTCGTTGCGCTCGGTTTCTAGTGCTATACTAAGAGGTAGTATGAAATTTCGAACCTGGCTAAGTATCATTACAGCGACCCTCTTGGTGATAGTGGTGGTATTTGCATGGCCGGATATCATCGAAGCATTTAAGTATCTGGGGCAGGTGAACCTTTGGGTATTGTCATTAATGATTCCTGTGCAGATTATTAGTTATCTGGCGACCGGTGAGATGATCTTTTCGTATCTTAGGTCAAAAGGCAACTTGAAAGGGCTGAATGTCGTTAAAGTATCTCGGATGGCCTTGGAGTTAAATTTTGTGAATCATATTTTTCCGAGTGGCGGCGCAGCCGGCTTCTCGTATATGAGCTGGCTGTTGAATAAATATGGTGTTCGCCCCGGGCGTTCAACCATGGCACAAATTGTTCGTTTTGCGCTGACATTTGTCACGTTTATTTTGCTGTTAATTGTGGCGCTGGTGATTCTTATTATTGATCACAGTGTTGATAGGACGACGATTCTTCTCAGTCTACTGCTCGTCGTGTTGGCAGTTGGCGGCACCTTCTTGGGTATCTATCTGATCAGTAGCAAGCGACGCCTCATGAGATTTTCAGCCTGGCTGACGATGAAGGTGAATCGTTTAGTAGCACGTCTCACACGTGGTAAAAAACAGCAGGCGGTCAAAGATGGCATCATCGATGGCTTTTTCGCTGACATCCATGATGATTATCTAGAAATTACCCGAGACAAGAAGATTCTGAACAAGCCGTTTTGGTGGGCGCTCATTGCCAACCTGATGGATGTTGCCTTGATCTATATTGCGTTTTGGTCATTTGGGGTGCATATCAATCCGGCAGTGATATTTATCGCCTTCGGATTGTCATCAATTGCCAGTGCGATCTCGGTGACCCCTGGGGGCGCAGGCGTATACGAGGCGGTCATGATTGCGTTTTTGGCCTCGGCCGGTATGCCACCCGAGGTAGCGATTGCCGGTACATTGTTGGCGCGTGTCCTCTTGATGCTGGGGACGATTGTCTTCGGATATGTTTTTTATCAACTAACGATTATCAAGTATGGAAAAAGTACAGCTGAGCGTTAGCGACTTTGTCGCCCTGACCAATCAGACACTTGAATACGCTTATCCGATCGTAACGATCGAGGGCGAAGTGGCGAGTTTTAAAGTAAATCAAGGTAAATTCATTTTCTTTGATATCAAGGACGCCGAAGCAAGCGTCAGCTGTTTTATGATGGCATTTGCCTTGAGGGTGCCTATTGAAGATGGAATGAAGGTAATTATCACGGCTAGTCCAAAACTGACGCAGTGGGGCAAGTTCAGCCTGACAGTCAAGTCAATTCGTCCGAGTGGAGAGGGTGCCTTGAAAAAGAGCTTTGAGTTATTGAAAGCCAAGCTAGACAAAGAAGGATTGTTTGCGCTCGAGCGTAAGCGATTGCTGCCGTCTCGACCAGGTCATGTGGCGGTTATCAGCAGTACACAAGCGGCAGGGTATGCAGACTTTATCAAGATAGTAGATGATCGCTGGGGTGGGATGCGTATTGAGGTAGCACACGTCCAAGTACAGGGAGATGCAGCGCCTGATCAGATGATACGTGCTTTGCAGTATTTCAATAGTCAAGAGGAGTTACCTGAGGTGATTGTCCTAATCCGTGGCGGTGGTAGCGCCGATGATCTTGCAGCCTTTAATGACGAGCAGCTTGTCCGATCGATCGCCGCCAGTCGTGTGCCTGTCCTGGTAGGGGTGGGGCATGAAGTGGATGTCACGCTTGCGGATCTCGTCGCCGATGTACGAGCTGCCACGCCGAGCAATGCCGCACAGATCTTAGTGCCTGATAAGCACGAGATAATTCGGCATGTCTGGATGAAGGCTGATGATGCCGGGAGACGCTTGCTGCTGCGTGTCGACGAGCAGCGCCAGCTGAGTGGCGGTCTGCTTGAGAAGGCGTTTGAGCGATTTGATCGACGTTACGCCGAGACTGAGGCGCAACTGACAGGCCTGCGACGAGTGTTGGTGCAAGTTGATCCGCGGGTTGCCCTGCAGCGAGGCTATGCGATTATTCGTGGACAGACAACTATCGGCAGTGTGATAGAAATTGAAACAAAGGTGGCTATAATGAAAGCAGAGGTACGAACATATGACAAAAAATAACCTTACAATTCAACAAAAGATAGAGCAGCTTGATCAACTTGTTGCTTGGTTTGATAGCGACGAATTCTCACTTGAATCTGCCACGGAAATGTTTAAAAAGGCCGAAGCATTAGCCAGTGAGATTGAACAAGATCTCACTAACCTCAAGAATGAGGTTGAGGTGGTGAAGGCGTCATTTGCTAAAGACAGCGCATGATTCTTTTTTGGATAATTGGTGTCGTTGTCTTACTGTTTTGCCTGGTGGTGTTTGTTGGAGCGCCGTATGTTCCTAGCCATCGACAGCAAGTGCGCCGAGCGTTTACCAAACTGCGGCCGCTGACGGGCAATGATGTGGTAGCCGATCTAGGGAGTGGTGATGGGGTTGTACTGCGCCAGGCAGTGCTCCTCGGCGCTGGTCGTGCGGTGGGGTATGAGCTAAATCCGCTCCTCGTAGTAGTAGCAAGATTACTGTCTTGGCAAGCAAGAAACAAGATTCAGACGTATACGGCTAATATGTGGAGGGTAGTGCCTCCTCGCGACCTCACCGTGGTATATCTGTTTGGAGTGGGGCGAGATATGTCACGAATTGTCCGTTTACTGGAGGGGTGGGCGACTAGTTTTGATCATCCGCTGCACTGCATTGTATACGGTCATGAGCTGCCGGGCATGACAGCGGTGCGACAGGAAGGTGCTCATCGATTGTACGAGTTTACTCCTTTACACTAAAGGAAAGCACAAGTATAATGGCCTTATATGAAACGAATAGCAACATACCACAGAGGTGCCGTGGACGGGTGGATGATTTCAACCATTGGTCTTATTATCTTAGTGCTGGGTGCCGGTTCGCTGGCAATCTGGGCACTGCTGAATTATCAAGAACAAAAAACAAATGTTGATGGCAAAGTTGCCGAAGCGGTCGCCCTGGCGAAAAAAGAGCAAGCCGAAGAGGACGAAGCCAAATTTGCTGAACGCGAGAAAGAACCTCGCCGTGAATTTATTGGACCAGATGATTATGGTCGTGTTTCGTTTACCTATCCAAAGACATGGAGCGTCTTTATCGAGAAAGAAGCCCTCAAGGGTGGTGAGTACTCAGCCTATTTGCATCCTATTCAAGTACCGTCATTGGAGAATCTTGGGGAAAAACAATTTGCCCTTCGTTTCACTATCCTGAATCAGGGTTATGATGACTATATTAGTCAATTTGAAGGTCGAGTCAAAGAGGGTAAGCTGCGCTCGTCAGTGATCAGCGTGAATGGTGAAAATGGTATACGTTTTGATGGTAACTTTACCGACAAGATGCGTGGCGCTGTGGTCGTCTTTAAGGTTCGAGATAAGACGGTTGTTTTCGCAACTGATGCGGATATCTTCAAGCCTGATTTTGACGCTCTCATCAAGACCGTTACGTACGTCAAATAGTTACACTATGACCCTCGCCGCTTGCGCTTGGTTGGCTATACTGCTGCATGATAGACTAAGGGTAGTATGAGCCAAAGCGAGGGGGTAATCACCGGCGATGCCAGAGGCCAGGATGATGGCTTCTCTTCACTGATGGCTGCCGCTCATGAGCTAAAGTCGCCGCTCGTGTTGATACGACAATTAGCATTGGCAGCCTTGGGGCCGGATTGTTCGGCGGAAGATCAGACCCATCTTTTAACGCAGTTAACATTGGTTGCTGACAGGGGACTGCGTCTTACTTCGGATCTGACACGGACGGTCAACTTGGAACACTCGTTATTTACGGTAGAGCCGATCAACGCCCAGCAGTTGTGCGAGGGCATTGCTGCAGAATTGCGTCCACTATACGCCCAGTATGGTCGGGCACTGACGTTAGACATTCACCGGGTTCGACCATTAGTCTTGGCGCACCGTGAACTACTCAGTAGCGTGATTTATCATTTTGCCGACAACGCGCTGCATTATGGGGACGATACTGGGCCGGTAAAAATCTCTTTACGTTATCGATCTTCGCGTCGTCGTTTACAGATTGGAGTACGTGACTATGGTCCAGCCTTGTCATTAAAAGATTGGCGTAATGCCCTAGGTCAATCACAGGCCTTGCCAACACGTCCTCATGCCAGTGGTCTTGGACTAAGGATTGCCGAGCAGTTTTCGACGGCGATGGGTGGCATGATGGGACTGACCCGTCATCGAGACGGTGCAACATTTTATATTGAACTACCCGTGTCGGAGCAGTTGGCACTCTTATGACGCGCCAAAACCCCCTTGTTGAACTTATCGAAGACGACATGTTGTTGGCGCGGCAGTTTCGTGCGTCATTGGAGCGGGCTGGCTACGACGTGCACCATTCGCGCCACGCGGCCGAGGCAATGGCCCATATTGATGCAACACCGCCAGCAGCGATCGTGCTTGATTTACTGTTACCGGTGACGACGGGTTTTACTTTGTTGCATGAACTGCAGTCGTATGACGATACGCGCAGTATTCCAGTCGTGGTATGTTCAAGTATTGTACCGACTCTCGATGAGGTAGCACCATACGGTGTTCGACGAGTACTCGATAAGGTAACAATGCATCCCGATGACTTACCAACGGCAGTGCGGGCGGTCTTGTTATGAAGAGTGAACGTACTCGGGCGATTATCCTTAGGCGGACGAATTATGGCGAAGCGGATCGGGTTGTGCAACTGCTGACTCCTTTGGGTCGTCGCTCGGTGATGGCACGAGGTGTGCGGCGCGAAAAAAGTAAACTAGCCGGTGGTATCGAACTGTTTGCGGTGAGCGACATTGTGATTGGGCAGGGTAAGGGTGATTTAGGGGTACTGACGAGCGCGCGATTGGTGCAGTTCTATCGCCATATTCTCGAAGATTATGATCGAATGCAGTTTGGGTATGAGGCATTAAAATTGGTGGCACGAGCTAGTGAACTGGTTGATGAACCAGAGTGGTATGATGTCCTCGCGCAGGTATTGGCGGCATTGGACGCCATGACAGTTGATTTGCGGTTAACGCAGACGTGGTTTTACATGAGGTATGCTGACTTGCTAGGGCATGCCTTAGGGCTTGAATATGATGTCGAAGGTGGGTCACTACTGGCTGAGAGTAATTATCGCTATGATGTTGGTGAGAAAGGCCTACGTGAGATTGAGGGCGGCGTGATTACTGCCAGTCATATCAAACTGCTGCGATTGATTGCGACAAAATCCTTGGATAAACTGGCACAGATCGGTGGTATTGGCGAAGTGATGAATGATTGCCTCCTGTTGGCACGTCAGCATGCCGCAATCGAAGGGTAAAATAATAACCAAAAGAAGAGGGACGCATTAACGCAGGCGTCCCGGTCGCGGATGATAAAGCCCTATCATCTTGGGGTAGGAGGGTGGCTAGCCGAACAGTCGATGGACAATGCGATCGTCCAACCGGTAGGCGACGCGGCCGAACTGCATCAGCAGATGAGCACGGAGTCGCCTGAGCCGGTTGGGATCGTTATCGATCACCCAGCCGAACTGGGTGAATCGATAGTCGACGTGTTCGGCTGCGGCCGCTGCGGCCCGCAGCCAATGGAAGCCGTTATTCAACTCCCACTGCTTGTTGGCCGCGTCGCCCAGTTCTCGGAATTGCTGGTCGGCTGTCCGGTGCTGGGTCTGGGCCTCATCTGCTCGGCCATCAGCCAGATAGATACGGCCCATCACCATGAGGTGAACGGCAGCTCGGTTGGCCCAGTCGATGGGATCAACCACATCCTCGATATCCAGCAACAGCTTGTAGCTGCTGTTGGCGAGGCCAAGCGCCTTGCCGATTTCAGCCTTCTTGAGCACCAGTTGCGCCTGGTCGCGCAGGATGTCCACCTCTAGGATGGGGGTGTAGTCCTCGGCGTCGCGGGCTGCCGTGATGTATCTGACTGCCCACACGCCCGAACCCCAGGGGTCGAGTATCTCGGCCAGCGCAGCCCAGAAGTAGAACCCGGCGGATTCGCTGCCTTCGTCCAGAGCGGTGGCTTGTCGCCGCGCTTCCCTGAACTTTCCTTTATTGATTAGCTGCTCGAGAACGGCAGCTTTCTGGTTGCTCACAACTACTCCTTACGTGTTGGGTGTAAGTACCAATACTATTATATCATAAAATACAAAAAAATACAACGTATGGTACAATATAACAGATATGAAGAGTCAAAAAAACGAGAAGATGGAAGCAATCATTTCTTTGGCAAAGCGCCGAGGGTTTATTTATCAAGGATCAGAGGTGTATGGTGGCCTGAGCGGAACATGGGATTATGGGCCGTTAGGGGTGACCCTAAAACGTAACATCCTTCAGCTCTGGTGGAAGTTATTTGTTGAATCTAGAGATGATATGTACGGGGTTGATGCGGCGATTCTGATGAATCAGAAGGTCTGGAAGGCGAGTGGCCATGTCGATACATTTGTCGATCCGCTCTGCGAAGACACGGTCAATAAACGCCGTTATCGCACCGATCATATCCTCAAAGACAATGGCGTAAATCCGGATGGTATGACTATGGCACAAATGGACGCAGCAATTATCGAAAAAGGGATCAAAAGTCCAGACGGTAACCTATTATCTGCTTCACGCACCTTTAATATGATGTTTAAGACTCATGTTGGGCCGGTTGACGACGACGCCTCTGTTAGCTATCTGCGCCCCGAGACTGCCCAAGGAATATTCACAAATTTCAAGAATGTTGTCGACAGCTTCTATCCTGACATGCCGTTTGGTATCGCCCAACAAGGCAAGGCATTCCGCAACGAGATTAGTCCACGCGACTTTGTCTTCCGTAGTCGCGAGTTTGAACAAATGGAGATTGAATACTTTATCCACCCAGAGGGTTGGGAGGGTGAGTTCGACAAATGGGTGGGGCTTTGTAAGGAGTGGTTCGACGCGTTGGGTCTCCCGTCAGACAGCATTCATGAACTAGAAGTGCCGGAGGAAGATCGTGCACACTATAGCAAGCGAACGATCGACTTTGAATTTGACTATCCAATCGGCCGCGAGGAATTGATGGGGCTGGCGTACCGCACAGACTTTGACTTGGGTAACATTCAACGCGACAGTGGCAAATCGATGGAATACGCCGTGAAGGGGACAAATGAAAAATTTATCCCACACGTGATTGAACCATCATTTGGTGTTGAACGCGCCTTGATGGCGGTGCTCTGTGCTGCCTACAAAGAGGACGAACAAAATGGTGAGAAACGCGTTTACTTGGCACTGCCTGAACATCTTGCACCAGTTAAATATGCTGTCTCACCACTTCTAAAAAACAAACCAGAGCTTGTGGCTCGTGCACGTGAAGTTTACGACATGCTAAAGAAAAAGCATGGCAACGTCATGTGGGATGATAACGGTAATATCGGTAAACGCTATCGCCGTCAGGACGAAATCGGCACACCATACTGCGTAGTGATTGATTTTGAGACGATTGAGGGTGACGGCACAGTGACGATACGTCATCGAGATACGACTGAACAGCATCGAGTAACGATTGAGTCTTTACAGTAGACTTCTTACGGT
The DNA here is from genome assembly GCA_964392265.1 of uncultured Candidatus Saccharibacteria bacterium. GTDB lineage: Bacteria > Patescibacteriota > Saccharimonadia > Saccharimonadales > Saccharimonadaceae > CALMAK01. Next base: position 195,603 of record CAYMOS010000002.1, read on the forward strand.
TTTATTGTTCATAATTGCATTGTATACTGACGGACATGACAGGTCCCGAGTTTAGGATTCCGGATATCCAGCAGCGTGCTGATGCGGAGCGAGAAGAGGTGCAAGATTTGTTGTTTAATTTTGCTTCAAACCCTGACGCGGTGTTTATTGATGACGCGTTAGAGAATAATACTGCAATCATGAGTTATGCCGAGTCTCTTGTGCGCATATTGGGGAGTGGTGATCCAGACGAGGCATTTAGGGTCACGTACCGCGCCATACATTTCATGTCAGTTTTGACAGGGCTGTTGGGTTGTAATAGGGGAATTACTATCGAATCGTTGCAGTCCATACCGGTTGTTAGTTCTGAAGAAATGCAAGAGCATATTCGTGCAATTGCCGAAGCTTATATTGAACGGTGTCCGTCGATTATTGGATATGTAGATGCGTGCATGCCAGAAATAGATCCATCGGGTGAGTATCAATGGCTTGCTGAAACGGTCGCTGGATTGATTGGCTCGCAGATCGAAGACGGTCTGCGAGCCCGAATAGCGGAAGGTATGATGGCGACGTGGGACGGGACGGTCCCTGACAGTACAGAGTCGTAGCCTGTGAGTTTTGCTGTGCTCAAGGATAGGGGTTGTTCAGGGGTGAGGTTTGTTTTGACAGAGAGAATTCTGATATACTGAAATGGAAATGATTGTATATTTTACAGATGGTAGCGCAAGTCCTAATCCCGGCCCTGGCGGGTTCGCGGTTATTAAAGACGGGACGCCTCATATCCTAGGTAGTGAAGAAGGCGACACGACAAACATCCGCATGGAAGGTAAGGCGATTATCGCTGCCCTCAAAGATGCTGGTGACGCTGCAGTCGAAATCCATACTGATAGTGAGTTTTGGATCAATGTCATTACCAAATGGGCACCCGGATGGGAGGCAAAGGGCTGGAAAAAGAAAGGCGGCGAAATCAAGAACCTTGATATCGTTCAAGAGGTTTATCCGCTGTATCAGGCTTCAAATGCAACCTTGGTATGGGTACGCGGTCACAATGGTAGCGAACTGAACGAACTAGCCGACGAGTGGGCCAATAAGGCCCGACTCGGCGAACGTATCTAAGGTGTATTATTCGGCAACGAATTTTGCTACAAGCGCATTTAACGTATCGCTGTCTGGTTTGGCGATAAGCTTTGGATTATTGCGGTCATACATTGTAAAGATAGGGCAACGACTTGCTGGTGCTGGAGCGCTGACTTCACCAAGATCTTTGATCTTTTTGCCTGTCTTTGCTTCGTAGGCGGTTGCGTCATACTTAGTGGCGTAGTAGTCGATAGAGGTGACTTTTTCACCTGACTTGAAATCACAGACACTTGATTTGACGGTTGCATCCTCTTGTTCCTTGAGGCATACCACGACGTTGATTTGCTCGTATTCGCTCAGGGCAACAGAATAGTCAGCCCTACTATCCAGTGAGACATTTGACCAGGTCCTATCGAGGCTTGTCTTAGAAAAAGCCGCTACTTTGTACGGTTTGGCAAATGCTGCGGCGTTTGTAACAGATCCGACCTGACAAGGCGTACCTAATTTGTCCATTGACGTGGCAGTGACGGCATTGGCTTCACGTAACTTGTCATCGTCATCCTTCTGAGATGACGTTGTTGTATCGTTTGAGCCGGTCTTTTTTGCAGGATCATTCCCAAGAAACAACGAATTCACGAGATAGGCACCCATGGCGATAAGGCAGATGACGCCGATAATAATTCGGATAATTTGCCCAATGTTTTTCTTCTGGGGTTGTACGGGGTTTGGTGATGGGGTAACTGGCTGTGGTGACGTGCTATCTTGCATGTTCTTCCTCCTAAACTCTTATATACCTAGTGTAGCATAGCAACAATCGGCACTGCTATGTATCTGTAGTGAGACGAAAGAGGGTGCGGCGTGAGCTGATGAATAAGAAACTTGGCAAAGAATAGAAACCGTCGTACAGTAATCATATCATGACAATCCCGAGACATGAGCTACCGTTTATGGGGCGTAGTGAGTATGACGCCAATATCGCTAAAACTGAGGCTGATTTTTCTTTCGTGGATCAAATAGACCAGTTATTTGTCGAAAGTGATGAATCGTCTCTTGGGCAAGTACGATACCAGGCTACGAAAGATGGTCTGGCGGGTGAGACCTCAATCGTGCTTGAGGAATATAATTCTATGGCTGGCGATACGGACGAGACGACAATTGACGTGATGTTCTGGACAGAGCGGGGAGAGCCAGCAGATAGTAACTACAGTATTCGAGTTGCCACACTGCCTCAGAAAAACCAGTTGACCGAGGAGAGCGGCCCATTAGTTACGCAATATGACGTGCAGCGGTATGGTAATCAGTACATCGGGTATGTCTACCAGTCGTTTATAGATGAGGGTCGCGAAATGACACCTTATGACTATAGAGAATTGCAGCGGACTCTCGCGCTTGCACGTGCGGTACAGCTTGCCGAACGGCGTGAACGTGCTATGATAAGAGAGTAACAACCTAAATATCAAGAGTCTGGCGAGGGAAATGGCCTGTCGACCCAGCAGCAACCTATTGCGTATGTAACAAGGTGCTTCATCCTACCTGAAGTATCAGGAAAGATATGAGACGTTTTGTCCGATTATCAACTCCTTTCTGATGCTGCTCAGGGCAGATAGAAAGGAGTTTTTTATGTCTGCACACCAAAATAACGAATATCGCACCGCCGAGAGTGTGAGCCCCAAGCACCCAGATAAATTATGTGATCAAATCTCAGACGCTATCTTGGATGCGCATCTGACCGAGGACCCGCAAGCTCGAGTGGCAGTTGATGTGGCGGGCGGCCATGGCAAGCTATTTGTAACAGGTGAGGTCACCTCTCGGGCCAAACGGGTGGATGTACCCGCAATCGTCAGGCGGATTGCTGGTGATGTCGTATTGATTGAAAATATCGCCGCGCAAAGTCCAGAGATTGCGCGGGGTGTCGATACGGGCGGTGCAGGCGATCAGGGAATTATGATTGGTTACGCATCACGGGAGACACCTGAGTTGTTACCGTTAGAGGTAGTGCTGGCGCGATCCTTAAATCAGTATCTCTATGAACGTTGGCCGCACGACGGCAAGACACAAGTGACGGTTCGGGGGAGGGAAATTGTCAGCATCGTTGCAAGTTTTCAGTATGCAGCCAATGAAAAACTCACAGAAGCAGTCAAGGAATGGGCACGGACCCAAAAGCATGTCAGCGCCTGTTTCGTGAAAAACCACAATAATAATCCGACGCTTCATATAAATCCAACGGGCGATTGGGATATAGGTGGATTTGAGGCTGATGCTGGTCTGACGGGTCGCAAGTTGGCCGTCGATAATTATGGGCCGCGCATCCCGGTCGGTGGCGGTGCCTTTAGCGGTAAAGACCCGTCCAAGGTTGATCGCAGTGCGGCGTATATGGCCCGTAAAATCGCTGTCGATTATTTGCGGCAACGGCCGAATGCCGCGGAAGTATTCGTGCGCCTCGCCTACGCCATTGGCGTGGCAGAGCCGGTTGAGGCGACGGTGCTGGTTGATGGCGTCGCCGAACCGATTATCGGATACGATTTGACGCCACACGGTATCATTGCTGCACTCGATCTTAAAAAGCCGATCTACGAACAAACCGCCAGATATGGCCATTTTGGTCACGGATTTCGCTGGGAATAATAAACTATTGAAAAAGTGCGTCGTCTCGGAAATGAAAACAAGTTTTCGTTTCACTCGTCTCGGCACTTTTATAATGGTACAATTGGTTCAGATTTACCTAACAGAAACGGATAGAAATGGACCAAAAACCTGAGACGACAGATATTTTTTTGTGGGCGAATAATACCGATGGCATCAAGAAAGAACTTGATGTGGAATTCTTTTTGTTTAACAAAAACTACACGCCGTATACAACAAATTTTTCTAGTGAATTGAATGCGCAGATCAAGCCATTGTTTCTGTACGATTACATCAACTTTGTGACATTGGGTGCCGGCACTGGTCTCAGCGTCCGCGACTACGAGTTATCAGACAATGAGGAGAACGTGCTGTTGCGGACTGACCTGGATAAGGTTGGGCGAGCTGAAACCTTAATCCACCTGATTGAGCATGAACGCCATGACATGGTGGAATTCAGCGAGGAAGAACATGAATTCAAACGTATTAAGGGAATTGTTGCCAAGTTTACCCACAAAGACGACCCTAAAAAGGCCTATTACAGCATCAAGGCAATCCAGCAGAGTAATGTTCTTAAGGGCGCAACTGCCTGGGAGTTTCGCGAGGGTAAATTTGGCGCGTTTCAGGCAGACGTGGGCCTCAAGGTACCAAGTGATAACCAAGTCTTGATTATCGACAAGGACATCTTTATCTTTAATCAGCCAAAGTTTGAAAAGTTATTCCAATACGATTACAAAAAACAACTCATTGCTGATAAACGGGTTGAAGAGATCGAACAAAAATACAAACTTAGCTTTCCTGATGGGCTAGACCTGCAGAGTCTGGTGCGTGAGAAAAAGGGTGTGGCGAACAAGCTGCAGAAGCTCGAGGTTGGTGAGGTTTCACAAGAACAAGCCATCGAATATGCTGACACCATGGGGCTTGATCTGATGACCGATGACAACGGCGCGATCATTATTCTTGATGGCACCGACCTGACAAAATTCGTCAATCTTATTAACGAGGATTACATCACGAGTGAGATCACGGGCAAACGTTACGAGATCAAAAGCAAGAAGTTACTGGATACCCCTGAAGGTGAACCACCGCGAGGCTTATAAATCATGACGAAATACCGGATTGGTATTATTGGCTATGGTGATTTCACCAAGGTATTGGTGGAGCACTTGGCGCCGTATGCGGATATCGTCGTTAGCTCGCGTTCACGCACTAGTGGTGATGTAGGACATGGGGCGCGGTTTGTGACTGCCGAGGAGGCGCTAGGTTGTCCAATTATTATTCCGTCTATTCCGGCTCAGTTTTATGATTCGTTTTTTCGTCAACACCAGGCGGCGATTAATCCGACCGCTCTTGTGATTGACGTCGCCTCAGTCAAGGTGCGACCACTTGAAATGCTAGAGGCGCTCTTACCGCCAGAGTGTCAGATTATCGGTACTCATCCAATGTTTGGCCCGGCCAGTATCGAGCGCAATGGTGGGATTGTCGGGTTGAAGTGCGCTGTCTGTCCGGTGAGAATTGATTCGACACAGTTCGATACGTTCACGGAGTTTCTGGGGATGACTCTGGGTCTTCGGGTCATTCACACAACGGCTCAGCAGCACGATAAAGAGATGGCCTATGTACAAGGCCTCAGTCACTATATTGGACATGTCATGGATGCTATGGACATTCCGACTAGCCAGTTAGCCACGTTAGCCTATGACGACCTGCTGGATATGAAACATATTCAGGGAGGTGACAGTTGGGACTTGTTTCATTCAATTATGCACGAAAATCCGTATTCAAAAGAAGTTCATCAGGAATTTCTGGCGGTGTGCGAACAGCTTGATCGGCAGCTTTTCACCGAAAAGGAGTAACAGTGAGGGCTATAGATTGTGCTTGTACTCACCTAAGATGGTGAGACTGTCCGTCAGGGGTTCGATCTCTTTGAGGGTGGCGTGGAGTGCTTCGCCGGCGGTATCGAGGACCAGATAGAACCGGTAGCGCCACGGTTCACCGATGATAGGACGCGATTGTAATTTCGAGAGATTGATGTCGTGATCGGCAAAGGCGGTCAGGATGCGGGCCAGGGAACCAGGCGTATGGTTAGTGGTAATGACTAGGGAGGTGCGGTCGGCGTCAGGTGGTGTCTTGCCACCTGGTTGAATGACAAGGAAGCGGGTAAAGTTGGCCGGATTATCCTCGATATTCTCGGCGATAACCGGCATCTGGTGTAGTTCGGCAGCCTGGCGGCCGGCTATGGCGGCGTACCCTGGGTGGTTTTGTTGTTTGATATATTCCACAGCGGCGGCGGTGTCGTGATATTCCACGCGGACAGCCTCGGGGTAATGAGTATCGAGATATTCCTGGCACTGGGCCAGGGCAACAGGGTGCGAATAAATATGCGTGATTGGTGTGCCGGGTGTGCCGATCAGCTGCTGGTGAACGGGCAAGTGGACTTCACCGATAATAGGGTAGCGGTGAGTTTCGATCAGGTCATAAACGTGGTTGATACCGCCATACAGAGAGTTTTCAATGGCAACAATGCCCATTTCGGCATCATGACGATTCAATGATCCGAATACTTCATCAAAACTGTCGCAGGGAACGACAGCAACGTCGGCGCCAAGCCATTTCATGGCTGCGACGTGATGGAATGAGGCGATGTCTCCTTGGATTGCAATGCGCATACCTGTTGATTATATCACAGAGGTAGTTCCTCCAGCACAGGCAACAGGTGTGCTATGCTAAAAGAATGAATCAGGGGTTAGCGCTAGAGATTATGTTAGCAGGCGAAAGCGTGCTATTGACCGGACCGGCCGGGGCGGGAAAAACCTATGTCTTAAATCAATTTATTAAACTTGCCAAGCATGAGGGCAAGCACGTGTCGGTGACGGCAACCACAGGCCTGGCGGCAACCCACCTGGGCGGCACCACCATCCATAGTTGGGCGGGGATTGGCGTGCATGACGAATTGCCGCGTGGCTTTGCCGATCATATTGCCAAAGGACGACGCGAGATTATCGAAAAGACCGACGTACTGATTATCGATGAGATTAGTATGTTGCATGACTTTCGCCTTGATATGGTAGATGAAGCTTGCCGATTGGTACGCAAACAGCCCGACGTGCCGTTCGGCGGGATCCAGTTGGTCATGAGTGGTGATTTTTTCCAGCTGCCACCGATTAACCGGGGCGATGCCCGGGCCGGGGGTTTTGTTGTTAATAGTACCGTTTGGCGAGAGCTTGACCCAGTCATTTGTTATCTTGAAGAACAGCACCGTCAGGATGATGAGAAACTGATTGCTATTTTGAATGCACTCAGGGACGGTGACCTGCGGAGACACCATGCCGAATCACTTCTCGCTCGAGTAGATCAACAGCCAACCGATGCGGGCGAACTTACCGAGCTTCATACCGTTAATATCGATGTCGATGCCTTAAACGATAAAAAACTAGCCGAACTAGACGGCGATGAACTGTTTTATACCCAGTCAACGACAGGGGCGGCGCACTATGTCGAAAGCCTGCAGCGTTCGGTACTAGCGCCGGCTACCTTGAGTCTGAAGGAAGGGGCGTTAGTGATGGCAGTCAAAAACGCCACCGATCGGAAATATGTCAATGGTAGCATCGGGGTGGTTGTTGCATTCGAACCCGTGACTGAATATCCGATAGTACGGTTCCATAATGGCCGCGAAGTCACCATGCAACCCGACACCTGGGAATTACGTGACGGTGATAAAAAACGTGCCAGTATTACGCAAATTCCTCTTCGTCTGGCGTGGGCAATGACCGTCCATAAGAGTCAAGGGATGACGCTGGATGCGGCCCGGATTGACCTACGCAAAGCCTTTGTCGAGGGTATGGGGTACGTTGCCCTTAGTCGTGTAAAGTCGCTCGATACGCTGTATCTGCACGGGATCAATCGTATGGCGCTGCAAGTCAGTGAGGATGCACGTCATATAGACGGGTTGCTGCGTGACAAGACAGCTCGCGATCGTGATCGGTTCAAGCATCTCGCCGACAAGGCTGCCGTGCGCAAGCAGATGCCTGACAAACCAAAGAAGGCGACGGGAAGCAGTTCATGGAATGAGAAAATCGAAAAAATGCGCGAAACCTACCCAAATGCCTATCGTCCTTGGACGAACGACCAAGATGCAACGCTCAAGCAAGAATTCCTAAATGGCCTCGACGTACCGGCGCTTTCCGCTCTGTTGGGTCGTCATCAGCGCAGCGTGATTATGCGTCTCCAGAAACACTTTGGCGAGGATGTTGTCGCGGGCTAAAAGGCAGGGTGGTATATAATAGTAAGGTATGCCCACGACATCGCCCACATCTCCGAAAGGCCAGCAAGATCTTATTTTTCCTAAACGTTTTCTCTGGGGTGCGGCCACTGCGGCGCATCAGGTAGAAGGGGGTAATCATAATCAATGGTCGGTCTGGGAATTAGAAAATGCCAAAACATTAGCCGCCCAGGCACCCTACAGGGATGCTCACGTTCCCGTTTGGGATGAGGTCAAACGGCAGGCCACTCATCCACATAATTATGTCTCGGGCAAACTAGCGGATCATTATCACCGATTTGAGGAAGACTTTGATTTACTCAGTGCAATGCACCTGAATGCCTATCGGTTTAGTATCGAGTGGTCCCGCATCGAGCCAGAACAAGGGCAATGGGATGCGGCTGAGGTTCAGCACTATCGTGATTATCTTGCAGCCCTAAAAAGGCGAGGCATTGAACCGATCGTGACATTGTTTCATTTTACGGTGCCGGTGTGGTTTAACCAGCTGGGTGGATTTGAAAAACGCTCGAATATTCATCACTTTGTTGCCTTTGCCGAACGGATCGTGCGAGAGTTGGGCAATCAGGTGCGCTTTATCATCACAATCAACGAACCCGATACCTATGTTGCCCAAGGGTACCTTGAACTTCACTTTCCACCGCAAACCTACAGTAAACTGAAGGCCTGGCGGGTCTATCGCAACCTGGCGCATGCCCACAACAGGGCAGCGCGTGCCATTCACGCCGTTAGTCGGCGTTATAAGGTGTCGGTGGCAAAGTTCTCACCAAACTTTTATCCTGGCGATGACGCGTGGCTCAGCCGAGTGTCGGCCCATCTGATGCAGTATGTGCAAGATGATTATTTCTGGCGGAAAGTAGCCCGTCATTGTGATTTCTTAGGGGTTAATTATTATATGTCCAGCCGGGTCTACGGGTACCGGGTCCATAATCCGGATCTTCAGTTGAGCGATCTTCATTGGGATATGGCACCTGCGGATATCGAACATGTTCTCACCCGGCTCCATGCCAAATACAAATTACCGATACTTATCACCGAGAACGGCGTCGCTGACCAGCACGATCAGTACCGCAAATGGTGGATTGCCCAGACGTTGGCCGGTATGCGGCGGGCAATGGACGAAGGCGTCCCTTTGATCGGGTATTTGCACTGGAGCTTGATGGATAACTTTGAATGGGCCTATGGCAAGTGGCCACGATTTGGACTAGCGGAAGTGAACTACCAGACGGGTGAACGTCAACTTCGCCCAAGTGCCGTCTGGTTTGGTAAAGTAGTAAAGAGACTGAGGAGAATATGATTATGCATGAGCCGTTCGCAAAAACTGATATCAAGATCGCCGTCATCGGCGGTGGAACCGGAAGTTTTACGCTATTATCTGCTCTCAAGACACACACATCGCAACTGGCGGCAATCGTTAATATGGTTGATGATGGCGGCAGTACCGGTGTCTTGCGTGACGAATTGGGGACGTTGCCACCAGGAGATATCCGACAATGTCTTGTGGCACTGAGTAATTCACCCAAGGTGCGCGACCTCTTTAACTATCGGTTCGACAAAGGAACGTTTGGTGGGCATTCGTTTGGTAATATCCTCCTCACCGCGCTTGAAAAGGTGACGGGTAACTTTTCTGAGGCGGTTGAGACGGCTTCGGAGATTTTGCGCGTCAGAGGGACAGTCATTCCTAGTACGCTTGATAGTGTTCGCTTGCGGATGCAGTGGCCGGATGCAAGCCTGGAACTCAACGGTGAACGTATTATCGACGCTGAACATTTCCAACACGATCCCCGGCGCGCCACCTTGTCGTTGGTCCCAACCCCAGCGGTGAATCACACGGCCATTATGGCGATTGAACAGGCCGATATGGTCGTGATTGCCCCGGGTGACTTGTATACATCACTTGGGCCACTATTGGTGATTCCAGAGATCGGCGCTGCCTTGGCGCGGACAAACGCTATCTGTGTCTATATGACAAATCTGGTGACGAAACAGGGGCAAACTGAAGGGTTTGCGGTCAGTGACCACGCGGCTGAGATTCAGCGTTTTGCTGGTAATGATTTCCTCGACTACGTTATTTACAATAACCAGGTGCCGACTGAGGCGCAGTTAGCACGGTATGCCAAGGAACAGGCGGTGACCGTTCCGGTTGATGATGAGACGCTAAAAAAGGCCAATTATATGGCAATTGGGGCACCTCTATTAGGTGAGATCGCCGAGAAAGAAGCCAGTGACACCTTGCCGGTGACACGGTCGTTGATTCGTCATGATTCAGGCGCCATTGCCAAGACATTGCTGTGGTTGTATAAGCGCAGTCAGGCTGGGGAGCAATAGGGGTATGTCATCAAGATTGTACGCATTTGATTTTGACCGGACTCTTGGGCGGACAAAGCGGATTGCCGAAGCATTCGTCGAGCATGTGAGGGATGAGGATCCCAAAGCCGCCGATGTTTTACGGGTGTCGCAGGCTCAGGTTGAGGCGTCAGGCGGTTCGTTCGATATGCTACGTGTCCTTCGCGAACACATGGGATTACGCGCACTAGACAATTGTGTCGAGGGCTTTGTTGGGCATCGACAACAGGAATCCTTTCTCGAAGAAGGTGCACAGTCGTTGCTACAAGGCGCCATCGAAGGTGGTCATCGGGTAGGTATTATGACGTATGGTGGGCCAGAGTGGCAGACGATCAAGCTTCGCGCCACTGATCTTGATAGGGTACCTCATATGATTCTTGCCGAAAAGGGTATCAAGGGTGCCATGATTGCCTCGTGGTATGACGATACGACCGGCCTCTATCGAGTACCAGATGAGCTTGGAGGTGGTGTTGTCGAGGAGGTAGTGTTTGCAGATGATAAACAAGAAGAATTTAAGGGTCTCCCTCGTCAGTCGTCGGTGCGAGGGTATTGGTTTACAGGTAGTGACATAAAGCCGGTAGCTGAAACGTCAACAGATAGGCCAGGTGAGACATTGCCGCCAAATGTCGTACGGGTCAGTTCGCTCCACGACATCGCCCAGCGTGAAGGCCTCAAAACATAACCTTATTGACTTTTTGAAAATAATATGATAATATGAAAGTATTATGACAAAAACAAACAATTCCACTACTGAATCATCACACGAGGCCATCCTCACACTGACATCACCTGAAGTGATCGCGCAGACTCACAAAGACATGCTGCACTCAGCACTGTTTGTCTCGGTGCTTTTGAACATCGTTGTCTTCATTACCTGGCTGGTTGTCCTCGTATCGTAATACGAGAAAGGGCAAGGCCTGAAAGATGCACCCCTGGTGCATCTTTTTTGTTTTCCACAGAACTGTGAATAACTTTGCAATGTGGGGCAAAATAGCCAAAAAGTGGGTAAAAAAGACTTGTCAGTGGGTAATGGGGGGTAGTATAGTAAATGCAGTGGCAACCGACGAGAAGTAAAAGCTCCTCGTAAAAACAAAAACCACCGCAAATACTACAACTAACAAAAGGGTCGAAGGGGACGCCGGACAACCACATGGACTACTTTGAACGAAAGCTGGACGATAAGCGTCGATTGACGATACCGACAGAACTGCGTGCTGAGTTTGCCAGTGGAGTAGTGCTATCCCGAGGCTTTGGAGAATATCTCCATATGTATCCTCAGCAAGTCTGGGATAGAGAAGTCGAGCCAGCATTGGCCGGCAACAATATCTTTGACGAAGCTCTGGCTGACCTGAACGTGCGCTTTCGGCGCGGCAAGATCACGCAAAAGCTTGACCAAAAACAGGGTCGAGTGGTGATCGAGCAGCACTTGCTAGAATACGCCAGCATTGACCGCGACCTTGTCGCTGTCCGTGTGGGGCAATACTGGCGAGTCGGTGCACCGGACAAGCTCGCGTAGTGCTGTCGTAGGATTTGCCGGTACCTTAAAAATTCAATCTGTAAAGAAACTCTCGAGATCAACAATCTGACAGTGTGGGACGTAGGCCTGCGGAGCTACGATAAAAATTCCGTCGTACCTTACTTACACACACCTCCCAAAAAAACTCCACCTCACACTGGATAATTTCTCTCCCGAAATTGTCCACTAACACATAAGTCTCTCAAACCACTTGGCCGGTAAAAGTTGCACGTCAACCTCCAAACCAAGTGGTCAACTTATCGAAAACAAACACACACTGCGAAAACAAACAACCTTACACTGTCAGTTTGGTGATCTCGAAGCTTCCCGTATCTGCTAAGATAGGGGGAGTATGAGTATCAAAGAACATCCACCACAATCAGACTTGCCTTCGGGTGAGCCTGCATTACATGTTCCAGTCCTTTTAGAGGCCACCTTGCAGCTTTTACGTCCCATTCAGGGAGAGTCTTATCTCGACCTGACGGCAGGGTACGGAGGGCATGCCGGAGCTATCCTCGAAAAGACTGAAAACTTTGCCGATTCCTGTCTTGTTGATCGTGACGAGTACGCTATCCAGCGTCTTGGACGATTTGCTGACAAAGGAGTTCGGCTTATGTCGACCGATTTTTTATCGGCTGCTCGTCAGCTGGTGAGTGAAGGGCGGCAATTCGACATCGTATTGGCTGATTTGGGGGTGTCGTCACCACAGCTCGATCAGGGCGAAAGAGGGTTTTCTTTTACTGATGATGGTCCACTCGATATGAGGATGGATCGTCGGCAGGAGATTGATGCGGCGCGGATCGTTAATACGTATTCGGCAGATCAACTGACTGACATTATTATCAGGTACGGGGAAGAGCCACGCGGGTTTGCTAGGACAATCGCCAAGGCTATTGTTGCCGAGCGACCACTTGCAACCACCGCACAGCTGGCTGCACTGATCAAAGCGCACTATCGTGGTCCGTGGAAAAAAATCCACCCCGCCACGCGCACATTCCAAGCACTTCGCATCGAGGTGAATCAAGAGCTCTTACAGGTTGAAGCATTGCTGCCATTGCTGCCACGATTATTACATCCTGGCGGACGAGTCGGCATCATCAGCTTTCATAGCCTTGAAGATCGGTTGGTGAAGCGATATTTTGCCGAACAGGCCCAGGCTGGGTACGAGGCAGAACTGACCCTCCTCACAAAGAAACCTCTCGACGGTGCGACATATGACGTTCACAATCCGCGTTCGCGCAGTGCAAAATTACGCGGCGCAGTGAAAAAATAAACAAAAGAAAGGGTTGGACATCAATGCCAATTCACATCACCGTACAATACGCAGACAAGACTGAGAAAGTCGCTGTTCGCGTCAAGTAACCATCTAAGAGCCGCCCTCTGTCATAAGGGGGTGGCTCTCCCCGGAAGGGGCAATATAAACAGCAACTAAAAACAAAAAGATCCACCACATGTCTTACCGTACACAAGAATTTACGACGCGCCGCCAGCAAAACTGGGGACGCAATCAGAATACGACACGCTATGTGTCGAACGTCAAACTTGGCCCCGTGGCGCATACTGTGCTTGTTGCACTTATGATTACGGTGCTTGGCTTGATATACTTGACACAGGCAACCAGAGCGACAAGTTATGATTATGAAATCGACAAGATCGATTCGCAGATTAACGAACTGGCCGTCAAGAAGGACAATCTCGAGATCGAGAACGCCCGACTCACATCGCTCAATACTGTTAAAAATAGCACTGTTGCTGCTGGCATGACCACTCCATCTCAGACGTCATACGCGCAGTAACACTTCCTAAAGAGGGGATATGAAACTAGAACTCCAAAAAGGCAGTCGTTCACGGGTCTTGGTGACTATTCTTTTGGTTGTGGTGATTATCTTTATCTTCCGCCTTTTTTATCTCCAGATCATTCGCCATGATTATTACCTGGCGCAAGCCGATGAAGAGCAGCTGAAATCGCGCATCATTCCCGCCAAACGCGGGTTGATTTATGCTATGGATGGTTCGACGCCGGTGCCTCTTGTGATGAATCAGGTGGTATATACTGTGTTTGCCGATCCGCATGAGATTACCAATGACGAGGCGGTTGCCAAAGTGGTTAAAGAGATTGCGGGGGGAAATGTCCGCGATAATTTTGAAGAATTACTCACCAAAAAGAAGACACGCTACCAGATTATTGCGACGAAACTAACCTATACACAGGCTGACAAGTTAAAGCAAAAGAACTTGCGGGGTATTGGCTTTCATGAAGAGATCCAACGCGTGTATCCCGAAGAAGCCCTCGCGGGTCAGGTGCTCGGCTTTGTTAATGCTGAAGGCAAGGGTAATTACGGTGTTGAAGCAGCACTGAATAAACAGCTGAGCGGGGTGGATGGCCAACGTCAGACGGTGACCGACGTGCGTGAGGTGCCACTGACGATTGGCGATCAAAATATTCATATTCCTGCCAAGGACGGTGATAATGTCGTCTTGTCGATTGACCGCAACGTTCAGTCATATGCCGAACAAGCTTTAAAGGCCGGGATGGAAAAAGCAGGTGCCACGAAGGGAAGCGTGTTGGTGATGAATCCTAACAACGGACAGGTGATGGCAATGGCTAACTATCCTTCATACGAGCCAGCTAAGTTTTCACAGGTGACTGATGCGGGGCTGTTTAATAACGCTATTATCTCGGCACCTTACGAGCCTGCCTCGGTGATCAAGACATTCACGATGGCAACAGGTATCGATAAGGGTGTTATCACGCCGCAGTCAACCTATTACAACACCGACTCGATCAAGGTATACGATGCGACCGTCAGGAATGCCTTCTTGGGCATGACGGGCACGATCACGATGCAAGATGTACTAAATAACTCACTCAATACGGGAACAGTGACGGTGGCACAGCGTTTGGGTGACGGCTCTAACATCAATCGTCAGGCGCGTGATACGATGTACGATTACTTTTATAACCGATTTGGACTGGGGCATACCACTGGTATCGAGCTAGCGAACGAATCTGCCGGATTAGTCGTTTCACCTGAGGAAGTCGAGGGTAACGCGGTACGTTATTCTAATATGACGTTTGGCCAGGGGCTGGATGTGACGATGGTGCAGGTGGCGGCTGGCTTTTCGTCAGTGGTTAACGGTGGAACCTACTATCAGCCAACGGTTGTTGCAGGCACGCTGGGAAGTGACAAGCGGACGATTGACAGAAAGATAGCTCCCGCAGTCCGTCATACTATCTCGGAGTCAACGTCGGCCACGATGCGCACGATGCTCCATGATGCCAGACAGTCGGTCTCGTATATGAAGAATGCTGATAAGGGTGGCTATACCATCGGCGGTAAAACCGGTACAGCCGAGACGCTACGTGATGGACGATATGTCAAGTCTGAGACGGTGGGTACCTACCTAGGATATGGTGGCGCCGAGCGGCCCGAGTATGTCATAATGGTGCAGGTTTCGGCTCCCAACAAGAATCTTGAAGGTGGCCTCCACGCCAGCCCGATTTTTACCGATATATCAAATTGGATGATAGACTATCTTAGCATTTCACCGAAAGGATAAGCCAGATGAATACGATACATATTACCGAGGAATTAACTCACACCTTTCTGCTCAGTCTGGCGGCGTTCTTGTTGGCCATGTTTTTGACGCCAATTTATACGTTTTTTGCCTATAAATACAAGTTTTGGAAAAAACAGCGCAGTACCAGCACGACAGGTGAAAAGTTAGAAGTCTTTACCAAGCTCCATGCCAACAAGTTCAAGCGCAATATTCCGACGATGGCCGGCCTGATTTTTATCGTTGCAATCACCTTAACAACCATCTTTAACCTTGATAGGGGACAGACATGGCTGCCACTTGCCGCGCTGCTCGGTGGCGCCTTCGTAGGGCTATTAGATGACATTATTAACCTTAGAGGTAGCGGCAAGGGAGTTGCTGGTTTGCGTTCGAGTCTCAAATTCCTGATGATTTCGGCATTAGGTATTCTTCTCGGTTGGTGGTTCTTTGAAAAAAACGGTGTTAGCAGCTTGTACGTGCCATTTATAGGTGATTGGTCGATTGGCTGGTTGATTATTCCGATCTTTGCCTTTGCTGTGGTTGCAACGGGCAATGCGGTAAATATTAGCGACGGATTAGATGGGCTCGCTGGGGGATTGTTGAGTATTAGTTATGGTGCCTTTGGTATTATTGCCTTGCTGCAGGGACAGGTGTTCCTCGCGGGCTTTTGTTTTACGGTCACTGGCGCGTTACTGAGCTATGTCTGGTTTAATATCTATCCGGCACGATTCTTCATGGGTGATGTCGGCAGTTTTTCATTGGGCGCCACCCTAGGCGTTGTCGCAATGATGACGAATGCACTGTTCTTACTGCCAATTATTGGTGCCATGTTTGTGATTGAGGCAGGCTCTAGCGCATTGCAGATTCTTAGTAAGAAATTCTTGAAACGCAAAATATTCCTGTCGGCTCCGGTCCATCATCATCTTGAGGCGATTGGGTGGCCAGAGACCAAGGTAACAATGCGCTTTTGGGTGATCGGATCTGTGGCGGCCTTTATTGGTGTCTTCTTGGCGCTAGCGGGAGGTATCATTAACGCATGAGGCAGTCTGTCACCCCTGTGCTTCGTCGTGCTATGACAACACGTAACGCGGCGGCCTCGTCAGAGCCCGTCTCGCGTCGTCATCGGCCGGACATGCAAATCATGCTGTATATGGGTTTATTGATGATGCTGGGACTGGTGGTGATGTTTGCGATTGGTCCGCAGCGTGCTAATGTCTTGAACGCAGCTATGGGTACTGACTATAGCGATACGTACTTTTTCTTAAAGCAAGTGACCAGCATCGCCATTGGGTTGGTCGCCTTTACGGTCTTTGCCATGATGCCGTATCAGGTGATTATTAAACATCGCCGGACGATACTCTTCACCGGTATCGGTGCCTGTATCCTCTTGGCTATCGCCGACACAGCAGGGTGGGGGATCGCCCAACACAGCCTGGGGGCAACCAGGTGGTTTGATCTGGGGCCCCTGGGGAGCTTCCAGCCAGCTGAAATTCTGAAATTTGGCGTTTTGATTTATTTGGCGGTATTCTTCGGCATGCAAGCGCGAGCTGGGCAGCTCAACGATTGGCGCGAAACACTGGTGCCGGCCGGAGTGATCGTGGGAATTGCTGTCCTTTTTATTATCGTGATTCAGCGCGATATGGGCACGGGTATTTCGCTGCTGGCGATCGTGGCGGCAATGCTTTTCATGGCTGGAGTATCTCGCCGGGTCGGACTCGCCATGGTTGGTCTGACGGCACTCGCCTTTGTGGCAATGATTGTGATGGCACCGCACCGTATTGATCGTGTAAATACGTTCCTTAGGGGCGATAGCACTTCTACGTCCGATTCTTCCAGCTACCATATTGAACACGCCAAGATTGCCATTGGCACTGGTGGCTTGCTAGGAGTTGGCATTGGTAATAGTGTTCAGGCGACGGGATATCTGCCAGAGGCTATCAACGACTCGGTGTTTGCGATTATGGGAGAGACATTTGGATTTATAGGGCTAGTGGCGACGATTGCGTTGTTTGTCGCCTTACTGATGCGACTCCTTAAGGTTATGGACCATTTGGCCGACTATCGGCTCAAACTGATTGCGGCCGGGGTCTTTGGTTGGTTTGGCGTCCATGTTATTCTCAATATAGGCGCAATGATCGGTCTCGTACCACTGACAGGGATAACGTTACCACTTCTTAGTTTTGGTGGTACCAGTATGTTGTTCGTGGCAGCGGCATTGGGACTGGTGTTTCAACTATCTAGGTATACAGTTCATGGATCAATAACAAAGGAGGCGGGATATGAAAGTTCTGGCAGTCGGCGGAGGCTCGGGGGGCCACGTTACACCAGTCGCCGCAGTGCTTAGGCAGCTGGCCTCGGGCACGGCATCTGACGAAACACTCGACGTCTTGTTTGTGTGTGATACCGCTTTTAAAAAACAGGCCACTGGTATCATGGCGACGCTACCTTTCGCTGTTAAGGTGCGGACAATCCCTTCGGGTAAACTGCGGCGATACGCTCATTTTTCGTGGTGGCAGTATATCCGTCATTTTTCAATTGTCTTACAAAATATTGCCGATATTGCCAAGACGGCCGCAGGTTTTGTGGTTTCTATAGGGGTACTGCTGCGCTTTCGACCTGATGTTGTCTTTGCGAAGGGTGGATATGTCTGCCTCCCGATGGGGTTGGCGGCGAGAATGTTGCGCATACCATTGGTGATCCATGATTCGGATGTTCTGCCGGGGCTGACAAATAAGGTGTTGTCGCGCTTTGCGACCAGCATTGGGACGGGGATGCCTCTAGAGAACTACCCATATAACCCAGCCATCTCACAGTACGTCGGCGTGCCAATCAGTACTGATATTCAACCAGTCACCTCTGATACGCAGCGTGCCTTTCGACAGGAGCTTAACCTGCCGATCGATAAGAATATCGTGCTAGCAGTTGGAGGTGGCCTGGGGTCGGTCACAATCAATACAGCGGTGATTGCCGCAGCCAAAGCAATACAGACAACAGAAGACATACTTTTTTACAACATTACGGGTACGGCAAATATCGACACGGCGCGTCAACAATCTGAGGGACTGGCGACCTATCATGCAGAACCGTTTGTGTATCAGAATATGTACAAACTGTTAGGAGCGGCCGATATCGTGGTGACGAGGGCAAGTGCGACGACCCTGCAAGAACTAGCGGGGCTACGTCAGGCGGTGATTGCGGTACCTGCCAAGCAACTCGGTGATCAACAGAAGAACGCCGAGATGTTCGCTAAGTATGACGCAGTGATGGTGCTACAGGATGACCAGCTAACGGCGGATTTACTCCCAACCGTGAGGGCGCTGCTTGACGATGAACAGAGACGAGATCAACTGGCAGCGAACCTCCATGCCTTTGCCCGACCTCAGGCCGCAAAAGATATGGCGCGGCTTGTACGCAAGGCGGCACGTCAAAGGAAGAGTGACAACTGATGAAATTTTTTGGTGGTAAGAAAGCTACTTCTTCTGATGTTAGGCGCCGAACGCAACTAACCGAGCGTCCCGAGGCACATCCAGCGCCTCCTTCGTTTCGTCGTAACCGGACGATGACCGATCGATCAACCTTACCCGAAGTGTCAGAACGGGCACGCGTGCACCACCTACGCCTCCTGCGGCGCAAAGTAGGGATGATTCTTGGCCTCAGCCTTGGCCTACTGGTGGTGATTATCTTAGGGGTCAGTCAGTTTACGCATTCGGTCGCGATGACTGCTACAGGAAGTACGGAGATGGTGCAGCGACTTGATACCGCATCGTATCAAAAATACTTTGACGAGTATTATCAGGCATATCCTTTTGAGCGTTTTCGTTTCTTGACGAATTATGATCAGCTTTCTCGGTGGATGCAGGCCTCTGCCCCAGAGATTGCCAGTATCACACCCAAAGGCATTGCTGGCCTAGGTGTTGCTCGGTTTGAGCTGCGTTTGCGGCAGCCTTTGGCTGGTTGGCGCGTGAATGACCAGCAGTATTATGTCGATACTCAAGGAGTAACGTTTAAAAAGAACTACTACGCAGAACCCACAGTAACGGTGGTTGATCATAGTGGTGCTGAGGTCGAGCAAGGTGCGGCCATTGCCAGTAGTCGCCTGCTGTCATTTGTTGGTCGGGCGGTTGCCCTGACGGCAAATGAGGGAGTCAAGATTACCCAGGTGGAAATCCCTAGTCGGTCAATGCGTCAAGTCTATCTGCATGGTGAATCAATTCCGGTGATTCGTATGACGATTGATAGGGGAGTGGAGTACCAGGTGACGGACATGAAGAAAGCCTTGGCATTCTTCCAGATAAGGGGAGAGTCTCCAGAATATATTGATGTTCGCACTGCCGGTAAAGCCTTTTATCGGTAGGCGGGGCATTATAGGGAATGTTCTATTTTTGTTCTATTTTCATAAAAACCTATAAAACTATATAAAAATACAAAAGTCAAATAATGTCAAACAGGAGAGTGGGAGGGTAGTGGGGCAATGAAAATGAAAAAAATGCAAATGCGTGCACAAGCCTAAGTACGCGACCGAAAATAATCAGGCGTTGTGGATAACATTGATGTCATGACAACATCGTCCTGCCCGAGGGGGTATGATCGCTGGGACTGGATATCTGTATACGTGTAAACGATAAAAGTATGTCCGTGCATCTGCGTGAGGGAGAAATAAGTGAGACAACACCCCATTAAGAGGTATACCTCAAAAAATACTCCTAATGCCAATGAGTGTATACTCATCCATTGTTCTATATTGTTATGTCGTAAAAGATATATTGTGCGACGTGATCGCGCAAACAGCTTTACGCTAACCTATTCATGATTTTGATTTATTTTTTCGCCAGCAACCTGCTGATTTTTGTGTCGCCTGTTTGTTCCCGGGCTTTGCTTGCCTTTTGCCGTCAATCGGCATATTTTATGGCTGGTTTTCCCATAGTATGTTTGGCTGGTTGAACGCGGCTAAATTGCCCATACATGACGGCTGGACTGCCATGTATTGCGATATATAAAATGTTCTATTTTTGTTCTATACTTTAAAACAAGTCAGCTCAGATAAACAGAGGCGAACTACTGTATACTAAGAGGGATAATGCAGCTACAGACCTTTTGGCAAGTGGAAGAATATCTTGCGATGCGAACAGCAACACCTAGCCATAAGGGTGAGGCGCGTCTTCGGTATGTCAAAGAGGTCCTCAGACAGCTTGGGAGCCCTCAGGACGCTGTCCCGGTTATTCATGTGGCTGGAACATCGGGCAAAGGGTCGACGGTCTATTATATGGCGGCACTTCTGGCTGCCAGCGGATACCAAGTGGGCTCAATCGTCTCGCCGCACGTCAACTCGGTGGCTGAACGATCACAAATTAACGGTGCTTTACTGGCTGAGGCGGACTATTGCCGGTATTTCAACGCCTTTGTCCAGGTTATCGGAGAACTTGATGTCGAGCTGACCTATGTGGAGTCTCTCGTCATCTTCTCGTTCTGGTTATTTGCCCAGCAACAAGTTGACTATGTTGTGGTTGAAGTAGGTGTTGGTGGCCGTGTTGATGTGACGAATGTACTGGGTCGACCGGATAAAGTAGCCGTCATTACCGATATTGGTCTTGACCATATTGGGCTGCTCGGCGATACGGTCGTCCAGATTGCTGGCGAGAAGGCCGGGATTATCACTCCCGGTAGTTCGGTGCTGATGCATCAACAAGACCCCGAGATTGTCGAGGTGATTGCAAAGGCAGCGGTGGCCCAGGGTGCAACGCTACAGGTGATTGATAGGGCAGTCCCGCCGGAACTGTCACTTAGCTCCCTCCTCTCTTATCAGGTGCGTAATAGTACTTTGGCGCTTGCGGCAGTTCAACGGCGATTATCAATCGATCATCGTCCTGCGCCGACATCTGCTGCCGTCTCGAGGGCGCCACAGTGTAGTATTCCAGGGCGTTTTGAGCAATTCGAGATAGATGGGGTGCCTACCCTGTTCGATGCTGCCCATAATCCGCAAAAGATTCGTGCGTTTACTGAGGCATATCATAACGCCTACCCGGGTACGCCTTGTATTATCGTTGTGGCTTTTAGCGCTCACAAATCCGACACAGTAAAGGAATCTCTGCAGATACTGCGAGGTATATCGGATAAGATGATAGTGACTGAATTCACCGTCGAAGGGACGCAACGGGCCTCCCTAGATGTTCTGTTACTTACATCAGTGGCGGATGAGGTCGGTTTTGAGGTGATCGGGCAACAGTCCAGTCCACGCACGGCACTCACCGAGGCGATCGAATGGGCCCGTCAGCACCAGGCAATGGTGGTGGTAACGGGATCATTCTATCTGATTAGTCAGCTTCGTGCCTCTGACGATAAATAATTATTCTTGTGGAGGGGTGTTTTTCGTATCGTGCTCGGTCGCAGGTTTAAAACCAGCGCTCTTTTCCTTAGGAAGATATTCAAGACGTAATTCAAACAGAAAGAACCAGCTAAGGAGAGCGGCAATAATGGTGCCAAAGATAGTACTGACGATTGCGCCACCAGCAATACCAGATACGAGGCTACCAGCAAGAGCAATGAGTGATCCTAGAAAGACGAGGTCCCAGCCGGACTTCTTCTTTTCGCGTAGTGGTTGAATGGCTTTTAGCTCAATAACGATCACAACAACAAACACAGCCATGCTCACCCAGATACTAATGTCGGTTCCTATGGTTGATGGGGTGTCAACGCCAAGCGCTGCGCTGAATTGCCTCGCCTGATACAAGACGTCGTTAGCCCACATCAGGGTGCGGATAGATCCAATAATACTGATAATACTGCCGACGATACCAACGATGACCAGCCACCAGGCATTGTCAGCGAGCCATTTACGGGCTTGTGCTGGCAGGTGGATGGGTGAATCTTTTTGCCACCCAGCAAGAGTTTGTTCAAGGTTTTTTAATGCGCTCATGACGTGGTAACCTCCATATATATTGTGCCTCCATAATGCTATACTTATGCTATATGCGCAACCCTTTTTCATTCCTGATCCGCGGTTTTGACCGCACCCCTGTTGAAAATCTTGATAATGATTCGCTGGTTATCCAGAAGATTGACGCCGAGCTGACCGATAATATGCGGGCGCTTCGTCTCGTGGCGACGATGTGTGATCAAATGTTGTCGCGCGGTATGGCCGCCAGTGACGTGGTGTACCTAGGGTTGGGAGTGACCTCTACCTATTGTTCGCGCAAGGTGCATATCGATATTAGCCATACGATTCTGACGATTTCACAGGACCGCGGCATCGACCGCGAGCCGTTGACACTGGTACGCACCGTCGTCTCGCGGGGGTCGGATTATCACACGGTGCAATTACTTGAAGAATTGGCTCAAAGCGTTAGATTCGGCAAGACAGCACTGGATGATGCCGAGCATAAACTAGACGCGATCATTGCTCGTAAACCAATTTACCCCAGGTGGCTGATTCATATTGCTGGTGGTGGTATTAGTGCTGGTGTCGTCATGCTTTATACCCACAACCCGCTGATGTGGCTGATTGCCCTTGCGATGGGGACGGTTATTAGCTTGGCGATTCAGCGCATGACAAGGATGGGGGTGCCGGCGTTTTACACGCAGGCGCTGTCGGGATTGATTATTATTTTGATCGCGGCGGTGACGTCGCTGCTTGCCATGGCGACCACTGTGCCATTCCTCTCTGACGTTAATGCCACCTTGGTGATTATTAGCGGTATTGTTATGTTGGTGGCAGGGATGATGATTGCTTCGGCGTTTCAGGATGCACTCGACGAGTATTACGTGACGGCTATGGCGCGTTTGCTGAAAGTGATGATGATGACTGGCGGTATCGTCCTGGGAACTACCGTTGGATTGTATCTAGCGACTCGTCTCGGGGTTCAGTTATCGGCAACCCCGGACCGTCTAACTCTGGCCGATATTAACTATCAGTATGCCGGAGCAGCGGTACTGGCAGCCTCATTTGCCCTCGGTAATTATGCCCGTCCGGTCGGCATCATCAGTGCTGGCGTTGTCGGATTCCTGTCGCTGTATGTCACACTGATCATGGGTGGTGTTGGTGTTGGGGTGATTGGCGCCAGTGGGATTGCTGCTGTCTGTGTTGGGTTGGCAGCATCGGTGCTGTTCCGGGTGTTGAAGATTCCTACTCTGGTGATTATGAGTGCGGGTATTATTCCTCTGGTACCAGGGTTGACGCTGTATAGTGCCCTGACCTACATTGCTCAATCGACACCTAATACGACCGAGTTTGATACAGGCGTCGCCTTGTTGCTGCGTGCCCTTCTAATTGCCATCGTAGTGGCTGCTGGGGTTACCTTTGGCAACCTGCTGGGTCGTCCTGCTCAGACCCGCCACGTTCGCCTGGCTAATCGCCTCCCCCACCGCAAATTAGGGCGGCACAAATAATTATTGGACGACGATCTTGACTACTGGTGAGTAGTCAACGCAAGGTTCGTTTTCGGTACCGTTCGTATAGGCACAAACACGAACATAAAAGGTGCCACTGCCAATCTTTTCTTTACCAGGGATGGTGCCGGTCATTTCATTGATGCCGCTAAAATACAGCGCGTAGGTTCCATTGCCATTGAAGGTCGGGTTGGTATTGGTCTGAGAAAAGACTAGTTTATACCCATGAACGGCCTTGCCAGTATAGCTCCAGCTGAATGTATTACCATTGACGCTAAGGTTCATGGTGCCACGCGTGATTTTTTGCTGTGCTGTCGAGTTGTTCTCTTTCTTCTTTTTCTCTTCGGCTGCTTTGGCTTGTTTTTCATTGGCAGCCTTTTCGGCAGCTTCTTTTTCAGCTTGGGCCTTACGTGTTTCGTCTTGCTTCTTTTCCTCGGCCTTTTCGGCAGCTTTCTGTTTGATGTCGGTCAGAACACCTAGTTTCTCTTTGAATTTGGTGTCTTTCTCATCCTGAGTAAGGTTCCATTCAAGGAATTTACTCTCTGCCAGAACCTCGAGATTTAGGTCAGTTACCTTCCCCTCGATAGTGGCATCAGGGTTGAGGTGATAATACTGCTTGCCCTGATCAACGGTTTGTTTGCCAGCTTTGACGGCACTTTGATAGACCTGGACGCCATTTTCGCTGGCAGTCTTGATGGTCGCAAAGGCGGTACCCATGGCCTGATAGGTTGTCTTATCGATTACGACCGAATATTTGCGGTCACTTGTGACGACGCGTGAATACACGGTACCAGCGGTCTGGGTAAGTTTGACGTCGTCGGCTGCTAGGCTGGTTAAGGTGAGCGTTGTTGCATTATCAAGGCGCGCGGCGCTGCCGTCGTCGAGGGTCAGAACAACACGTCCATCGACACCGGTGCGGACTATGTCACCCTCGCTGAGATCGGTCTCGGCGGTAAGGGGGTGCCAGTGTGCATTGCCGGTGTTGGGTGCAGTCTGAGCATCTTTGGCTCGTTGGTATTCGGCGCTCCCGTCGACCACGGTGACGGCAATGCCGAGCTTTGGTTTGGTGGTCTGGGTTTGATTGTCCGATGAGGTACCTGTGGTGGCAACCTGGGTTTCGGTTGGGGTGTCACCTTTGAGGAAATACCATGCTGTAAACGCGATGGAAGGAACAAGGACGATGGCAGCGATTAAGATGGCTAATTTACGTTTGCCAAACGGTTTTTTGGGCGTGCCGATAACAATAGGCGTGAGGGCCGATTGCTCGACAGGATCTGTGACTGACGATGCGGTGGTTGATGGCTCAGCCTCAACTTGTATCAACTCTGACTCTTCATCATCCGTCAGAGAACTTGCCTGGTGAGGCTGGCTCTCTGCGATGTCGGTGGGCTGGATTGGCACTTCCTCTGGGGGAGAAGAGTCTGGCTGGTTTATCTGTGTGTTTTCATCGTTCACGTTAGTGATTCCTGTTATGGTTATGAGACTATTGTAACATATTGCTTTATATTTAATATTATGCTATAATTATAATGGTTTGTAAGACATGACCAAAGGGTGTACCTACTAGTAGATCGGAGTTACCGGCGATGATTGTCATCGACGTTCCCGCGCTTGCCCTCACCATCGTCACGTTGGCAGCCGCGCTGTATGTGGCCAAGCGTATCGAGGAGGTGGTCGTCACCCTCCGTCGTGGCTTGGTGAAGCGCCGCCTGAGGGAGATCAACGCACTGCACGACAAGGCCCTGGATGAGATCCACACGGATTTCGAGTTCTGGTGGACTACCGAACTCAGCCAGAAGGTCCGCGATGCGCTGCTGGCCGAGATCCCGCCCGAACATCTGATGATGATGGACGAAGGCGACAAGGAGCGCGTCATCGAGAGCGGTGTTTTGAACACTCATGGTGTGGCGCTACATCTGGCCGTACATGCCCGCATGGGCGACCGCCAGAAGGTGCTGATGGCTCGACTGCCCCGTGACGTACGAGAGCAGGTCGAGGCATTCAATGTGGAGCATGAGGCCTCTCTGGAGGCGGACCGCCACATCTTCCTGTGGATCGGGTTCGACCTTCAGGAGTTCGAGAGATTTTTCTCGGCCTCCTGAGCTCAGGAGGGGGTGGGGTATACCCCACCCCCAACGAGCCCTTAAAAGGAAATGTCACTGTCAGACTTGCCCACGCTGAAAGATGCGTGGGCATCTTTCATGTTTAGGGGTTATTCGACCAGGATTTTCAGGGCAATCACCCCAACACCAAGGGCTAATTGTAGAAAGCTATAGAGCAAAATCTTCATCCAGCTATCTGACGATTGCCGGCCCGAAAACAATGAGAACAAAAAGAGTGACATTACCAGAGAGATGATGCCAAGTAACAGTGCCATCTTGAGGCCAATCAGACCAGTAAATGAAAAGAGGATAAAGAATATTGGTGCCCCGGCGGGTGTTAGCAGACCGCGTGCTGATTCGGATGCTTCCCATGACTTTTCGTTCGCCTCTCCTTCGCTATGGACAATGTGATAAGACATGCGGGCAGCAATCATGGTGGCGAGCCACAGTGCGACAACGGTGCCAAATATAATACCGATCGTGCCCCACGAGCTATGCTCGTCTGAGTGGCTCCACAAGGTCACCATGACAGCCAGCAAGGTGATAGTTGCATAGATCCTCTCTCGGAGTACCTCGGCAAACTGATTGCGCTGCTGGGCAGTGTAGTGTTGTGGATGGCGATGTTTGGCGAGTTTGTTCATTGTATCCAGTGTAACACTCGGATGTAACCCCTGTATACTGGTAGTATGACGATGCAAATCCTCCTCCACTCATCCAAGACCATGCGGATTCCTGCTGTGCGACAGGCGCCCCTTGGCGTCCCTCACCTATTGGCAAAGGCAGAAGAATTGGCGGCTACGTGGCGATACACATCCACGAAAGATATTGGAACCCTCATGAAGGTATCAGATAAAAAAGCCGCCGAAGTGGCGGAACTGTACGATGCATGGTCGGCTGTTGATGATGTGCAGGTGCCGGCAATCGATGCCTTCATCGGCGATATCTATAGTGGCCTGCAGGTGCAATTTTGGTCCGAGGAGGACCGTCTGTACGCACACCAGCATTTGCTGATCTTGTCAGGATTATATGGCGGGCTGCGGGCTTGTGACGGTGTGCTGCCTTACCGGCTAGAAATGGGATATAAGTTGCCGGATGGCC
This sequence comes from uncultured Candidatus Saccharibacteria bacterium, assembly GCA_964392265.1. Taxonomy (GTDB): domain Bacteria; phylum Patescibacteriota; class Saccharimonadia; order Saccharimonadales; family Saccharimonadaceae; genus CALMAK01. The sequence goes on from CAYMOS010000002.1 coordinate 222,562, forward strand.
GCACGATGTATCAATTCTGGGGTGATGATATTGCCTCGCTGCTACCTGATGACACGACAAGCATCGTTAATCTTTCGGCGGTCGAATACGCCAAGGCCCTGCTACCCTCTACTGACGTATCGGTGGTGACGCCAAAGTTTCTAACCATCAGCCCTAAAACAGGCGAACCGACGTTTGTCACGGTCCATACCAAGATTGCGCGTGGCGCCTTCGCCCGCTGGCTGATTCAGAATCGTATTGAAGATATTTCAAGGCTCGCTGAATTTTCGGATCTTGGCTATCGCTACGATCCAACCACCAGTACACCAGAGCAGCCAGTATTTGCATGTGAGGAGTTTGGCGGAATTGGGATGAGTGTGCGGTTGACGCAGTAAAAAACTACTGCCCGTTGATTGTTGGCAAAATTACTGTCACAATCTCGTCGTCGGTGAGGGGTGGGTTCTTTGGTGGGGATTTTTTGGGTTTGGGCATCCTGTCTGCTACCCTTTCACTACTGCCATCAGGTCGGTATATGAACTGACTGCGCTGTATTTTACAGTATCGTTGCTAATTTTCTCGAAGTGGCGGCGGGCACATTCGATCTTCGCTCGCTCAACCTCGCGCAGCTGGATGTCGCTCGTGTCGCCCTTAGTTTCAGCTACAAAATAGATGTGCTTGACACTGCCCTCCTTGAAGGTGATTGCCCAGTCGGGATTGTACTTGCCCATCGGGGTGTTAATGTAGAATCCGCTCGGCAACTTAACGTACAGCTCAATACTCTCGGCAATGTCCATTTCAGTTGCCAGCTCTTTTTCAATACTTGAGTCATAGCGCACCTTGTCGAACAGGTGCTTTTTAGCATCGATAACATTTTTTCCGTACTCACCAGTAATTGTCGGATCAACAAATATCTCCTCGGCATTCCATGTTTCATCAAGCGTGTCGTAGGTAATATGCTCAATAATCGTACTGGCTTTTTGCTCGTCAATCAGCTTAACCGCCTCGCGGATGAACTCCTCTGGGTTAGCCGCAAATAGGTTGAATACCGTTGGCTCGATTTTTGAGAGAATCTCTGCCACGGTTCGACGTGTTAAGCGCGTGACGGTCGCAACCTCACCCACAAGGTCATAAGTAACACCCTTCGATGCGATCTCTTCTAGTACCACTTCGCTTCCGACCAGCTTCTTCATCTCGGGGCTGTCATCTTGCTTGGTAGATTTCAAATAGCCTTCGGTAATAACAATCGTCGTCTTAGACACACGAAGCTTGGTGTTAAGCGCGTTAACGCACGATTTTACCAGCTTTGATTCATCAAACTGTACGGTATAATAGGTCTTAGTATTGATGCGACCCCACAATTCCTTAAACTCTTTACTGGCAAACTTTTCCTGATCAAGATTAAGTGTCGCCTTGGCTCGCGCATTCGACACCATCGGATTCTTCTTAGGATCATAGATCGATTCGATCAGCTGCAGTGCGTTTTCGGCGTGCGACGCGAGCTCTGGCGATACGGCAGCCAAAACCTCGCCAATCTTTTCGGTGCGTAGTTCTGGCGGCATTGCATGAAACTCATCTGTCGGTTGCCCGTCAGCAACCAACCCGGCATCTTCAAGGCGCACAAATAGTCGCGCCGCAGCTCGCCCATCGATCTCTACCTCGCTACCGTCGTCGGCTGTCCATACCTGCCCTTCGAACAGCTCTTCGGTAATCTCTTTTGGACGATTCTTTATCACCTCATAGAACTCGTCCTGTAAAGCTTTGGCAAATTCTTCATAGCTTTCGTTGGCGATCACGGTCAGCGCGTTGACCTCGTGCACACCATGCGTACCCAGCACTTCGGCATCCATACGTTCACCGTCGCGGTTAACACTCAGGCGCAGTCCACGACCAATCTCTTGGCGCTTTTTAATCTCTCCACTACTGGTGCGTAGTGTACAAATCTGGAATACATTTGGATTATCCCAACCTTCACGCAGTGCCGAGTGGCTAAAGATAAATCGCACCGGCTCTTCATTACTCAGCAGGCGCTCTTTATTCTTCATGATGAGGTCGTACGCACCAACATCACTTGACTCGCTCTCGCCACGCTTGATTTCGCTATCAACAGCCCTGCCCTTTTTGTCGACCGAGAAATACCCAGCATGTATACGATGCCGTTCGTCACGCTCTAGGAACGTGCGATAGTCCTCATCCTCGCCAAATGGCAACTGTTCAAAGAATCGGTCAATCGCCTGTGTATACTCTTCTTCGAATATCTTGGCATATACACCCTTTTGGTCTTCGGTCTCGTAGTCTTTATACTTCGCCACTTCGTCGATGAAGAACAGCGACAACACTTTGACGCCTTTTTTGTACAGCTCACGCTCTTTTTCCAGGTGACTAGCAATCGTCTCGCGAATCTGAATCCGACGGATATCGTCGGCACTGCTATCGCCGACTACCTCGCCGGCAGCGAGTCGCAGTCCACCTGTAAACTCCACATAGCCATCGCGTGCGTCGATACGAGATATCGTATAGCCGTCACGATATGCCTCGATTTCACCGGAATGATGATAGATATTATCGCCGTGCGCAAATGTCTTAGTTTGCTTGCGAATACTTTTACCTGTTGCAGAGTTGTATTCAAACACCACCGTCGCACTTGGGCTTTTGTTTGGATATACGTTAATGCGCTGCAGATACAAATAACCATTAGTGGCGGTAGTGCCGCGCACGCTGATACCCTTGACGGTAATTTTCTTGACCAGCTGTCGTTGGTACGCATCGACGGCGTCCAGCCGATACACCATATTAAAGTTTTCGCGGTGTGTGGCCGAGTAGTTGATATAGAACAGCGGATTAAACTTACCGATGCTATCGCGCGTTACGTTCTTTTTGCCGGTCTCGCCGATAACACTTTGTGGCTCGTCGATCATGACAATCGGGTTGACGCTGGCAATCACATCGATCGGCTTGCGGCTACGAAAGCTATCGAGCTTCATGTAAATACGTCGCGCATCCTTGCCACTGGCATTAAAGGCCTGCGTATTCACGATCATCACGTTGATACCCGGGTCTTCGGCAAAGTTGTCTAGTTCGTTAAGTCTGGTCGAATTGTATATAAACGCACGACACGCTTTGCCGTATTCCTCACGGAAGTGGTCGGCCGTAATCTGGAAAGACTTCGCGACACCCTCGCGAATCGCCACGCTCGGCACAACAATAATGAACTTACTCCAACCATACCGAGCATTTAGTTCGTACATCGTTTTGATGTACGTATACGTCTTGCCTGTACCAGTCTCCATCTCTACGGTGAATACTGGTCGCTGGACCGTCTCTTTGCGGCCATCGTCCCACTCTACCTTACTGGTCATGGTCTCGAGCTTATTGCCGGCCACAATGCCATGCTGTTTTTGTACAGTGCGTAGATTTTTTAGAATGTCTTCTTGACGCAACCGAACCTCAGAGTTGCCCCAACCACTGTCGAAGGTGCTAGCCTGCTTACTATCACCTTGGTCAATGAGAAACTTACGCGACGTGCTCGGCTGCCCCATAAACACATCGCAAACAGCATTCGTGGCGTCTTCTTGGAACTTTTGATGCTTAAAACGTAATTTCATTCCTTGGACCCCTCAAGTTTTTTGGCTACCTTCTCAAAGTCGCCAATATATTCTTTGTCCTGCCGCACACGAAATACCTCATATTCTTTCAATGCCTTTTCGTCAGCCTGTTTTTTTGTTATTTTGCCAGCATTTTGAAGTTTCGGATATTCATTAAGGTCCAGATACCCGTCCATAATCTCTATCCATTTTGCCATAGTTGTTGGCACGCCTCGACGAGCACGAGCCTCTGCAATATCTAGAAATGCAGATACAGCAAATTGTAGCTGTTCTAATTCTGGTTTTTCGAGATAATTCTTTGCCACCGTCACATCAGTGCGCAATATTTTGCCATCAGGCGCATGCTTCCATGTTTGCAGACCCATGTTGTCTTTCTTTTCATCTGCACGCGAATGTATGATTCCAGCAGCCGTATCACCAGCCACAGCATAGTGCAGCTTGTTCTGAATGAAAGCAAAAAACTCTTTTACTATCGCACTTGTTTTATCGTAGTCGCTTGCCAGAGCAAACAAATCCGTCACCTTTAGATAGATACGACGCTCGCTGAGGCGAATCTCACGGATCCGCTCGAGCAACTCGTCGAAGTAATCTTTCCCAAAGTGGACGCCATTCTTGAGACGCTCGTCATCCATCGCAAAACCTTTTACCATGTACTCACGCAGCACAGTTGTAGCCCATTTACGGAAGGCTGTTGCCTCATGTGAGTTCACTCGATAACCTACAGAGATAATAACGTCTAAACTATAGTAAGACACTGGTTTGTCTGAATTTGCAATTTGCATTTTTTGCACATTGCTTTTTTCTACAAGCTCACCGCTCTCAAACACATTGGCGATATGACGGCTTATTACAGATACATCGACACTGAATGCCTCTGCCATACGTTTTTGCGTCAGCCAAACAGTTTCATCTGCATACAATACTTCTATTCGAGGTGACCCGTCTGGACCCGTATAAAATAGAAAATCTGCTTGACTCTCTGGATTCAGTGCCTGATCGATATCCTTATCGCTCATCCCTACACCACCTTCACCTTTGTGTCTGGTGACAAAATACGGAAGTGCTCGGCGAGGTTTACCTTGGCTTCACTGCCTGCAAATGAGGCGTCACGGAACACGGCAGTGAGGGGCTTTAGCTGGGCGATTTGCTTGATTGTGTCTTCGCTGATGTGCTCGGCAAAACACGCCACCAGCCCAGATACTTCGCCGAAGTAGTCGTACTTGTACACGATTGCTCCAGCAATGTCAGTTGTTTCAAGTGGGCGGTTTAGCTCGAATGCAGATTGGGTCAATATGCCATACAGTAGGTCGAGGTCGCTGCGGTCGTCTTTGATGTTGTCTACGTCATTTAGCAGGGTTGCTTGGCTGAGTTCGCCAGCAGATTTATACACATCTTTGTAGTTGGTGTCGTCGATACGCAGGGCGCGGAAGCCGTAATCTACCTTGGCGTCGGGATGCTCGGATGCAATTTTGTCACCAGCGCGGCGGATGCGTTCACGAGAGATTTCGGGAATGGTTTTGTAGCCAGCCTTGAACGCCTCGCTTTTCTCGTCGGTTTCTTCGGGCAGTTGCACCATTATCCATTTGCGATTGCCGCCGTCCTCGGCGTTGAGTTGCATGACGGCGTGGGCGGTTGAGCCTGACCCTGCAAAGAAATCGAGGATTATATCGTTATCATGAGAGCCAATAATCTTCATCAGGTAACCGATTAGTCCCTTTGGTTTGGAGAAGTCGAAAGGTATATCTAGCCTGATAAGTTCCTTGGAAGCCTCCGAGTTAGTGTACTTATCGAGAAGAGTAAGCGGCAGCATGCCAGATTCTTGTCTCTCATGCAGATATAGCTTTGTATAGATATTCCACTTACTCTGATTTCCGTTCTCGTCAACCAGCGGAGATGTTTTAGTTTCTTTGAATACAACTCTATCATCTGCAAGATTCTCTAAGAATGTATCTTCTTTCCAGCGATAGATTCGGTTGTTCGGTGGAAACACTATAGTTCCGTCGGGGGTTTTAATCCCATACCTACTGTTTGGCCGCTCGTCTGCATTAGGCAGGCTCGGCATATACAGGGAGACTATATTGTATTTACCACGGCTATCTTCATTCTTGAAAAGTTTAGTGTACTTCTCTGAATTTTGAGCCTCCGAGTCATTGAACATAGGAGTCTCTTCTATACTACGGGCATAGGTTAGTATGTACTCGTGTGATTGAGAGAAGAACGTGCCCTTATTGCTAGTCATCTTTGTCTTGCGGACAATAACACCTACGAAATTATCTTCTCCGAAGATCTCATCACTCAGTTTTCGCAGATTAGCATACTCATCCTCGCCAATAGATATAAATATCACCCCATCCTCGCTCAGCAAGTTCCTCGCCAGCTTCAGTCGTGGGTACATCATACTCAGCCAATCGCTGTGGTAGCGGCCGTTGGTCTTTTCGTTCTTTTTGAAGTTGATATTGCCGTCCTCGTCGTGGTACTCGGTGTCTTCGTCGTATTGCTCGGCATTTGCTTTGAAGTTGTCGTGGTACACAAAGTCCTTGCCCGTGTTGTAGGGTGGGTCGATGTAGATCATCTTGACCTTGCCGAGGTAGCTTTCTTGCAGCAGCTTGAGGGCGTCGAGGTTGTCACCTTCGATAAAGAGGTTTTCGGTGGTGTCCCAGTTTTTGCTGGCGTCTACATCGGGGCGGAGGGTTTTGTTGATAGGTGCACCAGCCTCGATAACAGCCTTGCGTTTGCCAACCCACGTAAAGTCGTAGCTCTCATCCTTATCGTCCAGCCTGTCCAGCGTCTCGCCCAGAGATTCAAAGAACTCTCGGCTACCTCGCCAGTCTGTCTTCTCTATGTCAATCTTCTCAATACCGCCCTCGTCGTTCATCTACCCTTACTCCCGCTATTCACTGACTTATAAAACTATTGCCATTGTAGCATAAAAACAGATTAACGATGGTATAATAACAGTAGTTATGGTGTCGCCTTTGAGTAAATATAATGACGAGCATAAAGATCGCTGGGATATCCTAGTGGATTTTCCTACGTGGGAGCGAGAATCTATTCTGGATTGGGTATGGGGAGTCGTTCACACCGGGGAAACTAATCGGTGGGGTCATGTTGTGCCAGAATATAATCCGTCTGTCATTACTGACATCCAGAAGAATGAAAGAATCATGTTCGTTGAAGATCTCGATATACCTTACGCCACTTGGACAGATCTTGAAGTGAGGGTTAGGTTACTCATGTCAAATGATCCAGAAAAGCTCTTAATCCTCATTGAGCTTCTGGTCAAACATATCCGCAATGATGATAGTAGCTATCATAGCTTCGGCGTACTTACTGAAAGCTCTAATATGATCTTAAACCGCCTAGAGCGCGTACTGAGCAATGGGTCTAAATGGAAAGTAGTCACGACAGTCGGAAGCCCTTCTGGGCTGATTGAACGTGTCGATCCGCACATAACTGATATGGCTCAGGCAGCAAAAAGTAAGCACCTTGATGACGCTTGGTCTCATGCATTTGGACCTAGTCCAAAGCCTGAACAGGCGATCGTGGATGCGCAGCTTGCTATCGAGCATGCCGCGTCTGAATCAGGGCTAACAAACGCAACAACAAAGGTGTTTGGTACATTACTTGGGGACATAAAAGCGCGTTTAGGGAAAAGTTATGTATCATCTGCAAAGCCTGAGTACGACAAGGGACTTGAGCTTATCAAGGCAAAAGATACTACTGTCGTGGATAATGAGTTTGCAAGTTGGTTTGCAAGCGGCCTGGACCTGATCCAGAAAACCAACCCTACACGACACGCAAGTAAGCAGACTAACGGCTTTGCCGTTTCGGTAGATGCTGCAAGACAGGCGGTTCTTGTGGCTACTCTGCTAAACGAGATGATCGTAAAAGGCTATATAAAAAAGGCTGGCACGCAAAATAAATAGTCTGCCGCGTCACGTAGACATCCCCCTCCTACTGGAGGTGCAACAACTACATTATGAGAATTATGATTCGTCCTCTGGGTAAAGATTGGCGAAGTCGTCCCAGAATTTCTTTTCAGCCTGTGACTGCCTAGGGCTAGTAAGGGATGGGAGCGACCGCAAGATGGTCATCTTAGATGATGTGTTTTGCCATGTTTTTATTCGAGCTGTCAGATCATCAAAGTCTTGCTTGTGTGTTTTGTAGGTAGGTCGAGTAGCTTCCAGTCCATCCATGATAACCTTTAGTGTCTGTGGATCTTGAGTCTCTGTCAATAGGCTAAATAGCAGGTAAATATAGTCATTCTTTGGGGTGGGCTGGAGCAATGGATAGTAGTCATTTATAATTTTGAAGGCAATATTCTGGCCCGCGGAGATAGATCGCCCAGGTTCGCGCAGCCAGTTTAGTAGATCAGTGGCGATGCGTCTTTTGTCCGTTTCTTGAAGATGGCTTAGTCGTGACAGGAAAGAGTATGCAATATCAGATTGTGCGGGGTCGTTACTAGTTATGAGCGCGGTAACTTGCTCAAGTGCGGATTTTAATTCAGTAATATCCGACTTCGGGAGTTGTGACGCAACATATGTGAAGTACTTCTCTTTGTGTGTATAGCTATTGACCTTAGCTTTGTCCAGGAGCTTGGCTATTATATTTTTTCTGTCAGGGATCTTGTTGAGCGACCCTATAAAGTCTATGTCGTAATAGTTATTTGATGGAGTGCGATCGATCACATCGTGCAATATCTTCTTTTGCTCCTCAAGGTCAGAATTCGTATAGATGTAGCTCAAAACATCCGGGTATGAAACTAAGTTAGGCAGGATAGTCGGCAGTATAAGTTTGATGAAGTTTTTGCGAGTTTCTTTAGTCCAAAGTTCAAGAGGCTGCTTTACGCTGGCGAGATCGGGGTAGCTCTGGAAGTATGAATTGATACTAGCAGTTATTGCATCCCTATCTGTATCTTCAACATAATTCCGTAGCCAATACAATGCAACAACTTGATCTGCACGCTGATCTTGCTGGCTTGTGCGGCCTCCTAGCTGAATGATATCCTGGGTAATCTGTGACAAATGCACGGATGCGCTTTTGAGTTCATTCCTGAACGTCTTTACAAGTTGCTCTATTGAGCTAATAATCTGCGCATGGCCTTCGTCGTAGCGCCCCGATGTGGCGATTTCATTACTGAGCAGTTCGGCGATTTTACGAATAAGATCCGCTAAGAGATTGTGTTTTATGATGTACGTTTTGTACTTGTCGATGGTGGTTAGATTGGTAGCAACATTATCAACAGTAAATGAAGATATGTAGGTATTTATCAGCTTCTCTGTAATGAAGGTTTCTTGACCATCTATATTGTTGAATATCTGAATAGCCTTATTATTGGTTGCGTATTTGGACTCCAAAAGGCTTCTCAGGTCAGTTTTTTGCTGGCTATTTAGAAGATTAGGATTATTTTTGAACGCTTCGATGATATCTAAGTTGAGTTGTGATGCGGCTGCATTACTCCCCAATGCACCGAGGTATCTGGTGATTATGTTGACCCGTAAGGACGGGTTAATCTTCTTATTTAACAACAGGTTAAATACATGGGATAGTGGCAAGCTTTCATATTTTTGCCACAGCTCTGTGTCTATAGTTTTTGCAATATCGTTTACGTAGCGCTTGCTATCTACGGGTATACCGAGGCTGGATATAATTTCGAATTGTGTAATCACTACGCTACTTTGGATATTTTCCTGACCAGAATACTTGACGGCTAGGTCGGCCATGAACTCTACGAGCTTATCTTGAGGTTCGTCTTTTGACAACTCTTGCGCCTCAGTTACGTTGCCAGCTATCAGCGCATTTTTTATCAAATTGGCGTTCTTAAGTCCACGGGAGTCGACTGGATCTTTGAAGTAGATGAATGGTTCGGCGTCGTCCACCGTGATGCGACTCGTCTTCTGCATGAAGTTAGTGAAGTCTGTCCGCTCACCTAGGTCTTCACCGTTAGTTATAGACTCAGGCTGGTGCCAGCTCTCTTTGAGGGATTCATAGGCCTTCGGAAACTTTTGTCGGATAATCAGGACTTTGGCTAAGTATGCAATGTCACCGTCAATAATATCCTTCACGCCCGTGCCACGTGTACTAATAACCATAGCGATCAGATTGTTGATGAACTGAATAATCTCACGCGGATTACGTGAGAATGCAGAATTTATCACCAAGATAACATCTTCGTCATCGAGAAGATTGCTAATTTCGCCAGTCTTCCCGATCACGTCTTTCGTATACTGCTCAAGATCTGTATTTATAAAATCAGGTATCCAGATGATCAGGTTAAAAATCTTTCGTAGGTATTCGGCCGCACCAAATGAATCGGACTTGATCTCGTTAGATCCATAAAAATACTTCTCGACCTGCACCTCGATTGCAGCAGGGTCGCACGGCACGATAAAAACGAGACCGTTCTTCGCACTGCTATACATGAAGGTCTTGATGGTCGTAAGCATCGAAATAGCGACATCACCTTGCACACGGTCTATGTTATCGAATACGATCACCATCTTCTTGTCTACGTGTTCGAGTATCTCAATAAACTTTGTCTCGAACTGTTCTGGTGAATTGAGCTTGTCCTGCTGGATCGTCTTCGTAATAATCTCGGTCTGCGATATTTGCTTGCTAAATAAGCTGCCGACGGCAGCCTTAACAATTTCTTCGACTGCTGGCTTGAGGATCACGACGAGTACTGAGACCGATGCAATAAAGGAAAGGACTGTGTTGAAGAGATCGGCTACCGAAAGATGCTGCCATACGGTGTTGAATAGGATAATAAATATGACTGATACAATCAGTGTACCGAGCAGCACAAAAGGTCTAACTTTTGCCCAGAGCTTTTTGTACCATGGCTTTTTGTTGTCCTCGTCTGAATCACTATTCTTTGTCGTAGAGTTCGTAGTTGAATTGTAAAGAGGCGTGAGGATATTTTCATCGATCTTGATTTTATTATCTTTGAGAAAATCAACGAGCTTGATGAGGAATGTCCTGCGAAGCGTGTCATCTTTATACTTCCATGCATCAAAGATGAATACGGGCATATCAAGCTCGCTGTCATTCTTCACCATCTCGATAACGGTACTTTTACCGGCACCCCAAGCACCAAACAAGCCAATGGTATGTGGTGATGTTTTATCTTGCAATATCTTCTTGAGTGCTGGTGCGATCGAATTGTGATAGAAACGCTCGTAACTCACCTCAGATTTTGTCTGGGGTTCGTCTTTTAGAAAAATGAATTCTGGTGGACGTTTCTTCATAATATACTCCCTAATCAACCCCACCTGCTGATTGCGTAGTTTTATTATAACAGATTCGTAGCTACTTCATCTGCTGCTCAAGTATATGACGCTGTCGTGCCAGCTCCTGCTTCTTCGCTATCGACACCTCAGTAGTTATTTTCTTGTTTATGGTATCAATCTGCTTTTTAATTTCCTTGCTCTTCTCCCATCGCTCAATAGTTGATTTAGGGTCGGAGTATGGTTGCCGGGCGATGCCCGCTATTTGGAATATATAGCCTAGGTAGATGTGAGACATGACATTACCATGCAATATGAACTTACCGCTCGGTCGGCTCCAGCCGGTGTCTACGAAGTCATCATTCTTGGTCTTAATACCGTATTCTTTCTTGAATGACTTCAGGGATGTTATTATCTTGCTTTTGTCGTCTATAGGTCTCTTTAGTGTGTAAATAATCGGGTACGGTATAGAGCTGTCGATGTGACACAGTACGGCATTGCTAATCGACCTATCTTTTAGGATGATCTCAAAAATCTGAATCTCCTCGATCGTATCATCCTTCGTCACATTGAGAGTATCTGGCGATAGTTTGTGCGTCCAGGTGATTTTTTCTATCTCGCCAGTGAACTGCTGCTTTAGTTTATTGCTAACGACAGTCTTTTTGTAGAATTTGTCCTTTGGTAGAAAGCGATTGACGATAGTTGAGCTAGGCAGATCAAACATGGTCTGCTGCCCTAGCCTTTAATTACCAAAAAGTTAATGAGCTCGAAGTCGTCTAGCCCTTGAATGTCGCTGACTAACGCAGTGGTTCCTCCTGGCGAAAAGAGACTGTCGGTGTCTGCCTCATCTTTGGTGGTGATGATGGACTGGATGGCGGTGGTAAGGTGCTGTGTGTAGTTGCTCATATTTTTACCACTGTCTGTCTCTGTATTGAACTTTGCTACTAGATCGGCATCCGGCTGATCGTGACCCTTCGTAAAGAACCGTAGTTTGTCGAGCAGCTCTTTTGACTGAAGGTGATTGACAACAACATGGCCATCATCGGCAATGTAGACGAGGTAGAACGGATGCAGGCGGTTCTGCTTGTCAATATTCACACCTTGATTAATGTTCTTTAGGATGAAAATGACACCAGGCTGCAGATTGTCGGCTGCACGAGCAACGGCATGGATACCAAATGGTAATGCATCGGCTTTGCCGTACTTTTTCAGTAGCTCCTGTAGGTCAAGGTGGAATTCATTGAGACCAAGGTCCATGATCGAGACGCCACCACTCATTTCTTCGAGGTCGACAACTTCATTCTTAATCTTCTCGAGTTGACTCTTGCGGTACTCTAGTTCGGCGTTGTCAGCTTCGTCAATCGGGTTGTCATTACCGGTCGCAGTCAGGTTAACCATGCGCATACGGCCTTCAACGCGTGCTTTGAGATTAATATATTCATCAAGTGAGATGTTTGGCCAGAAGTTAGTAAGTTGAATAACATCGTTCGTTGAGCCAATACGATCGACACGTCCAAACCGCTGGATGATGCGCACCGGGTTCCAGTGGATATCGTAATTAATCAGATAGTCGCAGTCCTGAAGGTTTTGCCCTTCTGATATGCAGTCTGTGCCGAATAGAATATCAATTTCACCCGGTCGCTCGTTTGGGTTATCAAAAAGGACGTCGCGCCCTTTTGATTTCGGCGAGAATAGTGTCAATATCGTATTGAATTCAGGCTTAACGAGACGAGAGGTCGGGATTGTCATGGCGGGATTTTTTGTACCTGTGACGACTGCAGAGTCAAGACCAAACTCATCCTTAATCTTTTGGGCTAGTTCGCCGTAGAGATAATCGGCAGTATCGGCAAAGGCAGTAAAGACGAGCACCTTTTTATTATCATCGTTGATTGGATAATTAATTTTGTCGCGAATAATTTCAAGGAGCCGCTCTAGTTTAAGGTCGTGCTCATCAACAATAGGTGTAATCATGGCCAATAGCTCGTTAAGCTCGGCCTTATCTGCTTCGAGTTTAGCGCGCCAGCTTTCAAGATCGATGTCTGCAAGATCAATCTTAAGGTCCTTACCGACGGTCCATTCTGCCTCTTCGGGATCTTCGTCATATTCAGTGAGTGTAATATTAGACTGGTTGACAGTTGTATTGACGCTACGACCTTGCTGAAAGCGATCAATACTGTCGGTAATCCCATCAATAAGATCGTACATGCGCTCGGATGTTTTTCGGAAGGCGTAGATGCTACTTTCGAGACGCTTTAGCATATTGGTGATCATCAGGACATTACGGCCCGCCTCGCGGTTTGCCCAACTGCGGCCCTTGGCGCTCTCGAGATTTACATATTTTCCAAGTTTCGATGGGAATACATATTTCATCGGTGTATACACGTCCATGTTCAGTGAGTCGATGCGGTTGAATATCTCGTCGAACGTGACGCCCTCTATATCGGTTAATTCTGGCTGCTCAGAAATTGGTTTGAGACGTGTTGGAAACTTGCCAACATCAGATAGTGAATAGTGCTGTTCAATATGCCTACGTGAGCGCGCGATCGTAACGCTATCAAGCAATTCAAAGAAGTCGAAATGCAGCATTTCTAGCAACGCGGCGGTGGTGCGATCCTCTGGAGACAGCCCATTCCAGGCCTTAAATACAGCACTGGCATCTCGGAAAATTTTCTCAATAGGACTATCGGTCTTGAGCGATGAGTCAAGCTGGGTCGAGTCGCCCTCGGCAGCGAGCATTAGTTGGTTACGCAAGTCAGCGAATCGGTTGTTGACTGGAGTGGCAGATAGCATCAAAACTTTTGTCTTTACGCCGTCACGAATGACGCGATTCATTAACTTTTGATAACGATTCTCAAAGCCCTCCTCAGCCTTATGTGTTGTTGATTCACCATTGCGGAAGTTGTGTGATTCATCAATTACCACAAGGTCATAATTACCCCAGTTGAGGTTTTGTAGATCAATACCGTTACTATCCCCGCGTTCGCGACTCATATCTGTGTGAAACAGCACATCATAGCGCAGCCGATCTTCGGCAAGCGGATTGTTTTTATAATTACCCTTGAAGGTATTCCAGTTGTCCTTAAGGCGTTTCGGGGCGAGTACAAGGACATTCTTATTTCGAGACTCGTAGTATTTGATGACGCCAAGCGCAGAAAATGTCTTACCAAGGCCTACGGAGTCGGCCAAGATACAGCCGTTATGTTTTTCGAGCTTTGAAATACATCCAGTGACGGCATCGCGTTGGAAATCGTATAGCTTCCCCCAGACGACAGAGTTTTTAAAGCCGGTAGCCTCATTTGGCAAGAAGTCTGCGTTAAGGTCTTCAAGGAATTCGCTGAAGATATTATAAAGAGCTGCAAAATAGATGAGTTCGGGCGAGTTTTCCTTGTAGGCGGCCTGGATGTTATTAAGGATGGTGTCGGTTACATCGACAAGTCTAGAATCATCGTTCCATACACTATCGAATGTCTCAAGGAGGCGCCTAGCATGCTCACTGGTTGATTTTTCGGTTGTTGAGTAGGCGTTATTGCCTCTGTCTTCACCAATATCAATAGTATCGAAGTTATTGATCGGACTGTACGAAACTAGCTGATCGCTTTCTGCAACGTTCTTGTCTGAGCGTATATCCTGTAGTGCCGTCTGAAATGAAGCAAGTGCATTCTTGAGCTTTGTGAGGCTGAGGCTCTCGGGTGACCTGTTGCCATGCACTAATTCGTTGCGCAGTTTGTGCGCATCCCATATGCCGTTTAGATCGGTAAGCATACGCGCCAATATCGAATTGGTGAAACTTTTTAGGTTATCGCCGATTGAAAGGTCGTTTCCAAAGAAGTTCTGTAGCTCAATCTCGAGAATCCTATCCGCGTCAATAACTGCAAGTCGTAACTTATCAATATCGCCAGCACGCGCATCATCATTTTCAATAACCATAAAGCCATTCATCTGTTCATTGGTAATCTTTGATTTGAACGAGATTTTTTTGCGGCGAATCCAATCGGCGCACTCTTTGGCGATGTATGATTGACTGAGTTCGTTTCGTAGCCTTACCTCGAACTCATTGCCGTACAGACTACGCTCCCTGCCGAGTTTTGGTATTTCAAATTCGCGTGCCTCTGTCGCCCCTGGATCTTTAGCGAATGTTTTACTGGTAAAGTAAAAATTGAGACCATCGATCTTTTCGAGTTCGGCCCGTAGTGTCTTGTAGGCGTAGATTGAGAAGCTTGCTGCAGCGATGTTAACCTTACTGCCCTTTCGGATAGTTTCGCGTAAATCATCAACCACCCTATTGTTGATGTTGTCGAATGAGTTAGAGGTATTGCCGATTGCCATTTAGTGTATTATACCATCAATACAACCTCAGTAGCGACGCAGGTCTCTAGCGTCTTCCTCTGCTAGTATTGTGTTGGTGAAGCACATGATGAGCATGGTTCTGTTATAGCACTGAGGATGGAGTTGTTTGTACTGACAACTCCATACCTACGATTGTTACGGTGGACAATCGCAAGTATGGAATATATCATAATTACAGCAGGCTAAAGGAGATTATCACATCATCATGAAAAGCTAACATTCATCCGCACAAGTAGTCGTGAAAATGATAAAGACGAAAGGATGGTTGTCTATGGCCAAAGGTCAAAACAAGCGAAAAGAAGTCAAAAAGCCCAAAAAGCAGGGCTAGACATACCACAAAAGAGCTGGCCTGCCTGCGCCGGCTCTTTTTGATATAATGGAAGTACTAAACAGGAGGTTCAATCATGAGTTTACTGGACGATCTAAAAGCAAAGGCAGATGTTAACGGCGACGGCAAGATAAGCGCCGATGACCTGGCGAATCTTAAAGATAAGGTGAGCCCCGAACAATTTGACCAGCTAAAACAGCTCGCCGATCGCAACGACGATGGGTCAATTAATTTCGATGATGTGAAGAACCTTGATTTTGGCAGTGTTGTCAACGACATCAAGGGTGCCGTGGGCGGGTTGTTTGGCAAGAAGTAGCACGCATTTTGTTACACTAAAGGAATGAGCACATCCCCTCTTCTTCCGGTCAAAGTCGACAAAGGTAGCGGCACGCCGTTGGTGTTGCTGCATGGTCTGGGCAACAACTATAAAAGTTGGTCCTATGTCCTCGAGCATCTTGATTACACTAGGTGGCGGGTGATTACACTCGATCTGCTGGGGTTTGGCGATGCGCCCAAGCCTGACGTAGCGTATACGCCCCAGGATCATGCCGATGCGGTACTGGCGACGCTAGACGATTTAGGTATCGACACGGCCGTCATTGCTGGGCATTCGATGGGATGCATTGTGGCAATCGACATCGCCTACCGACATCCAAAACGCGTCAAACATTTGGCATTATTTGGCGCGCCGTTATACAAGCAACAACCCCGTGGTGGTTGGTGGCGCAAGTTGACGCGGGCAGAAGGTAGGTACTTTACGCTGTTTGAGATAGTCAAAAAGAATCCCGATGCTATGCAGGTAGGTGGCAAGGTTGCCGATGATTTATTGCCTTTCGTCAAAGGCATGGAAATTACCGACGAGACCTGGCCAGCGTATAAAAAGAGTCTCGCGAGTACGATTATGCAACATGAATCATACAAACACGCCACCAAACTAACAGTCCCTACGCTGTTTATTAACGGCCTCTTGGATTTCTTTATTATTCGGCGCAATATTCAGATGATTCGTCAGGCAAATCGCCAATATGTACGCATCAAACGTACGTTGGGTCCGCATGAACTGACGCCTCGTCAGGGGCGCACGGCCGCCAGAATCATTGACCGACTAGCGTGAAATCTGGATGCTGTCGAATAATTCTTGTGATGACAGATCAATGCCATCCTCATAGGGCATAATAAAACCAGTCTGCGTTGGAATGGTCGTACCGCCTGTTTTCATAGAAAGCCCGCCTGACCACATATTATCTGATCCGATAGCTGATTTAATAGGCTTTAACGCGGGCAGAAAATCTTCGTTTAAGCCGGCAAGCATAAGAGTGTCGAGAATGTAAAGAACCCTCCCGCGCATGGTGGCGCGGGAGGGTGTGTGATCGTTTGGCAGTTACGTCAACGTCACGTTCTCTTCGGCCCAGGCCATGGCGGCTCGAGTGAGCTGCCTGGCCTGACGGATGTCGGCGGACGGTCGATCACCGTGCCACCATTGCCGCCAGAAGAGGTCCAGGGGGTTCAGGCATTCAAAGCAGTCCAAGTGACGCAGCTGACCGTCACTATACACTTCGTTCCTTTCGGTATGGGTGTAGGTGTAGCCACTGCGGCTGAGGGCTTTGCTGCTGCCACCGTTGCCTTGGATCACCGCGGATTTGATGCGGTGCAGTCCCAGGTGCTGGAAGGCATACCAGGTGCGTGCCTTGTGGGCAGCACTGGCGATACCCTTGCCCCAGTATTCTGGCCGAAAAATCATCGACCCACTGGTGGCCTGGCGGATAAAGCCAGCGTGACCGTCCTCGCCGATGCCGTTGAGGGCGGAGTTGCCGATGAGGGTGCGATTATCGCCGTCGACCACCCAGATACCCCAGATCAGGGTGTCTTTGGCGGCACGGGCGCGATCGAACCACTCGTGTTCGTCATCGACCGTGGGGGCCTGACGCCGACCCAGGTAACGTGTTACCTGATGACGTTGCATGCCACCACCGTGGTCGAGGTTGACGAACTCGGCCATCGAGTCGCGCGTCAGCGGCGCCAGCTCGATATTCAGTTCTCCGACCGTGAACTGCATGATAGGACCAAATGCCATGATCCTCTCCTTTCTTGTTATGGTCCCAGTATTTCTGAGACCAGATCAGCCCCCAAGGGAATAACGTCAGATAAACCTCTTGGAGGCTTATCTAGTGTCATAATGTGAGGTGTTACGAAAGAGGGAGATAAGCCATACCAGTTGCCTTCTTGGCGATGACCACGCCAAAGCCGCCGAACTTCATGTCGGTGCCATTGGTGCGATACTGGTATGAAACTAATCTGTTCATACTCCCATTGTATCATATTTATGTTTAATAGTCAATGGCTAGTAAGCAGAGATTGACAAATAAGCATAAATTATGTTATAATAAACTTAGCTTACCGCTATCCTCACCCAACAACCAGAGGTGCGGCAGGCGCACCTCAGAAAGTACGGTTATGGCTATTACTGAAGGAGACTTCATCGTCTTGCTGGTCCTGCTGGCCAATATCATTCTGATATTGGTGCTCATCTTGATGCAGCTGATTCGCAATCGGAAGTCCACGCAGGTTCAGCTGTCGATCAATCTCACCAATCAGATTCAGCGGCTCGAGGCTGCAGCCCAGCATCACGCCGACGTGTCAGCCGTGGTCACCATGATCCAGCAGCTCGACGAGCTGGACGAAGATGTGTTGGAGCTGATCAAGTCCTACCCAGAGACTGTGCGTGCGGCCGCCTGGCTGCACTACGTCAACGTCCTGGGGTCCGACCTGCAGGCGGCGCAGTTGGCGCTGTCCAAGGTTCATCGGGACCACAGTGACCCCAACGGGCCGACAATCAAGGCCGCACAGACGAAAGTCGACGCCATCCGCGTCAAGCTGGACAAGGCCATCGCGGCCTCCGGCCAGTCCGGGCTGCACATCGTCTGACCGTCTGAGGTGCGGACGGGGATCTTCGGATCCCCGTCCAATCCGACCAAGAAGTTTCCGTGACACCTCATTGTAGGTGTTATTTTTTATCTCCCAGCACCGGTAAAGGAGAACATGATATAATAGAAAATGATGACAAAACATTCATTTGTAATTGTGTCGAATCGATTGCCAATTAGCGTATCGAAAAAGGATGGGAAATTAGTCTACGAATCATCGTCGGGCGGTCTTGCCACGGCTATGTCTTCGCTGCGCGAGGATGATACGGTGTGGGTAGGCTGGTGTGGTGCCCCTAGTGACGACCTATCGACCAAAGACAAACAAGAAATCCGCGATCATTTTGCTAAACATAACGCCGTGCCGGTATTTTTGACCAGCCAGCAGATTCATAATTTTTACGAAGGTTATTCCAACGATACCTTGTGGCCACTGTTCCATTATTTCCAATCGTTATCGCAACATAACGATGTCTATTGGCAGGCGTACGAAGAAGTCAACCAATTGTACGCTGCGGCCGTCAAGCAGGCAGCCACGTCGAACGCACGTATTTGGGTGCACGACTATCAATTGATGTTGCTGCCAGCGATGATCCGCCAGGACGTGCCGCGATCAACCATTGGGTTCTTTTTGCATATCCCCTTCCCTTCGTTTGAGATTTTCCGATTGCTGCCCGAACGCATCCGCCTATTAGAGGGTCTGATGGGGAGCGATATCGTTGGGTTCCACACCTATGATTACGCACGCCATTTCCTCAGTAGCGTCCGACGTCTCTTGGGGGTCGAGCCAGATGAGTCACAGGTCGATTACGAGGGCCGTACGGTTCAAGTCGGTACCTATCCAATTGGTATTGATTATAGAAAATATCAAAAGGCCGTCACCTGGGCCACGAGCGAACGTATTCAACGATCAATCAAACGCCGCTATGCCAAACAGCGCATTATCCTCTCGATCGACCGTCTCGATTATTCTAAAGGAATTCCACAGCGCCTTGAGGCCTATCGATTATTGCTAGAAGAGCATCCACAGTACCGCGGCAACGTGGTGTTGCAGATGGTGGCAGTGCCTTCGCGTACTGGTGTCGAGGCATATCAACAGTTACGTAATCAGATCGAGCAAACCGTGGCGCGTATTAACGGCCTCTACGGTACGGCCGACTGGGCGCCGATTTCGTACCAGTTCCAGAACCGTCCGTTCGATGAGATCGTGGCCAATTATATGGCGGCTGACATCATGTTGGTGACGCCGATTCGTGATGGTATGAACCTTGTCGCCAAGGAATATGTGGCCAGCAAACAAACCCAGCGGGGTGTGCTGGTCCTGAGTGAGCTGGCGGGTGCGGCCGACGAACTGACTGATGCGGTGCCGGTCAATCCGAATAGTGCCAGGTCAATTGCGACTGCTCTTGACGAGGCGCTCCGTATGCCAGTGCGCGAGCAAACGAAGCGTATGAAAAACATGCAAGCTCGTCTCAAACAGTATGATGTGCAAACCTGGGCGGCGGCCTTTATCGATGATATGAAACTGGCACAGGCAGGCGAAAATCGTCTTCACGACATTGTTATGACACGTGAACAGCGCAGCGATATTGCGCGCAACTTTGCCCAGGCCGAGAGGCGTCTGATTATTCTTGATTACGACGGTACATTAAAGCCCTTTCAACCCAGTCCATCTGCCATTGCCGGGTTCCCTTCTCTAAAAATCCGATTATTACTGAGCGCCTTGTCGCAAAAGAAAGCAACCCATGTTGCAATCGTCAGCGGTCGACCACGCAGCGTGATGAATCTATGGTTCAAGGGGTTGAAGATTGACTTGGCATCCGAGCATGGGGCCAGAGTCCGGATTGGTGGCAAGTGGCAGATCAGCACCAACCATATCCGCAAGTCAAAACCAACCATCCGCAAAATCATGGAGGCCTATACGGCCAGTACGCCAGGATCTTTGGTTGAAGAGAAGGAATTCTCGATGGTGTGGCATTTCCGCAATGTGGTGCCTGAGGTGGCATATAATCGTTCGATTAAACTACGCCACGAGCTATTACGGGCGATTGATGACGATACGTTATCGGTCCATATGGGCAACAAGATTGTTGAGGTAAAACAGCGTGACATCCACAAGGGTATGGTGGTTGAAAAGCTGATCGAGACGTACAAGCCAGACTTTGTCCTGTGTGCTGGTGATGATTTTACCGACGAGGATATGTTCCGCGCCGTTAATTCTCACGCTACGACTATCAAGGTTGGGGCTGGTCAGACCGAAGCCCGGTTCCGCCTACCGACCATCAGCCAATTAGTGAGTTTGCTGACGCAACTAGCTGGTCGCAGCACTATCACCAAGCGACTGCAATCACCATTGCAACGAGTTGGTTTGTTCGGCAGGCGCAAAAAAGAGAAATAGTTTTACGGTGCTTGTAATAGATCAGGCAGCGGGTCGCCAAAGTTTACCTCGGCCAATGTAGCTACCGTGTCGGTGAGACTGAGGTGCGGGTACTGCGCCCGATACGCAGCCATGACATCGCCAAAGACAGCGTCTTTCCAGTCAAAGCCTAATTGTTCAGCTGTCGTATGCAAGATTTCTTCTGAAGTGCCCTCGATCTCGACGTAGGGTTGGAGCCATGGCCATTCGTCGAGCATGATCTCGACATCGCCTAATTGCCATGTTTCACGTTTGGTTTCTTGCGACGTGCGGGCCGGCAGTCCTGCCTGGGCGAGGATGGCCACGGTCTTTTCGTAGTCACTCACCTGCACCTCGATTTCTTTGGCGCCATCGACCGATAACGTGTCAAACTGTTTGTAGGTCAGGGTGACTTTGTCGCCTTCGTCACGGACGCGCAGAAAGGCATCTTTGCCTGTCTTCATGAATTCACTGTCGATGGCAACGCGACGCATCAGGCGCATAGGCACCTTGCACTCACCACCCAGTGCAGTCAGTTTGGCCCGAATGTCGTCAAATGACACGTTTAAAAACTTTACTTCTATTTCTGATTGCATGAAATACACTCCTTATTATTGTTGGTCTAAAGAGTGTCAGCGGTTTGGCCGTCCAAACGTACACACATAGAGGATTTGGCGGCTGACCAAATCATAGTACATCCAGTATAGCATAATTGACATTATTGCATTTTTGGTGTATAATAATACACAGCTATGAGGATTACCTTGTGGCGCCCTTCGACAGAGTAGGAAACAACAATGGCAAATCACGAAGGCCTGGGCGGAGTCATTGCTGGCGTCATCAAAGACGCCGTGTACGGGCGGCGACCGTCCACAGCCGCTGGCGTCATCTCCGACCGGGGCGATCACGTCGTCTCGGTCTCGGGCCAGCGAAGGTTCAAGCTGGAGCAGCTGTTGCTCTCGCATGGAACACTTGCGGTCACGACCCACGCGGGGACGCGATACACGATCAAGTTGATCAATCAGCAGCCCACCCGGACCATGTCGTATTGGGGAGACGAGATCCTCCTCTACCTGGCAGATGTCGTCGTCCGCCCCATAGAGGGCAGGCGGCAACTCCACCGCGACATCCTGGTCGGCTACTATCTGCCCACTGGGCAGGTGGTTCTGTCCGACCACGCCGGCGAGCTGATTCGCACCTCCAGCACGGTTCGGGGATACGAAGTCTTCTGACCTGTGTGCGTTCGTCGCCTAGAGGCGGAGTGCCGGGACATCCCGGCACTCCGCCTCTTTGGCCCCTTTTGCCTCTATCATTATCCTACTCTGTCGTCTACACTTTTGTATTTGGAAACAAAACACCCCGCCTATTATGGCGGGGTGTTTTGGAGGTTAGGCGCTGATTGACAGTAATGTCCAGCAACCTCCTCGGTTGTCGCTACGCAGTCGGAACTGCGAGCGACCGTCGGTAAGGGTCAGAATCTGTGCGATCTGTTCGCCACTGCGAACGATGCAGCTGATTCCGGCGTCGATAAAGTCGTAGGTGGTTCCCTCGTACTCGACTCGACGCGGATACGCCATTAGGTTCTTTTTGAACCCGACACGTGTCACGCTTACCTCTTTATTTATGATTGTTTTGGTCATAACACCACTCCTTTGCTTATTGGTTAAAGCGAGCGGATTTTGGAGTAATCCAGCGGTGGAAAGGACCGGCTGCCGCTCTAATGCGCCAATCTGTTTACCACGATGGAGGTGTAAAACGTCTTTGTCGGACGTCAATCGTTGTACGCTTGTAAGTTGAAAGGTAATCCACCAGTACCTACATAGCTATGTTTAGTATAGCGCGCACTATGCAGGGGCTGTCAATCGTCAGTTGGTGTGATATTACCAACACACCTTCCCTTCCATTTACTAAATCAGTATATTATGGTATAATGGTAATATACCTATGTTCTCACAGCCGTGATGAGCGAGGTACAACCTAAGGAGTGGTAAGATGCAGGTAACTGCAAAGAATGGCGGTTCGAAGGTCGCCTCCCAGCCGCAGGCCTGGGTGAATGATCTCGAAACGATGCCGCCGACCAATGGGCCTGATGAGCCGGTGCGGTACCGTGTCACCTACGGCACTTTCACGGCTGATGCGGCGGGGGCTTGGCCCGATGTGGGTCCCGTCCTGATGGCCATGGAGGCACCAAAGTCGGTGTCGAGGCCCGTACCGGCCGCCCTGCCCATGTGGGTTGGCCCGGTGAGCCGAATGGAGTTCATTTGGCAGCGCGGCCTGAACCGTCAAGGTGTGGTGTTGTACGACGCCGCTGGTACGCCGCTGGTTCATGTCGTCAACGCCCTGCTGGGGTACCAAGGGTCCGGGCCGACGCTCAGTCGGCTGATCATGGAGACCTTCGGCGTCAGCGATCACGATTTCTACTGCATCAATGGTGCGGTGGCGAATGAGGACTACATCGTGGTCCTCGATCGTTCGGCCGGAGAGTGGGTCATCTCCACTTTTCGTCTCTGATCCCTCCGATTTGCCCTTCCCTAAGGGCTCGCTGGCCAAGTGGCTGCCCCGCACTTCGGTGCGGGGCGCAAGTCCCTGTTGAGGGATTTTTTGTTTTTTAGGATTAAAATTTATCTGTTCCTTTAGATTCATCAACCCCTTTTTTCTTTCGTCTGGCCGAAAGAAACAAAGGCCATTTCTTTTGTAACCAAAAGAACCAAAAGTTCTGGGGCGGCTTCAGAACGCCGGGTATTCACTGAGTATTTTGATGGTCGCTGCGGAATGCCCTCCGGGCACTCCCTCATACTTTATTTTAAGTTACGGATTCGGGAGAAGTCCTCGCGAATGATCCCATCAAAATACCCAGCAAACACTCGGGTTCTTGCAGAGGCCCCAGACCCCAGGGCTACAGATATGCCTATATTATAATGTGTGGCTCTGGGGTTCGGGGCCTCTGCAGCGTCCCGACGGGAGGCGAGGTATGGGAGTGGAATAGCGCACGAGGACCTGTCCATTTCAAATAACTAAAGTAATCGAAATGGACCAGCCGAAGGCTGTTCCGCAGTGCCCACTCACAGACCTTGAATACCAACGGCGACGTGAAGCCGCCCCGAGACTTTTGCCTCTTTTGGTCACAAAAGAGGGGTCTTTGGTTCTTTTGACCCAAAAAGAACATGTGCTTTCAGCCAGACGAAAGAAAGGAGTAATTGGGCAAAAATAGATGAGCTTTGATTCAGAAAACAAAAATCCCTCATATCGAGGGTTGAATAATCATGGATGCGGGGTGCGGCGAGTCATTGAAGACTCTGCCGCACCCGTTGCACCTCAGTTGACCGATGACCTCTGCCTCCGGTCCTTGACCTGCTTCCAGGCGGCCAGGGCGGCCGCCCACAGGATGAGCAACAGGCCGATGGCGGCTGGCGTGGCATACCAGTACCAGTCGAGACCGTTCCAGTTGGTGGAGGGCCGCATCCCGTTGGCTTTGGCGTATGCGTCCTGTGCGCTCAGCAGCCTCATGATGATGGTGATGCTGAAGCTCGTCAGAGCCCCAAATACCAGGGCCAGAACCCCTTGCCGCCGCCACAGGCAGCCGAGGGTAAGGACGATCGTGATGCACGGCATGGCCACGATCACGACTTCGATCAGGGCGTAGGTGATGTCCCAATAGTACATGAGGTTTCCTTTCGGTTGATGAGGTGCGCGCTCGGGCGCCCTCATTGTTTGTTGACAAGAGTAGCAAAACCTAAGCTAAATTACATTATAGCATAAAATAAATAAAATGTCAATTGACTGGTGGCGTGGTTGCGGGTTTCTTCTTGCGGCTACGGCTGCGTTTGCGCTTTTTTGGCGTGGCGGCGCTGCCAATGGCTTCGGCCGGTTTGTCTGATGGTTCAACGGGTGGTAGCTCGACTGATGGCGTTGGTCCGGTCTGTGCGGCAGGCGTAACCATCTGAGTCTGAGCGTTGATTGGCCATTGGGCAGCCAAAGGGGCAGATTGTGGCGCAGGGGTAGGTTTTTGCAGGTGTTCTGGCGGGCGGATCGCGACGCTAATCTCCTCTTCAACTTCGGCACGATTGCGACTATAGCGACGACGGGTGTTTTCGATAATACGACTGGTATTGTCGGCTTGTTGTGGCGGTAAGGTGAGCGTCGTGGCGCTAAAGGCCGGTGCTTTTTCGCCATTGATAACCATGTTGATAATAAAGTGGCGGTTGTGCATCTGCAATAAATCATTTGGTTCGAACTGTGGCTCGAACTGCTTGGCCAGAATAGGGCTATCATCGGCTGAAACACGGAATGAAATCATTGTACCGACGTTACCAAAGACGGCGTCGCGCACCGTCTCGGACATCTGTGAGATGTACTGGTTGGCAACGGTCAGGTTGAGGCCGTATTTACGGGCCTCGGACAAGATCGTCGCAAACGAATCAGTCGCAAAGTTCTGGAACTCATCCACGTACAGATAGAACGGCCGGCGGTCCTTGATATCAGGGATGTCTTGGCGACTCATGGCGGCCAATTGGATCTTGGTAACGATGAACGATCCTAGGATGGCGGCGTTGTCTTCACCGATCAGACCTTTCGAGAGGTTGACGACGAGGATCTTGCCTTCGTCCATGATCTGGCGGATGTTAAACGTCGATTTTGGCTGGCCAATAATGTTACGGATCACAGGGTTGGCTGTAAAGGCCCCTACCTTGTTGAGGACAGGTGCGATGGCCTCGGCAACAAACTTGTCGTTCCAGCTGGCGAACTCTACCTTCCAGAAGTTCAACACCACAGTGTCCTGGCAGTAATCGAGGGTTTCTTTGCGGAACTTTTTGTCCGTCAACATGCGTGTAATGTCTAACATCGTGGTTGACGGTCGATCGAGAAGTGCAAGGATGGTATAACGCAGAATATACTCGAGGCGTGGTCCCCATGACTCGCCGAACATACGTTTTAAGACACCGATAACCTCGGAACTGATGTTGGTTTTTTGCGATGGATTGTAGACTTCTAACGGATTGAACCCTAACGGATAGGCAGTGTCGGCCGGGTTGAAATACACGACGTCGTCCAGGCGCGACCCAGGAATAAATTTCATGTTGTTGATGGCAAAGTCACCGTGCGGGTCGATAATGGCATAGCCCTGGCCGTGAAAGATGTCTGACAGTGCAAACAGCTCTAACAGACCTGATTTACCAGCACCCGTCTGTCCAATGATATAAACGTGACGGGACCGATCGTATCGCAACATACCGAATTGGTGGTTGATACCGCGGAAATTCGTTAGACCAAAAGCACTGATATTCTCGTCAATGGCATCGTTGCCAGTAATGATGGGCAGTTTGGCGGGTGGTTCGGCTGTTTTGGATGAGGCCCAGACAATGTTCGGCGTCTCAACGTTGGTGTGTGGCAAGTGGAAAACAGAGGCTAGTTCCTCGATATTGAGAATAAAGCCGCGATCGGCGAAGGACCTGGCCTTGTAAAACATCAGGTCATCCTTGGCAAAGCTGGGGGTGGTCATCTTGAAACCATTGAGGTTAGTACTGTTGAATTGCTTGAATGTTCCAACAATGGCTTGCATTTGCAATTTGGCGTTGGTTTGGCTCTCACCCAGATAGGCCAGGCGGAGTTTTACTTGGTATCCCAGCTTGGTCGCCTTTTTTTCGGCTTCGGTGATACGGGTTTTGTCGCGATCAGACAACTCTTTGGCAGCTGCAGGGGTGCCTGGCGTGCCTTCTGGTGGTTTCCAGAGGGCTTCGAGGATGCCGGCGAGCCAGCTAAAATTAAATGATCCAGTACCGGTCAAGAACCCAAACGGATTGCCGTTTTTTGTCATTTTGATCCATTGTTCGGACTTTTTGTGCCATTCATCAGCAAGTGGGCGGACAATAATCTGCACCCAGACCTCTTCCCCGCTTTCGAGTTTGGCTAGGGTGCCGGTAATACCGGCTAGTGGGTCAACTTCAAAGTTTTGGAAGGTTTTGATGGGGAGAACTTCGTTATCGGTAAGAGCGATCTCCGAAGTGTAGATGACGCTGTGATCGCGTTCATGGGTGACGTAATCTTCCTCGGCCTCGGTGATCTGTACTGTCGGATATTGGGCGTAAATCTGACCTTCGACAAAACTGCGCAAATTGCGTGGTACCCACACATAAAACCTGATTTGGCCGTTGACGCTGGCGATCTCGAAACTGAGGTGTTCTTGAACACCGCCGTGTAGTTTTAATTCCTGTTTGTCACGTAAGATGCCATGGAGGCTAGCGAACAATTGTTCGGCGGCGAGTTCTTGCTTGTCGTTGGCCTTTGGAATCTCGAGGGTCAGCAATATACTGTCGGTCGATTTGACCGCATCAATTACACGATTGTTGCGCCATGTCAGGTAGCCGAGCACGACAACAATAGGTAGCCAAACGTACCACTGCAACAACGTGTCGAATAACCAAGACAAAATGCTCATACTTTACCTCTTTATTGTTGCACTAACGGGCCAGATTGGCAAATTACTTTGCGTCTGGTGTCTCGAGAGTGTAGGTTGCTTTGGCAACGCGCTTGAACTGCGGTTTAGACTGCAGGTTTAATAGGATGGTGGTCTCTTTGACCTGGCGGCTTTTGAGAACGCGTTTGACAATCTCGTCGCGGTGCAATGGTTCTTTGGCATCCTTGAGGATGTCAGCAATGATGTCCGAGACAGTACCGCGTGAAAAACCCCAATCGTTCAGTGCGTAAATACCGCGGCCAATCAGGACGAAACGCTTGTCTTTGATGAGTTCGTTGTGGATTGCCTGGGTGGTGACGTCGCGGCGCTTGAAACTGCTGTCTTTGATGGCGCCAGCGATCTCGCTAAAGTGGAGTGGTTTACCGTGGTCTGACAGGATGACGTAGATCTTATCGCGAATGTTCTTTGGGTTGACGGTTGGCCACTTGATCAGACCCCAGTTCTTTTTGAGGCTGGCTAGGTTTTTACTGACGGTCGCGTGGGCGTGGATGTGTGAGGGATGTTCGAATGACAACAGATCATGAAGCTGTTCGGCAGTTAACGGTTCGCCATGCGTCTTGATTTGTTTGACGATGATATCAACGTTGCTTTTTATTTTTTTGTCATCACCGTGTTCTTTCAGGCCCACTGCATGGTAGTAGTGGTCGTTTTCGCTGACAACACTAAGGTGTGGAGCTAATTCGGCAAGGAAGGCAACCTTGGCGCGCTCTTCACTTGTGCTAGCGTGGCCAGTCAAGGCATCGGCCAGGTTGGTGACGCGAGCGACACGTCCCGATTCACTGAGATGCGCAACGATTTGCTTTTCGATGGCCGTCAGAGCTGGGATCTTTCCCTCTTCGGCGGCGGTCTTGAGGCGAATCATGATGGCCTTTTCGAGTTGACGAACGCGTTCACGGGTAATACCGAGGAGTTCACCGATTTGTTCGAGTGTTTCTTTTCGTTCGAAGAGCCCAAAACGACGCGTGATGATCTCGCGTTCACGCTCTTGGTCGATGACTGCCAAGGTTTGTTCAACTGCCTTGGTAATGTTTTCGACCATGTTCGGTGTCTGTGTATCGCTCATGTTTTGGTGGAATCCTCTCTGCCTCACCTCAGAATTATCTGGTTGTTATATTTTCTTTAGCCTCATTATATAAGATTATATACATAATGTCAAACTATTTGGGTGCTTATGTAAATTATATCACAATATAGACGGTATATGTAAAGAATGTTTTGGTGATAGTATAACCATAGCCAATATGGTATAGATTGGTTTTACAGCGACGCACATGTCCCTGGTTCGGGACTCAGCTTATCTGAGGTGATGCGGAGAGTAATGTCAGGATAATGGGCGTGATACGCCTGGACGCAGTAACTTTTTTCGTCGAGCGGCCCATTTGGTCCGTCGAGGTCTGGTAATGGTTCATAGTGCACCCCACTCCATTGGTTTGCCCAAGGATCCCAAAACGAAGTGATAGGCCAAGTGCCACCGCGTGCCTCGTAGGTGTCAATCAAATGTTGGTAAAAGGCGCGTACTACCTGTTGTTTGTCGATCCACCAGCTATCGGTGGGGACGCTGGCCATGTAGTTTTCGATAGCGGTGCGAGTCACTGGCGTTGTCCAGTTGCGCGAATCCCAACCGGTGATTTGTAGGCCGCTCGCCCGAATATTGTCGTTGCAACGATGTTGGACTGAATTAGTCTGGGTACCATCAACACTATGAATGACGGTCAGTGCAGGGTCAGCAATTGCTTCTTCACAGATAGTATAAAACAAGACGCCTTTTTGGACGGCTGACAGGCCAGTATAGACAGGGCCGGTTGCCCCGCCGGAATGAACAACCAAATTGACATCCTTTGCCGTCGTCAGCGCTGTTGTTAAATAAGCAGTGTCGGGAAAGTCGCCACTATGGGCTAGAGCATATTGTTCCAGCACGGTACTGGCGTTATTGAGGTCACCGAGCATGATGTTTTCGGCGGCTTGCTTTTGCACGTTATGGTAGGTCACGGCGCCTATGACCGTAAGGATAGCAATGATAATAATCACAATCATTAGCTCGATAATGGTAAATCCTCTGGTCTTCATAATGGCTATGTTTATGATACCTAATTTCCTGTCACTTGCCTATTTTTGGGCATGAGAAAGGGGCGAACCACGTGTGCAGTCCGCCCCATAACTCATCTCACTGGCCCTTTCTCCCCTATTCGGGGTCTTTGCTCGTCGTCGGCGGCGGAGTGTCGTTGTCCGACGGACGTTCCACCGGATCGGTGCCCTTGGGAGGCAGCGACTCCGGATCCGGCTTCGGAGCCGGACGGTCCGGCGGAAGCGTCGGAGTTGGTGTCGGCGACGGCTTGGGGGTCGGGCCCTGGTTGACTACCTTGACGCCACACGGCGTCTTGGTGTTCGCCCAGTAGACCTGGCCTTCCCACGGGTCATTAGGCGACTGGCCACGACCGATGGACAGGTCCTCCGTCTTGAACGGCAAGACCTGACGCATCTTGGCCAGAGTAGCCTTCTCGCCCTTCAGTTCGACGGCGTAGCGCGTGCAGGCATGATCCCATACGTACTCGTTGTCATAGTCGAATTCGGCCGTTCCGACTACCAGCTGCCAGGGCTTGTAACCCTTGGCGTAGGCATCGGCGACAGTCTGATTCTTCTTTGTCTTGGGGTTGACTGCGACGAATGTCGCCGCCGCCTTGCCGTTCTGAAGGCGCGCCCGCAGCACCGCGCTGAGCATGAGCCCTGCCGGACTGATGACCTCGGGGTAGTGTGTGATCAGGAGCTCCTTTTCGAGGGCGTTGTACGCTTTCGCCAGATAGGCGACCTGATCGGTCGAAATCGTGACCTTGACCGAAGCGATCCCCTTGATCGTTTTTGTCGGTGCGATCAAGGTTGCGGGCACTCCGTCCGCCAGGTTGGCGGACATGAGATTGCCACTGTGGACCTTGTACTCCGGGAACCGGCGGTCTTTCTCGGACCAGTTCTTGTTGACTAGGACGTTGCCGTCGCGGTCGACGAACTTGGTGGCCTGGCCGTCGGGGCTGAACCACCAGTAGGCACGACCCTGGGCGGGTTCGGCCTGAGTAACCTTCGGTTTAACGGGACAGTCGCCGGGGCAGTCCTGTGGATTGCCAGGGAGGGTGAACCTCCATAGCAGCATCACCACGATCGCCAGCACCGCGAGGATGCTAATGATGCGCGGCCAGCGCTTCGGGGTGTTCTCTTCCAAAATGGTGGTCATGGTGACCTTTCCTATAGTGTGGACGCCAGCACGGTCGTGCGGCGTGAAATCTCTCCCCTCTGGCGCGGCGCGCTGGTGAGATGAGTTGTAAAGGAGGCGTCTATCTTGAAACAAGAAGAGCCTACTCTTTTATTTTAGCATATTTTGGATAAAAAGTCAATAATGCCTATGCTACTACTTTTTCTTGGTCGTGCGGCGAACGGTGCGTTTTTTGCCGGGCTTGGCCTCTTTGAGGAGTTCTTTGGCTTGATCATGAGTAATTTCTTTGGGATCAGTACCTTTGGGAATCTTGGCATTTTTAGTGCCATCGGTGATATAGGGGCCAAAGCGGCCGTTTAACACCTTGATGCCGTCGCCAAAATCAGCGATGTTCTTTTCGGCCTCTGACTGTAATTTTTCGGCGTATAGTTCCAACGCGCGTTCCAAGGTGATATCACGAGGGTCGTCGGTCTTGAGGCTGACGTAGAGTGGTTTTGTCTTGGTGGTTTTGGTACCAATCTGAATAAATGGACCAAAGCGGCCGACATTGGCGCGAACATCAACACCTTCGGGGGTTTGACCGATGAGGCGCGGTAGTTTAAAGGCTTCTAATGCCTGTTCTAATGTGACGGTTTCGATTTTGGCGCCACGCGGGAGGGGTGCGAAAGTAGGTTTCTCGTCGTCGTCCTGAGATCCGAGCTGCAACATAGGACCAAAGCGGCCGAACCGGGCAAAGATGGGTTTGCCAGATTTGGGGTCAGTACCAACTTCCCTGTTGGCGCCGACGGTGCTGCGGTCGATACCGCCGGATTGGGCGATGAGTTCGTGGAACGGTGTATAAAAGTTTTGCAGCATGAGGTTGCGTGCCAAGGCGCCAGTAGCGATTTTGTCGAATTCTTGTTCGACGTTGGCTGTAAAGTCGTAATCGACAATCTTTTCAAAGTGGCTGGTCAGGAAATCAGCAATCAGTTCGCCCGATGGGGTTGGGACTAGTTTGCCTTTGTCGGCACCGGTCTTTTCTTGGACGATTTCACGGATGACTTCGAGGTGGTCGCCGTCTGCGTCCGCAGTGCGAGCGAGCGTCAGAACAATGACGTCGCGCGGAGTGCCTTCGCCCTCACCTTTGATGACATAGCCACGGGTTTGGACGGTATCGATGATGGTGGCGTAGGTTGAGGGGCGGCCGATGCCAAGGTCTTCGAGTTTTTTGACCAGACTACCTTCGGTGTACCGGGCAGGTGGCTTGGCAAAGGTTTGACGGGCAGAGATGTCGCTGGCGGCTGGTGCGTCGCCCGTTGCCAGAGTTGGCAGGATTTCATCTTTGCTGGTGCCGTAGACGCGCATGAAACCGTCGAATACGACGACTTTACCCTTGGCTTCAAACACTTCGCCTCTGGTCGAGATAGTGATGGTGACAGTCGTGTTTTCTAATTTGGCGGGTGCCATTTGTGATGCCAGGGTGCGACGGCGGATGAGGTCATACAACTTTTGGTCGTATTCGTTGCTGCTGGCGGTCTCGAGTGATATGTCAGTGGGGCGAATGGCTTCGTGGGCTTCCTGGGCGCCGCTGCTTTTTGTCTTGAACTTGCGGACGGTTGAATATTCCGGTCCGTAGAGACGCTTGATGTAGTCGGTTGCGCTGGCAATGGCTTGGCCGGACAGGTTGACGCTGTCGGTACGCATGTAGGTGATCTTTCCTGCCTGATACAACTTTTGGGCGGCGGCCATTGTGGCCTTGGATCCAAAGCCAAGTTTGCTGTTGGCCTCTTGCTGTAGGGTACTCGTAGTAAAGGGGGCTCCGGGATTGCGAGTGCTGGGGCTTTTGGTGATGTTTGAGACGGTGAAACTGGCACCCTTCAATCCTTCGAGAAAGACGCGGGCATCGTCTTCGCTGTCAAAGCGTTGTTTTAGCTCGGCTTTAAACTCGTCACCATCATGATAGAACAAAGCAGTGATCTTAAACTGGCTTGATCCGGCGAAGGCGGCGATCTCGCGCTCGCGTTCAACCAAGAGGCGTACGGCTGGCGACTGGACGCGACCGGCGCTTTTGCCACCTGGGACTTTTTGCCAGACAACTGGTGACAATTCAAACCCGACGATACGGTCGAGGATTTGGCGAGCCTGTTGGGCTTCGACGAGGCTCATGTCGACGGTGCGAGGGTTTTTGACCGCTTCTTCAATGGCAGATTTGGTGATTTCGTGAAAAACAATACGCTTGGTCGTCTTTGGATCGAGTTTGAGGACTTCGCAAAGGTGCCAGGCGATTGCCTCTCCTTCGCGGTCTTCATCGGTTGCGAGCCAGATTGTTTCGGCGCTTTTTGCTGCCTTTTTTAGTTCGGCAATGGTCTTTTTCTTTTCGGGATCGATTTCATATTGGGTTTTAAAACCATTCTTGATGTCGATCGGCGGCGTGCCATCCTTGGTTTTCTTGGGGATAGAGCGGATATGGCCAATGCTTGAAAGCACGGTAAAATCTTTACCGAGGTACTTCTCAATGGTCTTGGCCTTAGCCGGACTCTCTACGATGACGAGGTTTTTGCTCATAAATACTCACGTTTAACGATATAGGTATCTGCCGCTTTTTGCAAACACAGGTTGTTATAGTACTCGGTCGGTCGGAAAAATGCAAACCGTAAGGGTTGACGGTTATGCTTGACAGGCGTACGATAAGGGGTAGAAATACAGGATTATTGCACTAGCCTGTAACAACCCTGTGTTGATGCCATACAAACATGCAACAAAAAGGGGTCTGACATGAGTACAGAAACGCGAGTCAACACTTACCCTTCATGGGTATATACAGAGGGTAAGGATCCGGCACAAGTGTTTGATGAGTACGAAGCCCAAGACCGCGACCCTCATGGGTCGGATTTGTACGTGGAATCCTATTCGGATAGGCTGGCGCATGCCCTAGAAATGAGGCGTCGGGGTCGATTATTACCCGATCGTACGGGCTACCTGATGGTAGTACAGGCTGGTTCTTTACTGGAAGGGCTCGAAGAAGAGGCGCAGACTATGAGAGATGAGTTGAAGGTGCGACTTGATGAACTTTCGGAAAGCGATAGATTATATGCGCAGGCCGTGCAAGACTGGACAACGATTGAGTTGCAACGACGGATTGAAGATCGTGGATACGATTACGATATGATGGACGAGCGGGCTTATCTTGAGATGATAGATGTGCTTGAAACATTAGTGGGAGAGCTTGAGCAAGACGAGGAGGATGAAGCCTTGGTTCTGCTGGCGTCTACTTGGCGTGATGAAGTAGCGGCTGAGTTAATGGTCCAGCACGTCAGAGATTCTTATCGATTAGCCGCCTAGCGTAGTGCCCATTGGTTGGCGCCAAGGGCGCGGACAACGCCTTGCAGTTCAAGCATCGTCAGGGTGCTCGCAAAGTCACTGGCAGTGAGGCCACTGCTACGCTGCAATTCATCGCCGTCACGGATCCCGGATTGGATTAATTGGATGACGGTTGTTTCTTCGGGCGTATTTCCTAGCGGCAGGCTCGTCTGACCGGCGATGCGATCAGGAGCGACAACGGCGAGGATATCTTCGACACTGGTGACAGGTGTGGCACCTTGTCTAAGGAGGCTATTGCAGCCAGCACTCAAGGGGCTCGTGATATTGCCAGGAACAACAAAGACTTCTTTTCCCTGCTCTAAGGCGTGCATGGCGGTATTAAGGGTGCCACTGCGGGCAGCGGCTTCAGTAATGATGACAGCGTCGGCGAGTCCGCTGACAATTCGGTTGCGTTCGAGGAAATGATAACCGCGAGCAGCTACGTCGGGTTCGTATTCACTGACGAGCGCCCCGCCATTCTTTATTATTCGTTGCCCTAACGCTCGGTTGGTTGCTGGATAGATATCGGAGAGGCCATTGCCGAGGACGGCAATCGTTGTACCGCCTGCCTCTAGTGCGGCCTGGTGAGCGATAGCGTCTACTCCGAGGGCGAGGCCGCTGATAATAACAACTCCCTTTTGCGCCAGGCCAGATGCCAGCATCTGCGTGACTTCTTGACCGTATTTTGTCGGCCGCCTGGTACCAACGATCGCCACACTTGGACGACGGCCATCAGGTAGCTCACCACTGTAAAACAATACTTCTGGCGGACGTGCAATATGCAGGAGTGGTGCGAAGTACTTATGCTTATCAGGGGTGGTTCTATTGATTTTCATAGAATTTGTGTCAAAAAGTGTTGACATATAGTCAAGTACGTGCTAATATAAGAAACGATTGATTGATCAGCGAGGTTAATCAAACGCACCTTATACCCCCTATTCTAACTATTATGTTAGGTTGTATGCAATGGCAGTCTCGTATTCTACCCTCCACGCGGCTGCATAAACACATTGCATGCATACTAATCCCTTTAACCCCTACTTTCCCCCGAGAGTAGGTCCCGTTCAAGTAATCGACTATCCAGTAGTGATTCGCTCAGGCGCTCAGATTATGGAGTTTTTCTGCAGACGCTTCGATTACGGGGTGGGTTGAAGGGTCAAACGGCGCCAGGTGATGCCCACCCTTACCTGGCGCTTTTTGATTGGCGCTGACGCTTTTAAGACAAACCAAAGGTTTCTCTTAATACCCTTTTCCTTAGATGTAATAAAAAGACCGAAGTAAATTCGAATCTTTTCATTTATTTTTTTTAGGGGCGGTATAAGAGTATGAAATTGATTTATTATAAGAAATAGTGCATAATAGTATATGTGCGTATTACGGCGCACCAAGAGAGAAAGAAGGCATTCGACATGAACATGCAACGCAAAGAACTTTCGTCTAGGACGGGACGACGGCGCTCGATGAGGTGATTGAGCCGTCGATGAATGTAGTCAGCGTGGTTTCGACATACGGCAGTATGTCTTTTTTTATTGTCTCTAGTGATGTCTTCGGGAGTGTTCCGAGGACGAAGTTTACGGCGCCGGTCTGAGGTCGAGTGTCGTCGTGGACGCCGACACGAATGCGCCAGTAATCTGGCCCAAGGTGTGCCGTCAGGCTTTTGATACCGTTATTACCCGCATCACTACCACTAGGCCGAATTCGCACGGTCCCTAGTGGTAAGGCGATGTCATCATGGAGCACTATGAGATCGTTGGACGGTACGAGTTTATAGAAATCAACTAACGCCCGGGCGGTACGCCCTGTCTCGTTATAAAAGGTAGTTGGCTTGACGAGGAGAACCTTTTCACCAGCGAGAGGCAGTGTGGCGATATCGGCAGAAAACTTCTTTTCAGGCTTGAACGACACGCCGTGTTTGGCGGCATAGAGGTCAAGTAATATCCAGCCAACGTTGTGGCGTGTGGAGGCGTAGTCGGGCCCCGGATTACCTTGTGCGAGGACTATCTTCATCGGCCTGCTTAGCCTTTTTGTATGCTTTGGTGACGGGTGCTTTGCCTTGGCGGACACGTTCCTTGTTGCTCTTGACTTGCTTTTCGTCGATAAAGCTAAAACGAATAGGTGTACCGGCGTAGTTGTACGTTTCGCGTAGGAGTCGTTCGAGGTAGCGTTTGTATGACCAGTGAACAAACTTGAGGTTTGATCCATGAATGACGAACCACGGCGGTGTTGTGTCGGTCTGTACCATGTAACGTAGTTTTGGATGCGTGTTCTTGAGGCCAGCTGGCGGATGGCGCTGGATGGCTTCTTGCAAGAGGTCATTCAGGACGCGGGTTTTGGTGGTTTGTTTACGCCTGGCATCGATATCGAGCGCCAAGTCAAACAATTTGGTGACATTTTGGCCGGTAACACTACTGGTGAAGATGAGGGGTGCCCAGGGAACAAAATTGAAATAATGGGCGATCTTTGGGGCTAAGGCATCGCGGGTGTAGGCGTCTTTGCCTTCGACACTGTCCCATTTGCTGACGACAATCGCCATGCCCTTGCCTGCCTCGTCGATAATGCCAGCGAGGCGCTGGTCAAGGGCGGTGTTGAGTTCGTTAACATCCATCAAGAGAAAACAAACATCGGCCTCTTCGATGGCTTGCAGGGTGCGCAGGACGCTAAATTTTTCGATACCTACCTCTTGCTTGCCCGGTTTGCGCATGCCAGCAGTATCGAGGATTTCGATATCGCGGCCGCCATAGCGAATGGCAACGCGGTTGACATCACGGGTAGTGCCGGCGATGTTGGCGACCAAGGCTTGTTGCTTGCCAGCCAGCGTATTAAAGAGGTATGACTTGCCGACATTTGGGCGACCGATCAGGGCAATACGGAGGGTTTCGTCGGGGACATCTTCGTGTTTGGCGGGAATCAAGGCGACGATGTTGTCTAGCACTGGCAGAATGCCGCGGTTATGTTCGGCACTGGTGCGAATCATTGTCTTGATGCCGAGGCGTTTGAACTCGTCATCCGGGAGGCTGCCCTTGATGTCACTCTTGTTGACAAGAAGGATAACAGGTTTTTTGCTGCGGAGAGCTTTTTTAGCGACAAATCGGTCGTGATCGCTGACGTACTGGGTGCCGTCAACGACGACCAGAATCACATCGGCCGCGTCAGCTGCTTCGGTGATCTGTTCTTGAATGCTGGCCTCAAATTCGTCGTTCGGGTCTTTTAGGCCGGCAGTATCCACCAACCAGAATTGATGATAGTGATGCTCTACCCTTCCGAGAACGTTGTCGCGTGTCGTACCAGCTTCGCGGGCGACAATCGCCTGCTGGGCGCGGACCATACGATTAAACAGCGAACTCTTGCCGACGTTCGCCTGACCAATAATCGCAACAGTAGGTAATTTAGAAGCCATAACTTTTGCTAATTATAACAGAGGCGAGCCAAGAGGTAAAGGGTAGCTTGCTAATCTTTACCCGTGGCGACCCTCTGCTATGTGCTGACATATCAGAGGTGGTGGAATTTTACGAGCATAAGCAGTAAGGCGGTATGACGTCAGCTATGATATAATTGTCGTTTGATAGCTTCCGGCCGGTATATCACCCAACGCATATGGGCCAAACTGGGTGCGATGGAGTACGGTGACTGTATAGCCAAGTGCGGTGAACGTGCGACGGATCTGACGATTGCGACCTTCATGCATGTCAATACGCCAGTGCTTTCTATCGGTGTCTGATTCTCGCGTTAGTAATAGTTTGCTGGGGCCATCTTCTAACTGCACCCCATGGTCGCTCATCATCTGTTGATGGAGGGGCTGAAGGTCGTGGTCAAGGGTGGCAAAGTAGGTCTTTTGTTTATGATAAGACGGATGGGTCATGGTGTGGGCAAAATCACCGTCGTTTGTCAGCAATAAGAGCCCTGAGGTGTCTTTATCGAGACGGCCAACGGGTTTTAGGTTATGGAATTCAGAAGGTAGGAGCGCATAGATCGTAGGGGCGTCGCCCTGTTGGCGGCGTGAACAGACATAGCCGACAGGTTTATGAAATAAGAGATATTGACGATGGGTTTGTTTGGCAAGCGGCCGGCCCTTCACCCAAATAGTGTCGGTGGGTGCAAAACGAGCGCCAAGTGTTGCAACAGTATCGTTTACCCGCACTGCACCCTTCTCGATGAGGTTATCTGCCTCACGACGAGAAATACCCAGCTCAAGGGCAAGAAATTTATTAAGACGTTCAAGAGAAGGCTGATCCATTCTTCTTTAGTGTACCACGAGGTCAGGGATTATTGCCCTGGGGCGGGAGGAGTTTGAAAGACGTTTGTGCCTGGAGCAGCGGGTGTTGAGGGCGCAGCTGGCGTAGGTACTGACGTGATAGCACCCAGCTCTTCAGCCATGCGGCTGGACATGTCAGTTGTCTCGGGTGGTGTTTCCAGAGGATGGATGACTCGTTCGCCAAGACTGGCTGGACGAGTAGTTGAGAATGGTGCGGTTGGTTGAGGCAAAGAACTTGCTGTCGTTGTCGTATCGGGCTGTACACCGGAAACGGCGCCTGGTGTTGGCAGTGGGGTTGGTACGACGGGGGCTGCAATTGGAGCTGGCGCAGCTGGTGCTGGCGTTACCGGTGGAACCGCTGTGGGTATGGCAGCTGACGCAGTAGTAGGATCTGGAGTAACGGCTTGTGGTGGTTGAGTAGGGGTTGCTATAGGTGTCGGTTGTATCGGCTGAACAGGAGCGATGGTAGGTGCTGGTTGTGGGAGGGGTGCTGCTGGTGCAGCGACTGGAGCAGGCGCAATTGCTGGATCCGGCGCTGGTGTGACAGGCGTAGGTATGGGTGGAGTAGCTTCAGGACGTGGCGGTGCGGTAGGTGCAGGACGAGGGACGGCTGAGGGTGCCGGGGTGCCAAATGCTTGCTGAGCTGTCGGGGCGGCTGTCGGCACATCAGCGAGGACATCGTGAACGGTACGGACGACATCTTCAATGCCAACCTGCGATTTAACAAGGTAGCGATCAGCACCAAGTTGTTCACCCCGCAAACGTTGGTCCTCGGAAGATAAGGCGGTCATCATGATTACTTTGATGTCTTTCGTCTCGGTCGTACTGCGAAGGATATCAAGCATGTCAAAGCCGCTGATCTTTGGTATCATCACATCACTAACGATCAATTGAGGGCGTTCTTTAATGGCCATCGCCAGAGCCTCTTCACCATCACCGGCTGAAACGATATCATAACCCTCTGCTAACAAGCGAACGCCATAAATCTCTCGTAAACTCTTGTCATCCTCTACTAATAGAATTTTTGTCATAACTATCCCCCATTGTACCGAAGCGTTTTAAAAAATACCATAGCCCTCATGGTTATTGTCGATTCCTCGTCGGGACGGCAATGGCGCCGTTGCGTGGCTGCGTAAAAGCACTAGGATTTTTCTCTATGCTATTCAGAGGTGTGTTAGTGCGTGGCACGGGCGCAGAGGGTGCTACCGGGCTTGTGATAGGTGGATGAGCTATTTGTCCCGCAGTGGGAACCTGAGCGGGCGGAGGGGTAAGTGTTGAGGCTGGTCGTGGTGGTGCCGGGGTGAATGGTGCGGGTGTGGGCGGGGCTGCCTCGATGGTTTTGGTAGCTTGTACGGCGGCAGCTGCCTTAGTTTTGGCGTTTGCTTCGGCGACCGCTCTTGCTTCGGCCGCGGCTTCATCTTGCTCTTTTTTGAGATGTTGGGCCTGAGCGGTATCGATGCGAGGTAACTCGAGGTAAAACGTACTTCCCTTTTTATAGGTACTCTCGGCCCAGACACGCCCACCAATTGTTTCGGCGAGACGACGACAAAGATAGAGACCTAGGCCGGTGCCGCCAATTTCACGCGTGTCACTGTTGTCAACCCGATAAAATTTCTGAAAAAGGTGTGAGAGGTCTTCTGCGGGGATGCCAATACCACTGTCAGTAATAGCAATCGTTACATGTTCGCTATCGCCAGTAACATCGACTGACACCTCACCCTGCGGCGTATATTTAATAGCGTTTTCGGTGAGATTGTTAACGATTTCGCGGATATGGTCTTTATCGCGATTGACATAATAAACAGGACTGAGACGTCGTTCGCCGCGCTCGCCGGCGTTGGGTGCTGGTTTGAAGGTGAGCTTGAGGCCTTTTTCGGAAGCTTTTTGTTGGAGACCCTCAATAATATCTCCGGTAAAGCTAACGACATCAAGAACGGTCGGGTTATTTGACAGACGGCCATCCTCAGCCTTTGAAACATCGAGGAGGTCTTGAAAGAGACGGCCAAGGTGCTGGGCGGATTCATGGGCCTTCTGGATGAAATCGCGCGCCTTGTCATCAATCGTCGCTGTGGCTGGGTTGAGCGCCAGGCCAAGATAGCCCTCAATACTGGCAACCGGGGTGCGCATTTCATGACTGGCAGTGCTGATAAATTCGGCTTGTTCGCGCTCTTCTGACCTCTCTTTGGTAACATCCCGAAAGACGGCGATGACACCACTACCAGCCGGGCCAAGTGGTGAAACAACTAGGGAGATGAAGATTTTTTTACCACTCTTTGTTTCGGCTTGCAGGTGGTTTGACCTGATTTCTTGGGTGGTGTTAAGAGCTTGTTTAATAGGTTCGACAATTTCTGCTAGTTGCTTATTCTCTTCGTCGGTGAGTTTGAGAACAGATTGATATTGGAGGGTTAAGGCATCGCGTCGCGACCAGCCAAGAATAGACTGGGCCGCGGGGTTGATCAGCTGGATAATTTCTTGGTTATCAATGGCGAGCACACCATCACCGATGGCATTAATAACAACTTCCGATTCACTTCCGAGGTTCTGTAACTCGTTTGATAATTGCTTGTACGCAGCAGGATCACGTTCTTGTTTGAGATGAGAGACCTGATGGACATGCGACCAGACGATAATACTAAAGATAATCGGCACTGCGACAACGAGGACGGTGGGAGTGATGATTTGTGGATCAATCGTGCCGCCTAATAACAAGACACCCAAATAGCCGCAGGCGATCAGAAAGACAGGGGCCGAGCTCCAGATGCCAAATAATCCCGCAAACGCGGCGACCAGGGTCCACATAAAGATATACGGAGAATTAATACCGTTTGTGTCATAGAGGAGTAGCGCGACCGTTGCCACCAGCAGGAGATAGCTGATAAGGGTTCGCACAAAAGAACCATCAACGTCAATCATTGCGCGCGTAATCACACTGAAGGCGGCACAAGCTGCGGCGACCAACACGGTGACGAGACTAATCTCGTACGGCGGCTGGTAGACGCTAAGGAAACTCACCCACATATAAAGGCCAAAAACAGCCAGCGCCATGAAAGCAATCGCCTCATTGATGCGTCGATACCAGAAACTGTCAATGACAACCGGTTTTATAATGCCCCCTATAGTCAGTATTGCTTATCCTTTAGTATGCATTAGATGGTGGTGGATGACAAGGGGGTTGGCGGTGAATACTAGGTTGCAGAGAAGGTGGTCACTAAAGCCCTCTCTTCCCGCTCGTCTAAGATGTGTCCACCAGAGAAAAAACGCCACCTGAAGGTGACGTTCTTTCTCTGGTGAGCCACGTAGATATTACCTGGAACTCTTTTCTACCCTATTTGATTCAACTGACCGACAAGCTCGAAGCCCTTGGGTTTCGGTATGTTGATAACAAAGTAATTGTACTACAGGAGAAAGCAGATGAAAAATGATATAATCAAAATAATGAAGAAAGTTGACGATCAAATCGGTTACGACCTCAACGAGAAAGATATAGATGCAGTGTTGCGCTATATGCAGTTGAACGACCCTGAACATGCTTCGCCTGAACGAGCGGTACGCTTTTTGGTGACATGGAAGAAAAGTCTTCGTGAGCGCGATGTCAACAGTCCTCTTGAGTCTGATCTTGATGAATTCTATAAAGAGTTCATCAAAATTGACTCGGAACAATCTAAATAGGCGGTCTGTTATGGCATACCGTTCTAGAAAAAGTGGACGCGGAAGCGCAATCGTTATTATCGTAGTTGCTGCTGGAACTATAATGTACTCGCAGGGCTGGTCAAGTACGGTAATATTCAATACTATCGCTGGCGGCCTCTTATTAGCGCTCATTATATGGATTCTTTACCACCCTATCATTGGGGTGTTCCGTTGGGTTTTTCTTTCCATTAGCCGATTGATACAAAAACAAAGAATCAAGCGTATCGCTCGTTCAACTCTGTCTATTGATGAGATGACATGGGAGGAGTTTGAATATTTTGTTGCTGACTGGCTACGAGATCGAGGCTATAGCGATGTACGGCTTACTGAACACTATGACTTGGGTGTTGATATTATCGCCAAGAAAGATGGTATTACATGGGGTGTACAGGTAAAACATTATCATGGACTGGTCGGTATTAACGCAGTACGGCAAGTTGTCGTTGCGCTCAAAAAATACAAGTGTGATCGTGCGATGGTAGTGACAAATAGTGTCTTTTCGCGACCAGCTATTGAAATCGCCAAGAGCCAAGATTGTGTACTTGTCGATGGCTCAAAACTGTAGCTTGCCAGAAATGCTAAAACGGCAATATTTTCGATGATTTTACAGTGAGAGCTTTGAGGATATTTTCAAAGGTTTCGATAGAGGCATTTGCTTCACCTCGTTCAATCTGTGCGTAGTGATTGGTGCTGATCTTTGCTTTTTCGGCAACATCAGACTGCGTGAGGTGTTGCTTTTCGCGTACCTCGCGTAATCTACGTCCGATTATTTGGAGTGAGTCGCTGGTCATTCTGCCTACTATTGTATCATTTTGTAGGCGATGTTGTGATGTCATAGGAGCTTATGCTTCACCTGGTAGCTTTCGATGATGAGATGAAGCGGCGGCCGGTTTCTTTACTGGGGCTTTCTTCTTCTTTGTGGGAGATTGTTTGACATTGACCAGTTTAACCTCTTTTGGAGTGTACTTTATTGCATAATTTTCGCGAGAGCTATCAATAATGGCCTCACGAACACTTATGTCTGAAATATCTTTATCGTTAAGCAACAATGTTCTACCTGACAATGGTTCTTGCGACTGTATGGCGGCAATCCGGATATAGTAGTTGAACGTCGGCAGATTAGCAATTTCACCTTTCTCAATGTAAGGTGAAAACATTTGTAATAACGCTTGTTCATCGGCTGGGTTGCCCGTCCTAAAGCAGACAACAGTACCAACATTAGCAAGGATAATATTTACCATGCGCTGATCATCTTGTTGTGATGTAGATTGCTCTGCCATCGTAAGAAATAGTTTATATTTACGCGACTCGGAGAGCATCTGTACAAATGACATTGTGGCAAAGTTTTGGAACTCATCGACATAGAGGTAGTATGGCGTACGTTCAGATTGCTGTATGCGGACACGACGCAGTGAGGCAAGTTGCAATTTAGCAATCACCATAATACCAAGTAGCTCCGAAGTGTCTTCGCCAAGAAGACCTTTTGAGAAGTTACATATCAGTATCTTACTGCTGGCAATAATATCATCGAAATCAATTGTTGATTTTTCTTGCTCCAAGATGCGCTTGGCGCTAACCGAAAAAAGAAATCGTCCGATTTTTGCCGTAATACCTGCAACCATTTTGACCTGTTGCATACCACCGGCTTTGCCGAACTCATTGCGCCAGAAATGTTTTAAGTTCTCGTCGGTGAGCGTGGCAACGACTTTTTTCCGATAGGTCGGGTCGTTGATTAAATCATATACGGTGAATAGTGTAGCTTTTTCCTGCGTAAGCGCTGTTTGTACGGCATTACGCAACATATATTCGATACGATGACCTCCTGAATCGTCGTCAGAAAATATCTTACGAAAAACAGAAACGACTGTTTCGGTAATGAGATCTTTTTCGCGCAATAATTCATCGCCCTCTAGCTTTTCGTCAAGTTCCAGCAGATTAAGTCCAATAGGATATGCAAGATCGTCAGGATTAAAATAAATAACGTCTTTGACGCGTTCAGAAGGTACATATCGCAACAAGGTCTCGGCCATGTCCCCGTGAGGATCAACAACTGCTA
Source organism: uncultured Candidatus Saccharibacteria bacterium (assembly GCA_964392265.1). Taxonomy (GTDB): domain Bacteria; phylum Patescibacteriota; class Saccharimonadia; order Saccharimonadales; family Saccharimonadaceae; genus CALMAK01. Next base: position 266,374 of record CAYMOS010000002.1, read on the forward strand.
CGCCCTTGCCACTTTGTATGTCTTGGACAACCTCATATTGTAGCATCGTCGTTTTACCGCTCCCCGTACCCCCTATAATATACTCATGGCGTTCGCGCTCCTGCTCGGTGAGGCCAATGGGTGTAGTGACGCCGTGATGTTCGTTTTCGCCTAAGATAACGTCAAAACGCTTGTTTTGTTTGAGTGATATTGGTGCTGGCAGCGTCCGACTAAGTGAAGTTATGAGGTTGTCGGTTTTACTAACTTGGCTTGAGGGAAAGTGATATAAACTGGCAAGCTCCGAAGCGGCTAAAATAACAGTTGAGCGACGCATAATTGATGGCATCCGACGAATAGCCGCCCTGCGCCGTAATGCTTTAACTACTGGAAAGTTGATCTTTGTCTTGAGTGCCTGATATGGCGGCACGCTGTAGCCGTCAAGAGCAGATCTTAATGCCGAAATATGGACGCTGGCTTCGGGGCTTTTTACTAGCACACGCATATTGACTTGAAAAAGTGGTTGCGTGACTTTTTGGTGCATGGTTTCCATAAGCTCAAGCTCAAAGGCGCTTAGTACCCGCGAAGGTCTATCATGTGTCGTGGTGCGTGTCTGACCGGCTCTTGAATACGCTTCGTTGCGGCGTGAGTGCGAATCCATATACACATCACCAGCAGCGTCGATTACCCCTGACGCGAGCGAGCTAGTCATGTTGGCAAATTGACCAAGAAGTGAGAAATGCTTGTTACTAACTTGCTGCAAGATATTTTCGTTACCGAGTATCTTATGTGAAAGACTATCGGCTTCGCGTAGTCTGACAGGCGTAGCGACAAGCTGCAAGGTTATTTCTTCATCGTCGGCCAGTTGCGTCATAGCACCAGTCACGTAGCCAAGTGGGTCGTGCTGTTCAAAAATAGAGGTAAGAGTAAGTGGTAGTACATAATGGCCAACTTCTTGAAACTCTATAACACTATCTACGTCTATGCTTTGGCGTTTAATCTCTTTTACCTTTGAATCTGGTATATATGAGGTAATTGTTTTCTGTACGTTCGCCGAGCGGCTTCTTTCAACCTGTAGCAAGTAACGTATGCCGTCATTGCGTGTCGATACAATCTCAAAGCTCATTACTGGCGATCGGTTGTATAGCATTTCTTTCAAGTGTCTAGCTGCGCGTGCGCCATGAAGTACCGAGAATAACTGTTCGGTAGCTTGTGGGGTCTTGGCGATGTTTGATGGTGGCGTTATTTCTAGCCATACCATGTCACGGTGCGACAGATAGCGACGATTAGCAATAATTCGTATCAGCAAGAACAAGGCAATTACGCCAACAACCGAGCCAACAATGGCTACGGCTAGAGGCCAGTACCGTAAGGCGGGCTCGACGTAATGGGTGTAGGTGTCCATTGTGGCGCTCCTAGTTTAGAGTGAATAAAGGTATAGTGTGTGGCCGCTTCTTTCGTAAAAGTGCGCTGTGATACGACGTTAAGGGTTGGTGCGTTCATCTCTGAAATTGTCCATTCATCATTGAGCGGATTCACCTTGATAACATACGCAACATGGCCGTAGCCACCACCGCCAGCGTCGGTCTGAAAGATTGCACCGACGGCAGGCGTATTATTGACGACGTAGCCTTGTGTGCGGGCGTAGTCATCCCAAGTGTTTGCATTGCCCCAATTGTTCGGTATGGGGCTGCCAGCCCACTTACGCATGGCGTACGACCACCAAGTACAGTTACCCCATGCGTAAGTATTGTCAGGCATAGAACCGCCCATATAGAAACCTTGCGTTTCTGCTGCCTTTGCGTCTGGCGTAGCCGCCAGCCAGCCAATCGTAGCCGTACCTACCGACATAGCGGCGATAATTGGCATAAAAAGAATAGCAAACATAGTGACCACTACAAACGCAACCACTCTCTTGAGCTTAAAGCCAGTGCCGCCAAACAGTAAGATTACTGGGTTCATTTTTCGTATAGCTCCGCAGGGTTTGTGGTAATAAGCGGGTGTTCTTTTTTGCTTGCTACGATATTGACGGCTACATGGTTTTGATCGGCGACAAGCAACGCATCGCCACGCCCGCAAGTGAGCAAGAAATTATGCTCGAACTCCGACAAGCCGAACTCTGTGACGACACGTTTTACGGTTGTCGTGTCTTGTCGTAGCAGAATGCGCAGCGCACTTTGCGAGGCAATCACGCGGCCATGTTCGCTCTTGAGGAAGTCATCTACATCTTGCGATATGATCGACACGCCAAGATAGTATTTACGCGCACGGCGCACTAGACCAGTGACAAAACGCGCCGACTCATCGTGCTGAAGTAGCAGCCATGCCTCGTCAATGACAAGTAAGCGCTTTTGAGGGTTCGCCATAACCTGATTTTTCACAAAGTTAGAAATAATCATCATCATGATCGGGCGTATCTCTTTCGCCATATCCCTGATATCGAACACTACTAGCCGATTGTCGAGCTTAATATTCGTATGTGAGTTAAACACGCCCGCGAGCGAGCCGGAGATATATTTTTCAAGCCGTTCGCAGAGTTGCATTTGACCGAGTGCGTGTAGTTCGGCATACAAGTCCTGTAGGCGCGGCTGTGTGTTTTTTGCTTTCTTATATACCTTGAGTATCGCACGGTCTACAGCCGCTTCTTCCGACTTATCTAGCTCTTTCGCCATAAGCCTGATAACGTCCGTGAGGTCTTGTATATGCTCTGACAAATCATCTTTACTATGGGAAGCTGAAGCGAGATCGAATGGGTTGATTTTGTTATGGCTACTCGTTGAGAGCTTGATGTATGTCCCGTCTACCGATTCTGCAAGGCTTTTATACTCTCGCTCTGGGTCGATAACAATAACGCGCGTGCCGAGCATGAGTTGGCGTAATATCTCTACCTTGGTGGTATAACTTTTGCCCGCGCCAGACTGTGCGAATGTAATTGAGTTAGCATTATGCAGGCCGAAACGATCGAGAATGACGAGTGAATTATTTGACTTGTTTACCCCATATAAAATACCCGACTCTTGTACAAGTTCAGATGACATAAATGGGAACGTAAGCGCTGCGCTGGAGCTGTCGAGGTTGCGCTTTTGATTGAGCTGGTCTTCGCCGCGAGGGAGGATTGATTGCAACGCTTCCAGCTGTTGATAGCGTGCGACTTTTGAGTAAAACAGACGAGCTGAAAAAGAGGCTTCAAGCAGTTTAGTAGTCTTATTTAGGTCTTCGAGGCTGTCGGAGCGAATACAGACGTAAAGAGCCAGCTGAAATAGTTTTTCTTGGCCGCGCTGTATTTTATCGCGCAGTTCAATTGCTGACTCTAGCGGGTCGGTAATTTCCGAACCAACAATTTTACCGTCGCGTATAAGCGCCCGCTTGGTGCTTTCAAGCTCGGTAATTTTGCGATTGAGTTTTGGTAGCGCAGACAAGGCGCTAACTTCGTGTATGTGCATACTCGTGTCGTTATCGTGGTTGAAGTTGATGAGGCTGTCGAGCCAACCCGATGTAGCAACAAATGGGTAGCTTGCAAGATATAACGTGCGTACATACTCACCGTCGATATTAAGATAGTCTACATTTTCCTCAAGTCCAGCATAAGACAATACGTCTATCGCGTCTTGCTCGCCAAACAAAATATCAAGTTCTTTCTTTTGCTCTATACGCGCTTGTCGTCGCCTGCGGGCGGGAGCGATAATCGGCTCTACGAGTTTACGCTTTACGTTTTTTAGCTGGTTTAGCGGCTTTTTCATCTGCTTTTCCTTTCTCTACAAGTGTGGTGTGGACTCTCTCAAGTACCTGTTCGGTAAGGGGCTGTATCTTGGCTTGCGTTGGACTGTAAAAGCTATAGAACAGGTCAAGTACTTTGAGGCTGTCAATTTGAAATGTATGCATACCGAGTTTTGCCATGCCTTTTGAAACAATATCGAGGCGCAGCCGTAACTGTTCTTCAACTAGCTCAAAATCTGCCTTTTCGTTTTTGTCGGTTGGTTGATACGGCACGACTATATAAAAATGCCGCGTTAAAATCTTATTGTCGGCGATCAGTGTACGAATAAACTCATTGTAGTTTTTTAACTGGTCGCGATATATTTCTTCTTTTTCGTCTCGGCGGCGATCTTGCAAGTCTTCAAGATATTTGTCCATGTCGATCTCGCGCGTTCGTATAAGTATTTGCAGTGGTACACCGACCGAGTTGAGGACGCTTTCGTAAGTATCTATGATTGCGTCTTGTTCTTCGTCGCTTCGTAGCTCAAAATTGAGCGCTGCCACCTCCAAAATGGCGCGATATTGGTTGTTTGGCAATATCAGAATACCGTCACGCACCCCCTTGATAGCTATTTGATTGCGAGCGCTAGTTTTACTTTTCGATTTCAGTGAGCCGAACACGGAGGCCTCCTTTCTTTCCAGCCTCAAGACGGAAGTTGGATTTAGGGTTTTCTATTGCGGCGAGGACTCTAGCAGTTTCAGGGATATCAAGCCTCTGTCGAGTAGTCTGCTTTTCGCTATCTGTATTTTTAGTTTTCTTTTCCTTGACCACTTTTTCTTTTTTGGTGGCGTAGGCTTCGCGCAAGGTTGTGACGTTTTTGTCGTAGACGTAATACCTTGGCCGCAAGCCGTATGCAAGCAGCACCAGCAGCCACAAGGCGACAATCTTACCCTTGATACGAATGGCTAAAATACCACAGACGAGGGCGATACTACCCATAACGAAGTATTTATACGTCGCCCCCTCCATAGTTGGTGGCGCAAGCGTATAGATTGCCGAACAGACAATGATAACCATGAGCATAAGTAGTACTTGTGATAAGCCGAGGTTGGCAAAAATACGGTCTTCAACGGTCGTTACTTGTGCGGGTACTACGGTTGCTTTCATGCTGTCTTGTCCTTACTGTCATTCGACGGTACGCGCGTTGCTTTTACGTTTGGCGCGGTCTTTGGCATGACTGTATGAGTGATAGTTGCTGTGCCTTTCTTGTTTTCATAGCTTACGCTCTGCATTTGGTTGGTGCGAAGTGCCTTTGACTCCGCGCCCGACATCATGCGGGTTTTCTTGGCCGTATCACTCTTTGAGCGAATAGTATTTGTGGCCTTACGAGTGTGGGTTGTCATGTGATTTACGCCGTTGATAAATGTACCACCGAGCTTTTTCAAGTTTCGCGCACCCATGCTGACGTAGCTAAATTGCATCATCGCACCTTGCGCCTTAAGTAACATGAAGATTGTTGCAATACCCGTCACGATAGCCATGAGAGTATCTGGGACGGCGTTATCGCCAGAAGCGGTCGCCATACCCGCAAATAGCGAAGCCGAGAGCTGCAATATCACCACATGCACGAACAATACAAAGATTGTCGTAATGTAGGTCTTAAAGGCGGTTTCGGCAAAGTCGCGGAAGCCCGGCACGATCCAGAGGAGTATCACGAGCGGGGACAATACTGCGCCGAGGTAAAGCGTCACAAGACGCATGACGTAATACACTAGCAATACGATTGAGAATAAGACAAAGGCTAACATAATAAACAGTGCTGCAAGGCCAAGTCCCGACGTCTTCTCAACCACTCCTGTCAGTGTCGTCCATACAGAGGCTGCGCCCGATATTTGCCCAACCGCCGTGATCAGTACATTTGATAAGCCGATAATTCCGTCAATCAAGAAGATTGACGAACTCATCAGCGCAAAGATAAGCAAAAAACGAGGTATCAACTGTCGTAAATCAACCTCATCAAAGCCAAGTGCCGACGCACTCATGACATGGAAGCCAACCAGTGCTATTACTAAAATTAACAACGCCCAGCAAATACCAACCATGGCAAGCCAGAAGTTGAAAACACTTTGATTACTGGCCATAGACGGCGTTGACTTCGTGAAGAAGTCGAGCGCATTGAGAAATGGCGTTGCCGCGCCGTTAATAAGTTTTACCAAAACACCTGTGATTGCGTTGATAATCATATCGAGCCAGCCATTACTTTCGCTTTTCGGCTCTATAGCTTGCAAGTTCGGCATAGTGGCGTTGGCGGGGTTTTGTGGCGCACTGTATGAGCCTGTCAGAAGCGAAGTTAGTACGACCGCCGCCAGAATGATCGCTAGCCCTATCATAGACTTTTTCAGCAAGCCCTTGGCGGTTTCCATGCGTTCAGGGTTGCCGCGGCTCGTGATATACAAATAGCCCGCATACACGATCAGTAACACAGCTACCGCTGAAGCGAGTCCAGCGATATTTTGCACGGCAGGAAGTACCCAATCGCGCACTGTGCTTATTGCGCCGGATGTGTCGGCAAACAGAGATAAGTTCGCCGTCAGAGCGTTACCAATACCTCCCATAGCAACACCTTACCCTCCGAATGACTGCTTAGAGATTGCTACAATCATATTAGCTAAGACAAGCGCACCGAGAACAATGGCGATACCAATGATCGTCCATTTCAAGGTACTTTTTGCTTTATCAAGACGCTCGGGGTTGCCCGCGCTTGTCATATACATGTAGCCTGCAAGTACGAGAAAAATAACAGCAACCGTACCGACAATGCCCGTCAGGACTCCAGTGATACTTTTTAGAAAGTTCTCGACTTGCGTAACACCCGCAGCTTGCGCAAATGCTGGTTCTGCGAGTATTAATGGTAAACTAGCCGCAGTCACTAGAGTCACTATAGATAATGTTTTTCTTGTTCCCATACTATTCTATTCCCCTCATTTTTTGCATATCACCACCATACTCAAGCGTTAATGTTAGCGACGCGAGTAAGACGGCTCTTCACCATCCCTGATACTCCCACGTACCTTAAAAATATCAGAGGTCAAATAGTGCTTCAAGACGGTACTACAGAGGTCATAATGCACTTAAAAAACCACAAGGTACTTTACAGTACCTGTAGTTTTCAGAGGTAATTGCCTAGCTATTGAGATAGAGTTGACACTAAAAGACTACCGTAAAAATCTTCACAAGCCATCAAGAGTGTTGTATTACGGTTTTATAAAGTAAAATAGGCGTATGAGTAATCAACTTGCATCAGAAAAAGTAGTCGTATCAGCGCCTTTTTCCTTTGCCGGGTCGGCGCAGCGTATCTGGAAGATAACAAAAGCCGATAATCTTATTCTCAAGCTAATTCTCGTTCCGTTGGCTATCACGCTTATTATTGCAGCATGGATGTTTGTTGCTTGTTGGTATTTTGTAATGTATGTCCTATTCGGGATTCTCTTTATACCGTACAGGCTATTACGCAGAAGTAGTCGTAAGAACAAGCGCGACAAGCTACGCCATCGAGAAGTGCTTGACGCTATCGAGAAGCAAAGGCATCTTTAGGCACCAAGTCACCAAAACAAGTTTTGGTGTGACTTCGACTTTTCTGTAAGAAAAATCGAAGTGTTAGAGGAGGTACTAAGATAACCCCTTGTTCTGTCTGTCGTAAGTCCTCCGAGCTTTATGTATGTTGTCACGGTGCATATCGAACCACAAGTCGAACTCATTTGACAGCCTCATCAAACCTAGTCCTATGTTTGTTAATCGGTACTCGACATGAGGGGGAATAGTCGGGTATATCGAGCGTTCTAATATACCCGTACGCTCCATCTCGCGCAATGTTTCCGTGAGAACTTTTTGCGTAGCGTCGGGGAGTATCCTAGAAAGTTCGCAACGTCTTTTTACTCCGGTGCTGAGTGCGACAACAATACGAAGTGTCCACTTGCGTGACAAAAGACTCGCCGTATGATCAAGAAGCTGTCGTCTTGTGCGTGTAGCCATAGGAAATCTCTCCCGGAGGCATCGTTCAAACGTAAGGGGTCCAACTTATTCGCTGAAGACCGATTACCTGCCTATAAAAAGAG